>JAYTVW010000019.1:0-29558 GCA_043743785.1 Rhodocyclales bacterium | reverse complement strand
CGGCACCGGGGCGGCCACATCCTTGGTGTAGGTCTTGGTGGCGCTGGCGCTGCCCGGATTGCCGGCGGCGTCGGTGGTGGCGATAGAGGCGGCGATGGTCAGATCGCTGTCGGCGGACAGGGTGGAGCCGGGCACGTTGATGCTGAAAGCCCCGAGGCTGCTGACGGTGCCGGTGTAGTTGCTGCCGTTGATGACCAGGGTGACGGTGTCGCCGGTGATGAACTCGCCACCGACGGTGCCGGTGATGGCCACACTGCCGCCGGCCTCGGCGGCGTTGAGGACGTTGTCGGTAGTGACGGCATTGACCGTGATGGTCGGCACCGGGGCCTTGGTGTCGATGGCCTGGCTGGCTTCGGTGGTGGCGGCATTGGGATTGCCGGCGGCGTCACTGACGGCGCCCTGGCGCAGGGTCAGGCTGATGTTGCCGCTGGCGACCCCGGCGGAGGGCGTGACATTCACTGTCCATGTGGTGCCGCTGCCGGTGAGGCTGCTGATGCTGCCGTTTGTAACGGTGAAGTCATCCGCAGCGAGTCCGGTGACGGACTCGCTGAAAGTGTAGGTGTAGGCGAAGCTGCTGGTGGCGGCATTCACGGTGCCCGGGACGTTGTCGGCGACGACGACGGTGGGAGCCGTGGCGTCCAGGGTTACGTTGACATCCACCCCGGGGGTGGTGGCAAGTACCGTGTTGCCAGCGGAGACGAACTGGGCCGTCACCGTGCGCAGATCGGCGGCGCTGGCCTTGACGCCCACGGTGAAGCCGTGCCAGTTTTCGGTGTTGGGGTTCAGCCAGGTCAGGCTTGGGAAGGAACCCTTGAACTGGATGACACCGTGGGGTTCCCCGGAGATTGCATAGAGTTCGTAGTAGGTTTGGCCGCCAATGACGACTTCCCGCTTCGCCGCCAGCCCCGCCCCCCAGTAGCCCGCCGATACATTGGCCTGGCTCAGGATGTCGAAATCCCGATCGAAACGGTAGCCGTTGCCATTCATGCTGACGAAGCCGAAATACAGGTTTTCAACTGGTTCCGAGAAGGTCAGGGTGCGGGTGCCGCTGGGATTAAAGGCAATGATGTCCGGGGTGGAAGGCGCATGTACCCCGGAACTTTCGTAGGGCGTGGTCGGGTTCCAGAAGTTCGTCCCGCCGCTGACCTGGGTAAAGGAGAAGTTGGTGGTGCTGGAAAGACTCACGGTGATGTTGTGGGAGCCTGCGGTAATGGTGCCGGTGGCCGTGTTCGAGGTGGCGCTGGTCCAGTTGGTCCAGTTTACTTCCAGGGATGACAGGCTGCCCCCCACATCCACCAACGAGGTGGCAGGGGCCACTTGCACATAGCCGTTGGCCAGATCGTCGGCAGTCAGAATGGCGGAGCCCACGACAGCCCCCCGGTAGAAGAGTTTCACGATATCGCCGGCAACCGCCCCCGAACCCGGGATGCCGATGCGAAAGCGCGGCATAGCGATATTCGTCACGTTGTCGCTGGAACTGGCACCCGTGTCGTCCGCAGTGATCAGGTCCGGTGCGTCGAGGACGTTGGTAACCGACACGGTCACGGTTTGATCCCGACTTAGGCTGCCATCGGACGTCCGTACGGTGACCTGGTAGGTGTTGTTTCCGTCGGTGTCCGTGGGGTCCTCGTAGTTGGGGGCCGCAATGAAGGTCAGGACGCCCGTGGTGGCATTGATGCTGAATTTTGCCTGGTCGCTACCCCCCACCAGGCTGAACGTGGGTGTGCTGCCCTCCGGGTCCGTGGCGCTGACGGTTTGTACGGTGGTCTGGTTTTCCGCCGCGCTGACACTGGTGGCGCTGGTGAAGACCGGGGCGTCGTTGATGGAAGTTGCCGTGACCCGGGTGGTGGCGTCGGCCGTCCCCGTCAGGGATCCGTCGCTGGGCGTCAGGGTGAAGGTGGTTTGCACCGTGCTGTTGGCGGCCACCTGGTTGGCGGTGGGGGTGAATACCAGGGCACGCATGCGGGATTGCAGCGTGGCCGCATCGGCCCCTGTGAGGGTGTAGCTGCCGGCGGAGCCACTCAGACCGGTGCCGGCGAGGCTGCCGTTGGCTGCCGTGTAGCTGATGGTGAGGCTGTATGCGGGTCCGTCCGCGTCGGTATAGGTGACGCCTGAGAAAGGGGTCGTGGTAGCGTTGTCGTTGACCGTGCCGGCGGTGGTGAAGCTGCCGCCCAGGGTGGGGGCGACGTTGACGTGAGGGATGTTCGTTACGGCGCGGGCATTCAAGGCAGCGGCGTTATTGCCCGCCACGTCCTGCAGGGGATTGGCTGCCGGCGTATAAGACACGCTGACCGAGTCGCCATTCTGAATCCCGGCCGCCAGCGCCAGGGTTACGGTTTTTGTGCTGCTGTCCACCGTGACTCCTGTCACCGTGACCGGCACGCTGGTGTTGCGGAATACCGTGAAGTCGCCGACGGCCGGTGTGGTGCCCCCGAACCCAGCGCCACTCTCCGTGTATGTCAGAACCAGGCTGGTGCCGTCAGTCGTTGCGGTGCTGATTACCGGAACCGTCATGTCCAGCAGTACCGACAGGGTGCCGCTGGGGGAAACATTATTGGCCGCGTCGGTGATGGTGGCGGTCAGGGCCTTGCTGCCGTCGCTGCCCAGGGTTGTGGTGGTGATGTCTATATAGTGGTTGTTGATGTCGGCACTGGACAATGTCGCCGTGCCCACCTGGGTCGCGCCCAGATAGACCTTGACCACATCACCGATGACCGGGAGCGTGGCCCCCGTGCCGTTGAGGCTCGCCCGCACGGAGGGGGTATCCACGCTGGTTTTGCTGTCGCTGCTGCTGGTGCCGGAATCAGACGCCGCGTTCAGGGTCAGGCCAGGCGCCGTCGGGGCGGTGATGTCCGGGTTGTTGTTCGAGACAGACTTGCCGGAGAAGGTGGGCAGAAGATTTCCCGCGATGTCCTTGATGCTCGTGCCGCTGTAGCTTACGGTGATGGCGTCGGCGCTCCCGGTCGGGCTGGGCAGGACCAGGGTCACGGTTCCCGCAGCGGCGTCAAGGCTTGCGCTGCTTGGGGTCACCACGGTACCGCTTACGTTTACGCTGAAATTTCCCGCCACCAGGCTGGTGGCGTAGAGGCCGGTGCCGAATTCATCCAGATTGATGACCAGGGTGCTTGCCTTGACGGCGGCAGTGTTGAATGCGGGGGCCAGGGTGTCCAGGGTGATGGACAGGGCGGCAGACAGGTCCGAGGTTCCCAGGGCATTCTGCGTCTGGGCATACAAGGTCTTGCCGCCATCTGCGCCCAGGCTGGACAGGGTGATGCTGACGGTGCCGTTGTTGGCTACCGCGCTGCTGATGGATTTGGAGCCGATGGGCGTGCTGCTGCCATCCAGGTAGACATACACCATATCGCCGACTGCCGCACCGCTGGGGAGGGTTACCGTGACCGAGGGGGTCAGGGCGCTTGTTTTCAGGTCGCTGGTGCTGGTGCCGCTATCCGATGCGGTCGCCAATACCAGGCTCGGGGCGGAGGGCAGGGTCAGGCTGGTGATGTCAGTGACGGCTGTCGCACTAAAAGTAAGGACTTTATTGCCTGCCACATCCTGCAGGGGATTTGATGCGGGAGCGGTATAGGCAACCGAGGTGACACTGCTGACATTGCTGCTGTTCAAACTCAGAGTAACGGTGCCGTTGGCCGCGTCTACGCTGACAGCCGTGATATCACTGGTACTGATGGTGTTTGAGCCATTCTTGAGGGTAAAGCTGCTGGCGGCGGGGATGCCGCCGCTGGCGTCCAGAAAACCCGATCCTGCCTCGGAAAATTGCAGGGTCAGAGTTGAGTCATTGCCGTCGAATACGGCTTTGTTGCTGGCGGCGGACAAAACCGGGTTCGTGGCATCGATGGTGAAAGCCTGCTCCGGGATGGCACCGAAGGCCGTGACATTACGGGTCTGGAACTGGATGCTGCTGCTGCCGCTGAGCGTAAGGCCGGTGTGCGTAGGGCTGCCGTTTACGATGGGGCCATTCCAGGTGATGGTCGTGCCTGACACGTAGGCCGTGATGTCGGACCAAGTGCTGCCGCCGTCCGTGCTGCCCCAAACGGTCTGTACGCCTGGCGTCAGAGTGGAACTCAGGGTCGCCGTGATATTTTGCGTTGCGGTGGCCGTAATGAAATCACTGCTGCTGCTGCCGCTGTCGGTGGAAATTTGAATGTTGCTGACCACCGGCAGAGTGGAATCTATGGTCAGGGCTTTGCTATCCGTATGGGCTGCCGTGGCGCCGGAGTAGGGATCGTGGGCACTGACGTTGAGATTGTGCAGGCCATTGCTGAAGGGCGTGGCAGGGGTGAAGCTCCAGTTGCCGCCGCTGTCCGGTGTGCCCGTACCCAGCAAACTTCCCCCTGTGACGCTGCCGTTGCTGGCGACGCCGCCGTCATAGATGTACACGATGGAATTGGCGTCGGCGGTGCCGTACAGGGTCGGGGTGCTGGCCGTCACCCAGCCTTGTCGGGTGATGAGCGGGTCTCCCAGGCTGGGAATATAGCGGTAGTCCTGGGTCGCCGTCAGTCCTTCCGACGTGGCGGTGGAATTCTTGACCTTCAACTGGATAGCCCAGGGGACGAATTGGGCCGGGTCGCTAAACCCGCTGCGCAGGTTCTGATCAGTCCAGGTCAGGGTCGTGCCGCTGACGTAGCTGGTCACTTCCGTCCAGCTACTGCCACCATCGAGGGAGGCGAAAAGCTTGTTGGTACCCAGGGTTGCCGAGAGGGTTGCCGTAATGGTTTGCTTCTGGGTTGCCGTAACGAAGTCCGTGTCGCTGGCGCCCGTGTCGGAAGATATGTCGATATTGCTGAGCGTAATGGTGGGTACGGAAGATGTGACCGTCAGGTAGTGATTGGATGACTGGTAGGTGGTGCCAACGGTGGAATTGGTAACGTCCTTTGCCGTGATAGTGTGGGCACCATTGCTCAGATAGGTATTGCCGGGGACCGTGAATTGCCAAACGCCGTTGCTATTCGCCGTTGTTGCACCCAGCAGGGTGCCTCCGTCGTAAATGTACAGATTCACCAAAGGCGATGCGGTGCCATCGAAGATGAAATTGCGGTTTGTGGTGGATGTCGGCGAACCACTGAGAATTGAGACGGGGTCGGCGATTGTCGGGGTGGCCGGCGCATCAATGACCAGAGTGTAGGTTCCGGATGTGTAGGTGGATCCGCTTTTTCCGTTGCGGATTGCGTAAAACACATGAGTGCCCACCGTCAGGTTACTGCCGGGCGTATAGGTCCATACATGCGTTGTCTTGCTGTAATTTGCACTGGTGGACGTGCCTATCTTTGTGGCTGCAGCGCCGTTCACCGAGTCGTAAATATCAAATGTGTAGGAGTTGCTCGTAGACGTCGTGTAATAAATACCGGCGAGGGTCGGGGTTAGGTCGGTGGTGGCGAGCTTTGCCACGTCGGCGACAGATGTCCCCGTCCAGGATGTATTACCCGTGATGCCGGTTCGGTGGGTGGAACTGACGACGCTTGCATCCGTGGTGGTGCCGCCGCCAGTAGACGTAATCGTGGTGGACACGCTCTTCGTGTCCTGGATGGTGCCGTTGCCGTCCAGGAGGTTTACCTGCAGGGTATAGGTGCCGGAGGGCACGTTGGAGAAGGCGCTGCTGGCGTACAGGGTGGTGTTGCCCAATAGCGAGCCGGAAATACTGGTCTGCACACCGGACGTAAGGGGTGTGGTTTGGCTATAGGCCGCCACGTAATGGCCCATGGGGTCGATGAGGTTGAACTGGACCGTATAGGTGGCGGTGGTGGCCGCCGTGACGTTTACCGACACCGCCGCGTTGGTTTCGGTCGGATTGGCCACCATGGAGGCCGTACGGGCAGCGGTGTTGCCACCGTCAATGAGGAACTGGACCGAGGCGACCCCTACCACCCAGCGGCCGGCATTGTTGGCCTGGGTCTGGGTGCCGTTGTCGTCCGGCACCACCCGGATGTTGTAGTTCCCACTCGTTCCGGTACCGTTGCCCAAGGCGCTCAACTGGCTGGTGATGTCAAAAGTGGTGGTGTTCCAGGCGTTGTTGAAGCCCGTGAGGTAGCCCACGAACTTCCAGTTGGCCGCCGTGTCTGCTGCCGAGCTCAATTTAATGTAGACCCCGTCCCACTCGGAGGCGGAGTTGCCGACGGCGTAGGCGTTCCCCGAGGAATCCTTCATGCCGTAATCCACATCGTAGGCATTGATGACCATTAGATTGGCGTTAAGCGCCCCGGTCGTGATGGTCACGGCATCCGTTGTGATCAGCTTGCCGGCCCCCACCAGGCCAGTGGTGGCCTTGCTGGGATCCATGTTGATGCCTGTGGTGACGACCACGGTCTGGGGGGATGGCCCCACCAGCAACTGGCCGTAGTCGGTCGCCACCCTGTCGGTAAATGCAACCCGGTTTTCCACCACCCCGGAACTGGTTTCGAGAGCCCAGTTGCCCCCCAGGGCCGCAGCGCCGGTGGCATCCGTGGAGGCCGCCACGTCGGCGCCGGTAGCACTGTGCAAATCCGCAATGAAAGCCTGGCCATCCGATCGGGCCGCCACGTCGCAGCCATACAGCAGCAGGTCGCCGCCGGCGTTCAGGGCGTGGCCCAGTTCCGCCAGTTCGGCCTGGACGACGGTCGTCGCCAGAGATGCATCCGTCAGGGTGTCCGTACCCAGACGCAGTGTTGCTTCCGAACCGTGGCTCAGGATGTGGATGGCGTCATAGCCCCCATGGGTTTCTGCCCATTTGGCGAGTTGGGCCAAGCCGCTTGTGCCACCGGCGACTTCCTCGATTTCCACCCCGGCGCGGACACCCGCTTCCAGGGTTTTGTAGTCGGACACCGAGGTGTCCACGAAGACCACCTCCTTCTTGCCGTTGTCCTGGGCTGGATCGGCTGCCCGGACCTGCACCGGCTCCGCTGCCGCAGGTATCAGGGCCTTGGCGGCCGCATCCGGCGCTGCATGGGCCGCGTCCACCGTGGCGGCCACCGCCGCGTCGAACATGATGCGGGGCTCCAAAGCCAGGATGAGGGGGCTACGGGAGTGGGGCAGCTTGGCAGCGCGCTTGGACATGATTTTCCTGGCCTGAAAAACAGGGCTTCCTGTCTGCAGATGCGGGTCAGGAGCCCTGTTGAGTTTGTATTGGCTTTCACCCGTCCGTCCATAACCATGGCGCAGACAGGGGAAACGTTGTGTACGGCGCTCAGGTAATGAACTTGAGGTCTGCGAATGACAAATATCACTGCAGACGCTTGGGTTGGACGGCCGGGTCGGCTGCCTCGTATCCACGGGCGATGGTAGGGGGCATTCCCGGATGCTCCGAGGAACTAAGTCACGAAGCGTGAGTATGAATGCGGATGTCGTTGCCCCGCGTCCTCCGTGCCGGCATTGCGGCGAGCTAAGGAGGGCGCTACCGCGTGTGTGGGGGGCGACCGTTGGTCCGTGTTGATGGGGATACTGCGTGGAAGGGTTGCAGCAGAAACGCAAAAAGCCACCCCGAAGGATGGCTTTCTACTTGAAACCGGGTGGCTCCCCGACCTGGACTCGAACCAGGGACCTGCGGATTAACAGTCCTCCTGTACGATTGCCATTTCAGTATTGATTTCATTGAGAAACATGGAGATCGCTGTCTAATATTTCTGGCGATTTCTGGCGCTTTATGTGCTTGATTTTGCTGGATTGGCGATCTCTTATTAGACAGCCAGATCAACCCGGTTAGGCTCCACGGTGCCACGCCAGCGGCATTTGACGTAGATCTCGGTGGTGCGCACCGACTCATGGCCGCAGAGTACCTGGATCTGTTCCAGGGGGATGCCGGAGAGCCACATGTCGGTGGCCCCCTTGCCCTTCAGGTCGTAGAAGCCGAATCCCTCCAGCGCTACACCGTCCGCCCTGGCCTTGCCGATGTAGCGGCGGAGCATGGCGCAGAGGCCATCATAGGTATAGGGGTCGCCGTTGCGGGTATGGATCAGGGTGCGCCCGGGGCCTGGGCTGGGGCCGGTGCCGCGCAGGCGAGTGAGAATGGCTTCGATATCTGGTGTCACAGCGATATCTACGATGGCGCCGGTCTTGCCCTGGTCGTTGCGGATGACCTTGCGCATGGTGCCATCCGGCTCGCGCTTCTTGATCAGGTCTGCCGGCGTCCAGCGGATGATGTCCTCGGGGCGCTGCAGGGTGCGATAGATCATGTCCAGCAGTGCCCGTACCTGGGGCACGGCGATTGATCGCACGGCCTCAAGTTCCGCATGCTCAACGTAGCGTTCCCGGGGTGTTTCCCGGTTGCGCTTCACGCCGCTGCAGGGGTTGAGCTTCACGCCGCCGTCGCCGTTGCGGATCAGCCAGGTGAAGCAGGCAGACAGGCAGGATTTCTCCCGATTGGCCCGCACGGGGCGGCCTTGTTCTGCGTTCAAATCCAGATAGTGGGCGATGTGCTTGGGTTCAACGGCAGAGGGCAGAAACGACCCCATTGCCCCCTTGAGAGGGATGATGTTCTGCCGGTAGTCCTCCAGGGTCCGTTGCGCCAGATTGCCTTGCGCAACGCGCTTTTCCATGGCGCTGATGAACGCATCCAGATACCAGGACAGGGTGCCAAAGGAACAGCCCGGATCGTTATAGAGCGCCGCCTTGCGTTTCACCTCTGCCAGATCCGTACCGAGGCGTTCCCAGCGGCCATCCTTGTGCACGTAGTAGAACGCCGAGTGCTTGGGATACACCCGGTCAGGAAGGTCAAGAGGATTGTTTTTGCGCTTTCGGCCCATGGTGGCCATAGCCTACCCTTTTGGAAATAATTTGCATGAGCCCTGCAACATTCAGGACGGGGCTGTCTGGCGGCAGGGAGGCAGGAAGCGGTTTGTTGGTCATGGCGTCGAAGTGGGCGCGCGAGATCAACGGCATGCCGTTGGGCCTCACGCGGATCTCGAATCCCTCACGACGGAACCAGCGCACGATGGCCGCCGGCTGTTTCAGGGGGGCGACAATGCCCAGGATCTCCGCATCGGTCAGGTAGGGCGACACTCAGGACTCCCGCAGGTGGCAGTTGTCCCAGCTGCGCCAGCCCTCCACCAAGCCTTCGGCGAACAGGGCCTTGAAGAGGGGCAGGGCATCGGGCAGGTGTTCCTGGACGAAGGCCTTGTTGTCGGCCACCCGGGCGACCTCCGTGGGGGAGAGTGGCCGGGGTGGCGCAGCCGGCGCCGCGGTGGTGGCCCCAGGTGCCGAGCGGGGCTTTTGGGAGGCGTAATCGCTACACATTGTCGTCATAGTTATGCTCTCCGCACTTCGTACAGACTTGTCCATCGCCGACATACCGGTAGGGCACGAAATGGTGCGGGCACGGCTGGGCATTGGCGTTGTGATCGCACGTCCGGCAGGGCTCTTCCGAGTCCGTTTTTTGGTTGTGCAGGCAGACGTTGCAGGGAAACGCCAGGCCTCCCCGCTCTGCTGGCGCAAAGGCGTCACGACGTACCAGGTGGTTACGGAGGGTCATGCTTTTCCTCCTGCCGGCGTCAGATACAGCGCGGTACGGTTGAGGACCTGCAGCGCCGTGCCGGTATCGTTGTATTTCTCGATGGTCCGGGCCGACTTGCTGATCATCATTTCACAGGCCTTGCGCACGTCCTCCGGAGTCGCGCAGTCGAGGGCTCGGCAGTAGGCGGTCAGCATCAGTTCGGCGGCTTGGCCGGCTTCGGTCGGGGTGATCATGCGATGCCCTCCACCTTCACCCACTCGTAGTGGTAGCGGCCGTTGGTATGGTCCAGGCCGATGCAGTTGCCTTGCGTGTCGTAGCAGTGCTTGAGCCTCCGGACGTGGGGAACGCCCTGGATCAGCTTGCGATCGCCCACCTGGGGCTTCTTGCGTTGCGGGCAGAGGACGGTGAGATAGGTGGTGGTCATGCCATCTCCTCCACCGAAAAAAGCGCCGGCTGTTCCGCACCGTTCTGGAACACCTGCACCGCCAGCCACGCATCCGCATGGGGCTCGTCGCCGTCCCAGCCGTCCGGCCACGTGCCGGCTTCGATGAGGTCAATGATCCGGTCGTATTCCTCCGGATTCAGCATATCCAGGCGCGGCCGGCGCTGGGCATCAGCGACGGTGTTTATCTCGTGCTGGATGCTTAGGATCTCGGACAGTGCCCACAGCCGGGCCTCGAACGTCAGCGGCCCCATGCGCTGCGGGTTCTTGGCGATGCCGCCACCCTGCAGACGCTCGGCGCCAGCTTTACGGAGACGACGCTGCGGCTTCCGCATTCCCCGATACACCGCCTTCAGCCGGCGCAGGGGCGCCAGGTAGGTCCACTGCGGCATCATCAGGATGGATTCCAGGGCCTTCTCCTCCTGCGCCAGAGGACAGGCGATGCAGCCGGTGCGGGCGTTGGTTTCCTCCGCCTCGTCGCCACCATAGGCATCGGCAATCATGCGCGTGGACCAGCCGCCAAACTCTTCCTGGGGCGCCCAGTTGCGCAGCCACTCCCAGACATGACACACCCGCCAGTGCAGCAGGGGCGCCAGGGTGGCGATGCGGTTGCGCAGGCTCTTGGACGCCGGCAGCAGCTGCTGATACCAGCCCTGTCCACACTCGGCGCCATCCTTGCCGCAGGACATTTCAATGCGGCGATCGCGGATAGCGCTCTCGCCCTGGCGGACACCGGTAATCACCAGCGCCGTGCCGTCGCCCAGGGTTTCCAGGATGGCCTCGGACATGGGATTGACCTTGATCTGCCCGGTGCACCACCGCATGGTGTTGTTATTCGGTGGCGGCACGCCCCGACCCAGCATGTACACAAGAAAGCGCTTGTCCATGGGCGCCATGACGATGCGAAAGGCAATGCCACGCTCTTCCAGTTCGTCCATGATCTCCCGGGCGGCGAAGGCCAGCGGCGGCAGTTCCTGGCGCGTGTCGGCATACAGTACGGTGATGCGCTTGGGCGCCTTGAGCTGGCCCGAGAGGATCAGCCACAGCACTACGGTCAGGGTGGCGCTGCTGTCCTTGCCGCCGGACCAGGCAATCACCCAGTGATCGTGTTCCGGTCCGTAGGCCTGCATGCTCTGCAGGGTCAGTTCGATGGACTCACTCATTTGCAATCGGGCACCGCCGGTGGCGAAGAGGTCCAGGTTGCGAACTTTGCTCATGCCATCTCCCCCTGTGCCACCGCCAAAGCCACGGCCACCGGCCTCACCCAGATGGGTGCGGCGGAGAGGAGGAAGGTTTCACCGCTCCAGGCCAGGAGCAGGGTGGTGCCCATCACCAGGCCAATGCCTTCCGCAGCGGCGGGTGGGACGGCGTTGCCGATGCGTTCGCGCCAGGCCTCATCGGAGAGCCCGTCCAGTTCCAGTTGCTCCTCCGGCTCCACCAGGGATTGCAGGGCCGCCAGTTCCAGGGTGGTAAAGGGGCGGTGCCAGGTGCCATCCAGGGCGCGGATGACGGCCACCAGCTTTTCAGCAGCGGCCGGCATGCGCGGGTCCGCCACAGACCAGCGGCCGTTGTCGTGGCCCGCAGCGGCGGAGACAGCGCCGCAGGAATCCCCATAGCCCACCACGCCATAATGTCCGCCGGTCAGGTAGTGGTCGCCCTTCTGCGGGATGCAGTTGGGGCGAGGATCGGCGACGGCATAGGCTCCCTGTCCGGTGGTGCTGCCGGCAATCACGGTTCCGGAGGAATCCCCGTAGCCCGTCACCAGGTACTTGCCGAAGCTCTGTCCAGCGCGGCGTGGGTCCGCCACGCATTGTCCGGATCCGTGGGCACCGGTGACGGTCTGGGCTTCCCGGTCAAAAGGCACGATGCGGAATTCGTTGGAGTGCTTGGCCGTGCCCAGATGGCGAGGATCCGCCACGGAGTATTTTCCGCCGCCCGGGGCGCTCTGGGCGGATACGGCGCCGGTGGATTCCTTCCAGTCCAGTACCCCGTATTGGGAATACGCCTGTCCCTGGTAGCGCGGATCCGCAACGGAGAACGCCCCATTGCTCGGGGTCGAACGGCCCGCCACGGTCCCCATGGTGTCTTCCCAGCGATTCACCCCCAGATACCCGGCCCGGTATTCCGGAACGATCAGAAAGTCTTTCAGATGCCCGTTTTCCACCGCCAGCTTGTTCAGGCAGCGCCAGTCGCTGCCGGCCTCCACGAAGGCCAGGCGCACCCACGTCTTCCATTGCAGGTTCGGTACCCGGTGCATGGGGCCGCCGGCCGGATCGCCGGGCAGGGGCATGCGGTCCAGCACCGTGCCCACGGCCTGCAGGCGGCGCTGTTCCGGCTCGTACAGGAAGGGGGGCACCTTGGCCAGGTGGCGGGCCACCAGCAGAAAGCGCTTGCGGCTCTGGGCCAGGGCGCCGATCTTGCCGCAGTCGTGGGTGGTTTCCGCCACCGCGTAGCCGTAGGCGCGGAGCAGCTGGCCGATCTGGTCCAGCAGGGGCCGGCCCCGGGTCATGATGCGCGGCACGTTCTCGAAAATGATCAGCTCCGGCGGCTCGTCGGCGAAGGCCTCCAGCATCAGCCAGATACCGCGCAGCGTCAGGCGGTTCAGGGCCTGGTATTTGTCCGTCTTGCTCTTGCCTTCGGCCAGCAGACCGGAAAACCCCTTGCACGGGGCGGACAGGAACACGATGTGCGGGAACTCATGACCTGCGGCGGCGCGGATGTCCGCCGGCCCGGCTTCCTGCCAGCCGGCGGGCGGTTCCATGCCGTGGAAGGCCGTGAACTGCGCCCGGTCGAACAGGTCCAGCACCGTGCCCCGGGTACCGGCCAGGCGCTCGAAGTCGCGGATGGAGGGCGCATTCACATCGATGCCGCCGAGGCAGCGGAATTTGCCCACCATGTTGCCGACCCGGGGCGATGCCTTGTTGAAGCCCTTGGCGCCGCCGCCCAGTCCGCAGAACAGGTGAAAGTGGCGGATTTCCCGCACTTCGTCCGGTGCAAGCGTGAATTTGTCTCGGTTCATGATCTTCTCCCCTTGGGCCGGTTGGGCCGGCCGATGTGCCATTGACGGCAGATGCTGCAGTGATAGGCCTGGCGCTTGCCCTTGATCTTGTGCGGGCGGCCCACCACGGCGGCGGCCGCGTCGTAGCTGATAAAGGCCTTCTTGCCTTCGCAGCCTGAAACGGGGTCCTGCGGACGGTTGGGGGTCATGACTTCACCTCCGGACGGATTTCGGACTGGCTGTAGCCCATGGCCTCGTAGTGCAGTACCGCCTGTGCGGCGAAGAGCGCGCAGATGTCCTTGGGAAACTTGTAGCGGACGGCGGCGCCACGGTATTCGCCTTGCTTCTCCCGGGTCACTTCTCCGGCCTCTGCCAGATCATTCATGAACCGCCGCTTCGTCGTATCGGAGCAGTCCGCCAGCAAGTTGTAGGAGTAGAAGCCGGAACAGAAATACTGATGGTCGCTCCATTTGGCGATCTGGCATCGGTCTCCGATGTAGTGATCCAGCATCACGCGGAAGACATGGCGTTTCTGGGTCGCCAGGGCATCCTCCACCATCGCTTTAGCGTCCATGGCGCACCTCCGGATATCCGTCATGCAGCACACCGTCCAGGAGGCGGGCGTCGTAAATCTGGAGCAGGTGCTTTCCCCCCCGGCCCATGGTGATCGTGCCGTCCAACTGGCGGGCATCAGGCCACAGGTGAACAACCCCGGATTGCTCAACATCCGCCCACCGGTTCGCGGGGAGCATCACATCTGGACGAAAGTCGACGGCGCGCTTCCACTCCCCCCACTGCTTGAACAAGTAGGCAACGCCAGCTGCTGCGCACTGGTCGCGCAGACTCCGTGCCCACTGCGGATGCATGGGGCGGGCATGGGGGCCTGACTCTCCGCCGACGACTACCCAATCAAGTCCCATTTCATTGCTGATCCCGGTGTAGTCGCATTCCCTGCAGCATTCCGATGCGCCTGTCTCCGGGTCCGGGCGCATGCCCTCTGCGTTGTGGCACGGGAAATAGGCCGGAGACAGATCCATCGGCCCCAGCAGCGGCTCGGCGCTGATCCAGCGCACGGCGGCCGGGGTTTGCAGCAGCAGCGGGATACGCTCGTCGGCAGCGGCCTGGTTCTCCACGCTGACGCCGAGCCAGACATTCGACAGGGGCAAATGCCGGGACTCCCTGCCGTCCGGTTCCCAGGCATCGGCGACAAAGCTGCCGCAGATGATGCGCAAGCGCTCCCGGTGCATCTCGGCATGGAAAACCGGGTTATTCAGCAGGGCGCGCATTCTCTCCGCCCGCTTCGTCAGCACCTGGAACGTGTGCTGGCTGGCGATGCCCATGAAGGCGAAGACCTGGGCGATGAATATCGTCCCCACGTCCTCATGAAACAAGTCCGCCCGGGGGCAAACGAAGATGCGGCGCGGCTTCTTCCAGTGCAGCGGCGCATCCAGCTGGTCGGGCCGGCACAGCACGTCGCCGAAGTCGCGGCCGAACCACACGCTTTTCGGGTTCTTGCTCCAGCGCGTGTCCACCTCGCGCTTCGCGTAGCAGTGGCGGCAACCCTCGGAAACCTTGCTGCAGCCAATGACGGGGGACCAGGTGGTTTCGGTCCAGGTGATGGCGGATTTCACGGGCATGGCTATCTCCTCTCCTGCAGTCCGGCCGTGGCGATGCCGGCGCGGGCCATGTATTGGGGGGTGAGCGGGCGCACGGTCGGCAGGGAACGGCGCGGCACTATGGCGGCGCTGGGCGGTTCCGCCAGGTCATAGAAACTGCGGCCCTTCATGCGGCTGACGCTGATGCGCCCCTGCTCCTTTAGTCGCTTCAGGACGTTTTTCAAGGCTTTGGCGTTCATGCCCGGAATTGACTGGAACGAGTCCAGCAGCACGGTGAATTCCGTTTCACCCTGGGCCGTCAGGGTCTCGATGACCTTGAAGTCCGGCAGGAGGGGATTCAGGGCGGGTCTCTTGTAGCGGGGCATGTTTAGTCCTCCCATTTCGCGTTAGGGATGCGCCAGTCGCTGGCCAGGCGCTCGAAATCCACGTCGGTGGCGCCATCCTCTTTCAGCAGGACATGCACCTCCTTCCAGGGTCGGCTGTCCATGACCATGACCTTCTGACAGTCCAGAAAAATGGCGTTGTCCAGGCTCCGGAAATCCGTCAGGTCGAAGGGGAAGCGGGTGCCGTTGTAGAGGCCCAGCAGGAAGCGCGCGACGATGCGGCACTGTCCGCTGTGGCCGTTGGCGATCTTCCACAGGCGCTGCAGGGCGGCGAGTTCGTTGGAATTGGGTTTCATGTCAGTCCTCCTCGGTCAGGGCGACGTATTCGGAATACTTCATTTCCACCAGGTCGGCGGGTATTTCCAGCAGGGCAGGATTGCCATTGCCCATGTCCCCTCCGAAGGGGATGGCGAAGATCAGCGTTCCTTTGATGATCCCGGCAACGGATTCGTACATCGCCATGCCGGATGGGCTATGTTCATGGGGGCCAAAGACGCTATTCCCCACCTTGAATTCCTTGCAGGCGAACCTGGAAAAATCGAAGAGCGGAATAGTCTTGAGCGTTGACGCCAGATATTTACCGACCTTGGTACGCAGGTCCGGCTTGAACCGGTAACAGGTTTTTTCATCCACCAGCGTCCGACCGTTGAACAGCAGACCGGGACGCGGTTCTTCGCTCGGGAAGAGCATTTCTGTGGCGCCATAGGTGCCGATGGCGCCGAGTTCCCGAGTAATGGCCCGGTGCCGGGCGTTGGCCTCATTCAACTGGGCCAGGCCCTCCTGGATGACGCGCTCCGCGCGTTCGCCGACGGCCTTGAAATAGCGCTTTGTGACGGGTTTCATGATGTTTCCTCGTGGTAGTGGGAAAGGGGTTTCAGCGGCGCTGCTCATACGGGCAGCGCGTCAGGTGCAGCCACACCCGCGTGGCCCAGCGCTCCAGTCGGGCCACCACCAGCACGAAGCGCAGGCCGGCGAGGATCAGCAGCAGTCCGGCGGCGGCGGTCAGCGGGTAGTGGGGCCAAAAACACACGGCGGCGATGACGCCGTAGGCCGATAGGCAGGCCACGCCGGACAGGGCCATGCCGCCGCGCAGGCCCGCGCACTGCCGGGCGTAGTGGGTGAGGCGCAACACCGCCAGGGTGAAACTCAGCGTGATGAGGACGCTGCCGGCGATATCCAAGGGGTCGATGTAGGTCATGGGGGTGTCCTTCAGGCAGAGAGGGGGTATTCGGTCATGGCATCCATCAGCGCATCCACCCGCCGCACGGCGGCCTTGATGCGCAGCGTGGTTTGCCGGCGCAGGTAGGCATCCAGGGTGGTCAGCGCACTGCGCAGGGCGGTCAGTTCCGGGCCGGTGGCGCCCCAGCGGCCCATGTCGCCGTGGCGGCGCATGAGCGCCAGCAGGGTGCGGTTGAGGGCCATGCCGGCGAGCAGCACCGGGCGGGCCTTCTCACCCTCGTCCTCGGCCATCACCTGGGCCACGTTGGCCAGCACCGCCAGATCCTGCCGGTGGGTATCCTGGAACGCGCCATTCGTCAGGCAGGACAGGGCGCAATGGGCCGGCAGCAGTAGATCCGTGGCCTGGTTCGGCATCAAGAGCGTGCCGAGGTGTTTGAGGCGGGGCATGTCAGTCTCCAGAGAGGGTGGCAAGAACGGCGGGGGCGAATTCCAGGGCCAGGGCTTCCTCGGTGTCGGCGTCCATGCGGCCGACGATGCCGAAGAGCAGCAGCAGGAAAAGGAGGACCAGGGCGCGGGCCATGATCAGAGGCCCACGGCCGTGCGCAGAGCCGCGGCGGCGGCTTCCAGTTCGTCCAGGGCCTGTACGCTGCGGGTCGTGGCGTCGTCGTCGCCGTCGAAGAGTTCGCCGTTGTCCACCTGGGCCTGCAGGCGATAGGCCGCCAGCAAAATGCGCGGAATGGTGGGATGGGAGAGCGATGTCGCCTCTACCGCCTCCACCTTCGTGCGGTTGATCCGGGCGTGGGTCGTGACCTTGAACGGCTCGTCCTCATCGGCCAGCAGGTCGAAGCGCGCGGCGGCCTGGCGCAGAGCCTTGGCGGCTTCCCGGCAGGCGGGCTTCGGATTGCCCTTGAGCGCGATTTCCAGCGAGTTGTCATCGCTGTCCGCAATATGAGCGCTGGCGGAATGGCCGTTGAAGAACGAGAGCGAGATATTCAGCTTCATGGTCTTACTCCTGTGCAGTGCGTTGAAAATAGGTGCCGGCGCCGCGCCGGGCGGTGGCCTGGAGCGTGTGGCGGCGGTGAATGCGGCAAAGGGTGTGCAGGACGCCGGCAAGGGTCCGGTCCTGCAGGGCGCGCTCGAAGTCGATGCTGAAGTCCGCCCAGCCGGTGCGGGCGTATTCCAGCGCCAGCTCATGGCGGCTCGGCGTGTGGGTGTCGTGGCGGCTCATCGCGCGGCCCTCCGCTCGAAGACCCAGCAGCGCACCGACGGCGGCTTCTTCGTCTGGCTGGCGTCGGCGCGGCTGTTCCAGGCGTCGTGGATGGCGGAATTCACCGTGGTGACTTCCACGAACTTGTAGCGGCGGCTGGTACGCAGCACGCGCTTCAATTCCGTCATGGCCGGCACATTCACCCGCCGGTCGGCGCACACCTGCTCCACGTGGGGCAGGTTCAGTGCGATCAGCGCCGGGTCCCGGTGGTGGTTGAGCACACGCGGTTGCAGCGCTTCATCCTGCAGTCCCGCAATCGGCACCGGCTCCAGGTAGTCGAAGACCTCCCACAACTCCGCTACCAGCGGGTGATCCGCGCTGATGGCCTGCTGGCGCGCGATGGCCATGTCGTAGAGTTCCTGATGGGCCATGTCGATGTGGTGTTCTTCCAGCGGCAGGACATGCGCCAGGGCATCCACCAGGGCCATCACCTGGGCATGGTTCTCAGCGATCCGTGTCGTCTTGATTGCCGGCGCCGCCTTGAGCCCCTCCAGATGGGTGGGAAAACGCGCCTGGAACGTCGCCATGACGGGCTCTTCCGCCATCGCCGCCTTGAGCAGGAAGGCGCTACAGGCCTCCATGTCGTAGGCGTCCAGGGCCTTTGCCGCCGCCAGGGTCTGGGGAGTCTGTCCCGCCGTGTCGAAATGGATGTGGCAGATACGCTGCAGCACTGCCTCGGAGGCCTGGATATCCGCGTTCTGTGCCACCATGATCGCGGCGCGAAATTCAGGCTCGTAGGTCTCGTTACCGCTGGTTTTCAGGCCTGTGGTGCGCAGTCCCCGGCCGTCGAACAGGCTCTTCAACTCGTCGAAGTCGAAGCCCCGGTTCTTGTGCTGGTCATCGCTGCCCCGGTCCCCCTCGATCAGCACCACCGGCAGGTTCGCCACCTGGCTGAAGGTGCGCAGGCGGCCCACCATGGAGCCTTTGGACGGGTCGAAGCCCTCGTAACCGCGCCGGCCGCAGAGCAGCCAGAGGAACTCCACAAGGGTGGATTTGCCCGTGCCCGGCAGGCCCACCAGCTCGCAGAACGGATAGGAGCCGTGAATCGCCCGGATCTGCTCTGCGAAGAGGGCACCGAACCACCAGGCCAGCACCACTAGGCCCTTGGCACCAAAGGCGCGCACCACCAGGTGCAGCCAGTCCGTCTTGAAGGCCTCGAATTCCTGATTGAACTTCAAGCCCACGCTGCGGTTGGTCGTCTTGACGCTGACCTTGCCGAACTCGAAATAGTCCTCTTCGTTGATGCGGTAGAGCACGCCGCCCTTGATGGCCACATCGCCCATGATCCAGGCGCCGAACTCGTGGGCATAGCCGACGAAGTCGATGATCTCTACCCGGCGCAGGGCATTTGTCTGCAACTTCATCAGCGCATCCAGCTGGCCCGTGCTGCCGGTCCACAAGCCGCCCTGGGCCGCGCCCGCCAGGCGTTTCTTGAATTCGCTGGCCGCCGTGATCGAAGCCGCCGGGAACGCCACCTTCACATCCTTGGCGTCGTGGGGGAACGAAATGCGGAAGTAGTACCAGGCCTCGTCGGTGATGTCGTTGCGCTGGAAATACAGGGCCAGCGGGTAGCAGGTGGCGATTTCCACCACCGAATTGGATTCTTTCAGCGCCCGCTCGCGCACCGCTTCCTTGCTCAGGTCCGGCTCCGCTTCCGAAATGGCCTCGGATGCCTTGTGGTACTTGTCCAGGTCCAGCTTGAACCACCACATGCGCTGGGCGAATTCCAGCGGGAAGCTGGAACCGTTGCCGTGCTGGTACATCAGCACCGCCTTTTCCCCCGCGTTCTTGGCGATGAGCAGGGCGCCGTGATAGCGGTACTCGTCCAGATGCTTCTTTTCCAGCCGGTCGCGCTGGTGCATGTCGTTCCAGTCCAGCTTCGCCCGTCCCTCCTGCGGAACCTGGGCGGCGGTACAGGTCCAGCCCTCCGCCTGGGCCTTCTCGACGAACTTGCGCGTAAAACGATCGCCGGCATTGCCCGCATCGAAGGCCCACACCAGGGCCGGTCTCTTCGTCTTGGCCGTCGCGCAGTGCTCCGCCAGCGCCGCCAGGGCCGCGCCCGGGTAGTTGTTGCAGGACATGGCCGACACGGCGGACAGGCCGTGGTGCAGCAGGCTGATGGCGTCGAAGATGCCCTCGACGATCCACAGCTCCTTGACCGTGGTGGTGTCCAGGGACGGCGCTTGCCACCAGGTGCCCGAGTAGGCCCCGTGGAAGGTCGCCTTGCGGTCGCCGAAGCGCTGGGGCCGGTCGATGATGCGTTCCCAGTAGCCGCCGGGCACGCCGGGCAGGGGGAAGCGCACGGTGGCGGAACCCTGGCGGGTCTTGCGATCCCAGTAGCTCTCTTCCGTGTACCAGCCCTTGATGAGGGCCAGCTTGAAGCCGCGCCCGTCCCGCAGGTAGGCATCCGCCGCCGCGTTCGGGTCTGCCGGCGTCTTCTCGAAACGCTTGCTCCAGTCGTCAAACAGGTCGCTGTAACGGTCCTTGACGTGCGTCTCGAACGCGCAGTTGTTTAGGCGGTTGCAGCGCAGTACCCACGGGTGCTCCGCATGGGTCCACAAGCTCTTCTTGTCGCAGGAAGGACAGCGCCCGCCGACCAGGTTGGCGCCCACCTTCTTGAACTGGAAATCCCTATCCAGTCGGGCGGTAATGTCGCGGTGCAGATCAGGTTGCATGGTTTTTCGGCGTAAAGAGTCCCGCACACGGGAAATCCCGTGTGGCATGTCGTTCAGGGGGGAGAGGTGCCGGCTAGGTCACGCCGGCGGCCACAAGACGGGGCGGCGGCGATTCAAACAGCGAGCCTTGATCCTCGGCGGCCTTGGCGCGGGCGGCGTTGGATTGCGTGCTCAGGGGGATGTACACCTTCGGGTCCGGTGTCATGCTGGGGGCCAGGGTGCGCACGGCGGAAAAGTGCGCCACCCAGGTGTGGCCGCAGTAGGGGTTGCCGCAGATGACCCGGTATTCCCGGGTGGAGGCGGTGACCTCTTCCGAGTCGCGGATGATCGCGTCGGATTTGCAGTGCGGGCAAGTCACTCTCATATCGGCCTCCCCATGCGCGCTTCCACCGTGGCCAGGGCCTGGGTATAGCTGGCCAGGGCCTCGGACAATTCCTTCTGCGCTGCTTCCAGTTCGCCCGGGTCGATGCCATCTACCAGGGCCAGCACCGCCAGATGCGCTTCGCCGGATTCCTTGATCAGGTTGCCCACCACGCTGGTGAAGATCGTGCAGTCAGGCCCCGCCGCCAGATCCACGCCAACAAACATGCAGTGGGCTGCCATGTTCAGGGGCCGCAGCATCGTATCCAGGGCCGACAGGCGCAGATCGGACGGCAGGGCCGCCAGCACCGTTTGCACCATGTTCGCCGTCAACAGGTTGTTGTCCTTCGATTCATCATCCAACCAGCGCAACACCCGCTCCGCATTGGCCCGCTGCCGGGTGAAGGTATCCCGGCTGTCCGGGTCGAACACCACGCCGGTGACGGCCGGACCGTCGATACGGCCATGCGCCTGGACGATTTCCTCGCACACCGTCTCCCGGCTCCAGCCGTTGGCCTTGCGCCAGGTCTGCACATGGGCGCGCAGGATGGCGATCCAGGTGGGGCGGTGCGGGGCGGCGGGGTGTGACGTATGTTTCATGACAGTGTTCAAGCGCGGGTTCAAGGTTCGGTTATGGAGATCAGGCCGTAAAGGAAGGCGGAACCTGAATGCCCAGTTCCTTGGCGGCTTCGGCGATGCCGTTGATGAGGGCGCGGCGGGCCAGGTAGCCATGGGAAACCCGGGCGGCCAGGGCCATTTCCTCCACGGCAGCCCGTTCACGCGGCATGAGTCGCAGGGCAATGGGCTTGTCCGATTGGACGCCGTCAGGGTTGCAGAGGATGGTGGGCTTTGTCATGATGGTTTGGTGTTTCGCGTTACACGTAGGTTCGCGCATTCGTGCGAACGTGTCAAGAATTATTTCGCACAATCATGCAACTTTGTGACCGGCTCAAGGAAGAGCGCGAGCGCTTCGGACTCTCCCAGGAGGATTTTTCCGCCTGGGGTGGGGTGAAGCCGCGCGCCTACTGGAACTATGAGAAGGGCAAGGTTCCCCCCGATACCGACTTTCTCGCACGTTTGCGCGAACGCGGCGTGGACGTCTGGTTCGTCATGACCGGGGAGCGGGAAGGGGGCGCGGTAGTAACAGGCCCGGCCCGGGAACTGATCGAATTCATCTCTCAAGGCGTGGCCTCTGGAGATCTGACCGAAAACCATATTGAGGCCATCCTCAATATGCTCCTGGCCTTCAGTCCGCCGGCATTGCGCTACGCCTCAAACCACCGTGGTACCGGAATTACCGTTCATGCGCCCTCTGCCGAAGACCTCGGCATGAGCTTCCAGGAAAATAAAAAAGGTGGAATGAAATGAATCATGGCGTGTTGTTGGGCCTGCTCCTGGTGTTCTCTGGCAGTATTGTGGCGGCCAATACGCCCTGCTCCGGTATGAAGGGCGGGATTTCCCACTGCGAGGGGCGCTTCTTCATCTGTAACGACGGAAGCCACAGCGCCTCCAAGAAGGATTGCAGCGCCGAGGGCTACGGCGGTAAGAAAGCCGCGCCGGCCCAGGGTGGCGGGCAGGCCGACGCCGCAACGGATCAAGAAGAGGGAAGTTCTTCGAAGCCAAAGCGCACCCGGTCCAAGCATTGATGCGCTTGGCTCAATGGGCGGAGGCGCCTCTGTATTGAGACGCGCCCGGCTGTATCCCCTGGACCCCCGCGAGGGTCAGCGTCAGGCGGTGATCGCGGAACTCGAAGCAGCCCTGCAGGCCGTACGGGAGGATCGCGGCTGGCGCGGCGCCGTCGTGATCCTGACGGGAGAGGACCGGCCGCCGCACATGCGGGCAGCGGGGCGCCTGACGGATGAAGCCCGTGCGCTGCACGTGCTCGAAAAGATGAGCCTGGGGCTGCTGGTAGGCAGCGCCAGGCGTAGGGACTGAGGAAGGGTAAAACACATACGCCCGAGAGCGTCCCACGGCGCGGCTGGAATCCGCGCCCCTCTTTGCCCGGCCGCAAGCCGGGCACTGACCGGTGGCCCGCTTCTGCGGGTCCTTTTTTGTCTGACATAATTCCATCATTTCGTATTGTCATATCCAAGGGGAATCTAATGAATAGGACTCTTGGCCTAGTGCCTTTGGGTTTGTTGGCTCTTTTGATGGCGACAGGCGTTCAGGCGGAGCCGGTTCCAGTGGGTCTGGCGAAATGGCTCAAGCCCCTGCAGGTCGCAGAACAGAGGTTTGAGGACGGACACCTGACCATCCGTATGGAGAAGGCCCGGGTTCCCAGTGAGTTGTTCACCTCCGTCATGGCAAACAGCATCTGCCGCTCCATTCTGGATAACCCGAAGGCCTGGGGGAATGTCGAAATCCGCCGCGTGGATATCGTCAATTCCTTCGGCGTCCAGGGCTGGTACTACGATGGCCCATTGCGCAAGGATTGCCAGGGCCTGAAGGATCAAAGTCTGCAGACGTGGGCGGCTGGTGATTTTTGGGACCATGTCCACCAGAAGTGAAACCGGGGATAGCCGGGCTTTCTACGGCTCAACGTGATCGCCGGCACCTGAACAGCTTGAACGGCCCCCACCACCAGGCACAGCCCCAGCCGCGGGCGCGGCAGCGGCGGCACCAGCTCACGCCGGCAGTTCGGTGGCCTTGATCTCCAGTTCCAGGGCCGTGGTGAGGCCAGACTCCGAGAGGCTGTGCACCACCCGGGTGAGGATCCAGTCGGTGTTGTCGATGCCGGCCTTGAAGCCGGAGACGGTCACTGGTTGTTCCGGTATGAGTTCCGGTCGGCCAATGGCCAGGGTCATGGAGAACGTGGCCATGCCGCGTTGCAGGCGGCGCCACTCCGCCCGGGCGGCGCGGCGGGCGGATTCCTTGCTGGCGTAGAGGTGGCGCAGGATCTTGACGTTGCTCTCGCCGCCTTCCGGCAGGGCCAGGGCAGGGGCTTCCATTGCGGCCTTGGCGGGGTCCTTGCTGACCAGTCTGGCGGCCTTAGCCCGGGCGACGGCTTCTTCGGCCTGGCCCCATTGCACCGTGCCGGACACATTCAGATTCGGGTCGGCGTAGGCGACCTTGACGCCCACCCAGGCGGCGCGGCGGGCGGCATTGGCCTTGAGCGCTTTCCACTCCGCCTTGGCCCAGCGCAGCGCCCGGGCGCGGCTCTTGGCGGATTTCTGCAGGGTCTGGTACTGGCCGGAGGTGGTGGCGGCCGGCGCTGCCGGGGCGGCCTTGCCAGTCTCGGCGCTGTCTTCCATCTTGCCCCACAGCACCTCGCCTTTTTCCGCCTTGCCGGTGTCGTGGTAATTGGCGCGCACGCCGCTGTAGGTTTGCCTGTCCGCCAAGCTGAAACGGTGGCTGTCACCGTCGGCCCGGGTGATGTGCATTACCGGCAAGGCCTTGCCCGAGACGGTGGCCCCGCCTCCGGCCGGGATTAAAAGGAGGCGGCCGGATTTGACGGTGGCAATCGCGTCATGGCGCTGGGCCAGACGGGTTAGGAAGCTGGCGGCGCTTTCGTTGGTCTGGTCCTCATGCTCGATGGCCAGGGCTGAGAGTCCTGGAGCGCAGGCGGGCAGCAGGTCATTCTCATCTGCCAGGGTTTTGACGATGGCGCCGAGGGTGGTGGCATGCCAGCTGCGCTCGCGTTGGGTGGTGAGGCCGCCGCGCATATCTGCGGCCCGGGCGCGGATGGTAAGCACGTCCGGGGCCCCGCTGTGCTCGATTTCATCCACCAGGTAAGAGCCCTTGTCCACCAGCCCCTCACCCTCCCAGCCCAGGGCCATGCGCAGTTCCACGTTGCGCGGCGGCAGGGACAGGGTGCCGTCGGCATCGTCCAGGGTGAGGTCCAGGGTATCGGCCTCGAAGCCTCGGTTGTCGGTGAGTGTGAGGGACATGAGGCGGCCCCGCAGGTCCAAGACCTGGCCGTCCAGGGTGAGGGTGTAGGCGGGGGCAGGGTGGGCCATCACAGGGCCATCGCCAGCAGCTTGGCGCTGATGGTGCCCAAGAGGTCGGTGGAATCATCCACGCGGGTGAGCTTGAGGCTGAACTCGATCTGCCGCGCAGCGCCGTCCGGGAAAAAGTTCGCATCCGTCTCGCTGATCTCCTCGATGACGAAGAGGCCGTAATACTGGCCCGTGCCTTCCAGCAGAGGCCAGGCCTTGCCGGTGGCGGCCATGGCCCGCAGCAGCGCCAGGCTGACACGCCCGCCGGTGATCTCCGGATGCAGGGTTCCGCTGAGGGTGATGGTGTCGTCGCCCGGGCCGAGGAACTGGCGGGCCGGGGCCTTGCCGACGCGGCTGTTGGCCGGATGGCGCCAGCTGGTGGTGCGCTGCAGCTGCTGGTAGGGCACAGACCTGAGGCCGAAGACGAAGAGGCCCAGGGCCATCATCAGGGAGAGTTGGGGGAGTCCGTACATGGTCAGGCTCCAGGCGTCTGGGCAGGAGATTCGGATTCATGGCGTGGTCTGGGGGGCGGCACCAGGCGGAAGGGCTTTTCGATGATCTCGGTGCACTTGAATACCGTGCTGCCAACGTAGAACTGCCCCATGAGGCGGCATTCATGAGCCACCTCCAGGTGGGCGGAGGAATGGCCCCACCAGTAGCCGCAGAGGATGCCGAGGATGCCGAAGAGGAGAAGCCAGGGAGCCATGTCACAGCTTCTTCACAGTGATTTCGAAGGCGGGAACGCCATTGCGCGTTAACGTAACAGGCCCCCCGTTGGCGATGACATGCTCGGCCACCGCACCACAGGCGGCGCCGGTGACATCCTGTTTCCCCGCGCCCCAGGTTGCCCCGTCATTGAGTACGGTTCCGGCATAGATTCGTTTCGTCAATGGCGATGTGGCGACATGTAGTGTCTTCATGATGGCGCTCCAAGAATGATCTATTCATTCTCCCCGCGCGCGCGAAAAAAAGCGGCAGAGGAAACCTGTCCACTGCCGCCTTACACCGATTTATTTGCTGGATGATCAGTCTGGGGCTTCGGTGAACGTCACGTAATACTTCTTTCCGGACTCGAAGAAGGCGTTGGCGGCCGGGTTGCAGATCGACATGTTGAGCTCCGCGAACGGGGTGTATTTGCCAAACACTGCATTTTCGCCCTTTGCCTTGTCATCCTCGTAACCTGAGTACACCGCGCCCAGTCTGAGGGAGTGAAATCCCTCGGAACTATGCGGCTGTGGTTCGTTTACGTGGCACTGCATCTTTGCGACAACTTGGGTCAGCTTGCTGCTCATTTCTACTGCTCCTGTAGGTTTGGCCTCTCGGCCGGTGAAACAGGGGTTGTCTTTCGGTGTTGCGCCTGTCTGTCGAATTCTTCAATCTGCATCCCGCAAGCTCGAGCGCTTGCGCGCGGCCTGCTGGGAGAGGCGCCGGTCAAGTTCCGCCCCGACTGCCCGGGCGATGGCTTCGGCGTCCTGCCCGGCGGCGGCGTGGATGTGGATCTCGATGTGGTTGCCGCCCGGGCCTGCAGCGCCACCCGCCGCCGCCGGCCCGGCGGACAGTGCCCCTCCGATGGCCACGGCGCCGGCGGTGGTGAGTTTTCGGGCCACGCCCATGACGGCGTTGAGCGGATCGTCCTGTCCACCGGTGATGCCCTGGGCCAGGCCCTGCATGGTGAAATCGCCCAGTTGGGCGAAAACCTTGCTGGGGCTGTGGATGCCGAGCTTTTCCTTGAACCAGCCGGCGACGGCACCGGCGGTATTCATGACCGTGCTCTTGAGGGCCTGCCAGCGGCTGGCGATGCCGGAGACGATCCCGTCCACCAGTGCATGGCCGGCACTGAGAGCTGCATCCTTGAGTCCGGTGAGATAGCCGCTGACCTTGCTGATGAGCGCCCAGAACTTTGGCCCCAGGGTTCCCCAGTTGGCCCAGATGAGTAGGGCCGCTCCGGCAATGAGGCCAACGATGGCGAGGATGGGATTGGCCATCATGGCCATGCCGACGACGCGGATGACGCCCCCCAGCCAGGTCAGTACCGATCCCACCCAACCGAGATTTTTCGCCAGGAAGGCAAAAGCCTTGATACCGCCCGCCGTGCCCAGGGCCAGCACGCCCAGGCCCGTGGCCAGCATGGATGACCATTTCAGCAGGGTCATGAGGCCGTGGGATAAACCCGGGTTGGCCTTGGCCCAGGCCTGTGTCCGCTCCGCCACCTTGCCCAGCCACTCCGCCGTGGCATGCAGTTCCGGACTGACGGATTCGCCGAAGGCCACCAGGGCGTTGGTGAATGTTCCACTGGCGGCATCCCACAGGTTCTTGAGGGTCTTGAGTTGGACGTTGACGCGGGTCTGCAGATCAGCCTGGGCGGCCATGCGGGCCTGAGTCTCGGCATAGCCGGCGCTGCCCTTCTCTATCATGATCGTCAGGGCCTGCAGGGTTTCGGCATCGTCGCCGAAAATCTTCTTCAGAGCCGCCAGGCGCTGGGCGGTATTGACGGTCTTGAGCTTGTCCAACTGGGCATACATCTGCTGCAGGCCGCCGAACTCGCCCTTGCCGTTAGTGAAATCCAGGCTGATGCCGGTGCCGGAGAGTTCCTTGTTTCCCTTACCGACTTTCTTGATGTCCATGGAGAGTTGGAAAATCTTGCGATAGGCATTACCCGCCGCTTCCCCTGCCATGCCGGCCTGATCGGTCATGACAAGGAGCGGGGCCAGTGCCTTACCTGCCTCCAGGCCTTCCATCTTGATGATGCTGAGGGCCGGCGAGAGCTTGGCGAATCCCTGCAGCATGTTGCTGGAATCGACGCCGAGATAGAACGTGCGCTGGATGGTATCCATCAGGCCGATCATGTCCTTGTCGGTAGTGCGGGTGGCGTCCTGCAGTTTACTGGCGAATTCGGCTGCCGCCGTGGGGGCCATCTTGAGTTGCACGGCCAGCAGGGCGGTGGCTTCCCCGAGTCCGCCCAGGATGGCCTTGGCTGGCATGCCCTGGCGTACCAGCATGGTCATCATGTTCTGGAAGTCAGCCGTGGTGCCCGGCAGGCGATTGCCGAGTTTTTCTGCCAGGTCGTTTACTTTCTGGAATTCGGCGGAAACCTTACCGCCGGCACCCATCATGGCCACGTTGAGCTGAGTAGCTGCATCCTCCGCCTGGGCATAGGCATTCACCGGAATGGCTGCGGCAGCACCCAGACCTGCACCGCCGGCCATCATACCCATGCCCTTTCCGGAGAGTTTGTTGGCCTGGCCCATGCGCTGCTGGTACAGGCGCTGGGTGGCAGCTACCTGTTTCAGGCGTTCATTCTGCCGGGTGAGGGCGGCGGACTGCCGGTCCACGGCGGCGTTGGCCTCGCTGATCTTGCCCTTCAGGTCCCGCTGTGCGCTGGCCAGGTGCTGGGTATCAATGCCGCTGCCGGTAAGGGCCGTGCGCAGGGTCTGCTTTTTCCGCGTCAGCTCGGTCACTTCGCCGGACAGCTGGCGGGCCGTGGCGGTGGCTTCCTTGAAGGCCTTGGCCTGGGCCAGCGTGCCGCCGTTGGCCGTGTCCATTGCGGCCTTGAGCGTCTTGCAGCGTTCCTGGGCCGTGGCCAGGTCCTGCCTGTGAATCGCCAGGGCCTTGGAGGTGCTGCGAAAGCCGTCGATATTCTTCTGCTGGTCGTTGAGGGCCTTCGCCGCGTCCTTGGCCGCCTTCAGCGCCTTGGCGGTCTCAGAGCCGGCCTTGTTGATGCCCTTGAGGGGCGCGGTGATCTTGTCCAGCGCGGCGAGGATGACCTCAATCTTGAGCTTATCCATGATGGCGACTCAGTCAAACGGGTTCCGGGCTGGATAATGCCAGTCGCTCAATCTCCGCAAGGCACTCAGCCTCCGTCGCCGCCTCGAAGATCGTATGCAGCGTCTCGGTGTGGCCCGCCGATTCAAACAGGGCCAGCACACTCACCGTGTCATGCACAAGCCGCCAAGAGCAGGCGGGGCCGCAAGAGTTTGCCATGGTATTAGCCTTAGTTGGTGGTCACAGAGCAGCCCCGGGCGACCAAGATCGCCTTGGAGACCAAGCCTGCTGCCGACGGTGTTGCCGACGTACCCGTGAGCGTCACGGTTTTACTGGAGTATGCCGTTGTGCCGCTCGTACCATTCAGGGCGGCAAGGCTGGCGAGGATGCCATCCACGGACGATTGCGTCAGCGCTGCCGAGGAAATTACAACATTGCCCCCAACTGACTTCAGGGTTGATCCGAGGGTGAAAGAGGTGAGCGCAGAGGTACCACTGTTGATGGTTATACCGCCGCCGACTGTGACAATCACAGGTAAGCTGACCGTCGTCAGTGAAGCCATTGTGCTGGGGTTGAAGTTGCTCCCGACGTAAGCCAGCGCTGGCGCACTCAGGGTCGTCAGTGAAGCCATTGTGCTGGGGTTGAAGTTGATCCCGACGTAAGCCAGCGCTGGCACACTCAGGGTCGTCAGCGCAGCCAGGGCGTTGGGGCCAAAGCTGCCCTCCACGTAAGCCAGCACTGGCGCACTCAGGGTCGTCAGCGACGCCATCGCACTGGGGGCGAAGCCACCGCTCCCGACGTAAGCCAGTGCTGGCAGACTCAGGGTCGTCAGTGAAGCCATTGAGCTGGGGACAAAGCTGTTACCGACGTAAGCCAGTGCTGGCAGACTCAGGGTCGTCAGCGACGCCATCGTATTGGGCATGAAGCTTCCCCCGACGTAAGCTAGCGCTGGCAGGCTCAGGGTCGTCAGCGACGCCATCGTACTGGAGTTGAAGTTGCCCCCAACTGGAACACCCTCCAGGTCATTGAACGAAAGCGCCGAAATAGTTGAGTTCTTGGGGAACAGCAGTACATCGGCCCATTTCCCCGAGTACGTCGTTGTCGCCCCGCCGAGCACTTGCGCCCCCCTCGGCTGGCATAGCCCGATGAACGGCGGGGTCGGCCACGTGCCGGTGTAACTGATGGTGAGGGGTGAGAGGCTTGAGACTGCCGGAGTGGTCCAGCTCGCTGCGTAGTCAGTGTCAGATGTTTTCGCCAGCACCTGCCCTGTCGTTCCGCCAGTCGGAATACCCTGTCCAGTCAATCCCGTTTCCCCCGTTGGGCCAGCCGGCCCCGTGTCTCCGGTATCGCCCTTGGCGCCCTGCGGTCCCTGCGCGCCTGTGGCGCCGGTCTGGCCCTGGATGCCTTGAGGACCCGCTGGGCCAGCCGGCCCCGTGTCTCCGGTATCGCCCTTGGCGCCCTGCGGTCCCTGCGCGCCTGTGGCGCCGGTCTGGCCCTGGATG
>JAYTVW010000018.1:0-13830 GCA_043743785.1 Rhodocyclales bacterium | reverse complement strand
GTCTCTCGGCGCCTCGGCGCCTCGGCGTTTCAATTCTGTTTCTCAAGAAAGCAACTCCACTTTTACCGCCACGCAGGGGTCCAGGGACAGGGCCAGCAGGCGGGCGGCGGATTCGATTTCCGCCGCCGTTGAACCCCGAATCCCCCGGGCTTCCCGGGCGAAGGGGCCGGCCGGTGCGAAATTCCAGTCCGTGGGCACCGTGATGGCGTATTCCGCCACCCGCCCGTCCTCGATGCGCAGCCGGTGGTGCAGGCTGCCCCGGGCCACCAGCGCCAGGGCTTCGCCCTGCCCCGCCGCCGCGCTCTGGGCGCGGATGAACTTCCGGACCGGCGGCACGTCCCCCGTTGCCCACAGGGCCAATTCCGCCAGGCGGGCCAGAAAGCGAGCCGCCACCGGATGCATGTCCGCCGGCAGCCGGCCCTGCAGGCGGGCCAGGGGGGAATTTTCATTGACCGAAGGCGTCACCCTTTCAATGCCAGCCAACGCACCATCCATCGCCTGCCAAAGGGTGGCAGCAGGGGAACCCTTGGCGCGCCAAGCCGCCAGGTCTCCATCCAACCAGCGTCTTGCCGGCTGCCCCAAGAGGCTTACCGCCAGGATTTCATCCAGCGCAGTTCGCCAGCTTGCGTCGTCCGCTACCGTCGCCAGGCGTCGGCGAGCCGCAGCCAGTTCCGTCTCACGCCGTGGCAACCCCAGGGCGGCGGGCCAGTCCAGCAGCAAGCGCCACAGATGTTCCCCCGCCGCCTCCCGCAGGATGGCCTTGGCCCCTTGGTGCAAGCTTTCCTCGTCCATCCCACGGCCCATGGCCGTAGCGGCGGCCGCTTGCGCCGCCAGGCCCTGGGCCCGGCCGCAGAGAGAAAACAGCAGGGGTACGAGGCGAAGCGCCTCTTCCACCGGCTTGCCTACCAGCAGACGGGATACCAGGGGCCGGCCGGAGCGGATCCGCACGCCGCTCACCTGGCAGCCGTCCCTGTGCAGCAGAAGCTCCAACCCATCGCTTGATCCCACGGAACTCAGCCGCCGAACAGCCGGCCGCGCAGAAAGTTGCGGCGGCTCACGCTGCGTTCCGCCAGGGGCACGCTGTCCTCGGCGGAGAGGGGTTCCGGCTCGGCCGCCGCTGCAGGCACCACGTGCTGGGTCATGAGGCTTTCCAGGGCCGCCCGGGCCGCTGCCACCGCCGCGTCCTGGTTGCCAAATTCCAGGGCCGGGGAAAACAGGGAACAGAACTGCAGGGGACCGAAGCCCTCCAGGTGCATGCCCATGAAGGCGTACTCCCCGGAGGGGAAGACCCAGACCCGGTGTTCATCCACCCCCAGGGGCTGCCAGTCCGGGCTGCCGCCGGGCAGCAGCACCAGATTGATGGCCCAGGGGGTGATCATGATGCCCAGCCACAGGCCTTGCCAAGGGCGAAAGCCGGCCGCGACTACCTGCAGCGCCGGGTTGTAAACCGGCAGATCGCGCATGCGCGCTTCCACCGTGTGAAAGGCCGCCTCGAGGGCGGGAATGTCGGGAATGAATTGTTCAGTCATCAAGAAGCACCATGAATTTCGTCTTCGGCGCGTCGCAGCCGGGACAACTCCAGCGCTCCGGCAGGGCCGAAAACGGCGTGCCGGGCGGGATCTGCCAGTAGGCGTCGCCGAGGGCCGGATCATACACGGTCCAGCAGATGCCACACTCCAGCCGCGCCCCGTCCGGCAGCCGCTCGTCATTGCCGAGATAGGAACCTTCAAACATGCTTTGTGGCCAAATCCATCAATCCGCGTGCAGAGTGTCCAACCACTCTCCCAGGCGTTCCATGCTGTCTTCGAAGTCTTCCCGGGCCGCCAAGGCCACCTCCGGCACATCCACCACTTCCAGGGTGTTGAGAATGATCTGGTCCGTGCTGTTGAAGTATTGCACCCACCACACGTGGGCCAAGGCCGTGGCGGTGATGCGGCAGTTGCCGTAGCCCCGGGACAGGATGGACACGGGCCCCAGGCCCAGGCTGTTGCCCAAGTATTCCAGGTCTGCCGGGGTGGTGGGCAGCAGGGTCAGGTTGATGACATGGGCTGGCAGACCCAGCTGCCAATTGCGGGCATGGTCCAGGATTTCCGCCAGCAGGGCCGGCGAGTTCATGACGCCGGGGGGCGCGGGGGGCGTCACCAGAGTGAGGCTGCAGGCCGCGTCGATGCTGGCGGTAACCGCCCGGGGCATGCCGCAGGCCTGGATCAAGTCCCGGCGGATGGCGCCATCTTCCCCCAGATACTGGACGCGCCAGACACCGGCAAAGGCCGTCTCCTGGATATGCACGCCTCGGGGCTGGCGCACCAGGATGCTCACTTCTCCCTCCCCCAGGGATTCATTCAACAGACGCAACCCGGCCCCCATGCCCGTGATGTCCAGTTCCGCCACCTCGGCGCCACCGAAGGGGTGGCTGCCCATGGCATCGATGAGATCCCCCAGCACCCGGCGCGCCGCCGCATAATCCTCGGCGCTGGCCGCTTCCGGGGTGCGCGGCATGCAGAAACTGTCCATGTCGCGAGGCATGGGCAGGTACTGCAGTTCCTCGTCCTCCATCTGGGAACCAGGACCGAAGGCGACGACAGGCAAGGGGAAGGGTTTCATGTTGATCCTCAAGTTCAAATACAAACGCTATCGACGGGATTTTCCGTCGATCGGGCTTCAGCCCAACCTACGCACAGGCGCTGCCACCAATCGAATTCACGGCGATGCCGATGGAGGGCGCCCGACTGACAGGTTTCGTCAGCATGGCGGGCACTTCCCGGGCGAAGGTATCCCAGTTCTTCATGCCTTCCAGCACATCCACGTATTCCCCGCCGCGCAGGAACACCAGGGCCGGCCACAGCTTGATGCCGTAGCGGGTGGCCACCCTCCGCGCCGCCTCGATGGAGAGCACGGCGGCGCTGATGCGGCCCGCCAGGGGCTTCACCACTTCCGGCAGGACCACCGCCACGTCCCAGGTTTCCGGGAATTTCGCCGGATCTTCGGCGAACAGCACCAGCCGGTCGCCCTCGCCCGCAGCAAAGGCATCGAATGCCGCCTCGTCATTGAGGACGGCGAAGCCATGCCGTTCCTCCAGGCGTCGGTAGAGGCCGGACAGGGCATCGGCAGTCGGCGCGGAAGGGAAAGCCTGTGTATCGTTCATTGCCATCCTATGGAAAATCCTTATTGAAACGCCGAGGCGCCGAGAAGACAAAGACATGGCAACGTTCGATGCCCACCAAAAAGGTGAAGCGAATCAGGCCGTCAACGCGTTGTTTTTCATCGGCGTCCCGGCGCCTCGGCGTTTGGTCATTTGTTCCTCAGAAACTCGGGCAGCTGGGGCTCCCGGTCCAGGTCCGCGAAGGCGGCTGCGAGGGCGCTGGAGTCGCCGGCCATGGCTGCCTCCAGTGCCCCCAGGGCTTCATTCATCTGCCGCGCCATGTCGGCGCTGACCAGCTCCCGGGCGGAACCCAGAAAGGCGACCAGCCAGTCGCCGGGGGCTACCGGTCCGGTGAGCAGGGTGTCCACCCGCAGTTCCTCGCCGTGCCGATCCGTGCCGATGGCGAAGTCGCCTTCACAGCGGGTGATGTGGATGGGGGTGCCGATGCACATCAGGCGTCTCCCGCGCGCCGGGCAAGAAAACGGTCATCGCCGATGCGGCAGGCGTCCTCCGCCGAGGGCCGGCCCGACTCGTAGGCGGAAAGGGAAAGGGCGCCATCGTTCAGCTCGGCCGTACCGGCGGCCGGCACCAGGTGCACGCCCCAGACAGCGATGCGCTCTGCCGCGATGCTCACGGCCCGGGCGATGCAGTCTTTCACCGCCGGCCGCAGGCTGCCGCCAAAATCGTCCAGTTCCACCGGCTGCACGCCGATGAGCAGCAGGTGCCGGGGGGCCTGGCCGGTAAGTTCCGCCGCCGCGATGACTTCCTGAAAGCCGGTCTGGTGCAAGCTCATTTTCTTGACGCCCATGAAGCGCGGCACCTCGGCGTCCTCCACGATTTTCATGGTGCCCGGTGCCAGGCCGTAGTCCACTGCGTCGAAGACAATCAGGCAGTCCGCCTCCTGGACGTAGGGCAGCAGGTACAGACCCTGAGTACCGCCATCCATGACCTGCACTTCCGGCGGCACACGAAAGGACTCCGCGAAGGCCTCGGCGCAGCGCACGCCGAATCCCTCGTCCGCCCACAGGATGTTGCCGATACCCAGAACCAGAATCCTTGCCATGCCCGCTCCCTGTTACCTACCCCCATCCCTTAGCACCCACCGTGCCAGCGTTCCCGTCTGCGCCAACAAACACCGGATAGACAATAGGATCAGGGAGTTGAATTCCGCGCTGGACAGCACGCCCCAGCCCAAGTGCAAACAAAGTATCCACCATACCTTCCAATGCCGGCTTGCGCAATCCAATGCCGGAGCGAATATCACACTTGGCGGCGCCTGGTGTCGTTAAACCGCCACACATCCAAGCGCCACGAATTGCGCCGCCGCAGAGAACAGGAGATCATGCGCGACCTCTCAGGAAAACGAAGGGCCGCCCCGAGTTTTCTTGCTCCCCCTCGGGGGCGGAAACAGCATCTTCGTTTCCTGGGGGCACTCAATAACCGACATGACTTTGAAATCCACCCCGAGCATGAAAGCCATGTCGTTTCCCTCACCCTCAATCCCTCTCCCGGCGGGAGAGGGAGGCGTCGTGAGTCGGCCGTGCCGACTTCGACGGTAACAAAGGAGCCTTGCCTTGAAGAAAATCATTGCCGTCCTGGTCGCCATTTGCGCCCTGCCCGCCTTCTCCCAGGACGACTTCGCGGCGGCCGCCGCCAAGGAAGCCGGCGCCACCGTCAGCCCCAGCGGCCTCGTCTATCTGTCACTCAAGGAAGGTACCGGCTCACCGCCTGCGGCGGCCGACAAGGTCAAGGTGAATTACCGGGGCGTCTTCCAGAACGGCAAGGAATTCGACAGCTCCTACAAGGGGGGCTATCCGATTGAGTTCCCGCTCAATCGGGTCATCCCCTGCTGGACCGAGGGCGTGCAGCGCATGAAAGTGGGTGGCAAGGCCAAACTTACCTGTCCGCCGGCCATCGCCTACGGCGAGCGTGGCGCCGGCAATGTGATTCCGCCCAATGCCACCCTGCAGTTCGAAATCGAGCTGCTGGACATCTTCCGCCGCTGATCTGGTTTGACGCTCACAAAGGACCCCTACGGCTATTTCCCGGCCATCGTCTGCGTCGTTTGCGACTCGCCGGTGGACGCGCTGGTGGCCCTATGTGTGCGCAGGGACGAGGCCTTGATGCTGGTGGCCGCCGCCTGGCAGGAGGGGGAGGCGGCCTGCATCATGTCCACCCTGCACGGCGGGCGGCCGATTGTGGTACTGCCCACGCCGGAAGGCCGCTGGGCGGCGTGCAACGCGTTCCTGGAAGAAATTTTCACCACGCCCCAGGCAGCCGAACGACGGCTGGCCAAGATGCTCAAGCGGGGCCGCCTTGGGTACGTGGGCCATGTGCGGCACGAGACGCAAGCGCTTTAAGCACCCATTCTCAGGCCTTGCGGGGCTGGCGCATCTGGCAGGCCGTGCCGGACGCCGCCTGAACCTGAACGTAAGGGTAGTTGCGGCTCTTGAAGCCCATGGCCCGGCAGCCATAGGGGAAGCCGGGATCATAGGTCACGTAGAAGTGCAGGCACCCCTTGCAGGCGTGGGTCGACCGATCCGGCTTGTCGCTGTCAGCCCACTCCGGCCTCTTGATAGTGCTACCATCCTGCATGTTCGAGTCGCTCCAACGATTCTCGGGAGTCAGCCATGAGCAACAAGCACGCGCACCTCTTGCGCACCCTGTTCCAGGATCCGCCCAGTGCCAATGTCCACTGGCGTGAAATCGAATCCCTGCTGGGCCACCTGGGAGCCACCATCGAGTCTGCTCACGGCGCCCGCTTCCGTGTCCTGCTCAACCGCCACGAATTCTTCGTCCATCATCCCCATGGCGGCAACACCTGCTCCAAACAAGACGTGAAGCTGATTCGGGAAGCCCTGGCCCATGCCGGCGTGACGCCCTCCAGCTACGAACTCGGCCCGTAGGTCGGGTTCCAACCCGACGGACCTGCCGCAGTAGGTCGGGTAAGCAACCTGACAGACATCCTCAGTCGCCTCAGTCCTTCGGCGCGTCCGGATCGAGGGACACGCCATCTTCCTCGACGCAGTTGATCAGCCAGCACAGGTCGCCACCCTGCTGGGGCATTTCCTTGATGCCATGGCGCGTGATCAGGAATACCGCCGCGCCCGATTCGTAGCGAGCGATCATGCCGCCAGACGGCAGACGCACCAGGAAGGTGCCTCCGCCGACGATGCTGTTCTTGATCTGCTCCAGCGTTCTTTCCCCGAGCTTTGCCATTTTTGTCTCCTCCTGGAATGTTTCCGGGCTGGCTGTACCGCCATTTGATTTACCGCTTTACGGATGGCCGTATGCCAATCTTTAGGACAGAGACTATCCGATTTCGCGGCCCCGTGCTTTCTCTGTAAAATACCCGACTTTCCGCCTTCCAGGCGCTCACCGGCCGCGCGAAATCATGACCCCAGCCCAGATCGACAATCTCAACGTGGAATCCCTGGACCTGATGCCCTCCCCGGAGGAGATCAAGGTTCGTGTTCCCATGACCGAAACCGCTGCGGCCACCGTCCTCCAGGGACGTCAGACCCTCAACGCCATCCTGGACCGCCAGGATCCGCGCCTGTTCGTGGTGGTGGGGCCATGCTCCATCCACGACCCGGTGGCGGGGCTGGATTATGCCCGACGCCTGAAGAAACTGGCGGACGAGGTACAGGACACCCTGGTACTGGTAATGCGGGTGTACTTCGAGAAGCCGCGCACCTCCACGGGCTGGAAGGGCTACATCAACGACCCGCACATGGATGACTCCTTCCACATTGAGGAAGGCATGGAAAAGGCGCGCCAGTTCCTGCTGCAGGTGAATGAACTGGGCATTCCCGCCGGCACCGAAGCCCTGGACCCCATCGCGCCCCAGTACCTGGGGGATTTGATCGCCTGGACCGCCATCGGCGCCCGCACCTCTGAATCCCAGACCCACCGGGAGATGTCCAGTGGCCTGTCCACGCCGGTAGGTTTCAAGAACACCACGGACGGCAGCCTGGATGCAGCACTGAACGCCATCATTTCCGCCTCCGCCAAGCATAGTTTCCTGGGCATCAACGATGCCGGCCGCTCCTCCATCGTGCGTACCCGGGGCAATGCCTACGGCCACCTGGTGCTGCGGGGCGGCGGCGGCCGGCCCAATTACGACACGGTGAGTATTTCCATCGCCGAGGCGGCCCTGGCCAAGGCCAAGTTGCCGCAAAACGTGGTGGTGGACTGCTCCCACGCCAATTCCAGCAAGAAGCCCGAGCTGCAGGGCCTGGTCATGAACGACTGCTCCCACCAGATCCGCGAGGGCAACCGCTCCATCGTCGGCATGATGATCGAGAGCAACATCGTGGCCGGCAACCAGTCCATCCCGGCGGACCTGTCCAAGCTCATCTACGGCTGCTCCGTCACCGACGGCTGTGTGGATTGGGAAACCACCGAGACCATGATCCGGAAATGCGCCGAACTGGTGCACGACTTCCTGCCCCAACGGGTGCAAGGCTGATTTGAAACGCCGAGACGCCGAGACGCCGAGGTAAAGCAAAAGCTTGAACGTAGGTATTTCCCAGCGTTCGAGTGGAAGCCACGGATTGTTCAGCTTCTTGTTTTCTCGGCGTCTCGGCGCCTCGGCGTTTAATCAAATGCTTTATTGGTTTAATCACCGTTTCCAAGGACTCCTGCCATGTCCCTGATCCGCCCCTTCGCCGGCCTGCGGCCGTGTGCGGGCCGTGCCGCCGAAGTGGCCGCACCGCCCTATGACGTGCTGAACACCGCCGAGGCGCGCATCATGGCGGCGGGCCAGCCCTGGAGCTTCCTGCACATCTCCAAGCCGGAAATCGACCTGCCGGAAGGCACCGATCCCCACGCCCCTGAGGTGTATGCCAAGGCGGCGGAGAACCTGGCCCACATGCTGGCTGCCGGCGTGCTGGCCCGGGACGCAGCGCCCTGCTATTACGCCTACCGGCTGATCATGGGCGGCCACTGCCAGATCGGCCTCGTGGCGGCCGCCTCGGTCGCCGACTACGACACCAACCGCATCCGGAAACACGAATTCACCCGCCCGGACAAGGAAGACGACCGGGTGCGCCAGATCGAGGCCCTCAGCGCCCAGACCGGCCCGGTGCTGCTGGCCTATCCGAACGCACCCGCCGTGGACGCCATCCTGGCCGCCGCCAGCGCCGGGGTTCCGGACGCGGATGTAACGGCGCCCGATGGCATCCGTCACAGCATCTGGGTCATGCGGGATGCCGCCACCCTGGCGACCCTGACGGCCGCGTTCGACGCCATGGACGCCCTCTACATCGCCGACGGCCACCATCGTTCCGCCGCCGCCTCCCGGGTGGCCGCCGCCCGCCGCGCCGCCGGTTGTGGCCCGGAGGATGCCAGCCAGACCTTCCTGTCCGTGATCTTCCCTCACCACCAGATGCAGATCCTGGATTACAACCGGGTGGTGAAGGATTTGAACGGCCTCTCTCCTGTGCAATTTCTCATCAAGCTGAGCAAGGCCTTCGTGGTAACGCCAGCGGACGAAGCGGTGAAACCGGCCCACCCCGGCGAATTCGGCCTCTACCTGGCCGGCCGCTGGCACAAGCTCACCATCCGCCCGGAGCATGTCCCGGCTGCAGACCCGGTAGCCCGCCTGGACGTGAGCTTGCTCTCGGACAACCTGCTGGCGCCCATCCTCGGTATCGCCGACCTGCGCCGCGACAAGCGCATCGATTTCGTCGGCGGCATCCGGGGCCTGTCCGAACTGGAACGCCGCGTGGACAGCGGCGAAATGGCCGTGGCCTTCTCGCTCCACCCCACGGGCATGGAAGACCTCATGGCCGTGGCAGATGCCAACCAGGTCATGCCGCCAAAGTCCACCTGGTTCGAACCCAAGCTGGCGGACGGACTGGTGTCCCAGGTGCTGGGTTGAAGATTATTTGAAACGTAGCGGTAGGTTGTGCCGCCAGGCACAACGTGCCACAACATTTAGATCGCCGCCCCCTGTTGCGCCGCCCGGCGCAACCTACTCCATCTTCATCCCCATGTCCAAGACGCCCGCGCCTGCCGCTGCCCCTTCCCAGAAGTTCCACCCGCGCAACCGGCATCCGGGGCGCTATGATTTTGCGGCGCTGGTGGCCGGCACGCCGGAACTGGCGGCCTTCGTCGCCCCGAATGCCTATGGCAACGAATCCGTGGACTTTGCCAATCCGGATGCGGTGCGGGCCCTTAATCGGGCGCTCTTGAAGCTGCAGTACGGCGTCACGGACTGGAACCTGCCTCCCGCCTATCTCTGCCCCCCCATTCCCGGCCGCGCCGACGTGCTGCATTACCTGGCGGATTTGCTGGCAGACGGTGGCCCTGTACCCACCGGCCCCTCCGTACGGGTGCTCGACATCGGCGTGGGCGCCAACTGCATCTACCCCCTCATCGGCCATAGTGAATATGGCTGGTCCTTCGTCGGCACGGACATAGACGAAACGGCCCTCGCCTGCGCCCGAAAAACCCTGGACGCCAACCCCGGCTACCGGGAGGCCATCGAATTGCGTTACCAAGACAGTCCCCTGTCGGTATTCCAGGACGTGCTGGGGCGGGATGAGCTGTTTGACCTGAGCCTGTGCAACCCGCCTTTCCATGCCTCCCGCCACGACGCAAGGGCCGGTACAGAACGGAAGTGGCAGAACCTGGGCAAGGATCTTGATCGCGGCAAGGCGCCGGTGTTGAACTTTGGCGGACAGGACGCGGAACTGTGCTGCGAGGGGGGCGAAGAAGGCTTCATCACCCGCATGATCAATGAGAGCCGCCTGTTCCCGGGCCACGCCATGTGGTTCACCACCCTGGTATCGAAGGCGGCCAGCCTGCCGGCGGTCCACCGCGCCCTGAGCAATATCCGCGTGCAGGATAGCCGCACGATAGATATGGCCCAGGGCCAGAAGAAAAGCCGCATCGTCGCCTGGACCTTCCTCAACGAACGCCAGCGCCAGGCGCGACGGGTGAAAGGTGAAAGGTGAAATCATCCACTTTTCAGAAGCCGGAAGCTCTATAGCAGGGCAGCCGAGCCGCGAGGCGGGAACTATGGGTTTCCCAGTAGCGCCTTCAAATCCTTGAGCATCAGGAAGAGATGGAAGGAATCGGTAGGGCTGGGTTCGAACTCCCAGGACAGATACCACTGGCGGGCCGTGTCGTCCTTGGCATGTACCAGCAAGGCCCGGATGCCAGCGATATCCGCCGCCTGGGCCGTGCGCAGCAATGCATCCTTGAGCAGGGCCCGACCAAGCCCCCTGGGCTGATGTTCCTTGCTCACGGCCAGTCGCGCCAGGATCATCACGGGCACGGGGTGCCGGGCCAGCCCCTTCAGGATGCGTGACGGGGCGGCGACCGGATCGACAGCGCCAACAGCCAGGCTGTAATACGCGGCAACCCTGTCCTCATGGCAGCACACGTAGGTCTGGGCACTATTGGCCTGCTGGCTGGACAGGGCATGACGCTGCAAAAACAAATTCAGGTCCGGCTGCCCGCAATCGAAGCCAGCCAGCACATCGGTCTTGCAGAGCTTCCGCACCGGGTCAAAGACTGGATTCAATCCAGCACCCCGGGCTCGGAAAGCAATTTCCTCAGACGTGGCTTGGCTTCTACCGGACGATCCAGCGCCTGCTGGAAAACTGCCCACTGAGCATCATCCAGCTCAAAGTGACGGCGCTCGGCAAGGGCCTGGTTTGCCGCCGTAATGCCGGCGTCCAGGAGGAATTCACTGACATTCTTGTGGCAGGCCCGGGCTGCCTCCTGGAGAAGCAGCTTCACCGGGGCACTGGCCCGCACATCAATGCGTTCGGACTTGGATGAAATCAAACTGGTCACGTGCGGCTCCTTGTCAAGACACGGCAGGCATCATAACGTCCGGATGACGTCAGTACAATCATGAATCTCACTGATACCGGGGAAACGCACGACAGATTCCTCTTTCGGCCGGCTCGGGCTTGCCTGTAAGCGGCCGGTGCCTGACACTGGCGCCACAAACATAAAACAGGCTCCCTCCCCCATGAACACCCCCGCTGCCCTACCGGAAGTAGCGCCACGCTATTCCCTGGAAACCCTGCCCTTCGACAATTCCTTCGCCCGTCTACCAGCAATCCACTACACCCGGTTGGCGCCCGATCCCTTGCCGGCCCCCTACACCGTGGCCGTCAGCAAGGAAGTGGCGGCCCTCATTGGTCTTTCCCCTGACGAGCTGGCCCGGCCGGAATTCGCCGAAGCCTTTGCCGGAAATCTTCTCCTGCCGGGTAGCGAGCCTCTGGCCGCCGTGTATTCGGGCCACCAGTTCGGCATGTGGGCCGGACGCCTGGGGGATGGTCGCGCCCACCTGCTCGGTGAGGTCAGTCATGGCGGTGGCGCGTGGGAAATGCAGTTGAAAGGCGCCGGCAAGACGCCCTACTCCCGGGGTGCCGACGGCCGGGCCGTGCTGCGCTCCTCCATCCGGGAATTCCTGTGTTCGGAGGCCATGGCGGCCCTGGGCATTCCCACCACCCGCGCCCTGTGCATCATCGGCTCGGATGAGCCGATACGGCGGGAAGGCTGGGAGACCGCTGCCGTGGTGACCCGGGTGGCACCGGGCTTCGTGCGTTTCGGCTCCTTCGAGCACTGGGCGGCAAGGGATCAGCACGGGGAACTGCAAGCCCTGGCGGACTACGTCATCGATCGCTTCCGCCCCGAACTGCGGGACATGGCCCAGCCCTATGTAGCTCTGCTCGCGGACGTGTCCCGGCGCACCGGAGATCTCATGGCTCAGTGGATGGCGGTGGGCTTCATGCACGGAGTGATGAACACGGACAACATGTCCATCCTGGGCCTGACCCTGGACTATGGCCCCTTCGGTTTCATGGAAACCTTCGACGCCGGCCACATCTGCAATCATTCGGACGATCGGGGCCGCTATGCCTGGCGCGCCCAGCCGGGCGTCGCCCAGTGGAACCTGTATGCCCTGGCGGATGCCCTGCAGCCCCTCATCGGCCACCCGGACCTGGGCAAGGCTGCCGTGGACGAGGCCTTCACCGAGGCCTACAACAGGGGCTTCATGGCCCGCATGGGCGCCAAGCTGGGCCTCAGCACCGAAGAAGCGGGGGACGAGGATTTCATCGACCAGACCTTCGGCCTGCTGCAATGGCACCGGCAGGATTACACCCTGTTCTTCCGCCGCCTCTCCAGCCTGCCCGGACAAGCCAGCCCGGACTCCCGGGCCGATGCGCCCCTGCTTGACGAATTCGTAGACCGAGGGGCCTGCACCGCCTGGCTGGAAAAATGGCGGGAACGTCTGGCCCGGGAGTGTTCCCGTGATGAGCGGCGCCAACCGGCCATGAAGGCCGTCAATCCCAAGTACATCCTGCGTAACTGGATTGCCGAATCCGCCATCCAGAAGGCCAAGGAGAAGGATTTCTCGGAACTGGCCGCCGTGCAGGCCTGCCTCAGCCGGCCCTTCGACGAGCAGCCGGAATTCGAGCGCTTCGCCGCCCCGCCGCCGGACTGGGCCTGCGGCCTCGCCGTGAGTTGCTCGTCCTGATCTCGACCCTGGTCGGGTTTCAGCCCCACATTTCGCGACATGCCTATTCCTGTCGGGTTGAAACCCGACCTACAACACAGCCACGTTTGCCCAGGAGCGCCGGCCATGAGCTTACCCGCCGAAAAACTGAAAATGACCGTGGAAGAGTTTCTCGCCTGGGAAGAAACCCAACCGGAGAAATACGAACTGGCAAACGGCGAAGTCCGCCTCCATGAGCGCTACACCAGAAAGGGAGCGCGCCTGCATGTCACGGTGACCGGCAACGTAGCCGCCGCCCTCAAGGCCCACCTGCGGGGTGGCCCCTGCCAGGCCTTCATCAACGACATGAAGCTGGCGGTGGCACAAAGCAGCTTCTATCCGGACATCCTGGTCACTTGCGACCCACAGGATCTGGCGGCCGATCTGGTCATGCACAAGCCCAAAGTCATCATCGAGGTGCTTTCCCCCTCCACCGCCAACTTCGACCGGGGCGACAAGTTTCTCGCCTACCGCCAACTGGCAAGTCTGGAGGAATATGTCCTCATCGACCCGGAGAGCCGGCAGATCGAAGTCTATCGCCGGGCCGGAGAAGGCAATTGGCTCTTGGTCACCAGCGACTCCCCCCGGGGACTCATACTCAACAGCCTGGATTTCCTGGCTCCGCCGGAAGTCGTTTTCGAAGGGACCTAGATCGGCGTAGGGTGGGCAAAGCGCAGCGTGCCCACGCAACAACGCCAATCCGCGTGGGCAGATGAAGCCTGCCCACCCTACCAAGCTGTCCGTCCTGAACGTCTACGAAAAACCCCGCCTTCCGGCGGGGTTTTTCGTGGAGCAGAAATGAACCCGCTTACTTCTTGGCAGGCGCAACCTGGGCCGGACCCTTGCGGATGAAGCCGAAGGGGGCGCCCAAGGGCAGGATGACGCGGCCGAAGTAGCTGTTCAGGAACACGGCGCCGGCACAGTAGAAGCCCAGCAGGGAGATGGACAGTTCGGACCAGGCGGCCAGGCTACCGGTCAGCTCCGGCGCAACACCGAAGATCTGCAGGGCCAGGGACGGCAGCAGCACGTTGATCAAGATCAGGATCACGGCAAACACCTTGTTGGCTTCGAAGGCGGCCACCATGATGAACAGGGAAAAGATGAAGTAGCCGATGCAGGCGAAGGCCAGTTGCTTCGGGTCGGCCTTGGTGGGGTCGATGACGCC
>JAYTVW010000017.1:0-19290 GCA_043743785.1 Rhodocyclales bacterium | reverse complement strand
CCCTGTTGTCCCTGCTCTACGTCACCGAAGGTCTGGTACGCGCTACCTCGGACCGGGTTCCGCTTTCCGCCAACCTGGCCTGGGGCGAAACCATCCTGTCCACCGTGCTGTTTCTCGCCTGCATGTACTATTCAAAGCTGACCCGGCCGTCACTGCAGGCCCCCTCGCGGTCCTGAGACTGAAACCTGCGATATGCGCCGCTGAAATGCGGCTTTTTTATTCCTGCCGCGAACTGCCACAGACATCGCCTCCGGGAAGGAATTCCACCTCATCCCCTGACAAGGCGCTCAATTTTTCCTGTGTGCCGCCGATAGAGTCTGGAGCAGCTTTTTCTAATTCAGCAAGGATGTGTCATGTTCAAATTCCTGCAGCGTCTTCTGGGTCGTGTCTTGAACATGTCACTGATCGCTTCCCTGATCGCGGCTGGTGCCGTCCGGGCGGAAGCACCACCAACGGAAATGCTCATTTATTGCGGCATTACCATGGTGCGCCCCATGACCGAAATCGCCCGTACGTTTGAGCAAAGGGAGCCGGTAAAGATCACCCTGGCCCAGGGCGGCTCCGAAGACCTCTACCAGAGCCTCAAGAAAAGCCGGGTCGGCGATCTCTACCTGCCGGGTGAACCCACCTATCGGGACAAGTACCTGGCCGAAGGCCTGCTGGGGGATGTGACGACCTTGGGTTACAACCAGTTGGCCCTGGTGGTAAAAAAGGGTAATCCCAAGCGCGTCAAGGGCGATCCAAAGGAATTGCTGCGTAGCGACCTGACCGTCATCATCGGCAATGCGGAGTCCGGCAGCGTGGGTAAGGAAACCAAGGATGTTCTGGAGTCCGTCGGTCTGTACCAGAAGGTGCTCAATGCGGCCATTTACCTGGCTCCGGACTCCAGGGTTCTCAGCGCCGCCATGAAGAAAGGCGAGGCCGATGCCATTCTCAACTGGCGCGCCACCGCCTTCTTCCCCGACAACGTGGCTGCGGTGGACGTGGTGGACCTGAATCCCAAGCTGGCGCCGCCCCAGGCCTTGCTGCTCAATGTGCTGTCGTTTTCAAAGAACAAAGACATGGCACGCCGTTTCATGTCGTTCAGCGCCGGCCCGGAAGGCCAAGCCATCTTCCGCAAGTGGGGTTTCCTCGACAACAAGGCGGTTGTAACCCGCTAATGCGGAAAACTGTCAATACATGAGCAGCCCTGCGCTAGCGTCCGCGCCCCAATCGGGGCCACCGGAAGAAATCACCTCGTCCCGCTTCCTTCGTCTGATCGGCGTGTTCCTCGTCGGTTTTTTCCTGGTGGTGGGACTCAAGGCTTTCTTTTCCCATCTCCACGACGAACTGGGCGCCAGCAGCGCCAACGAGCGAGCCCGCCTGTTCATTGGCGAGGAGATTGTGCGGGAGATCCAGGAGATCGAGAAGGACGTGTACCACATGCCGACCCTGGCCAACGACGCTGCCCAGGGCCGCAAGGTCCAGGAAATTGGTGAGCACGTTGTCAAACTGGAACATGATCTCCAGGTACTCAAGGCCGGCGGCACGGTACAGCGGGTAATCGACCTCAACATGGAGGGCCATGACCAGATGCGCCGGGAGGTGCGCTACCAGCCCCCCGCCGACGCTACGGCCTACATCATGGAACTGATCGAAATTTCCCCCCTGCTGGGCCAGATCAACCAGAAAAGCCAGGAACTCAGGGCGCTGCTGGGGCAACGCAGCGCCCTGCGGGAACGGCACGACATGGCAGGCTTCTTCGACCAGGAGCAAAAGGTCAGCCTGTTCCTGAAGCACCTGCCGCCCTATTTCCAGCGTCTCAACGAAAACGCCAACCGACTGTTTTTTGAAAGCAGCGAGCATCTCGGCAAGCTGGAAGCCCAGCTCGCCCGGGAGCGGGGGCGTTATCAACTCCTGGAAAACCTGCTGGTGGTACTGGTAATCGCCCTGGCCACCATCTTGGGCCTGGTATTTGCCCGGCAAATACGGGAATCCAACCGTCGCCTGCGTCTGGCCTGGCTGGAAATGCGCGCCGCCAAGGAAGAATCGGAGCGGGCCAGCCGGGCCAAGTCCGAATTCGTCGCCCGCATGAGCCATGAACTGCGTACCCCCATGAACGCTATCCTGGGCTTCTCCCAACTGCTGGAAGGGGAAGAACTGGACGCGGAACACCACGCCTATGTGAGCGAAATCAACCGGGCCGGCGTACACCTCCTGGAACTCATCAACCAGGTGCTGGACCTTTCCAAGATCGAAGCCGGCGGCATGACGTTGGAGAGCATGCCCTTCGACCTCATCAGTACGCTGGACGAGGTAGCCAGCATCGTCGCCGACCGTGCAAAAGTGCGGGGCCTCAAGCTGCGTTTCTTCGCCTCCCCCGCACTGCCGACCCAGGTCATGGGCGACCCCACCCGGCTGCGCCAGGTGCTCATCAATCTGGTGGGCAATGCGGTGAAATTCACCCATGAAGGCAGTATTGATCTGCGCATTACGCCGCTGGCAGACGGAAGTCGCATCGAATTCAGCGTACAGGATACGGGCATCGGCATGGATGCCCCCACCCTGGCGCGGCTATTCCGTCCATTCGCCCAGGCCGACGAATCCATCACGCGCAAATACGGCGGGACGGGCCTGGGCCTGATGATTTCGCGGGATCTGGTACTGCTCATGGGAGGCGACATCGCGGTGCACAGCACGCCGGGGGCCGGCAGCCGCTTCTCGTTCAGCCTGCCCGCCCGGCCGGTCCCCGACTGCCAGCCCCGTCCGCAACCCCTGGCGGGCTACCGGGCCATGCTGAGCTGCGCCGAGGCGCACCAAGTGGAGGTGCTTGGTGCCCAGCTGTCGGCCCTCGGCGCCGACATCGTTCCCGCCCACAGCCCGGAAGCGGTGCAGCAGGCATTTTCCGAGGATGCCGAATGCCCCTGGGTATTCGTCGGGAAAAGTGGTTGCCTCTCTTCCCTGACGGCGCTGCGACACGCCCCCCCCCTCAACCGTGACATCCGGCTGCTGCTGGAGGGCGGCATGGAGGCAGGCGGTCCTTCCGGGGCCGATGCGGTGCTGATTGAACCCTTCACCTACAGCCGCTTGCTGGTCATCGTGCAGCAGGTGCAAAAGCGGGAAGCGGCTCCCGTCATGGCAGAACCGGCCCCCACCCCGGTCCCGGAGGAAAGCCCGGGCGATCTGCCTCACCGCCACATCCTTCTGGTTGAGGACAACCGCATCAATCAGATGGTCGCCGGGCGCATGCTTGACCGGCTCGGCTTAACCCATGATGTGGCCAACAATGGGCGGGAGGCCGTGGACATGGCCGCGAGCCGCCATTACGACCTGGTCTTGATGGACATGCAGATGCCGGAAATGGACGGCATCGAAGCCACCCGTCTACTCCGTGCCCGGGAAGGTGACGGCCGGCGCCTGCCGATTATCGCCATGACGGCGAACGCCCTCAGTGAAGACCGGGAGCGCTGCCTGGCGGCCGGCATGGACGAACACATCGGCAAGCCGGTGTCCATGGACAAGCTTGCGGCCATGACCAAGAAATGGCTGGAGGCCGGGTAATCGCGCGAGACGTGCAGGCTTGTCCGCCAGGACAAGCCTACAAGCAAGGCCTCTGCTATGCTGGCGGCTCCACCATTGTGAGGACGCCGCCATGCCTGCAGGTCTCGACTTCCAGTTCAGCTTCCGCCCCGCTCCCTGCGCCGGGCGCTGCGGCACCTCCGATGTATTCCGCCTGCTGGTCCTGGGCAACTTCTCCGGCCACGGCACGCGGGCCACGCCCCTGGCCGGGCGAGTTCCGGGGCGGGTGGATGTGGATAATTTCGAAGCTTTCTTCCGGCGCCTCGCGCCACGCCTGCGTCTCAGCCTGCAATCCGGCACGGAGGTGGCGCTGGAACTCACGAGCCTGGAGGATTTCCACGCGGACGCCTTGTATCGCCGCCTGCCCCTCTTCCAGGCACCCCGGGATCTGCGCAGCCGGCTCATGAATCCGGCCAGTTTTGCGGCCGCCGCCGCCGAGCTGTACGGCCGCCCGGCGGACGCAGTGCCGGAGAGCGACTCCTCCACCCTGGACCGACTGCTGGGCGCCGGCCCCGCCGGAACCCCACAGCGGGCATCCACCCCGTCCGGCCACGCCGGCCTCATCGACGGTTTGCTGCGCCAGGCCGTGGCGCCCCATGTGGTGGCCGCCCCCTCACCCCAGCGGGACATATGCCTCCAGACCCTGGACGCCCGGGTCGCCACCCAATTGAGCGAGGTACTCCATCACCCGGAATTCCAGGCCCTGGAAGCCGCCTGGCTCAGCCTCAGGAGCCTGGTGGCCAGTCTCGGCGGTAATGCAGAAATCCACCTCGAAGTCCTGGATGCAAGCCGGGCAGAACTGGCGGCTGACCTGGCCGCCGCCGATACGGCCAGGAGCGGCCTGTGGGTCCAGCTCGTGGAGGGAGGAACCGGCGCACCAGGCGGAGCGGCCCGTTCCGCCGTGGCGGCATGCTTCAGCTTCGGACCGGGGACGGAGGATCTGAACCTGCTGGCCGCCCTCGCCGCCGTGTCCGCCGGAACCGGCGCGCCGCTCCTGGTGGACGCCTCCCCCGCTCTGCTGGGCATTGCCGCCATTGCCGCCCAGCCGGACCCACGGGACTGGCCGGGACTGGCTCCTGCCGACGCCGCCCGCTGGCAGGCCCTGCGCCAGAGCGCCCTGGCGCCCTGGATCGGTCTGGCCCTGCCCCGGGTGCTGGCGCGCCTGCCCTATGGTCGGCGCGGCGAACCGATGGAATCCCTCCCCTTTGAAGAACTCGGCCCGAACTTCCCCCATGAGTCCTGCCTGTGGGGCAGTGCCGCCCTGGCTCTGGCCCAAGTCCTGGGCCTGGGTTTCCTTGAAAATGGCGAGGACATGGTACCTGGCGACCTGCTGGACCTGGGCGAGCTGCCGGCCTTCGTGCATGAAGTGGACGGCGAGCGCCTGCTCCTGCCCTGCGCCGAGGTATTGCTGGGGGAACGGGCTGTGGACGCCCTGCTGTCCCGGGGCCTCATGCCCCTCATCAGCCATCGGGACCGTAACGCCATCCGCGTCCCACGCTTCCAGTCCATCGCCAGCCCCGCCGCCCCCCTCGCCGGGCACTGGGGCAGGGAAGATCAAGCCTAAAAACCACTGGTTGAAACGCCGAGACGCCGAGGAAAAATAATAGATTGGCGGCGTAACGCGCTTCACCCATTTGGTGAGGATCAGGCCACCGGGCGAACCGGAAATACCGTGGCATCGTCGCCATGCTCCAGCAACACCGCCTTCACCCGCCCCTGCCACAGGCTGCGAAATTCCGCTGCCTGGGCCGGGCTGGCCGTACCGGCGAGGCAGGCCTGCAAGAGCGGCCCCATGGCAGGCGCAGCGGGCACCCGCCGCAGATCGGCAGCCACGTCCACCGCCGCGCCGGAATCCATCCGGGTGAAACGCATCTCGGCACCGAGGTCCCGACCGAAGGCCAGCAGATGGCGCCGGTCGAAGCGTCCCGCCAAGCCCTTGAAGCCCGTATCCAGGGTCGCCCCGGTGAGCAGGGTCGTCACGCCGGCCATGACGCCGGTGACGCCTGTAGTCGCCTGCTCGCGGAATTCCACCCGCACGGCGCCCCGCTCCGGCAGGCTTTCCGGGTAGAGGCTCGCCAAGGCCCGCCGCGTCATGGTGTAGGCGGCCGCCACCGTGGGACAGGAATGGCCCGCCAGGCGAACCGCGTCCAGGTAACGGTACTCCAGCACCCCGCCCTCCGCCGCGCCGAGAAACTCGGCCAGGGGGTCAAACAGGGTGATGGCAGGAACGGCATCGAAGAAATCGGGATAGGGCATGGCGGCAGACGGTCAGGCGGGAAAAGCGACAGCCTACCGCCCCCGCCGTCCGCAGAACATGCGCCGGATCAAGCGGCCCCGCCAGCCCCTTCGACAGCCGCCACCGTGGCATCAACGGCAACCTCTCCCACTGCCTCGTCCGACGCCTCCACCACAGCCTTGGGGGGCTTGGGTACGGCTGGCTTGGGGGCACGCTCCATCACGGCGGCGTAAAAGCCGTCGGTGCCATGTTTCTGCGGCAGCAATTGCAGGTCTTCACCCACGTCGATGTCGATTCCCTGGGCCGCCAGCACCTCCTTCGCATTGAGGCGGCGGAAGTCCGGATGGCTGGCCAGGAAGGCGTCCACGATGCCGCCGTTTTCTTCCGCCAGGATGGAACAGGTGGCGTACACCAGGCGGCCGCCGGGGCGCACCATGCGGGCGGCGGAATCCAGGATGGCGGCCTGCTTGACGGTGAGTTCCGCCACGCCTGCCGCGGTCTGGCGCCACTTCAGATCCGGGTTACGACGCAGGGTGCCCATGCCGCTGCAGGGCGCATCCACCAGCACCCGGTCGATCTTGCCGGCCAGGCGCTTGACCTTGGAATCCCGTTCGCTGTCGATGAGCACCGGATGCACATTGGACAGGCCGGAGCGGGCCACCCGGGGCTTCATCTTGGCCATGCGCTTGTCGGCCACATCGAAGGCGTAGAGGCGCCCGGTGGAGCGCATCATGGCCCCCAGCATGAGGGTCTTGCCGCCGGCACCGGCGCAGAAATCCACCACCATTTCGCCGCGCTTGGGGGCGAGCAAATAGCACAGCAACTGGCTGCCCTCGTCCTGCACTTCAAAGGCGCCGGCCAGGAACAGAGGGTGCTTTTGCAGGGCCGGCTTGCCCTTCATGCGAATGGACTGGGGCGACCATAAGCCGGGTTCCGCTTCGACGCCTTCCGCAGCGAAGCTGGCGAGGATCTTCTCCCGCTCCATCTTGATGGGATTCGCCCGCAGATCCAGGGGCGCCGACTTGTTCAGGCTGCGGGCCAGGGCCAAGAGGCCGTCCTCCCCCAAGGTCGGCAGCAGGCGCTCCGCCAGCCAATCCGGCATGTCGGCCCGTTCCGCGATGGTGGGCGGGGTTTCCGGCTCGGCCTGCATGCTGTCCAGCCAGTCCTTGTCCGCCTGACGCAGGCAATCCGCCAACTGGCGGCTGGAGAGGCCCAGCACCTTGACCACGGAGGCCAGCACCAGGCGCCGCGCCGTGACGTTCTCACCGATGTAGCGTTCCAGGCTGCGCTTCCGGCGCAGGATGGTATAGACCGTTTCCGCCACGAAAGAGCGGTCATGGCTGCCGAGAGCCTTTTCCTGACGGAAGAAATGGGACAGGACCACGTCTGCCGGATACTGGAAGGACAGCACTTCCGTCAGGGCATCCGCCGTCATGTCGATGAGTTTTTCAGTGATATTCATATTATTGCAACCCGGGTAAGCGCGGGATTTCCTGGCGTTGCACGCTGCCGAAATCCACGTTTTGAATCATGGCATCCGCCACGGTGCCCTTCTTGTCGATAAAACGCACCTTCACCGGCAGGTAGCCCAGTTCGGGTGCCAGCCAGATCTCCGTGCTCTGCTCCCCCGGCGGACCGAGGGTGGCATAGTGCCGTGCCGCTACTTCGCCCACCGGCGAGGGCAGTTTCTCGTCGCCCCGGTAGTCCAGTTCATAACGGTTGTAAGCCTTGCCGGTGCTGATTGAGAGCGCCGTCTTGCCCACCGGCGGGTGCAGCACCAGCTGGTAGATGAAACTCAACAGGTCCTGGGCGCCGCCGTCCAGCGGCAGTTCCCGCTTTTCAGTGTCCGCCCCCAGAATCACGCGCATGGCCTGCCAGTCGAAGCGACTGCCATAGAGGGTGACATCCCCGCCACCACCATCCTGGCGGACACGGAACTCGTCCGGCACCAGGCCCGCTTCCGTCATGCGCCCCGTACTCTGCTGCACCATCTGAATGCGTCGGAAGAGGGCCGCCAGGCCCACGGTTTCCGTCACGCTTTCCAGGCTGTAACGCCCCTCTTCCCGCTTCCAGGAATGGATCATACGGCCGACGATCAGTCCCTGGCGCCCCAGTATCACCTGGTAGCTGATGCTGCCGCGGCTGGCGGAAGCCAGCATGTCCGAAAACGGCGTCAGCGCCGCCGACGGGGCGGACGGGGCCGACACCGCCGGGGCACTCCCCACCCCCGCCTTGACGGCTTCATCACCCGCCGTCGGCGGCCCGCCCTTGTCGGCCCCATCAGCCCCCTCTGCCACGGCAGTTGCGGCAACAACAGGCTCCGCTGCCGACAAGCTGCCCATCGTGACACCCGGAGCCGTAGGCTGCGGCCGGGAGGTGGCTTTCGGGCGCGTCTTGGGCGCGGCCTCCACTGCCACGGGGGCCGGCATCACCAAGCGCGCCTCCAGGTGCAAACGGCTGGCGGGTTCATCGGCTTCCAGCGCAATCCGGTATATCGGCCCCACCAGCAGCGCCAGGTGCAGGGCTAGGGAGGCCGCAATGGCCTGCGCGAGGCGTCGCCGGGGACCACTCACCATGCCCCGCCCTTCAAGTAGCTTCCAGCGGCGGTACGCACAGCACGGAAGTCTGGGTTGCCGCATCGCGAACCTGCACCCCGCCCACCTGCGTCAGCGTCAGGCGCCCCTCCAGGAACCAGCGCACCGCCTGAGGGTAGATGCGATGTTCCTGTTCCAGCACTCTTGCCGCCAGACTGACCTCGTCGTCCTCCGGCAGCACCGGCACGGCGGCCTGCAGGATGATGGGACCATTGTCCAGGGTCGGCGTGACAAAATGCACCGTGCAGCCATGCACCCGCACACCGGCCCGCAGTGCCCGCCCGTGGGTGTCCAGGCCGGCGAAGGACGGCAAGAGGGAGGGATGGATATTGATGAGGCGGCCGCTGAAGCGGCGCACGAAATCATCCCCCAGGACGCGCATGAAGCCGGCCAGGACCACCAGGTCCGGAGCATGGCCTTCGATTTCCGCCGCCAGGGCCGCGTCGAAGGCGGCCCGGTCCGGAAATGCCTTGTGATCCAGCACGGCGGTGGCGATACCGTGGCCGGCGGCAGTGCCGAGACCACCGGCGTCGGCACGGTTACTGATGACTGCCGCGATGCGGCCGGGAAGCCTTGCGCGCAACAAGGCTTCCATGTTGCTGCCGCGGCCGGAAATAAGGATGACGATGGATTTCATGTAAAACCTGGCAATGAAGGGTCGCGCCTATTTGCCATTCACGCCGGAATGGTGGAGGCGCGACCATCGCGGAAAACCGCGTATTGTCGCCTATTTGAAGGGGAGAAACACAAACGCTGCCGCGCTTTGGGCCAGACGGGCCACGCTGCGGCTGGATTTTTCCGATACGACCACGGAAAGAAGGTCCAGGTTGCCGATGAGGCGGCCGAATTCCCGCTCGAAACTCAGGTTGCCGTTGGCGCCGCCTTCGTTGGACAGCAGCAGGAGTGCGCCCGTCGCATCCCGGGCTGAGTTCAATTTCCAGGCGACAATCTCGACATTCCGGGCACTGTCGTAGAACTTCTGGGGATCCAGGTCATCCAGCAGAAAGAACTCACGCTTGCCGCCGAAGGCGCTGTCCAGCATGCCGCCCAGGCCAGCAGCCAGGGCCAGCACCCGGTCGCCAGCATAGTCATCCCGGAAAGCCAGGCGCAGGGCATCGACACCGCGGCGGCCCTCCAGCTCCTTGAACGACCAGCCATGCGCCTGATCGAAGAGCCGCGCCATGGCCGCGTCCACGCCGGCCTGGCCGGATTTCTTCCATTCCCGGGGATTCCTCCGGTAAAGCTTTTCGGTGAGGGCGCGCAGGCTGAAGTAGGCATCCCGGAGATGGGCCTCCGCCACCCGGTCGATGTCGGTCTTGACGAGCTGCACCGGCGTGAAACCGTCATCCGATCCAGGAACCTTGGCCCGCTCCGGCCGGTTGGTGCTATGGCCGCCACAGGCGGCCAGCGACAACACCAGGACAAGCCCGGCAGCAATAGGAGGAAAGCGGGGAAAATTCATGGCGCATGATAGCGCAAACGGGCATGAGCTTGATGGAGGCACCGAAATAGGAAACTCATGCCCGTTCCCCCTCACCCCCAGCCCCTCCAGCTTTACTTCGGCCTTGGGCCGCACGACGTTCCCCTCTCCCTCCGGGAGAGGGGCTAGGGGTGAGGGGCGCGAGGGGCGCTTTGTGAGTCGCTGGCGCGACTTTTTTGGACCAGCATTGGCGCAACGCGGGCGAAAGGGGGAAAATCGCGGCCCGTCCTTGTCTCTGGAACCGCCCCATGTCCGAACACGCACCCCTGGTCCTGAGTCCCGTCGAAGCCCGCATCCTGGGCGTACTGGTGGAAAAGCAATTCACCACCCCGGATGCCTATCCCCTGACGGCCAACGCCCTGGCCAACGGCTGCAACCAGAAGACCAGCCGGGATCCGGTAATGAACCTGTCGGATACCGAGGTGCAGACAAGCCTGGATGAATTGCGCGGCCGGGGCCTGGTGCTGGTGACCTACGGCGCCTCCGGCCGGGTAATGCGCTACGCCCAGGCCCTGGACAAGGCCCTGAAGACCTCCCGTCCCCTGGTATCCCTCTTGGCGGTGCTCATGCTGCGGGGCCCCCTGACCCCGGGTGAATTGCGCATCAACTGCGATCGCCTCTACCATTTCCCGGACATTTCCTCCCTGGAAGCCTATGTTGATGAGTTGGCCGATTGGTCGGCGGGTCCCATGGTGGTAAAGCTGCCCAAGCAACCCGGCTCCCGGGAACACCGCTACGCCCACCTGCTCTCTGGCGAACCGGATCTGAGTGGGATGTCATCCGGCGGTGGCCGCTCCGGCAGCGACGACGTGAGCGCCCTCCGCGCCGAAGTCCTCGAACTGCGCCGCCTGGTGGATCACCTCTACGCCGAACTGGGCGTGGCGGAGCCGAGGGAAACGGCGGACAGCTGAAGGGTCGTGGAAAAACAGTTTGAACCGCAGAGGCGCGGAGGCGCAGAGGAAGGACGTGTGGGCACGGCGGCATCCGAAAACAAATTCGGGCAGTTGGCTGCCCTTCCACATCTGTGGTTTTCTCAGCGCCTCTGCGCCTCTGCGGTTAATTCGCTGCTTGCTTCGGCGTGAACGCGCCCCACGCCTGCCGCCCGGGTTGTGGAGCCTGCTGCATCGCGCCGTCGATTTCCACGCCCCTGCCGGGCCTGCCCCAGGGCAAGGCGGCGGGCCTGCCCTGCCCGCAACTGGACGAAGATCTGCTGTGCCGCATCTTCGGACAGCCCGCACGGCCGCCCTGTTGCGGCGGACTGCAGCCTTCGGAAGAAATGTGCGGCAAAACCCGGGAAGATGCCTTGGCCTGGCTGACCCGCCTGGAAATCGACACCCAACCCTGAGCCACCACAGACCTTGTAGGGGCGAATTTATTCGCCCATAGGCCTTTCATCGGGCGAATAAATTCGCCCCTACAAATGGGGCGTCAGACTGTGTCGTCGGTCTGGTCAAGGAAGGCCTGCCAGAGGGGCAGGACATCGGCGAGGGCGGCGCGCAGGGACGCCATATGACGGCCGGCGTCCGCCAGCTTGTCCTTCGCCCCCAGGTGTTCCACCAGCTGCGCCGCGTTGCGCAAGGGCTGGTTACCACCGCCAGCAGCCAGGCCCTTGATGGTGTGGGCTTCCCGGCGCACGCAATCGGCGTCGCCGGCCAGCAGCGCCGCCTGCAGGGCCTCCAGCCGCAGGGGTAGATCTTCCATCAAGCCCTGCAACATGACCCGGGCGATTTCCCGGTCGCCGCCCAGGTTGTAGAGCACCCCGCTTACATCGAATATTTCCGTCGGCGTGGCGCTGCGACGAGGCTCACCTGAGGCCAGTTCCGCACTTCCCCCCAGCCGCAGGCCATCTTCCCGCTTAGCCAGCACCCGGTCGAGGGCCTCGAACAACTGGCGCGCCACCACCGGCTTCGCCACGTAGTCGTCCATGCCGGACTGGATGCACCGTTCCCGGTCGCCCTGCATGGCATTGGCCGTCATGGCGATCACCGGAATGGCGGCATCCAGCACCCTATCCTTGCCGCTGCGCAGACGCTCGGTGGCCTCGAAGCCATCCATGACGGGCATCTGGCAATCCATGAGCACCACATCAAAGGCCGTAGACGCCAGCAGGTCCAGGGCCTGGCGGCCATTTTCCGCCACCTCCACCCGGCAGCCGCGCCGTTCCAGGATGGTCGCCGCCACTTTCTGGTTGGTGACGTTGTCTTCCACCAGCAGGATGCGAACGTTCCGCCGGCCAGTCTCTTCCAGCACATGGCGGGTAATCATGGGCGCATCTGAGCGCAGTTCGTCGCCGCCCCGACGCAGGGCCTCCAGGCAGCGCCGCAGATGACCTTCCTTCAGCGGCTTCGTCAAATAGGCATCGAAACCGGCCTGGCGCATGCGCTCGCCGTCACCGCGCAGGGCGGCGGAGGTAAGCATCACGCAGCGGATACCCTCCAGACCCGGCTCTTCGCGAATCAGCCGCCCCAGGGTTTCCCCATCCATTTCCGGCATGTTCATGTCCAGGAGGGCCACCTCGAAAGGCTTGCCCTCGCTGGCGGCCCGGCGTAGCAGAGCCAGGGCCAGGGTGGCGCCGGAAGCGTCCGCCGAATTGCAGCCCCAGGAGCGTAGCAGACTGGAGAGCAGGCGCCGATTGGTATCGTTGTCATCCACCACCAGCACCCGGCAACCGCCCAGGTCCACCTGAGGCAGAGGCTCCGGCACGGCATGGCCATCCACTTGGCAAGGCAGGCTGACACGGAACCAGAAACGGGAGCCGCCCCCTTCCCGACTTTCCACGCCAATCTTGCCGCCCATGAGTTCCACCAGGCGCTTGCAGATGGACAGGCCCAGGCCCGTGCCGCCGAAACGCCGCGTCATGGAGGCATCCACCTGGCTGAAAGGGGCAAAGAGCAGGGCCAGTTTGTCCGCCGGAATGCCGATGCCGGTGTCGCGGATGGAGAACATCAGGGTCGCCTGCCCCGGCCGCGCCGCCTCTGCCCGGACTTCCAAGGACACTTCGCCCCGATGGGTGAATTTGATGGCGTTGCCCGCCAGGTTGATGAGAATCTGCCGCAGGCGCCCCGGGTCGCCCCGCAAGAGGCGCGGCACCCCGGCATCCACATGGACAATGAGTTCCAGCCCCTTGTCCTGAGCCCGGGCGGCGAGTACATCCGCCGCCCCTTCCACCAGGGCGTGCAGGTCGAAATCGAGAATTTCCAGTTCCAGCCGCCCCGCTTCCACCCGGGACAGATCCAGGATGTCGTTGATGACGGTCAGGAGGGCATCCGCGCTGGACTTGATGATATGGGCAAACTCCCGCTGCTCCACGTCCAGTTCGGTCCCCAGGAGCAGGTCCGTCATGCCCACCACGCCGTTCATGGGCGTGCGTATCTCGTGGCTCATGTTGGCGAGGAACTCGCTCTTGGCCCGATTGGCGGCCTCCGCCAGGTCCCGCGCCCGGCCCATGGCCCGCAGATACATGAGCAGCCCGCCGCTAGCCAGGATCAGCAAGGCCCCCGCAACAGCCAGCAACAGGAACAGCAGCACCCGGTCAGAATCCACCGTGGCGATCTCGGCCAGGGAGCGGGTAACGAAGATCTCTACGCTGTCGTCCGGCAGCTTGGCGGAGGCCATGACCAAAGGCCCCTGCCCCTCCAGGCTGACCAGGGATTCAAAACGGCCATCTTTCCAGGACAGCAAGTTCACCGGGATCAGTTCGGTGCGCTTGTAGCGGGAAATGCGCTTTTCCTGCGGCAGGGAGGCTACCGTGGCGCCGGGCAAGGCGCGCATCTCCAGGGATTTCTGACGAGCCAGGATGATGACGCCGTCGCTGTCGGCAATGAACGCATCCAACTGCTGCAGCCAGTAGCCCAGATCCGGCACATTGACTTTCACGACCACCGCGCCGATGAACTGCCCCCCGTCCAGGACGGGATAAGAATAGAAGAGACCGGGCACGTTGGTGGTACGCCCCATGGCAAACTGCCGGCCGGCACGGCCCTCCCGGGCTTGCTGGTAATACTCCCGGTCGGCGTAATTGACGCCGACGAAACTCTGCGGTGTGGCGGCGTTGCTGGAGGCCACGCAGTCCCCGGCGCTGTTTACCACCCAGAGAACATCCGCGACCAAATCCTTCCCGGCCAGGGCCAGGTACGCATTCAGGGCGGCCAGTTGCGGATCGGACGACCAACGCTTGCGCTGTTCAGCGACGGCCAGGGCGGCCGCGCCGGCGGCAGGCCCGAAACGCTGCAGCACCCCGCGCACGGCGCCTTCGTGGGACATGGCCGCAGGAATGCCGTGAAAATAAGCCAGGCTGCGGCGGACGTTCTGCGCCACGCTGTCCGCCTGGGCATGGGCCAGGGCGGTTTCCCGGTCGAACACAGCCTGGGCACGCACATCGTAATGACGGTCCGCCAGCATCCAGGCGCAGACGGTCCACACCAGCACCAGCACCAGCAGCACCAGGGTCGAGCGCCGCCCCAGCCAGAAGCGCCCCGGCCTGCCCGCCTGCTCGTCGAAACCTGTCAAGTTTTCCAGCCCCCAATGATGAGAATCGCCCCACGCCATGCCCCGCGCTTCCCGGGTCAACGGCCGCCATTCTCCCTCCTTTAGGGACGGGAGGGTTTATCTAGCCCCTCAAACTTCCCCAGCCCCTCATCAGCGCTTGCCCTTGGCCACCGCCACCGGGCCGAGGGCCTTGTTGGCCCGGGCCACCGCCGTGTCCACGACTTCCTTGGCCGGTTTCCGATCCGTCCACAAGGCGTCCAATTCCTCGTCGATAATGCCATCCACGATACCGTTGTCCCCCAGGCGCGTGGCCCGGGAGGACTCCGTCACTGGCTTGTTGGTCAGCTGGGCCAGGGCCACCCGGTTCTGCGCCAGGTCATCCTTCAGCAGCTCCGAAGACATGGCCAGCAGGCCGCTACGGTTCAGGGGCAGGAAGCCCAGGTTGCGCTGCACCTCCACCTGGCTCGCCGGCTCCAGCAGGAAACGCACGAAACGGGCTGCCACCGCGTATTCGGCAGGCTTGTGGCCGGTGCCTACCCACAGGTCCGGCCCCTTGGCCAGGGTGTGCCGCGGCGCTTCCCGAATATCCTCGTGGTAGGGCAGGCTGGCCACTGCCACCGGGAACTTGCTCTGGCGCATGAAGCCCGGGCCGGCGCTGGAGGCCGTGGTGATGACCGGGCATTCACCGCTGGTGAAGCGCCCCGCTGCCAGCTCCGGCGTCGCCACCACATGCATGTAGCGGCTCTTCACCCAGCTGGACATCATGGCCAAGTGCTTGACGTTCAAGAGGCCGTTGATGGAGAGACCAGTCCCCTTGGGGCCGGCGTAGGCCTCGTTGTGCCAGGCGTCCGTATTCTCCACATGCACCCAGCGTGTCGAGGCGCTGGCATAGGGGCAGGCATAGCCCGCCGCATAGAGCTTGCCCAGCACGCCCTGCAGTTCAAACCAGGTCTTGGGCGGCGTGGCCGGGTCCACACCGGCCTTCTGAAAAGCCAGGGGATTGTAGAACATCACCGGCGTGGCCAAGCCCACCGGCAGGCCCTGCAAACGACCACTGCCGTCAACGGTGGCGGGGCTCATCTGCGGTGGCGGCTTCAGGGTATTCAGGGGCTGCTTCGCCTCTTTCATCACCTGCCACAGGGGCCGGTAGCGGGCCTTGCCGGTGAGAAAACTGGCCTCCGATCCCTCCTTCAGCAGCAACAGGATGGGCAGCGTCGGCTCCTTCTGCCAGTCCTTCTGGCTCAGCACCAGCTTCGCCCCGCCGTTTTCCGTATTGAAGCGGTCCACCAGTTTCTGCAGTTGCGCGCCCTGCTCGTCCCCCAACTCATGCACCAACTCCACCTCCACCGGCCCGGCCGTTTCCTTCAGCGGAGCGGATTTCTTCGCGGCCGCGAAAGCGGGAGCAGCGATGAGGGGCAGAGCCAGGCACAGGGTAACGGACAAAAGGGACAGGCGCAGGGACATGGAAGTCTCCGGAATGGGCAGGCGCCGATTATAGGGGGAAGAATGGCCCCGAGGATGAAGATTGGACACCAAACCCCGCCTGTTCCGGCCTCTGCCGCCGGATTCCTCGATGCCGGATCCTGGCGCCTGCCCCTTGCCATCTTTCCCGCCCTCCCCTATCGTGCGGCCTCTTTTCGTTTTTGGCTTTTCCCATGCTGCCTTCCATCGAACACCGTCTCGCCGTCGAACTCGCCGCTTCCCCGAAACAGGTCATCGCCGCCGTCGCCCTGCTGGACGAGGGCGCCACCGTGCCGTTCATCGCCCGTTACCGCAAGGAAGTCACCGGCGGGCTGGACGATACCCAGTTGCGCAACCTGGAAGTGCGCCTGGCCTACCTGCGGGAACTGGAAGACCGGCGCGCCATGGTGCTCAGGACCATCGAAGAACAGGGCAAGCTGACGCCGGAGCTGCGGGCCGACATCCAGTCCGCCGAAGACAAGACCCGGCTGGAAGACCTCTACCTGCCCTACAAGCTCAAACGCCGCACCAAGGCCCAGATCGCCCGGGAAGCGGGCCTGGAGCCCCTGGCCCTGGGATTGCTGGCGGATCCATCCCTGGACCCGGAAACGACTGCCGCCAGCTACATTGATGCGGACAAGGGCGTGGCGGACACCAAGGCGGCCCTGGACGGGGCGCGGCAAATCCTCATGGAAAAGTTCGCCGAGGACGCAGACCTGCTGGCGGGTCTGCGGGAGTACCTGACGGACCACGGCATCGTCAAATCCACGGTGGTGGCAGGCAAAGAGGAGGCCGGCGCCAAGTTTTCCGATTACTTCGACTATGCCGAACCCATCAAGGACATTCCCTCCCACCGGGCCCTGGCCCTGTTCCGGGGCCGGAACGAGGAATTCCTCACGGTAGCCCTCAAGCTGGATACGGACAACGATGAAGCGCCGCGCCGGGACGCGCCGCCGAACCCCTGCGAAGGCCGCATCGCCGTGCGCTTCGGCGTCTCCGACAAGGGCCGGCCGGCGGACAAGTGGCTGGCGGAAACCGTGCGCTGGGCCTGGCGCATCAAGATTTCCCTGCACCTGGAACTGGAACTCATGGGGGCGCTCCGGGAGCGCTCCGACAAGGAAGCCATCCAGGTCTTCGCCCGCAACCTGCACGACCTGCTGCTGGCAGCCCCCGCCGGCCCCCGGGCCACCCTGGGCCTGGACCCGGGCTTGCGGACTGGCGTCAAGCTGGCCGTGGTAGACCCGACCGGCAAGGTACTGGACACCGGCGTCATCTATCCCCACGCCCCCCGGAACGACTGGGACGGCAGCATCACCGCCCTGGCACGCCTGTGCAAACAGCACAGCGTGGACCTCGTCAGCATCGGCAACGGCACCGCCAGCCGGGAGACGGACAAGCTCACCGCCGACCTCATGCGTCTGCACCCGGAGCTGGGCCTGTCGAAAATCGTCGTATCGGAAGCCGGCGCTTCCGTGTATTCCGCCTCCGAACTGGCGGCCAAGGAATTCCCGGACATGGACGTGAGCCTGCGGGGAGCCGTAAGCATCGCCCGCCGCCTGCAAGACCCCCTGGCGGAACTGGTGAAAATCGACCCGAAATCCATCGGCGTGGGCCAGTACCAGCACGACGTGGGCCAGACGGACCTGGCACGCAGCCTGGACGCGGTGGTGGAGGACTGCGTGAATGCGGTGGGGGTGGATGTAAACACCGCCTCGGCGCCGCTGCTCACCCGGGTGTCGGGCCTGAATTCCACCATCGCCTTCAATATCGTCGCCTACCGGGATGCCAACGGCCCCTTCAAGCGCCGCGCTGACCTCAAGAAGGTTCCACGCCTGGGGGACAAGACCTTCGAGCTTTCCGCCGGCTTCCTGCGCATCATGAACGGTGCCAACCCGCTGGACGGTTCTTCGGTGCATCCGGAGGCCTATCCGGTGGTGGAACGCATCGTGGCGGACATCAAGAAGGACGTGAAGTCCGTCATCGGCGACATCGCCCTCCTCAAAAAACTGCAACCGGCCCGCTATACGGATGAGAAGTTTGGCCTGCCCACGGTGACGGACATTCTGAAGGAACTGGAAAAGCCCGGCCGGGATCCGCGTCCCGAATTCAAGACCGCCAGCTTCAAGGAAGGCGTGGAAGACATCCGGGATTTACAGCCCGGCATGCTGCTTGAGGGGGTGGTCACCAACGTGGCAAACTTTGGCGCCTTCGTGGATATCGGCGTGCACCAGGACGGCCTGGTGCATATTTCCATGCTCGCCAGCCGCTTCGTCAAGGATCCGCGGGACGTGGTCAAGGCCGGCGACGTGGTCAAAGTGAAGGTGCTGGAAGTGGATGAGAAGCGCAAGCGCATCGCCCTCTCCATGCGCCTCGATGCCGAGCCAGGCACATCCACCGGCGGCGGAGCCAAACCCGAGCGCGCCCCCGTCAGCAACAAGGCCCGCCAGCAACTTGAGCGCCAGGCTCCAGCCGGCGGCAGTATGGCTGCGGCGTTTGCGAAACTGAAACGGTAATCGGAAAAATCCCGGCATGACTACCGGGCAGCAGCTTCAGGCGGCCACGTCCTTGAACAGCAGCTGGGACGGCATCATGTCCGCAGAGCCAGCCAGGTCTTTGTGTTCGAGGCAGGCCAGTTCCTGGTCGTCGTGGGCGATGTGCTTGAAGAACCACACACCCAGCAGGCGAAGCAGACTCTCCAGCACATCATCGCCGCTTTCGAATTGACCGAGCACCTCGAAAATGTGCCGGCGGAAGGCCTGGTGGGCCTTGCGGTGATCATGGCTTGCCGGGTGCCCGGCCTGCGCCATGAGGGCTTCCTCGAAACTGAAATGGCTCAAGGTGTAGTCGATCAGATCCTTGATGGCGGCCTGAATCTGGAGCCGATCCACCCCCGCTTCCGGGAAAAGGGGCGCCAGCATGGCATTTCCAGTGGCATCGGTAGCCCTGTCCTGGCTGGACAGCCGATGCAGTCGATTGATGAGGTCCAACATGCGCCGATGCTGGATGTCGATTTCGACAATGCCAGTATTGAGGTCGCTATTCCATTGCAGATATTGCATCAGTGTTCTCCTTCTGGCCGGAAAGCCACCAGGGGGCGGTGCATCGCGACCGGGAAGACATACTTCGCAGATGATACATCTTCCTTGTTTAGCCAAGCAGTATAGCCTTTAAATTCAAAAGCATGTTGCACCGCAACATTGCGTAACAATCAGCTTGCCGTGCCCCTTGTAAAAACGTGTAATCGGAAAAACCTAACACGGATCAAGGACAAGCCAAGCCCCCTGCAAATATCCTCACAACCTCAATGGTTGGTCATGCAAGGGGTGCTTTCGATGTTCAAGTCATGGGGTCGTTGCTGGCAGGTGCTCAAGCGACCCAGCGCCAAATATTCTCTCCTGGTCCTGCTGTCCTGCGGTTTCGTCGGTGGCATTTTGTTCTGGGGCGGCTTCAACACCGCCATGGACGCCACCAAC
>JAYTVW010000016.1:0-13759 GCA_043743785.1 Rhodocyclales bacterium | reverse complement strand
AGACAAGCAAGGGGTATACCAAACTATGGCAGTCTGGTATTGGTCGGCTCAGCATGCGATCGATGAATCATGTCGGAGTTGTGGGGAATGGGATGCCTTCAAGGGCGGCTTATTTTGGAACTCGCCCGTGGTTCGCACCGTGTAATACAGGTTCAGGTCTTCTCGGGTGGCATCCCGCCAAGTCTTGCCCTGTGCCTGCATAAACCGCAGGAACACCACAATCTGACTAGCGTAGGTTGCCCAAGTCTTGGGGCTGGCCCGGCGCGGGCCCAAGAGGTACTTGCAGAAACCTTCGAGTTCGGGGATGGGGAGGCCATCGTCGCCGAGGAAGAACGGGCGCCCGGTAGGCACCACGACAGATTGCAGTACAGCTTGATACTTCGAGCGCTCGGCCTTCGGCAGCACATCGAAGATGTCTTTATCGAAGAAAAACAACTCCACCGCAAGTCCCCTCAACTTGAGTCAGTTGAGACTATTTTATACTGCGGCTTACGAGGATTTCAATACGGCTTTTGGGTGAGTTTAGTGCTACTTTGGGACGGTTGAGACAATTTTGTTATTAACGCATAACGACCAGATTGCCAAGCACGATGCCGTGCTTATGGCCCAGGCCCGAGCGGGGCAGGATCATGGCCGCCAGGCCCGGATCCGCCAGGTGAATGGCGATGCCGGCGGGCACCAGGTGGGTTTCCCCCGGCTTGATGGTGAGCGGTTCTGCAATGCAGGCGCGCAAGTCCAGGCCGGCGGCCCCAGGGGTGGCGTAATGGGGCGGGCTGTCTTTCAGACGCTCGTCGAGAATGCGAATGTCGATGCGGTGCATGGTCGGGTCAGGATTCAGGATTCAAGAGCCGGGCGATGTGTTCCACGATGCCGCGGGCGATTTCGGGTTTGGGGCCGGGGGGGAGTGGATGCTGGCCGGCGGCATCGAACAGGGTGACGGTATTGTCGTCACCGCCCAGTCCGTCCTGCACCAGATTGCCCACCACCAGCTGCAGACGTTTCGATACGCGCTTGCCCTCGGCATACTCGGCAAGGTTTTGGCTTTCAGCGGCGAAGCCGACGCAGATAGGGCCGTTGGGCAGGCTGGCCACGGTCGCCAGGATGTCCGGGTTCAGGGTCAGAGCGATGACCGGGGCCGCGCCACCGGTCTTCTTGATCTTGTGTTCCGCCGCGTCCACGGGACGATAGTCAGCCACAGCGGCCACACCGATGAAGATCTGGGCGTCACCAACCTCCCGGTACACCGCCGCCCCCATGTCCAGGGCACTCTTCACATCGATACGTTTGACGCCCCGAGGCGTGGGCAAGGCCACGGGGCCGGACACCAGCACCACCTGGGCGCCGGCCTGGGCCGCCGCCCGGGCCAGGGCATAGCCCATCTTGCCGGAACTGCTGTTGGTAATCCCTCTGACCGGGTCGATGGCCTCGAAGGTCGGCCCCGCCGTCATGACCAGCTTCTTGCCGGCCAGGGGTTTGGGTTGAAAAAAGGCGATCACGTCTTCCAGGAGATCCGCCGGCTCCAGCATACGGCCCTGGCCCGTCTCGCCGCAGGCCTGCTCGCCGCTGCCCGGGCCGAACACCTGAATGCCGTCCTGGCGCAGGAGGGCCATGTTGCGTTGGGTTGCCGGGTTTTCCCACATCTGCAGGTTCATGGCTGGCGCCACCAGCAGGGCGCAGTCCCCGGCGGGACGCGCCAGGCACAGGGTGGTGAGCAAGTCGTCGGCCCGCCCCTGGGCCAGTTTCGCCAGGAAATCGGCACTGGCGGGGGCCACGAGAATGGCGTCCGCGTCCCGGGACAGGTCGATATGGGGCATGTTGTCCGGCATGCGGGCATCCCACAGATCGGACCATACCGGATTGCCGGAGAGGGCCTGGAAGGTCACAGCGGTGACGAAGCGGGCGCCGCCTTCGGTGAGCACCACTTTCACGTCGGCCCCGGCCTTGCCCAGGAGGCGCACCAGTTCCGCCGACTTGTAGGCGGCGATGCCGCCGGTGACTCCCAGCACGATGCGTTTACCTGACAGTTCTTTCATGACGTGCTTATAATCTGCTGGTTGCGAGAGTGGGCGGATTCTACCGGATTGAAGGAGGAGAGGCAGCATGACCATCACCGACTGGCCCGTGGAAGAGCGCCCGCGGGAAAAACTCCTGGCCCATGGGGCCGCCAGCCTTTCGGACGGGGAGCTGCTGGCCCTCTTCCTGCGGGTCGGTATCAAGGGCAAGAGTGCAGTGGACCTGGCCCGGGATCTCCTCACCCGCTTCGGCGGCCTCACCCGACTGTTTGCCGCTTCGCTTCAAGAAGTATCGGTCGTGTCCGGTCTTGGCCCGGCCAAATACGCCCAGTTGCAGGCCGTGCTGGAACTGGCCCGGCGCACCCTCGGGGAGGAACTGGCGCTGGGCATCAGCCTGTCGTCGCCGGGGGCCGTGCGGGATTACCTGCGTCTGTCCTTAAGCACCCTGCCCTATGAAATCTTCTGCGTGCTCTATATGGACGCCCAGAACCGGCTGCTCGCCATGGACGAACTCTTCCGGGGAACCCTTACCCAGACATCGGTTTACCCCAGGGAGGTGGTAAAACTGGCGCTGGCCCGCAATGCGGCGGCAGTGATTTTCGCCCATAACCACCCATCGGGCATCAATGAGCCCAGCCGCGCCGACGAAGCCCTGACCCGGTCCCTCAAACAGGCCCTGTCCCTGGTAGACGTAAAGGTCCTGGATCATTTCATCGTGGCCGGCAATGGCGCCCCCCTGTCCTTCGCGGAACGGGGGCTGCTGTGAAGACGGTGAGGGGTTGAACCCACACCGCGCTACGCGCGCAAATTTGGACGCCTCACCCCTGACGCCTAACGCCTCACGCTTTATCCCAAAAAACCTTGGACGTATCAGCGCTTGTGAGTTACACTCTCGCGCTTTGCGAATCTCCCCTGGAGCAACAACATGTCCCGCGTTTGCCAAGTTACCGGTAAAGCGCCGATGGTCGGGAACAACGTTTCCCACGCGAACAACAAGACCAAGCGCCGCTTTCTGCCCAACCTTCAAAGTCGTCGTTTCTGGCTCGAGGCCGAAAACCGTTGGGTGCGTCTGCGCGTCTCCAACGCCGGTCTGCGCACCATCGACAAGAAGGGCATTGAAGTCGTTCTCGCCGAGCTAGCCGCTCGCGGCGAGAAAGTTTAAACAAGCAACCCCACGGAGGTAGATCATGGCCAAAGGCGGTCGCGAAAAAATCAAGCTCGAATCCACGGCCGGTACCGGCCACTTCTACACCACCAGCAAGAACAAGCGCACGACGCCTGGCAAGCTGGAGTTCATGAAGTACGATCCGAAGGCTCGCAAGCATGTGGCCTACAAGGAAATCAAGCTGAAGTAAGCTTGTTTTTCGAGGCCCAAGAAAATCCCCGCTCCGGCGGGGATTTTTGTTTGTGCCGAGGACACCCAGAAAAAGCAGTATATAAACGCCGAGGCGCAGAGGCGCCGAGAAATCAAACGCATAGAAGCAATGAATATCTCACCAAACGGGTGAGGGACATTACATAGTCAATGTGTTGTTTTTCCTCTGCGCCTCTGCGCCTCGGCGTTTCAAACTACTTTTTTCAGATCACGCCACGGCGTAGCGCCTCAGGCGCAGGGACAACTCTTCCAGTTGGGCAATGCCGCTTTCTTCCGCCCGCCGGCACCAGACCTGGAGTTGAACCAGGAGTTGCTCCCGGGTGGCACTGGAGCGGCCCCACACCGTCGCCAGTTCATCCCGCATGGCGTAAACGGTAGACAGGCGACTGCTCTGCTGCAGCACCGTTTCCAGGTCCTGTCGGTCCCGGGAGGCCAGGTTGGCGGAGTCCTGGGCCACCAGTGCCTGGAAACGGCGGCTGTCGAGGAAACCGGCCCGGGTACTTTTGATCTTGCCCACTTCTTCCCGGGCGATCTGCTGCAGGGATTTCATGTAGCGCGCCATGAGATCGTAGCGGTGGGTAATGACGGCCTGCAGGGTTTGCAGGTCCACCGCCGGACGCAATTCCGCCAGTTTCGGCCTCGGCGCCACCTTCTTGACCCGGGCCAGGCCCAGCATTTCCAGGAGCCGGATATAGCCCCAGCCGATGTCCAGCTCGTACCACTTGTTCGACAGCTTGGCCGAGGTGGCGAAGGCGTGATGGTTGTTATGCAATTCCTCGCCGCCGATGAATATGCCCCAGGGAAAGATGTTGGTGCTGGCATCCAGACAGGCAAAGTTGCGGTAGCCCCGAAAGTGCCCCAAGCCGTTGATGACCCCGGCGGCCCAGAAGGGAATCCAGCCCACCTGCACCAGCCACATCAGGGCACCCACCGGACCAAAGAGGGCCAGATCCACCGCCAGCATGATGACGACGCCGCCCTTCTGGTAGGGCACATAAACGTGGCGTTCCATCCAATCGTCCGGCGTGCCGTGGCCGTAGCGCGCCAGGGTTTCCGGCTTGCGCGCTTCCTTCACGTACAACATCACCCCGGTCCATAGCACTTTATTGATACCCAGCACCTGGGGACTGTGGGGATCCTCCGAGGTCTCGCACTTGGCGTGGTGCTTGCGATGAATGGAGGCCCATTCCTTCGTGCCCATGCCGGTGGTCAGCCACAGCCAGAGCCGGAAGAAATGACTGGGGATGGCATGCAGTTCCAAGGCCCGGTGAGCCTGATGGCGGTGCAGAAAGATAGTCACCGAAACGATGGTGACGTGGGTCAGGGCCAGGGTGACCCACAAACAACTCCACCAGGACAGCTCGAAGACACCGTGAAACATGCGCGCTGGCTTTCATTGAAGAATGATCAAGGCGCGGGATTCTACGCCAAACGCCGCGTCCGTCAATGCCGCGAGTAGCCCCAAAAACCACCCCTATTCAGGAACTTGCCAGAGCTTCCCGGCCCAGCACGCGGACCTCCCGCTGGGGGAAGGGAATCACCACGCCGGCCCCCTGCAGGGCGTGCCAGATGGCCAGATTGACGTCCGACTTCACGTCCAGGGCGCCATGCTGAGGGTCGTCGATCCAGAAGGCCAGTTCCAGATTAATGCCGCTGTCGGCAAAGGCCAGCACGTAGCCCTTGGGGGCGGGATTTTCGATGACCCGCAGGCAGCCCTGGGCCGAGCGTTCCAGCAGCACCAGGGTCGCCTCCAGATCCGTGCCATAGGCCACCTGCACGTGCACCGCCTGGCGCACCCGGGTATCCGTGTAGGACTCGTTCTGCACCACGGAACTGATCAGCACCTCGTTGGGCACCAGGGCCTCCACGCCGGTAATGCCCTTCAGCACCGTGTAGCGGGTGGTGATGCGCGTCACCTCACCCCGGTCGGCACCGACGGCGATGACGCTGCCCAGGCGAATGGAGCGGTCCAGCAGAATGATGAAGCCCGACACGTAATTGCTGGCGATCTTCTGCATGCCGAAACCCAGGCCCACGCCCAGGGCACCGCCGAACACGGACAGGGTGGTCAGGTCGATGCCCACCAGGGGCAAGGCCACCAGCACTGCCAGCATCAGGAAAAGTGCCCGGGCCATGCGCGCAAACACCACCCGCAGGCTGGAATCCAGTCCATCTGCGGCCCGCAAGCGATCTTCCACCAGGCCGCTGATCCACAGGGCCAGCACCAGGGCCAGCATGACGGTGACGCTGCCCTGCAGCAGCAGCCACAAGGAAATACGCTGGGCGCCCACATGGAAGCCGATTTCGTCCAACAGGGCGATGAGGTCCGGCAGCACCCCCAGCAGATGCAGCGCCACGGTCAGCCACACCAGAGCAGACACCAGGCGTATGGTGGTCGCCACCACATAGCCCCGGGCAAAAGTGTGCTCGAAGACAAAGGCCACCATACGGATGATGGCCATGGCCAGCAGCAGGGTCATGGCCGCCGGGAGCACCAGGGGATGCCCCACCCAGCGATGCACGATGAAGCGCCCGACCACCAGCAGGCACAGGGCGAAGAGCGGGAAGGACAGGCGGCGCAGGCTGCCCAGCCCCAGTTCCGCCGCCCGGTGCAGTCCCTCCCGGGGGGGCGTCGCGTCCTGCCAGCGCGCCCAGGCCCGGGTGAAAAATACCGCCAAGAGCAGGCAAAATCCCAGCAGGGCCAGTTCCACCAACACCTGGGGCTTGTGTAAATTGGCCATGGCCTGCGCCAGCCAGTCGTCAAAACCCACGCTTCAAGTCCTCAATGTGTAGGGGCGAATTCATTCGCCCGAATTAACGCCGCAGGGCGAATGAATTCGCCCCTACAAAAATCATTCCAATTCCAGCCTGTCCCGCCGGGGGCGGGTGTCCGGTTCCCAGGGGAAGGGTAGACGCTCGCGCGGGGGCATGCCAGCGGGTGCCGACCGAGGCACGATGGCTTTCAGCCCGGCGCGGGAATAGGGCACCGCATCCTTTTGGTGACGCCGCCAGTTGGCCAGATAAGCCCGGGCCAGGGCCGGGTCACCCTTCAGCACCAAGAGATTTTCCGCGTTCTTTTTGCGCGCCGACGAGGTGTAATTGTACGAACCGGTGAGCACCGCGCAGGAGGCATGCTCCGGATCGATGATCATGAGCTTGTTGTGGGCGGCACTATAGCGGGTCTCCAGGGCCACCGGTATCCCCGCCGCCGCCAGTCGCGGCACCTGACTGAACTCGGAGCCGGCCACGTTGGGGCCATCCGCCAGCACGGAAACCCGCACGCCCCGCCCTTTTGCCTCGATAAGCCCCTCGGCCACGTTGCGGCTGGTGAGCAGGTAGGCCTGCACATAGACCTCGAAGCGGGCTGCCGCCAGAGTCCGCAGCAGCAAGGCCTCGGCGTCATCCCAGGGTGAAAAGGCCACTTCCGCCGTTCCCGTCACGGCCCGGGCCGCAGCGGGCGGGGATTCGGGATTGAGCGGAGGCTCAAAGGCCCCGGCCGATGCGACAAACCAAGCCAGGCCGACACAGGCCAGCCAGCGCAGGTTTTGCGGGACCGACTTCAGTCGGCCAAAGGACGGCGAATGGCGCTTCATGACGATTCCCCCGGGAACCGGCATGATCTCACAAACGATAAGCGGGAAAGTCCCGCTTGCGTCGCCGAATCGCCACCCCGCTCCGATAGGGGTGGGGAAAGGCTCTCACCTTCCACTCCCTCCAAACCAGGCATGCGGTTCTCCCGCAGACGCTTTTCCAGTCGGTGGTTTCACCATCGTGGTTGGCTCGCCTGGGCAGGGCCGCTGTCCGGGTGAACCGCCCAAGCTTGGCGAAATAGGCCGGAGCTCTCCTGGGCGTCACATCCTGCGTTGGTCGGTGCAAACCGAAACACCGGGAATACGCTGTGGCCTCGCCCCATCCGCCCGGCAGCAGCCAGTAGCCGCAGGCGCGCCGAGCGCCATTCTGCCTGACTGCGAATACGCTCCTGTGCGGCATCCGCCCGCGCCGCCTGGGTGCTGAGGATTTCCAGTATGTCCGCGGCACCGCGCTCGAATTTCCGCAGACTCACCGCCAGGGACGCCCGCGCCGCATTCAGCAGATCTTCGGAAGCCTGAAGATTTCCCAAGGCAGCGGAGGCATCCGCGTGCGCCTTGACCACCTCCATCAATATCTGCCGTTCTGTATCCTGCAATTCGGCCCCTTTCTGCTCCACTTGGGCCTCTGCGCCCCGAATCTTGTAGCTGCGGGAGAAGCCGTCAAAGAGCGGAATGTTCAGGGTGACGCCCACCGTGCGTTCCTGGGTCCGGTTCGCCGTAAGGCCCTGCCCCGGCCGACCATTCTCGAAATAGTTGGCAGTGAAATCCATGGAGGGCAGGCCGTCGGAACGACTGGACAATAGCCGCTGCCGCGCGGCTTGGAGTTGGGCCTGCACTGCCTGAATGGCTGGATGCTGCTTTCGTGTTGCTTCCAGCCAGGCCGACAATGCCATGATGGACTGATCCGGGTGCTCTTCCCTGTCTGCGGCCAGCATTACACGTGTCTCGGCTGGCACGCCCACCACGTAGACCAGCACCGACAAGGCTTTTTGATAGGCGCCATGGGCACGCTGCTTGTCCAGTCCGGCGCGCGCCAGGGCCGTGGCCGATTGCAGGGAGTCGCTACGGGCGCCCGCCCCGCCGGCTTCGCGCCGTTTTGCCGTTTCCAGGGTATGCCGGGCGATATCCTCGTTTTCAAGCTTGGCCTGCCAGGCTGCACGGGTACTCTGGGCATCGAAATAGGCCTGAATCACTCCGGCCAGGGTCTTCTGCAGGTTCGCATCATGGCTGGCCAGGGCCGCATCCAGCCCACGAGTTGCTGCTTCATGGTTCGCCCCCCTCCCACCAAAATCCAGCAGGCGCCAGCTCAGACTGCCGTATAGGGAGTGGCTGTTCGCACTGTTCGCCTCCATGTCGGAACCGGGATAACGGGTCTGATCGTTGAGACGGCTTGCCGTGCCAGACAGGGTGGGCAGATAGGCGGCCCGAGCCTCCCCGAGTGCGGCCGCCTGGATCTTGATGGCAGCCCAGCTTGCCTTGAGCTGGGCGTTGTTGCAGAGGGCCAAGTCCACCGCCTCCGCAAGATCCAAAGGTATCGTGAAGTCCTTGTATTCCGAGCACACCAGCGGACTGCCGTCGCCCGGCAGGATCGAACCCCGTCGGATCACCTCGGGCACGGCTTGCAAGGGATCCTGAAACGGCGCATCGTGGATGACAACGGCATCAAACGCCCCGACCACCCCGGGCAGGCAGCACGCAGCCGCCAGGAAGCTGGCAAGCTGCCACCGCCAACCAGGCTGTACCTTAGCGCTCATTCAAGCTCTCCCGCTGGTGCTGCAGGAGTGGACTCAACACGTACTCAATAATGCGACGCTCGCCGGTCTTGATTTCCACGTTCACCGACATGCCGGCCGACAGGACTTCCATCCGCCCATCCACCGACAGGGTGGATTTGTCCAGCGCCACCTTGACCCCGTAGATCAGACCCTTTTTCTCGTCCTGAATGGCATCCCGAGAGACGTGGGTGATTCGCCCCGGCACCGTGCCGTACTTGGTGTATTCGAAAGCCGCTACCTTCACTGCCGCCGCCTGGCCTTCCCGCACGAAACCGATGTCCTTGTTTTCCAGGAAGGCTTCCACTTCAATAACGCTTTCCGTCGGCACCACCAGCAGAAGGGGCTGGGCGGCGGGCACCACGCCGCCCACGGTATGCACCGTGAGTTGCTGTACCGTTCCGTCCACCGGCGCCGTGAGCTTCAGGAGCTTGCCCCGCTCCCCGGAGCGCAGGGCATCCTGCCGCGCCGCATCGGCAAGTTTGCCGCCTTCCGTGAGCGCATCAAAGGCGGCCCGCCGGGTCTCGGCGATGAGCACCGCCCGCTGGTTACGGGCCTCCCGCAACTGGCCTTCCAGGTCCACACGGGCCTGTTCCTTTTCCAGCCAGGCGTGGGTGGACACATCGTGATCCCTGGCGAGGTCAGCAAAGTCCCTGGCCCGTTGGGTCGCCAGCGGCAGCACTTGGGCATAGCGCTGGATATCGCCGTCAACACGGGCCAGTTTTGCACGGAAGTCCCGATATTGCCCTTCCAGGTAGGCCTGGGCAGCAAGCATCTTGTCTTCTGAGAGGCCGGAAATATGGGGAAGACGAGGCGGTCGCAGGGTTTCAAGCGCCGTAACGAGGGCGCGGGAGCGTTCCGCCTGCAGTAATGCATGGATGGCTTCGCCCTGGGCCTTGTCCCGTTCCGCGTCATAGGACGAACTGTCCAGTTCAATCAATACTTGCCCGGCCTTGACCACCTGGCCGTCCTGCACATGCAGGGCCCGCACGCTGGCCACTTCCACCGAGGCCAGGGTCTTGGTGCGCCCGGAGGGCACGATTTTTCCGGAGGCACTGACGATGATGTCCGTCTTTCCCAGCACGGACCACATCAGGGCCACGGCCACCAGGGCCATGAGCAAGCGGGCCACCAGGCGCCCGGCGGGCGACACGGGCTTTTCCTGCAGGGACAGGGCTGCAGGCAGGAACTCCGCCTCTTCGACGTTGTAAAGTCCGCTGGAAATGGCATGACGGTTGCGCCAGTGGTGGGTAAATATTTCCCGGTAGCGCTGCCACAACGCCGCCCAGGCTTCCAAGCGAGGACTCATACGACATGTCCCGTCGTCGCTTGCGAGCTTTGCGCAAACTGAACGCCAGCCTGCAAGGCATGCAGATGGGCGTAGATACCGCTGGGCCGGGTCAGGAGTTCGGCGTGGCTGCCCACCTCGGCGATCTGACCCCGCTCCAGCACCACGATGCGCTTGGCCTCCCGCACCGCGGACAGCCGATGGGCGATGATGAGCACCGTGCGTCCGGCGCAAATGCGCCGCATGTTGTCCTGGATGACTTTTTCCGACTCGTAGTCCAGGGCGCTGGTGGCCTCATCGAAGATCAGGATGCGCGGATTGCTGATGAGTGCCCGGGCAATGGCGATGCGCTGGCGCTGTCCGCCGGAGAGACCCGCACCGTGCTCTCCCACCATGGTGTCGTAGCCCTCCGGCAACTCGCAGATGAAATCATGGGCACCGGCCAGTTTGGCGGCCTCAATGATGCTTTCGATGGACAGGGCCGGATTGGTGACGGCGATGTTGTCCCGGATGCTGCGATTGAAGAGCACGTTCTCCTGGAGCACCACACCGATCTGGTGGCGCAGGGAGGCAGTGTCGATGACGGCAAGGTCCTGCCCATCCACCAGAACCCGCCCCCGGTCCGGCACGTAAAGGCGTTGCACCAACCTGGCAAGGGTGCTTTTGCCCGAGGCGGAGCGGCCAACGATGCCGATGACTTCGCCGGGCAGGATCTTGAGGGACGCCGCCCGGATCACATCAGGTGCATCCACCCGGTAGCGAAAGGACACCTGATCGAACTCAATGGCCCCCACGATGCGTGGAATACGGGTCTTGTGGCCGGCAACTTCGGGGTGCGTGTTGAGGATGTCACCCAGGCGTTGCATGGAAATCCCGACTTGCTGAAAATTATTCCAGAGTTGTGCAAGGCGCAGGATGGGGGACGCCACTTGGCCGGAGAGCATGTTGAAGGCAACCAGTTCCCCCACCGTCAGCTTGCCATCCACCACCAAGCTGGCACCGAGCCACATGATGGCCAGGGTCACGAGCTTGCTGACGAAAGTCACGCCGCCGCTGGCCAGAGTACCCACGTTGGTGACGGAGAGTCCCGCCGACACGTAGGCGGCCAGTTGCTGCTCCCAGTTGTGGGTCCAGCGCGGTTCCGCCGCCATGGACTTCACGGTATCGATACCGCTCAAGGTTTCCACCAGGAAGGACTGGTTCTCGGCACCCCGGTTGAATTTTTCGTTCAGCCGACTACGCAGAATGGGTGTAAACGCGACAGACAGCGCCCCGTAGATCGGGATCGAAACCAGCACAATGCCGGTCAGCCGCACGCTGTACCACAGCATCACGCCCAGAAAGACGAAGGAAAACAGCAGGTCCATTACCAGGGTGAGGGCGTTGCCGGTGAGGAACGAACGAATATTCTCCAGTTCCCGGACGCGGGCCACCGAATCCCCCACCCGCCGGGTTTGGAAATAACTGATAGGCAGGTGCAGAAGATGCTTGAACAGTCGGGCACCCAGTTCCACATCCAACTTGCTGCTGGTTTGGGCAAAGACATAGGTGCGAATGCCCGACAGCAAAGCCTCGAAGACAATGGCGCAGAGCAGCCCGACGGCGATCACATCCAGGGTCTTCATGGCGTGGTTCACCAGCACCTTGTCCATCACCACCTGGAAGAACAGGGGCGTGGCAAGACCGATGAGTTGCAGTACGAAGGAAATCAGCAGCACTTCGGCCAGGAGGTGTCGATACTTGACAATGGCCGGGATGAACCAGGAAAAGTCGAAACGGGCCAACTCCCCCGCATACGTTGCCTTGGAGCTAAAGAGCAGGAGATCGCCACTCCAGCGTTCCAGCAGGGCTTGCCGCATCAGGAATTCCGGATGGGCCGCCGCCGGGTTGTGGATCAGAACTTTGTCACCCTCGATACGGGCGAGCAGGAAGAAGCTTCCATCCTTGCCGATGGCCACGGCCGGTAAGGGTACATGGTCCAGCCTTTCAGGCAAGGCTGTCATCAACTTCGCATGCAAACCCAGAGACTTCGCCGCCAACAGGACTTCTGTCTGGGAGAAGGGTTGCCCATCGGCTGAGAACTCATGCCGTAGTTGCGATGCATCCGCGGCCACCCCATGTAGCCGCGCCATCATCACCAGGCAGGACAGACCGGGGTCCAGGGGCACAGGGCCGGACTTCAAGCCCTCTCCTGCCCCACCTTCCCCAGAATGGTCCATGAGCTTGCGTTCAATGAGTTCCATAAAACTCGGGTCGGCCCATGCAGCTAGACCTGTGGGAGCAGTTTTGTTGCGGGGGGCTTGCCGGCAACAAAACTGTAGGAACGATTGAACTCGCCCAGGCAAACGCAATGAAACAAGTGTCCCCAGAGAACGAGCGCATTACATTACTTCCAGTTCGCTGCCAGCAGCGGCACCAAGACCTTTTGGTAGCTCTGCGGCAAGACCGTCTGCCCCGCTGGCGGCGGCGCGAAAGCCGCCATGGCGGAAACCAGGGCATCCACCTGGCTATCCAGGAGGGTCTTGCCGTCTGCGGTCGTCAATTTTTCAACGTGGTAGGAGCTTCCCGAATACCAATTGGCGATAACGGTTTTATCAGCCGTGCCAATGATGCTTACCTCAAGGTCGGAACCGACACGGCGCAGCCAGACCTTGTCTGGACTAATGTCGTGCCCCAGGGACAGCACGTCCGTATTGCCCGCCGTCCTGTCGTAATCGGAAATGGTGTCCTGGCCCGAGCCAGACCCGAAGACGTAGGTATCGTTGCCATAGCCGCCGACGAGGGTGTCATTACCGGCGGCACCATCCAGCACGTCATTGCCCGCCCCACCGTCCACATAGTCGTTGCCCGCACCACCATTGAGCACGTCACTGCCGCCGTAGCCGTACAGGGTGTCATTACCGCCCAGACCATTGATCGTCTCGTCACCGTCCGTGGCGTAGATCGTCTCCGCCACTTCCGTGCCCAGGATCGGCGCCGTCGCTAGTTTCGCCGCGTCCCACACCGTGCCGTCGTCGAACACCACCCGTTCCACCCGGTAATTCGGGTTGGAAAACCAGTTGCTGACCTTGACCCAGTCCGTCGTGCCGACGATGGACAGCTTCAGCGTGTAGGGGTCTGCCGCGTCTCGGCTCAAGGCCACTTCCGACGGCTTCTTGCCCACCACCCGGAGCGTATCCAGGTTGCCCGTCGTGCCGTCATAATCGGAAATGGTGTCCTGGCCTGAGCCGGCACCGAAGACATAGGTGTCGTTACCGTAGCCACCGTTGAGATAGTCATTGCCGCCCAGGCCATCGATGGTTTCGCCATCATTGGTGCCGTAGATAGTGTCCGCCCCACTCGTCCCCAGGATCGGCACAGCCGCCAGCTTGGCCGCGTCCCATACCGTGCCATCGTCGAACACTACCCGTTCCACCCGGTAGGCCGGGTTAGCAAACCAGTTGCTCACCTTGATCCAGTCCGTCGTGCCAATGATCGACAGCTTCAGCGTGTAGGGGTCTGCCACGTCCCGACTCAGCACCACTTCCGACGGCTTCTTGCCCACCACCCGGAGCGTATCCAGATTGCCCGTCGTGCCGTCATATTCGGAAATGGTGTCCTGGCCCGAGCCGGCGCCAAAGACGTAGGTGTCGTTACCGTAGCCACCGTTCAGGTAGTCATTGCCGCCCAGGCCGTCGATGGTTTCTCCGTCGCTGGTGCCGTTGATATAGTCGACCCCGGCG
>JAYTVW010000015.1:0-111820 GCA_043743785.1 Rhodocyclales bacterium | reverse complement strand
CAATCGCGCCCTCAAAACCTTCGCCGCCCTCAGAGCCCTTCGCAATCCCGCCGACGGCTTGGAACAAACCCTGTCCGTCGCCAGCATCGGCAGCAACTGGGAAGACCCCTCTTAATAAAACATGTTCCCCCGGCACGTAGGGCGTGAGGGAATGGACAAGGGGACTCCAGAATTGGCTCATGGTGTGGACTAACCTGATGATTTTTCACCGCAGAGGCGCAGAGGCGCAGAGAAAATCAAGTGAATTCCTCCGCACCTCTGCGCCTCTGCGGTTCAATTGGGGGCGTAATCGATTCGGGATGTTATCATGGCCCCGTTTTTCCAGCCTTTTAGAGACCATGCGGCAAGCCGAAATCACGCGCAATACCCTCGAAACCCGGGTTCGGGTCAAACTGGACCTGGACGGTACGGGCCGGGCGAAGCTCGCCTCCGGCGTGCCCTTCCTGGATCACATGCTGGACCAGATCGCCCGCCACGGCTTGATGGACCTGGAAATCGAGTGCCAGGGCGACCTGCACATTGACGCCCACCACACGGTGGAAGATGTCGGCATCACCCTGGGCCAGGCTCTGGCCAAGGCCATCGGTGACAAGAAAGGCGTGACGCGCTACGGCCATGCCTACGTGCCCCTGGATGAGGCCCTGTCCCGGGTGGTGGTGGATCTTTCCGGCCGGCCCGGCCTGGAATACACGGTGAGCTATACCCGGGATACCCTGGGAACGTTTGACCTGCAATTGGTGAAGGAATTTTTCCAGGGCTTTGTCAATCATGCCGGCGTGAGCCTGCATATCGACAACCTGAAGGGCGTCAACGCCCATCACCAGTGCGAGAGCATTTTCAAGGCATTTGCCCGGGCGCTGCGCATGGCGGTCGAATTCGACCCCCGCGCTGTCGGTGCCATGCCCTCCACCAAGGGCGTTCTGTGACTCCCGCTCGTGGGATAATTGCCGTCTTTACGCTTTCCGAACTGCAAACATGAACACCGTCGCCATCGTCGATTACGGCATGGGCAACCTGCGCTCCGTATCCAAGGCCATCGAGCACGTGGGGGAAGGCGCTCGCGTCATCGTCACCTCCGATCCGGCCGTGGTGGCGGCGGCTGACCGGGTTGTCGTGCCAGGTCAAGGCGCCATGCCGGACTGCATGGCGGAACTGGAAGCCCGCGGCCTGAAAGACGCGGTGATCCGTGCCGCCGCCGAGAAGCCCTTTCTGGGCATTTGTATTGGCTTGCAGATGCTTTTTGCACACAGCGCGGAAGGGGATGTGCCGGGTCTGGGCATCCTGCCGGGCCAGGTGCTGCGTTTTCCGACAGAAGCCATGGTGGGGGCGGACGGCTGCCGCCTGAAGGTGCCCCACATGGGCTGGAACCAGGTGAGCCAGGCCGAACCCCATGCCTTGTGGCAGGGCATCGCTGACGACGCCCGCTTCTATTTCGTGCACAGCTATTACGTGGAAGCCGGCAATGCGGACCTGATCGCCGGTTCGACCCACTACGGTATCCTCTTTACCAGTGCGGTAGCGCAGGCTAATATCTTCGCCGTTCAGTTCCACCCGGAAAAAAGTGCGCAGGCCGGCTTGCAGCTTCTCGGCAATTTCCTGCGCTGGAATCCCTGATTTTTCATCTGGCCAAATTACGGCTGATACCTTTCCTCCACTCTTGTAAGCCAGTTCCCACATCATGTTGCTGATACCCGCGATCGATCTGAAGGATGGTCACTGCGTACGCCTGAAACAAGGCGACATGGATGACGCCACGGTCTTCTCCGAAGATCCCGCCGCCATGGCCCGCCACTGGATAGACCAGGGCGCCCGCCGCCTCCATCTGGTAGACCTGAATGGCGCCTTCGCCGGCAAGCCGAAGAATGAGAGCGCCATCAAGGCGATCTTGAAGGAAGTCGGCGACGAAATCCCGGTACAGCTCGGGGGCGGACTCAGGGACCTGGACACCATCGAGCGCTGCCTGGACGACGGATTAAGCTACGTCATCATCGGCACGGCGGCGGTAAAGAACCCGGGCTTCCTGCACGACGCCTGCGGTGCCTTCCCCGGCCACATCATCGTCGGCCTGGACGCCCGGGACGGCAAGGTGGCGGTGGATGGCTGGTCCAAGCTCACCGGCCACGATGTCATCGACCTGGCCCGGAAGTTCGAGGACTACGGTGTCGAAGGCATCATCTATACCGACATCGGCCGGGACGGCATGCTGGGCGGCGTGAATATCGAGGCAACGGTGAAGCTGGCCCAGGCCCTACGCATTCCGGTCATCGCCAGCGGCGGCATTGCGGCGCTGGAAGACATACGCGCCCTCTGCGCCGTCGAGGCCGAAGGCATCATGGGTGCCATCACCGGCCGCGCCATCTACGAAGGCACCCTGGATTTCAGGGCAGGTCAGGCGGAAGCCGACAGACTAGCCGTAAGCGGTCGGGGGTAAGCGGTGAGCGAAATGTCCATTAGCCTTCAGTATTCGTGCTTACTGCCCACCGCTGGCGGCTCACCGCTTACTGCTTACCGCTTACCAGATCAATGCTAGCCAAACGCATTATTCCCTGTCTGGACGTCAAGGCCGGTCGCGTCGTCAAGGGCATCAATTTCGTCGAGTTGCGGGATGCCGGTGACCCGGTGGAGATCGCCCGCCGCTACGACGAGCAGGGCGCCGACGAGATCACCTTCCTGGACATCACCGCCAGCTCCGACGAGCGGGACATCATCCTGCACGTGGTGGAGCGGGTGGCAGAACAGGTCTTTATTCCCCTCACCGTGGGGGGCGGCATCCGGGTGGTGGACGACGTGCGTCGCCTGCTCAACGCTGGTGCCGACAAGGTCAGCATGAACACGGCGGCCGTGCAGAACCCCCAGCTGGTGGCGGACGCTTCCGCCAAGGTGGGTTCCCAGTGCATCGTCGTGGCCATCGATGCCAAGGAAACGGCGCCGGGGCGCTGGGATGTCTTCACTCATGGCGGCCGCAACAACACAGGCATGTGCGCCGTGGATTGGGCGCGGCGGGTAGAGGCCCTGGGGGCGGGGGAAATCCTGCTCACCAGCATGGACCGGGACGGCACCAAGAACGGTTTCAACCTGGCCCTGACCCGGGCCGTGAGCGACGCGGTGGGCATTCCCGTCATCGCCAGCGGCGGCGTCGGCACCCTGGAACATCTGGCCCAGGGGGTTCTTGCGGGTCACGCCGACGCGGTGCTCGCTGCCAGCATTTTCCACTATGGGGAGCATACGGTGCGTGAAGCCAAGGAATACATGCGTAGCCGCGGCATCGAGGTGCGGCTGTGAGTACACCACCGAGCACGCGCAAGTGGTTGAACGAAGTACGCTGGGACGAACAGGGCCTGGTGCCCGTCATCGTTCAGCAGGCGTCCAGCGGCGACGTGCTGATGTTCGCCTGGATGAACCGGGACGCCCTGGAAAAGACCCTGTCCCTGGGCCAGGCGGTGTTCTGGTCCCGCTCCCGCCGCAAGTTGTGGCACAAGGGCGAAGAATCCGGCCACTTCCAGAAGGTTCTGGAAATCCGTACGGACTGCGATAATGACGTCATTCTGCTCAAGGTGGAGCAGGAAGGCGGTATCGCCTGCCATACCGGCCGCCATAGTTGTTTCTTCCAGAAGCTCTCGGGCGAGGGCAACTGGGAAGCAATTGAACCTGTTTTGAAGAATCCTGAGGAAATTTACACAAAATGAGCACTCACGACATCCTGCATCGTCTCTCCGAAACCCTGGCTTCCCGTCGCAACGCCGACCCGGAGACGTCCTACACGGCGCAACTCTATGCAAAGGGTCCGGATTCCATCCTGAAAAAGATCGGCGAGGAAACCACCGAACTGATCATGGCCGCCAAGGATGGCAAGCATCTGAACATCGTCTGGGAATCCACCGACGTAATCTACCACGTGCTGGTGCTGCTGGCCTTCTACGGCCTGGGCATCGAGGATGTGTCCCAGGAAATGCGCCGCCGCGAAGGCATCTCCGGCATCGACGAGAAGCGCTCCCGCCTGGCCCACGACACCTCGTCCGTGGTGGCTGAAAAGAAGTAAGCCGTTAGGGGTGAGCGGTAAGCGCTCACTGCTTGCTGTTGCTCACCACTCACCCATTACCGCTTACCAGACTTCATGGACAACTGCCTGTTTTGCAAAATCGCCCGGGGCGACATTCCGGCGAGCAAAGTGTTCGAGGACGACGACGTGCTGGCCTTCCGGGATATTCAGCCGCAACGGCCGGTGCATGTGCTGGTGATCCCGAAACGCCACATCACATCCCTGGCCCATGTGACCGAGGCGGATGTGCCGCTGTTGGGGAAAATGCTTGCCGTGGCCAACCAGATTGCGGTCGATCAAGGAAGTCCGGAAGGGTTTCGGGTCATCATCAACACCGGTCGCATCGGGGGCCAGGAAGTGGCGCATCTGCATGCCCACATCGTCGGCGGCCCGGATCCGGTCGGCCCGATGCTCAAACGCGTTTAATCAGGAGAATCACATATGGGTTCCTTCAGCATCTGGCATTGGCTCATCGTTCTGGTCATCGTCATGCTCATCTTCGGCACCAAGAAGCTGCGCAACATCGGCGAAGACCTGGGCGGCGCCGTAAAGGGCTTCAAGCAGGGCATGAAGGAAGGCGATCAAGCGGCCTCCGGCACGCCAGCTTCCTCCCAACAACTCGATGGCAAGACCATCGACGTCGAAGTAAAAGAAAAGGCCAAATCGTAAGCGGCAAGGGGTGAGCGGTGAGCGCTACGTTACTGTCGCTCACCGCTTGCCGCTGACCGCTGACCAAATTATGTTCGACGTCAGCTTCGGAGAATTTGCCCTCATTGGCCTGGTGGCCTTGGTGGTGCTCGGACCGGAACGGCTGCCCAAGGTGGCCCGCACGTTCGGGCATCTGCTCGGCCGTGCCCAGCGTTATGCCGCCACCGTGAAGGCCGACATCAACCGGGAAATGCAACTGGAGGAGCTGAAAACGCTCCAGCAGCAAATGGAATCCTCCGCCCAGGAGGTGCAAACCTCGGTGAACGCCGAGATGCATTCCCTGCGTGAATCCATGGACGAGGCCAGCCTGTTTCCCGCCCATGAAGTGGCGGATTTGGCAGCTCCGGCCCCTGCGGAAAGCCTCATTCACCAGGATATTCCTGCGGCAACAGTGGAGCCGCTTCCTGCCCTGGTTTTGCCGGACGCCGAGAAAGCAGTTCATTGATGTCCCAGCAGGAAGAAACCATTGTTTCCCATCTGGTGGAGTTGCGGGATCGTCTGATCCGCAGCCTCATCGCCATCGGCATCGTCTTCATCTGCCTTTTCCCTTGGTCCAAGGATCTGTACGCCCTGCTGGCCCAACCCCTGCTGGAGGTCCTGCCCAAGGGAGGACAGATGATCGCCACGGACGTGGTGGGGGTGTTTCTGGTGCCCATGAAGGTGACGCTTCTGGTGGCGCTGCTCATCGCCCTGCCCTATGTGCTGTTCCAGATATGGGCGTTTATCGCACCGGGACTCTACGCCCACGAGAAGCGTCTGGTGGTCCCGCTGGTGGTGGCGAGTTTTCTGCTCTTCCTCGCCGGCATGTGCTTCGCCTATTTCGTGGTCTTTCCCACGGTCTTCAAGTTCATGTCCTCCATCGCGCCCCAGGGCGTGGCCTGGATGACGGACATCGAGAAATACCTGGGTTTCGTGCTGTCCAGCTTCCTGGCCTTCGGCGTGACCTTCCAGGTGCCGGTGATTGTCATCGTGCTGGTCCGCGTGGGCATCGTCAGCCTGGAGAAACTCAAGGAAGCAAGGCCCTACGTCATCGTCGGCGCCTTCGTCGTCGGGGCCATTTTCACGCCACCGGACGTTCTCTCCCAGTGCCTCTTGGCCATTCCCCTGTGGCTGCTCTTCGAAGTCGGCCTGATCCTGGCCCGCTTCGTCGGCAAGCCCGCGGAAGAAGAAGGCCGGTCGCTGGTGGAGAAGGAATAAAGGTAGGGTGCAATAAGCGAAGCGCATTGCAGCGGGAGGGGTGGTGCAATGCGCTTCGCTTATTGCACCCTACTTCCTAGCCCTTACTCCTCTTCCTTCGCCGTCCTGGGGCGCTTGCCAATTTCTACCTGCAGGTCGAAATCCTTCTGGTTACGGCGCAGGTGGATGCGGGCGCCCAGACCCGGATTGAGGGCGGCGATGCTCTCGATCATGCTCTGCGGATCATTCACCGGCTTGCCCTGAACCTCCATCAGCACATCCCCCGGCCGGATGCCGGCCCGGTCTGCCGGGCTGCCCCGCATTACGCCGGCAATGAGGGCGCCGTGGGTGGCCGGCAGCTTGAAGGATTCTGCCAGCTCCGGTGTGATTTCCTGCACTTCAACGCCGATCCAGCCCCGGACTACCGTGCCGTTCCGGATGATCTGCTCCATTACATTCTTCGCCAGGGACATGGGAATGGCGAAGCCGATGCCCAGGGAGCCGCCGCTCTGGGAGTAGATGGCCGTATTGATGCCCATGAGGTTGCCGTTGGAGTCCACCAGGGCACCGCCGGAATTGCCCGGGTTGATGGCGGCGTCGGTCTGGATGAAATTCTCGAAGGTGTTGATACCCAGGTGGCTGCGACCCAGGGCGGACACAATACCCATGGTCACGGTCTGGCCGACGCCGAAGGGATTGCCGATGGCCAGCACCACGTCGCCCACCCTTGTGCCTTCGGCTGCGGCGATGGTGATGGCCGGCAACTTGCCACCCGCTTCGATGCGCAACACCGCCAAGTCCGAGTCCGGATCCGTGCCCACGGTCTTTGCCCGAAACTTGCGACCATCGTTTAAGGCCACTTCGATTTCGTCCGCGGCCTCCACCACGTGGTTGTTAGTCAGGATGTAGCCGTCCGGGCTGACGATGACGCCGCTGCCCAAGCCCGACTGGCGTTGGGTCTGGTTGGGCAGGTTGTCACCAAAGAAACGGCGGAACAGGGGGTCGTCGAACAAGGGGTGGCGCGGTACCTTCATCTGCTTGCTGGTGAAGATATGCACCACCGAGGGCAGGGCGCGCCGTGCCGCTTCACTGTAGCTGGCCTGGGGCCGGACAGCGCCGGACAGCGCGCTGCTCGGCGCAATTTCCTGCAGGGCAACGATGTTTGGACTCTTGCCCAGCCATTCCGGCTTCAGGGTAGCAACGACAAACAGCACGGCGACGCTGATGGTCACGGCCTGGGTAAAAATCATCCAGATACGGCGCATAATCTCGGCTTTCTCGGGGGCGGTGCGAGCGGCAGGTCGGGTTTCAACCCGACCTCACAGCATTGATTGATTCGCTCGTGGCAAATATAAAGACTTTGGACGGCAAGCCATGCAAAGAACGGAACTGGAAAGTTATCTGGGGCAACTGCTGGACATTTCAAGGTTCCGGGATTATTCCCCAAACGGCCTGCAAGTGGAAGGAAGGCCGGAAGTGAGAAAGATCATTGCCGGTGTCAGCGCCAGCCAGGCCTTGCTGGATGAGGCGGTGGCCTGGGGCGCGGACGCGGTGCTGGTGCATCACGGCTATTTCTGGAAAGGCGAGGATGGCCGCATAACCGGCCTGAAGAAAAAACGCCTGGCTACCCTCCTCAACCAGGACATCAGCCTGTTCGCCTACCATCTGCCCCTGGATGCCCATGCCGAACTCGGCAATAACGCCCAGTTGGCGCGGGTGCTGGGCTGGACCGTGGAAGGCCGTTTTGCGGAACAGGACATGGGCTTTCTCGGTTCCTGCAGCGAGCCGCTAGCGGCTGCGGAACTGGCCCTGCAGGTTGGCCTGGCCTTGGGCCGGGAGCCCCTGCTGGTGGGCGACGGCCTGCGGCCAGTACGCCGGGTGGCCTGGTGCAGCGGCGGCGCCCAGGGCTATTTTGAAGAGGCTATCGCTGCCGGGGCGGAACTATTCCTCTCCGGCGAAATTTCTGAACAGACCACCCACCTGGCGCGGGAATCCGGTGTGCCCTTCATCGCCGCCGGCCATCACGCCACCGAACGCTACGGCGTGCGCGCCCTGGCGGCCCATTTGGCGGAAGGTTTCGGTCTGGACTGCCGTTTTCTCGATATCCATAATCCGGCGTAGGTCGGGTTCTAACCCGACCTACGCGCCTTGACGGGTTAAAACCCGACCTACCTAGGGATCTGCATATATGTATTACGTTTTCCCGCCCACCCCGATCACGGCCCTGCCGATCGTGGGCCTGGATACCTTGTTCCCCGTGCGCCGGGTATATTGCGTCGGCCGTAACTACGCCGACCACGCCCGGGAGATGGGATCCGATCCCCATCGGGAAGCGCCGTTCTTCTTCAGCAAGCCGACGGATGCGGTGGTGCCGGGCGGGGGCGACCTGCCCTTTCCTTCCCTGACCCGGAATTACCACTTTGAAGTGGAAATGGTGGTGGCCATCGGCAAGGGCGGCAGCGACATCCCGGTGAGCCAGGCCCTGGAACATGTGTTCGGTTACGCCGTTGGCCTGGACATGACCCGGCGGGATCTGCAACTGGCCATGAAGGAGCAGGGCAAACCCTGGGACACGGGCAAAGGGGCGGACTTTTCGGCGCCGGTCTCGGCGGTAAACCCGGTGGAACGCATCGGCCATCCCCACAGCGGTTTCATTCGCCTGGGCCTGAACAGCGAGATCAAGCAGAACGGCGACCTCTCCAACATGAGCCTGTCGGTAGCGGAGGTGATCGCCAACCTGTCCCTGTTCTTCGCCCTGGCCCCCGGCGACCTGATATTCACCGGCACCCCCGCTGGTGTTGGCAAGGTCGAGCGCGGCGACGAGGTCTTCGCCGAAGTGGCGGGGGTCGGGGAGTTGCGGGTGAAGTTTGTGTGAGGCGGCGGGGTGCAGGCTTTTGGCGTTCTGGGTCGCCATAATTATGTGTTATTATCGCGCGATTATAAAAAATGATGCCTAGCCCAGGCCTTCCCATGCCCCTGCCGCCCCCGACTGATCGCCGTGAGCGCTTGCATGTTCGCAGTATTGTTCTGGAAGGCTGGAAGCGTGAAGACGGGCTTTGGGACATGGAAGCCCGCCTCACGGACACCAAGGATCGGGATTACCCGCTGGCCTCCGGTGTACGGAAAAAAGGCGATGCAGTGCACGACATGTGGGTGCGGCTGACCATAGACCGGCAGTTCAATGTGGTCGAGGTAGCGGTTTCATCCGATGCGGTGCCCTACGGGGGGCCGTATGAAGGAAGTTGCGAGTCCATTGCGCCAGCCTATGGCCGACTCAAGGGACTCAACCTGGCGCAGGGCTTCCGTCGCGCCGTGGGGGAAATGTTCGAAGGTGCCCGTGGCTGTTCCCATATCACGGAACTGCTGCTGTCCCTGCCCACGGCGGCGATCCAGACCTTTGCCAGCGAAATGCAGGACGTGGACGACCGGCACGGCAAACCGTTCCAGCTCGACCGTTGTCACGCTCTCGAAACGAGTACGGAGACAGTCCGGCGCTATTACCCGCGCTGGTTCCGAGGCCAGAACACCGGCTAGCCAGGCCCCATCCTCAAGGACAAGGCAGGGCGTCAGGAACCAGTAGTGTTTAAACCCAGCATCTAACAGCAAGGAAGACTGATGAAAATTCATGAATATCAGGGCAAGGAACTCCTGCGGAAGTTCGGCGTAAATACGCCCCGTGGCAATCCTGCCTTCTCCGTTGATGAAGCGGTGAAAGTCGCCGAAGAACTGGGTGGCAAGGTTTGGGTGGTGAAGGCCCAGATCCACGCCGGTGGTCGCGGCAAGGGCGGTGGCGTGAAGGTGGCCAAGTCCCTGGACGAAGTGCGCCTGTTCGCCAGCCAGATCCTCGGCATGCAGCTGATCACCCACCAGACCGGCCCGGCCGGTCAAAAGGTGAATCGCCTGCTCATCGAAGAAGGCGCCGACATCAAGAAGGAATACTACCTGGCCGTGCTGACGGATCGCGCCACCCAGAAGAACGCCGTGATGGCCTCTTCTGAGGGCGGCATGGACATTGAGGAAGTGGCCCACGCCACCCCCGAAAAGATCCTCAAGGAATTCATCGATCCGCTGGTCGGCATGACCGACCTCCAGGCCGAGAATCTGGCCCGTGGCATTGGCGTACCGGATGCTTCCGTCGCCGCCGCCGTGACCCAGATCAAGGGTCTCTACGCCACCTACGTGGAAACCGATGCTTCCCTGGCGGAAATCAACCCGCTGATCCTGGAAGGCGACGGCAATATCAAGGCCCTGGACGCCAAGTTCAACTTTGACTCCAACGCCCTCTATCGTCATCCGGAAATCGTCGCCTACCGCGACCTGGACGAGGAAGATCCCGCCGAAGTCGAAGCCTCCAAGTTCGATCTGGCCTACATCTCCCTGGACGGCAACATCGGCTGTCTGGTGAATGGCGCTGGCCTGGCCATGGCCACCATGGACACCATCAAGCTGTTCGGCGCCGAGCCGGCCAACTTCCTGGACGTGGGCGGCGGTGCCACTACCGAGAAGGTCACCGAAGCCTTCAAGATCATGCTCAAGAACGACAAGGTCAAGGGCATCCTGGTGAACATCTTCGGCGGCATCATGAAGTGCGACACCATCGCTGCCGGCGTGGTCGCTGCGGCCAAGGAAGTGCATCTCTCCGTACCCCTGGTGGTGCGCATGAAGGGCACCAACGAAGACCTCGGCAAGCAGATCCTGCGGGATTCCGGTCTGCCCATCATCACCGCCGAGAGCATGGCGGATGCTGCCACCAAGATCGTCGCTGCGGTCGCGTAAGGAGAAACCATGTCGATTCTGATCAACAAGAACACCAAAGTCATCACCCAGGGCATCACCGGCAAGACCGGTCAGTTCCACACTGAAAAGTGCCAGGAATACGCCAACGGCAAGGAATGTTTCGCTGCCGGTGTGAACCCCAAGAAGGCCGGCGAAAGCATTTTCGGCATTCCGATTTTCGGTTCCGTGAAGGAAGCGGCGGCCCAAACCGGCTCCACCGTGTCCGTCATCTACGTGCCGCCTCCCGGCGCTGCCGCCGCCATCTGGGAAGCCTGCGAAGCCGACCTGGACCTGGCCATCTGCATCACCGAAGGCATCCCCGTCCGGGACATGCTGGAAGTGCGCAACAAGATGAAGGCCAAGGTTGCCGCTGGTGGCAAGGAAACCCTGCTCTTGGGTCCGAACTGCCCCGGCCTGATCACGCCCGATGAAATCAAGATTGGCATCATGCCCGGTCACATTCACCGTGCGGGTCGCATCGGCGTGGTTTCCCGCTCCGGCACCCTGACCTATGAAGCAGTGGGCCAACTGACCGAAATCGGTCTGGGCCAGTCTTCCGCGGTCGGCATCGGTGGTGACCCCATCAACGGCCTGAAGCACATCGACATCATGCGTCTGTTCAACGACGATCCCGACACCGATGCGGTCATCATGATCGGCGAAATCGGTGGTCCGGACGAAGCTGAAGCCGCCATGTGGTGCAAGGCCAACATGAAGAAGCCGATCGTTGGCTTCATCGCTGGCGTCACCGCGCCGGCCGGCAAGCGCATGGGCCACGCCGGTGCGCTGATTTCCGGCGGCGCCGACACGGCCGATGCCAAGCTCGCCATCATGGAAGAGTGCGGCTTCACCATCACGCGCAACCCGTCCGAAATGGCTCGCCTGCTGAAGAAACTGATGGGCTAAAAAGCAGGGAGAGGGGAGTGGGAAGTCGGGCGTGCTCGACATACCACGCCTCCTCTCGTGAAAAAACCGCGCCGGGTGCAAGCCCGGCGCGGTTTTTTCATGCCGAAATCCGGATGCTTGCCGCCGGATGTTAGAATCCGCCTGATTTGCCAAATGGCTACCGGGGTTTCGGCAGGACAAAGGAGAAGCAAGTGGCCCTGTATTTGCGGGAAGAGGACGTCAGGCAGATCCTGACCATGGACATCTGTCTGGAGGCGGTCGAAGCCGCCCATGCTAGCCATGCGCTCGGACTGGCCCAGGACACCCCCCGCTGCCGCACCCGCCTGCCCAAGTCCGCCCTGCACATGCTCCAGGGGTCGCTTGAACCAGAAGGCGTGATGGGCTACAAGGCCTACACCACCAGCCGGGAGGGCGCCCGCTTCTGGGTGCATTTGTTCGAGGCCGCCACCGGCCGCCCCCTGGCCGTGCTGGAAGCCGATACCCTGGGCATGCTGCGCACCGGCGCGGCGGCGGGGGTGGCGACGAAATGGCTGGCGCGGCCGGATGCCCGCATCGCCGGCGTGTTCGGCTCCGGCTGGCAGGCCCGGGGCCAGGTGCTGGCCCTGGCCGCCGTGCGGGATCTGGAACGTATCAAGGTATTCGGCCGCAACCGGGAAAAACTCGCGGCGTTTTGCGCCGACATGGCCGCCCTCACCGGGATTGATGTAATGCCGGCCGCAGACGCCCGGGAGACCGTGACGGGCAGCGACATCGTTACCACCATCACCACGGCCAGCACACCGCTGTTCGACGGCGACTGGCTGGAGCCGGGTTGCCATGTAAATGCAGCCGGCTCGAACGCCCTCATTCGGCGGGAGATCGACGAAACGGCGCTACGCCGGGCAAATGTTGTCTGCGTGGATTCCCGCGCCGTGGCGCTCAAGGAAGCCGGCGACCTCTTGCCCGCGCTGGAAAAAGGCCGCCTGGCGGAAGGCCGCCTGCTGGAACTTGGCGAGATCATCAAAGGCTGCCGCCCCGGTCGCACCTCTGCAACGCAGATCACGCTTTTCGAATCCCAGGGCATGGCCATTCAGGATCTGGCCGTGGCCAGCCGGGTGCTGTCACTGGCGCTGGAGCGGGGTCTCGGGCAGGCACTGCCCTATTGAATAACCGCCCGGCCGCGCCGGGTCTTTCTGGACAAGGGAATGAGTCAGTCGCTGGAAATTACAGGCCTTACGCATGCCGGAAAAGTGCGTACTAGCAACGAGGACTCCATACTGGCCGATGCCGGGCTGGGCCTGGTGGTGTTGGCGGACGGCATGGGGGGCTACAACGCCGGGGAAGTGGCCAGCGGCTTGGCCACTTCCGTGATCCGGGAAGAACTGGCCAGAGCCTTCGCGGCCCTGCCGGCCCACGACGCGGTGATGGGCGGCCAGCGGCATGCCGCCATTGCCATCGAAGAGGCCATTTCCCGCGCCAACAGCGAGATATTCTCGGCGGCACGGGGCAAACCCCAGTACGCGGGCATGGGCACCACGGTGGTCACGGCGGTTTTCTACGATAACGTGCTGACTGTTGGCCACGTCGGCGACTCCCGCATGTACCGGCTGCGCCAGGGCAACCTGGATGTCATAACCAAGGACCATTCCCTGTTGCAGGAACAACTGGACAGCGGCGTCATCACGCCGGAGCAGGCCCGCCGCTCGGCCAACCGCAATCTCGTCACCCGAGCCCTCGGCGCCGACTTCGCCGTGCAGGCGGAAGTCCACGAATATGACGCCCTGCCGGGAGATATCTACCTGCTGTGCTCGGATGGCCTCAACGACATGCTCGACGACGGTGAGATCGCCGGCCTCATGCAGCCCGACGACGGCCCCCTGGCGGACATGGCATCGCGGCTCATCGACGGCGCCAACCAGCACGGTGGGCGGGACAATGTTTCAGTCATCCTGGTGCGCGTATTGCGTGAATACCCGGTGCGCAAAGGCATGATGGCGCGGCTGACCCGGTTGTTCAGTTAGTATTCAGGTTGGTGTGGGGCTGGCTTTAGCCGGCCAATGCATGTGTTGAGGTACCGGGCCAGCGGAAGCCGGCCCCACAAAAAGCCGTAGATTTTTGGAGAGCGGGAAACATGGTCGCAAAACTGGTTCTCAGCATGGACGGTCTGGTCCTCAAGGAGATTCCGCTCAACAAGCAGCGGATCACCATCGGGCGCAAGGCGCACAACGATGTGCAGATCGACAACCTGGCCATCAGCGGCGAACATTGCGCCATCACCACCATCCTCAATGACTCCTTCCTGGAAGACTTGAACAGCACCAACGGCACCTACGTGAATGGCCAACCCGTCAAGAAACACGTGCTGGAACTGCGGGACATCATTGAGCTGGGCAAGTACCGCCTGAAGTACGTTACCGAAAACGAAGACGAGGATTTCGAATCCCGCCGTGCGCCCCCCATCCCGATTGCGCCGCCGGCCCCGGTGCCGGCGGACGCTACCCAGCCCTTCCCTGTCGGTGGTGCGGCGCACCTGCCCTTCGCCCCTTCACAGCCCTCCCAGCCCGCCCAGGCGCCGGCACGACCGGCCGCCAGGCCCGCAGCGGCTGCCCAGGCACCAGCCCCCTCTGCCGCAGCCGAGGCGCCCCTGGGAGCCGTGCAACTGCTCAACGGTAGCAGTGCCGGCCGCCAGCTGGATCTGGCCAAGAGCCTGACCAAGCTGGGCAAACCCGGTGTCCAGGTGGCCGTCATCGCCCGTCGCACCGATGGCTATTTCATCACCCACCTGGAAGGTGCCCAGTATCCCCTCGTCAATGGCCGGCCCATCGAATCCCAAGCCCACCCCCTCAAGGACCACGACATCCTCGACGTAGCCGGGGTGAAAATGGAGTTCTTTCTTAGGTAAGCGGTAAGCGTGCAAATTGCGCTCACCGCTCACACCTTCCCGCTCACCGTTTATTGCCTTTCGTGACTTTGTTCCTGTTCACACCGGCCAGCAAAAGCTAAGCTTTGATCCAGTTGCGCCCCAGTGGGCGCCGTCATCAAACAGACTGGAAAAGGTCGTCAAGCCATGAAAGTAAGGGTGCTCGGTTGCAGTGGAGGTCTCGGGGGTGCCCACCTGCGCACCACTGCCCTTCTGGTGGACGACGATATCCTCATCGACGCCGGCACCGGGGTGGGGGATCTCTCCCTGGAGGAATTGGTGAAGATCGACCACGTCTTCATCACCCACTCCCACATGGACCACATCGCCTGCCTGCCCCTCTTGGTAGACGCGGTGTGGGAACTGCGCAGCCGACCGGTGACGGTGCATGCCTCCCCCGCCACCCTGGAAATCCTCAAGGCCCACGTTTTCAACTGGGCCGTATGGCCCGACTTCACCCTTCTGCCCGACGCCCAGCGACCGGCCTTGGTCTTCGAAGCCCTCGCTATCGGTCAGAAAATTGACCTGGCAGACCGGACTATCACCCCCCTGCCGGCCAACCATACCGTGCCAGCGGTCGGCTACCTGCTGGAAAGCGGCCAGGGCAGCCTGGCCTTCACCGGGGACACGGCGGCCTGCGACGCCCTGTGGAAGGCCCTGAACGCCGTGCCGAAGCTCGACTTTCTGCTCACCGAAGCCGCCTTCCCGGACAGTGCCAGCCACCTCGTGCATTGCTCCAAGCACCTCAGCCCGGCCCTCCTGTCCAAGGAGCTCGCCCAACTTCAGCACCAGCCCGAAGTCTGGGTCTCCCACCTCAAACCCGGCCACGCCGAGGAAACCCGCCGCGACCTGGAGGCCTTGCCCCTCAAGCTCAATATCCTGCAGACGGGGCAAGTGTTCGAGGTCTGACGCGGGTGAGCGGACGTTTGCCCAACGCCCTGCCGCAGCCCACCATCAAGCTTATCTTGGCAGGCTGAAACCCGACCTACAAATCACGCGGCCCGGCTGCGAAGTTCGGCGACGAGTTCACGGTCGTCGCCGCGGATGTGCTCCAGCAGCCAGTCGCGGATGGATTGCACGGCGGTGGAGAAACCCGTGTTTTCCACTTGGCCGGTGAGCATCCGCAGTTGTCCCAGCAGGCGCAGGTGGGATTCCCGGTGCCGGGGCAAGGCATCGGCGCCGAGGGTATCCATCAGGCGTTCTTCTTCTTCGAAGTGGGCCGCCGTCAGGCGGGCCAGTTGATCCATCTCCCGGCGCAAGGCCTCCGGATCCCGCCCCCCCGCCAGGATTTCGATGATCCGATTGACGCACTCCACCAGGGTGCGGTGTTGCCGGTCCAGGATTTCGTGCCCCAGGGCGATTTCATCCACCCAGGGGATGCCCCGTCCAGCCCGGTCATCGACCTCAATTTCCCGGAGAGGGCCGCAGAAGGCGTAACTGCACTTGCCTCCTTCCTTGGCGTGGTACATGGCTTGGTCCGCCTGGGCCAGCAGTCCATCCAGGGTCACCCCGTGGGCGGGACAGAGGGCGATACCAATACTGGCCCCGATGCCGGTACGAATTTCCCCCAACATGAAGGGTACGGACAGGGCACGCAGGATCTTGCCGGCCACCCGGGCCGCCTCCCCCTCGCCGCGAATGCCGTGCAGCAACACGGTGAATTCGTCGCCCCCCATGCGCGCCACCGTATCCGAATCCCGCACGCAGGTCAGCAGGCGCCGGCCCACGGCACACAGCACTTCGTCCCCGGCAGCATGACCATAGTGGTCGTTCACCGCCTTGAAACCATCCAGATCCAGCACCAGAACCGCGAACTTCCCATCCTGGCGGCGCTGGTGAGACAGGGCCTGGCTCAGGCGGTCGAAAAGCAGTGCCCGATTGGGCAGTTCGGTGAGGGGATCGTGAAAAGCCAGGTGGTCCAGCAGGCGGCGCATGCGGGTTTCTTCCGCCACTTCCCGCAGGCTTACCAGAACCACTGGACGTCCGCCCAGGGAAAGGCTGCGCAGGATGATCTCGGCGTCCACCGGCGCACCGAGGCTGGACAGGCTAACCAGACGCGTGAGGTCCTGGCCCGGTTGCATGGCCGCAGCCAGGGTTTGCCAGTCCAGGGCAGTCCCGTCCTGGGCGCAGAAAACCAGCTCTGCACCGCACGCTCGAGCGCAAGTGCCGCCCTGGCAACCCCGCAGGCCGGCAAAGCGCGCATTGGCATAGACGCAGGCGCCGTCCACGAGCACGGCCATGGCCGTTGGCGCACCGTCCACCAGCGTGCGGAATAAATCGTCCGCCAGGGCAGACGTGGGAGTTTCCTGCAGGATGATCATGCGGGGATGCTACCACGGGAGGAATTTGTCCTCCCGCAGTCGTACACAGGTCATAGAAATGCGCAGATCAACTGCCAGCGATGGTCATGCGGTCGATGAGGACGGAGCCCACGTGCTTGGTGCCGCGCACCAGCACGTCGTTGCCGACGGCCTGGATGCCCTTGAACATGTCCTTGAGGTTGCCGGCAATGGTGATTTCCTCCACCGGGTAGGCGATCTCGCCGTTTTCCACCCAGAAGCCGGCGGCGCCGCGGGAATAGTCGCCGGTGATGTAATTCACTCCGGAGCCGAGCATTTCCGTCAGCAAGAGCCCCCGTCCCATGAGCTTCAGCAGGCCCGCCTGGTCCAGTTCGCCCGGCGCCACCAGCAAATTGTGGCTGCCCCCCGCATTGCCCGTGGTCTGCATGCCAAGCTTCCGGGCCGAATAGGTGCCGAGGAAGTAGCCATTCACCACCCCGCCCTGCACCACTTCCCGCGCCTTCGTCACCACGCCGTCGTCGTCGAAGGGACTGCTGCCGAAGGCCTTGGCCATGAAGGGCCGCTCGGAGATATTCACCAGAGGCGAAAACACCGGCTTGCCCAGGCTGTCCAACAGGAAGGAAGACTTGCGGTAGAGGCTACCGCCGCTCACCGCATGGACGAAGTTACCGATGAGGCCGGCGGCCAGGGGCGCTTCGAACAGCACCGGCACACTGCCCGTGGGAATCTGCCGTGACCCCAACCGGGCCACAGCGCGGCGCCCGGCGATGGCCCCCACCATTTCCGGCGTATCCAGGTCCGCCGCATCACGCCGGGTGGTGTACCAGTCGTCCCGCTGCATGTTGTCGCCCTTGCCGGCAATGACGGCACAGGAAATGTAATGGCGCGACGTGGAATAGCCCCCCATGAAGCCCAGGCTGTTGGCGGACATGAAATGGGATTGCTGGGTGGACACGCTGCCGCCCTCGGAATTCTTGATGCGCTTATCCACAGCGAAGGCGGCCGCCTCGCAGCGCCGCGCCAGTTCGATGGCCTCTTCCACCGGCAGTTCCCACGGGTAATACAGGTCCAGGTCCGGGCAGTCCTTCGCCAGCAGTTCCACGTCCGGCAGGCCGGCGCAGGGGTCCGGGGCGGTGAAGCGGGCGATGGAGAGGGCCGCATCCACCGTGGCCCGCAGGGCATCCCGGCCAAAGTCCGAGGTACTGGCGTAACCCCGGCGCTGGCCCAGGTACACCGTCACACCGACACCCTTGTCCCGGTTGTACTCGATGGTCTCCACCTCCCCCATGCGCACCGCCACCGATTGGCCGAATCCTTCGGAAACATCGGTGTCGCAGGCCGTGGCGCCCTGCTGGCGGGCGTAGTCCAGAATGTCCGCGGCGATGTCCTGAAGACGTTCGCGGCTGAAGGAAAAAGCGGTGGAACTGGAGGCGTGTGCGGGCATGGCAATCGGTCGGGCGAGGTTGAAGGCTATAATCATACCGTTTTAGTCTGTCAAACTCGGCCATGCGACACTATCCGCCCCAAGAAGTCCCCGAAAACACCGAAGAAATCGAAGCCGAACAATACAGCGGCCCGAGCAAATCCCAGGTAAAGCGCGACATGCAGGCCCTGAGGGACTTCGGCGAAGAACTCGCCGCCCTACCCTCCGCCCGCCTGAAAAAAATGCCCATGCCGGAAAACCTGCTGGAGGCCCTGCTGGAGTGGCAGCGCCTCAGCAAGCTCCAGGCCAAGGGCCGCCAGATGCAATACATCGGCAAGCTGCTGCGGGATGTGGACGTGGCGCCCTTGCAGGAAGTTCTGGACATCGTCAATGGCAAGTCCGCCAAGGACACCGCCCGCATGCACCGGCTGGAGCAATGGCGGCTCAAGCTGCTGGCGGACGAAACCGTCATCGGCGAAATCGTCGCCGTCCATCCAGACGTGGACGTCCAGCACCTGCGCAATCTGCGCCGCAACGCCATCAAGGAAAAGGAACTTCTGAAGCCGCCCAAGGCCTTCCGGGAAATTTTCCAGATCCTGAAGGAACTGGACGAAGCGGCCGCCAGGAATGCCAAGCTGGCGGAACCCGAAGAACCGGAGGAAGACGAGTAAGCGTTCAGGCAAAGGCGCGCCCAAGGGCGCGTTGTTTTTCTCCAGCCCCTATCCCCTGGTAGCCCTTCACAAAGCATGAACGACGAACTCCTCATCGGCCTCGTATCCATTTCCGACCGGGCATCCAGCGGCGTCTACGAAGACAAGGGCATCCCGGCCCTGCAGGAATGGTTCGGCGCAACCCTCAAGTCTCCCTGGCGCCTGGAAAGCCGGCTCATTCCGGACGAACAGGCCGTGATCGAGCAGACCCTGATCGAGCTTTGCGACGCCGTGGCTTGCCATCTGGTGGTCACCACCGGCGGCACGGGTCCGGCCCCCCGGGACGTGACCCCGGAAGCCACCCTGGCGGTTGCCCACAAGGTGCTGCCGGGCTTTGGCGAACAGATGCGCGCCGTGTCCCTGAAATACGTGCCCACCGCCATCCTTTCCCGCCAGATGGGGGTCATCAGGGGGAAAACCCTCATCCTCAACCTGCCGGGCCAGCCCAAGGCCATCAAGGAAACCCTGGACGGCGTCTTCGCCGCGGTGCCCTACTGCCTGGATCTTATCGGCGGCCCCTATGTTGAAACCCGGGAAGAAGTCCTGGCAGCCTTCCGCCCCAAGTCGGCGATAAGAACAAAATGATTTCACCGCAGAGGCGCAGAGACGCGGAGAAAACCTCTTTTATGAAAATCCACCTCATGACTGATGTGCACGAAGCGCACTCGTTCCTGTCGTTTTCCCTCTGCGCCTCTGCGCCTCTGCGGTTCAAACAGATTCTTCACTCATGAAACAGTACCTCGACCTCGTTCGCAGCATCCTGGACACCGGCACCTGGCAGGAAAACCGCACCGGCGTGCGCACCATCAGCCAGCCCGGCGCCATGCTGCGCTTCGACCTGCAGCAAGGCTTTCCCGCCGTCACCACCAAGAAACTGGCCTTCAAGTCGGCTGTGGGCGAAATGGTGGGTTTTTTGCGCGCCGCCAAGAGCGCTGCGGACTTCCGCGCCCTGGGCTGCAAGGTGTGGGACCAGAACGCCAACGAAAACGCCCAGTGGCTCGCCAACCCCTACCGCACAGGCGACGATGACCTGGGCGAGGTATATGGCGTGCAATGGCGGCAGTGGCCCGCCTACAAGCTGCTGGCGGCTGGCGCCTCCGCCCAGATTGCCGACGCCGAAAGCCGGGGCTTTTGCCAGGTAGGCTCCCTGACGGAGGACGGTGCGCCCAAGATCCTGATGTACAAGGCGGTGGACCAGTTGCGGCAGTGCCTGGACACCATCATCAAGAACCCCACGGACCGGCGCATCCTCTTCCACGGCTGGAACTGGGCCCAGCTGGACCAGATGGCCCTGCCCCCCTGCCACCTGCTCTACCAGTTCCTGCCCAACGTCACGAAGCGCGAGATATCCCTCTGTCTCTACATCCGCTCCAACGATGTGGGCCTGGGCACGCCCTTCAATCTCACCGAAGGCGCCGCCCTGCTGGCCCTGGTGGGCCGCCTCACCGGCTTCACGCCGCGCTGGTTCAGCTACTTCATCGGCGACGCCCATATCTACGAAAACCACCTGGACATGCTGACCCAGCAACTGGCACGCAGTCCCTTGCCGGCGCCGAAGCTGCTGCTCTCCGAACGCATCCCGGACTACGCCGTGACGGGCCAGTACGAGCCGGAATGGCTGGAGAAAGTGGAGCCGTTCGACTTCAGCCTCGTAGGCTACGAACATCACCCGCCCCTGACGGCCCCCATGGCCGTCTGAGCCCACACCACCTCACACCGGAGTTCCCGCCATGTCCCTGCTTTTCTCCAAGACCACCCTCGGTGGACTCGAACTGAATAACCGTCTGGTCATGGCGCCCCTGACCCGCAGCCGGGCCGCGGGCAACGTGCCCAACGCCCTCATGGCCGAGTATTACGCCCAGCGCGGCACGGTGGGTCTCATCATCACTGAAGGCACCTCCCCCTCCGCCAACGGCCTGGGCTATGCCCGTATCCCCGGCATTTTCTCCGCCGAACAGATCGCCGGCTGGAAGGCGGTCACGGCGGCGGTGCAGCCGGAAGGCGCGAAGATGTTCATGCAGCTCATGCACTGCGGCCGCATCGCCCATCCAGCCAACCTGCCGGCCGGCGGCCGGGTGCTGGCGCCGTCTGCCGTGGCCGCCGCCGGAGAACTGTTTACCGAAACGGAAGGCATGCAGCCCAACGCCCTGCCGGAAGCCATGACGGCGGCGGACCTGGCCGCCACCAAGGCGGAATACGTGCAGGCGGCACAGAACGCCATCGCGGCGGGCCTCGACGGGGTGGAACTCCACGCCGCCAATGGCTACCTGCTGGAACAGTTCATCCGCCCGAATTCCAACCAGCGCAGCGACGCCTACGGTGGCGCCATCGAGAATCGCGCCCGCTTCGTGTTGGAAGTGGCAGAAGCCGTCAGTGCTGCCATCGGCAAGGACAAGGTGGGCATCCGCCTGTCGCCCTTCGGTGTCTTCAATGACATGCCCCTCTACCCGGAACTGGAAGCCGACTACACCTGGCTGGCGGAACAACTGAACACCCTGGGTCTGGTCTATGTCCATCTGGTGGATCACTCCCCCATGGGCGCCCCCGCCGTACCGGACGCCATCAAGGCCACGTTCCGCCGCCTCTTCAAGGGCTGCCTGATCCTCTCCGGCGGCTACGATGCGGAGCGGGCCGAAGCGGACCTGGCTGCCGGCAAGGCTGACCTCATCGCCGTGGGCCGCCTGCTCATTTCCAACCCGGACCTGGTGGCCCGCTGGCAAACCGGCGCCCCCTTGAACACCCCGGACTTCAACACGTTTTATATCGGCGGCGCCCAGGGTTACACGGACTACCCGAAGCTCGCTTGAGAGGCTGTGAAATAATTTAAAAAATAATTTGAACCGCAGAGGCGCCGAGGCGCAGAGGAAAGCCAAGCCTGCCCCCCCCCCCCCCCCCGCTCAGGATTACAGTCGGCTTTGAATTCAGCACTCTCTCAAGCCCTTGAATTTTCTGCGCCTCTGCGCCTCTGCGGTTCAATAACGTTTTTTGGGGACTCAATCCGCCCTTCGAGCCTCGAGCTTTTTTCTTTGGGCCAGCGAGCTATTTCGGCGGATTTTGAATATTTCACAAGCTCTGAGCCATACCCTTTATGGAAATGAACCCGAGATGCAAACCCTGACCCTCGGCGGCGACATCGGCGGCACCAAGACCCTGCTGGCCCTGGCGGACGCAGCCGGAAATATTCTGCTGGAGCGCCGCTTTGCCAGCAGCGCATCCCCAGACTTCGACAGTGTGCTGGAGGCCTTTCTGAAGGAGGCCCGTGCAGCCGGCCATACGGCCCCCATTCGTGCCGCCTGTTTCGGCGTGGCGGGACCGGTGGACGGCAACCGGGCGAAACTCACCTACCTGCCTTGGCACATGGACGGCGCCGCCATCGCCACCGGCCACGGCATCGGCAGCGTACGCCTGGCGAATGATTTCGAGGCCACCGCCAGCGCCATTCCGGGGCTGGTGCCCCAGCAGTTCCTCACCCTGCAGGCCGGGGAACCGCTGGCACAGGCGCCCAAGGTGGTACTGGGGGCCGGCACGGGCCTGGGGGTGGCGTCCCTGATCTGGCAGGGTGCGCGCTACACGGTGGTGCCCGGCGAAGGTGGCCACATGGGCTTCGCCCCCACGGACGAAGAACAGGCCGGCCTGTGGCGCCACCTGTGGGCGGACCAGGGACGGGTCACGGCGGAGACCGTGGTTTCCGGCAATGGCCTTTCGCGCATCCATCGCTACCTGGGGGGCGGCAAGGTCCTGGCCGAACCGGCCCGCATATCCGCCCAGGCGCTAGAAGAAGATACCCTGGCCCTCGCCAGCTGCGACCTGTTCCTGCGCTGCTACGGGGCCTTCGCCGGAGACCTGGCCCTGATGCTGCTGGCGAGAGGCGGCGTGTTTCTCTGCGGCGGCATTGCCCCCAAGCTGCAGCCCCTGTTCGAAGCCGCCGGCTTCCTTTCAGCCTTCAATGCCAAGGGCTGCCACGAGCACCTGGCCGCCGCCATGCCGGTGCATGTGGTGACAGAAGAACGCCTGGGCCTCCTGGGCGCCCTGGCCATCGCCAACGCTCTTTCGGCATAAATCTTCCGCCCATCCCCATGTTGCCAGATGGGTTTCTGTGGTATTTTCCGCAAAACGAGTGGTCGGGGAACCCTCACATGGCATCAAGGGAAGCTTAAGGCCATGGCTCAACCGACCAACACGAGATACCAAAACCCTAACCCGGAGAATCACCATGGCAACACGCAAGCCCAAGGCCGTCGAGGCCGAAACCCTTCCCGCAGCAACCTCCGCCCCGGCGAAAAAGCCCCGCGCCACCAAGGCCAAGGCTGAAACGCCCGTCATTGCCGCAACCGAAGCCCCGGCCGCGAAACGTGCCAAAAAGCCCACGGCCGAGCCGGTCGCCGCAGCCCTACCAGCCCTCACCCCGGAAGAGCGCTACCGGCAAGTTGCCGAAGCGGCCTACTACATCGCCGAAAAACGCGGCTTCGCCCCCGGCAACCCCAGCGACGACTGGTACCAGGCCGAAGCGGAAGTGGACGGCAAGACCGCTTGACCCTGTAGAAAAGCAATATTCAACGCCGAGGCGCCGAGACGCCAAGGAAAACCAATCAGGCCGTTGGGCGCACGTCGCACTTCCCAACTCAGCCCTTTTGGTTTTCTCCGCGCCTCGGCGCCTCGGCGTTTCCAAATAGAACGCCCTGCCGCCTGACGCCGAACTGACACATTCCCGCCACGCCACCGTCACAGCCAGACGGCAGCATGGCTGGCATGACGCGCGTACGGGCAATCTTCCTCTCCGACATCCACCTGGGCACACGAGCCTGCCAGGCCGAGCGCCTGCTGGATTTTCTCAAGGCCCATGAGGCCGAACACCTCTACCTCATCGGCGACATCGTGGATTTCTGGGCCATGTCCCGCGGCATCCACTGGAGCGCCGCCCAGAACACCGTGATCCAGAAACTGCTGCGCCGCGCCCGCCACGGCGAGCAGGTGGTGTTCATCCCCGGCAACCATGACGAGGTCCTGCGGGAATACGCCGGCATCGCCTTCGGCGACGTGCAGGTTGCCGCGGAATGGGTGCATGAAACGGCGGATGGGCGCCGCTTCCTGCTGGTGCACGGCGATGAATTCGACCAGGTAACGCGCCACCATCGCTGGGTGGCGGTGCTCGGGGACGTGTCCTACAACCTGCTGGTACGCATCAACATCTACCTCTCCTGGCTGCGTCGGCGCCTGGGCCTGGCGGGTCACTGGTCCCTCGCGGGCTATGCCAAGCGCAAGATCAAGAAGGCCCTGGAATTCATATTCGACTTCGAAGACTCGGTGGCGCGGCACGCCCGCAGCCGGAACTTCGACGGCGTCATCTGCGGCCACATCCACTGGGCCGTACTGAAGGAGATCGACGGCGTGACTTATGCAAACTGCGGCGACTGGGTGGATTCCTGCACGGCCATCGTCGAACACCTGAACGGGCGCCTGGAGGTAGTGACCTGGCACGGCGCGCCGAACGCAGTCCCTGAGGCAGCCCCCCCCCTCCTTCTGACGGCTTTTTCCGCCAAGGAGAATGCCCGTGGCTAAGTTCTCCATCCTCATGGTTTCCGATGTGTATTTCCCCCGGGTGAACGGGGTATCCACCTCCATCGACACCTTTCGCCAATGCCTGCCAGACTCAGGCGTGGCGGTGAAATTGGTGGTGCCGCGCTACGGCGACGAGGCGGACGAAGCCGGCGTCATCCGCGTGGCGGGCAGGCCCGTGCCGCGGGACCCGGAGGACCGCATCGTGGGCTGGAAGGCCATGCATCAGGCGGTGCGGGAGGCGGCCCAGGATTGTGACCTGATCCACATCCAGACCCCCTTCATGGCCCACTACGCCGGGACCAAGGCGGCCCGGGCCCTGGGCCTGCCGGTGATCTGCACCTATCACACCTTCTTCGAGGAATACCTGCACCACTATGCTCCCTTCCTGCCCGGCTCCTGGCTGAAGGGCCTGGCGCGGCAGATTTCCCGCAGCCAGTGCAACGCCCTGGACGGCGTGGTCGTGCCCTCTTCCGCCATGCGGGAACGCCTTACCGCCTACGGCGTGACCACGCCCCTGCATGTGCTGCCCACCGGCATCCCCCTGGCGCGCTTCGCCAGCGGCGACGGCGCCCGTTTTCGCCGCGCCCACGGCATCCCCCTGGAACAGCCCGTGGCCCTCTTCGTCGGCCGTGTGGCCTTCGAGAAGAATATCGACTTCCTGCTGGCGGCCTTGGTTGAGGCCCGTAGCCGACGTCCGGATCTGCTCTTGCTCGTCACCGGCGCGGGTCCCGCCCTGGCCGCCCTGCAACAGGAAAGCCGGCGCCTCGGCCTTGAAAAGCAGGTGCGCTTTCTCGGCTACCTGGATCGCAGCAGCGAATTGCAGGATTGCTACGCGGCGGCGGACGCCTTCGTCTTCGCCTCCCGCACCGAGACCCAGGGGCTGGTACTGCTGGAAGCCATGGCCATGGGACTGCCCGTGGTGGCCCTGGCGGAAATGGGTACCAAGGACATCCTGGGCCCGGGCCGGGGCTGCGTCGTACCTGCTGCCAACCCGCAGGATTTCGCCGCGGCCCTGACGTCCCTGCTGGACGATCCGGAGCGCAAGAAACGCCTGGCCGTGGAAGCCCGGGAATACGCCGCCACCTGGTCGGATCAGGCCATGGCCGGCCGCCTCGCCCGCCTTTACCAACAACTCGTTACCGACACCCGCCCATGGAAGCAGGCATGCAATGAGAGATACACCTAAAAAAGACAGCCATGCCTGCTTTCCCTCACCCCCGCCCCCTCTCCCGGAAGTGGGCGAGGGGAGCGTCGAGAGCCGCTGCGCGGCTTCCTCGGAATCGCCCTACAAAGGCAAAACCGGCCTGAGGCGCGTTTTCAACGCCCTGTTCTACTCGATGGATGGCCTCTCGGCCGCCTTCCGTTGCGAGGACGCCTTCCGCCAGGAAGTCATGCTGGCGGCCCTGCTCCTGCCCCTGGCCTTCTTTCTTGAGAACTCCGGGGTCGGCCGCGCCCTCATGACGGGCAGCGTGCTCTTGGTGCTCATCGTGGAACTGGTGAATTCCGCCATTGAGGCGACGGTGGACCGGGTCTCCCTGGAAGACCACCGCCTCTCCAAGCGGGCCAAAGACATCGGCAGCGCCGCCGTCCTCATCGCCCTCATCAACGTCATCCTCGTCTGGGCCTGCGTGCTGACGGGACGGTGATCTTTGCAGAAGCTATTTGAAACGCCGAGGCGCAGAGGCGCCGAGAAAACAAAGACTTCGCTGCAATCGCTGCCTCACCAAACAGGTGAAGCCGATTCCGCCATCAAGTTCTTGATTTCCTCTGCGTCTCGGCGGCTCGGCGTTTCGCTCTTATGTTGGAGTTCCTGACCATGACTAGTCACCTGCACGTCTGCATCGTCACCGAAACCTATCCGCCGGAGATCAACGGCGTGGCCATGACCGTGGGGCGGCTGGTGACCGGGCTGCGGGGCCGGGGACACCGGGTGGATCTGGTGCGCCCCCGCCAGCATGCCGGGGAACAGGGCAAAGGATATGACCTGGCCCTGCGCGGCCTGCCCCTGCCCGGCTACAAGGGCCTGCGCATGGGTCTGCCGGCCGCTGGGGTGTTGATGGCACGCTGGAAGAAGGAGCGGCCCCAGGTGGTACACGTAGTCACGGAAGGCCCCCTGGGCTGGTCGGCGGTATCCGCCGCGCGGCGCCTGGGCATCCCGGTCACATCAGGCTTTCATACCAATTTCGACTCCTATAGCACCCACTACGGCGCCGGCTGGCTGCGTCCCGCCCTCTCCGCCTACATGCGGAGCTTTCACCGCCGCACCCTGGCGACCCTGGTGCCCACGGCGGCTCTGGCCGCCACCCTGGCGGGAGAGGGCGTGCCCGGCGTGCGCCTGGTGGGGCGCGGGGTGGACACGGAACTCTTCAATCCGGCGCGCCGCCAGCAGGCCTTGCGCCAACAATGGCGGGGAGCCGGAGCCGGCCCGCTCTGCCTCTACGTGGGCCGGCTGGCACCGGAAAAGAACCTGGCGCTGGCAGAGCAAGCCTTCGCCGCCATCCAGGCCCGTCAGCCCGGAGCAAGAATGATCTGGGTCGGCGACGGCCCGGCCCGGGCACGCCTGCAGGCGGCCCACCCGGAGCAGCATTTCGCCGGCCCCCGCATCGGCGAAGACCTGGCGAGTCACTATGCCAGCGCTGACCTGTTCCTCTTTCCCAGCCTGACGGAAACCTACGGCAACGTCGTGGCGGAAGCCATGGCCAGCGGCCTGGCGGTGCTCGCCTACCGCAGCGCTGCGGCAGCGGATCTCATCAAGGATCATGCAAATGGCCTCACCGTGCCGCCGGGCGACGCCCCCGCCTTCGTTCTGGCCGCCACGGAACTGGCCGGCCGTGACACCACGGACCTGGGGAAGCAGGCCCGCGTCACCGCCTTGGCCCACGGCTGGTCCGGCGTGGTGGAACGCTTTGAAGATGTCCTGCGGGAAATGGGCGGAACCGCCCTGTAGGTCGGGTTTTAACCTGACACTACGCCTGGCAATGCCGGGTTACGCTGCGCCACGCCTACCGCCACTATTCCTCGGAGCGAAACGGGTACGGTGCAATGCGCTGCGCTTACCGTGAAAAATCCGGTGTGCTTGAGCGCAAAAAACCATCGCAGCCCAGGCAAGGCACGATGGCCATATCAAAGAGCCACTCGACAAGCCACCCCTCCGCCAAGCACCCCACCCCTGGGTGTGCCTCTAACTTCGGTCGCAACCGCCAAGCACAGGCATTTTTCATGTTCAGGGCTGGCAAATCAAGTGTCATGGTGGTTATTGCACCCTACGCCCGGGCCGGGGACTTCGTGGTCTTCGATTTTTCCCACATCGGCATCGTGGCGGCGGACCAGAAGGCCATAACGGGCAGCATCCACACCATCGAAGGCAACACCAACGGCAAGGGCGAGCGGGATAGCGTGGCTGGCGACGGCGTGTGGAAGAAGGACCGGGCGCAGCAACTGACCAAGAGCTATCTCCGGCTGTTGGCGGGCTGAGCCAACTCCAGGCTTTTGCGGGGTTTGTCAGCTTGCTGCGCAAGCTGATCTACGGATGTCGCCCTTCTCCGACGTGTAGGGCGGGCTGTAGGGCGGGTTTCAACCCGCCATTTCCACCATCCCCACCAATTCATTCTTCACAGCACCGGCCGGCTGAAGCTGGCCCCACGGCGACGATCCGCACCGAAAGCGCAAATCCTGTGGCTATGATCTCTGACCTGTTCCAGACATGCCTTGTGGCGACCGACGCGGAAAGCACGTTCATCCTTGCCGGACAATTGAGGTGAGCCCATTCCTTCAGCTACTGGGACAGCCTGATGACAGCCTGATCGTTGCCGCCGCGCTGGATGCGGGCTGCGACACCCTTTACTCGGAGGACATGCAGCACAGCCAAGTTGTTGAAGACCGCTTGCGGCTGGTGAATCCCTTCGTCGGCGTTTGATGGCTTTCGGCGATTTGCCGACAGGGGTGCAAAGACACACTTTTCAGCTTGCTACGCACGCTGACCTGCGTTTGGCGCTCCGCTACGACTAGTGCGGCCGGCGACGGCGTGTGGAATCTAGCGCCCCCTGAACATGAAATAGGCTGCGCCGACCAGGCACAGGCCGGCCCACAAATAGTCCAGTTTCAGGGGCTCCTTCATGTAGAAATAGGCGAAGGGCACGAACAAGGTCAGGGTGATGACTTCCTGGATCACCTTCAACTGGCCCACGTTCAGCACCGCGAAGCCGATGCGATTCGCCGGCACCTGCAGCAGGTACTCGAACAGGGCGATGCCCCAACTCACCAGTGCAGCCACAAGCCAGGGCTTGTTGTTGAGTTCCTTCAGGTGCCCATACCAGGCGAAGGTCATGAACACATTGCTGCAGACCAGGAGACCGACGGTGGAGAGGACGGGATTCATGTCGCCACGCCATCCATCCAGACTGCGAAGTCGGCGGCCCGCAGGGGGCGGCTGTACAGGTAGCCTTGCATGAAGGCGCAGCCCCGCTCGGCGAGGAAGGCCCATTGTGCTTCCCGCTCCACGCCCTCGGCCACCACGTCCATGCCCAGGTCACGGGCCAGGGACAGGGTGGCGGTGGCGATGGCCGCGTCCTCCAGATCCTCGGGCAGATCCTTGACGAAGCTGCGGTCCAGCTTGAGGCGGTGAATGGGCAGGCGCTTCAGGTAGCTCAGACTGGAATAGCCGGTACCGAAATCGTCCAGGGCCAGGCGGATGCCCCAATCCCGCAGGGTGTTCATGCGCGCCAGGACTTCCCGGGTGGGCTGCATGAGGGCGCTCTCGGTCAGTTCCAGTTCGAGCCGGGCCGGGTCCGCGCCGGTGTCATCGAGAATGCGCCGCACCATGTCGGCAAAACCGGCCTGGCGGAATTGCAGGGCGGAGATATTCACGGCCATGTACAGATCCCGCCCGGCCCACAGGACCTGCTGGCGGCAGGCGGCTTCCAGTACCCATTCGCCCAGGCTCAGGATCAGCCGGCTTTCCTCGGCGACACCGATGAACTGGGCCGGCAGCAACAAGCCGAGCTCCGGGTGCTGCCAGCGCACCAGGGCCTCGCAGCCCACCACCCGGCCATCAAGGGCTGCGACCTGGGGCTGGTAGCAGAGCAGCAATTCATTGCGCTCAATGGCCCGGCGCAGGGCATTTTCCAGCAACAGGCGCTCGAGGGCATGTACATCCATTTCGGGCTGGAAGTAGTGGAAAGCATCCCGCCCCTGGTCCTTGGCGCTGTACATGGCCACGTCGGCATGCTTGAGCAGGGTGCTGACGTCCTCGCCATCTTCCGGATAGACGGCGATACCGATGCTCACCGAGACGGTCAGCTCATGCTCGCCGATGGCCAGGGGACTGCGCAGCGCCTCGATCAGTTTCCGAGCCACCCGGGCGGCGTCTTCCCGATAGCCCAGTCCGGGTAGCAGGACCACGAATTCGTCGCCCCCCAGCCGCGCCAGGAAGTCGTTTTCCCGCAGGCTGCCGGCTAGGCGTTTGGCCACGGCGGAGAGCAACTGGTCGCCCACCGGGTGACCAAGGGAGTCATTCACTGCCTTGAACTGGTCGAGATCAAGGAACAGCACCGCCAGCATGTCGCCATGGCGGGCGGCGGCGCGCAACTCGGTGTGGGCCTGCTCGTTCCATTGGGTCCGGTTGGGCAGCCCGGTCAGCACGTCAAAGTGAGCCAAGTAGGCAATATCCGCCTCCGCGGCCCGGGCCGAGGTCACGTCCTGGGCAGTGCCGCGAATGCGCAAGCCCTGGCTACCAGGCTGGTCGCTCTCGATGAGGAAGTGCAGGGTGCGGGCGCCATCTTCAAAGACCCGGCAGTCCAGCGCCACCTGGCAGGGCGCCAGGGCCGCGTGGCCGAGGGCGGAGGCCAGGGCACCCCGGTCATCCGGGTGGATGCGGCCCAGCAGGCTGTTCACCGGCGCGTCGGGCGCCAGCCTGAGCATGCCCTGCAGTTCGTCGGAACAGCGCAGGGCGTCGCCGCCGGGAATGTTTTCCCAGCTGCCCAGGCGGGCAATGCGCTGGGCCTGAACCAGTTCCTCCTGCTGCTGCCGCAGGCGCTGGCTGGCGCTGGCCAGCTGCCGGGTGCGCTCCTCCACCAGATCTTCCACGCGCCGCGCCCGGCCGCTGGTGAGCAAGAGGAAGGCGCCGAGTATGCCGGTGCTGAGCAGCCCGACCACCAGCGTCAGCCAGGCCCCCCAGCTGCGCAGCGAACCCATGTAGTCCGGCGTGGCGACGACCTGGAGCAGCCACGGACGCCCGGCAAAATTCAGGCTGGCCCGCCAGTTCAGACGCTTAGCCCCCCAGCCGGGGGCCTCGCAACCCTGGGGACCAAAGAGGCGCTGCAGGTTCGTAGCGGTCTCGCTCAGGCAAAGCTCCATCTGTTCCCGGCCACGGCCGGCCAGGGTGGCGTTCATGGTGTCGTCCATGCGGAAAACGCCGGACACCATGCCGGTCTGCCGCGGCGGCGTGCCGCCGAAGACAGCCTGATACACCACCACACCTCGCTGCACACCCACTTCCTGGACAAGCCGGATGGATTCTGAGGCCACGGGCAGGCCCGTATCCCTTGTACGTCGTGCCGCCTGGGCCGTCTTCTCCAGCACCAGGGGATCAAGCCCCACGACCCGGCGATTGGACGCCAGGGGTTCAACGTAAAGAATGGGCAGGTACTCGGGTTTGTGCTCGGCCACGTAGGTCTGACCAGCGCCGTTGCGCCCCAGGATGCTGAAGCCGGGGTGATCCTGTGCCCGCACCCTTGCCTCGAAACTGCCCCGATCCTCGTCCCGCACCAGGGGACTCCAGCCAAAATTCTGGGTGCCCGGGTAGCGTTTCATGAGGGGCGTGGCGAAGTCCCGCCAAGCTTCCCGCGTCAGCCCGGGATGCACCGTGGCCAGGCGTTCCAGCGCCAGTATCTGGTCCAACTGGGCGTCGAAACGCTTCTGCACCAGGCTGGCAAGGTACTCGGCGTCCCGGTTGAATTGGGATTGCAGGCGCGTGAACTCCCAGTTGCGCACCTGCACGAAGGTGAAGGCCAGGAGACCCAGGGCGATGAGCATGGGCACCGCCAGGGTCATCCGGCGCGGCCGCCAGTCCGCCCCGGGGACACCGAAGAAAACCAGGAGCAGGGGCACCATGATGAGCACCCCCAGGGTATCGCCGGCCCACCAGTTCATCCAGGTAAACGCCGCCTCGGTCAGCGGAATGGTATTCATGAGCAGCAGGGTGGGCACGCCGATGCTGGCGCTCACCAGGCAGCCCGCCGGCGCCACGACCGTGACGAAGCGGACAATGCTTTCCTGGGTGTCCAGGGCATTCGGCAGGCCGATCAGCCGGCGCGCCAGCCAGTAGCCCGCCAGGGCTTGCAGGGCGGCACCCGCCGCCGCCAGCAGGATGCCCAGCCAGGCACCGCCGCTGACGCCGCTCTGCCAGGCGGCCACGGCCTGCACCAGCAGGGAGCCAAAGAAGGCCCCGGGCAACAAGCCGGGACCATGGATCAACAGCGCCGCCAGGGCCATGCCCGCAGAGGGGAACAAGGGCGCCGCATAACCGGGGGGAATGGCAATCTGCAGGGACAGCCAGCCGGCAAGGCCGTAGCCGAGGCAAAGCAGCAGGTTCCTGGAGAGGAAGAGGGACATCAGGGGCGCTTCAGGCACTTCAGCAGGGTGGCGTACAGGGCATCCGGGGCCACCGGCTTGGCGACGAAGTCGCTCATCCCGGCCTCGAGACAGCGAGCGCGATCCTCAAGGAAAGCGTTCGCCGTCATGGCGATGATCGGAACGGCGCTGCCACCGGGCAGACAGCGGATCCGGCGCGTCGCTTCGAGGCCATCCATGCGCGGCATCTGCATGTCCATGAGGATCAGGCCATAGTCGTGGCGGCCAGCCATTGCCAAAGCTTCCACCGCCTCCACGCCGTCCCCGGCCACATCGACGATCTGCCCGGCATCCCGCAGGAGTTCCAGAGTGACCTCCCGATTGATCATGTCGTCTTCCACCAGCAAGATCCGGGTACCCCGGTAGTCCCGCAGCAGGGCGGCCTCCGCATGGCCGACCGCCGTTCTCTCGAACGTCGCCCCAGGAGACTGGCCTTTCTTCAAGCGGGCCGAGAACCAGAAGGTGCTGCCCTGCCCCGGTGTGCTGAGCACCCCGGCATCCCCACCCATCAACTGGGCAAGGCGCCGGGTGATGGCAAGGCCAAGACCGGTGCCGCCGAATTTCCGGGTGATGGAATTATCGGCCTGCTCGAAGGAGCCGAACAGGCGCGCCGCCACCTCGGGAGTAACGCCCATGCCTGTGTCCTGCACCTCGAAACGCACCAGGACACTCTCCGGCGACTCTTCCACCAGATGGGTGCGCAGGGTGACGCTGCCGGCGTCAGTGAATTTGATGGCGTTGGTGGCGTAGTTGAGGAGCGCCTGCTGGAGACGGGTAGGATCCCCCAGCAGGCAAGGGGGCAGGCTCTGAACCTCGCTGGCGAGCCGCAGGTTCTTGGCCTGGGCCCGCTCGGCAAGCATGGACAGCACATTGACCACAATGTCGCTGACGCCGACACTGGTTTCTTCGAGCACGAACTTGCCGGCCTCGATCTTGGAAAGATCGAGGACCGCATTGATGATCTCCAGCAGATGCTGTCCGGCGGCATCGATCTTGTCCAGGCGCTCTGCCTGCTTTGCCGTCACCCCGCCCCGCTTCAGCAGGTGGGCCATGCCGGTGATGGCGTTCAGGGGCGTGCGAATTTCGTGAGACATGTTGGCCAGGAAGGCGCTCTTGGCCACGTTGGCGGTTTCGGCGGCCTCCTTGGCAAGGGTCAGGGCGGCGGTGCGCTCTTCCACCCGCTTTTCCAGGTTTTCCCGGTATTGCGCAAGCTCCGCTTCCGCCTTCTTGCGGTCCGTGATGTCCCGCGAAGAGTTGTAGAGCACCCGCCGCCCGTCCAGTTCCAGGGGATAGCCGGTGACTTCCACGTCGAAAACACTGCCATCCTTCCTGCGATGAATGGTTTCGAAGGTCGTCAGGTCTTGCCGCTCGAACTGCCGGGCCACTATCCGCAGCGTTTCGTCCGGCGCATGCTGCGCTTCCCAGCGCCCCACATGCATGCCGATGACTTCCTCCCGGCTGTAGCCCAGCATACGGCAGAAGGATTCGCTGGCCTCCATGACCACACCATCCTCACTCAGGATGTGCACACCGTCGCTGGCATGCCGCAGCAGCATGCGGTTCTTGAGGCTTTCCCGCGCGATGGTCTCCGCGAATTGCTTGGCCTCGGTAATGTCCGCGATGTAGCCATGCCAGAGGATGGCGCCGTCCGGCAGCTTCTGGGGCTGGGCATCGCCCCGGCGCCAGACGACGCCCCGGCCCGGAATCACCAGCCGATATTCCTCGTGCCAGGGCGAGAGGGTACAGGCCGACGCGTCTATCGAGGCACTCACCCTGTCCACGTCATCCGGGTGCTGGTAAGCGAAGATGGAGGCCCCCTCGACGGACGATTGCCCCGGTGGCAGGCCATACAACTCGGCAAAGCGCTGATTCACGTAGGGGAAGGCCGTGTGACCGTCCGGATCGCGCCGGAACTGGAACAGCAGGCCCGGTACCTGATCCGCCAGGTCCCGCAGCAGGGCCGCGCTGGCTTCCCGCTGGCGCACGATGCGTAGCAGCAGCAGGGCGGCGAGGAGCAGGGCCAGGGTACTTCCCGTCGCGACGGCGACGATCGATTTGAGCGAATGCCGCCAGTTCGCCAGAAAGAGATCCTCCGTGACGATGAGATTGACGATCAGAGGAAAGCGCTCCAGAACCCGTACCGCCGCCAGGCGCCCGACCGGAAGATTCGCGTCCGAGAAACGGGGAATGGACGTATAGATGACTTCGTCCTTCTTCTTCATGTCGGCGACAACCAGGTGGGAAACCCCGGTGAGGTTCTTCTTGCCGATGGTTTCGTCCTGCCGCGGCCAGCGGGTCAGGATGGAGAAATCGTTCCGATACAGGGTGATCGCCGCCCCCTCGCCGAGATTCCGGGCGAGGCGGGCATAGAAATCGGTGAATTGATCGACGGAAATGCCCACCAGCACCAGGCCCATGAAGTGCCCATGGGCATCGTTCAGGCGGTGGCTGAGATAGAAAACCCACTTGCCGTTGCCCTTGTTGCGCACCGGAATGCTGACGAAGATCCCTTGCGCCGGATGCTCACGGCGAATCTGAAAGTAATCCCGATCTGACAGGTTGATGGCCGGCGCGGGAAAGGCGCGGGTGAAATTGATGACGTCGCCGTTGGCGGCAACGATGGTGGCCACGTCCACCTGAGGCAGGCCGGCGATCTTGTCGCGCAAGGCCTGGAACACCGCCTGCGTCCCCAGCTTCCCACGCAATTCCGCGCCATCCCGGACATGGGCTGCATCGACATGTTCCACGATGCTGTCCAGGGCGAGCTGGGCGGACGACATGGTCTGGTAGGTTTGCTCTGCCAACACCAGGGACAGGTTCGACAACTGCCCGCGCCAGCTCTCGATTTCCCGCTCGCGCAGCAGCCAGGCCGACGCCATCGAGATCGCAATGATCGCTGCGATCAGGATGCCCGTGGCGCCGATGACAACGTGCCTGGCCTGAAATCTTTCTGAACTCATCAACGCTCTCGTGGGGCCAACTTTAATCGGCCAGGACCCGTGTTTTGGCCGTCTGAAGTCGGCCCCACAATTTTACAAGCTTCGATTGAAAGCGGCGGCGACACGCAGTTAGGCGAATTCCGGAAAACACGAACCCCATTCGTAGGTCAGGTTGCGCAGCAAGCTGACGTCTGCCAAGGCTTGGTGTCAGGTTTCCTGCGGAAACCTGACCTACGGCAGAGAGATGGTAATTCGTGGAACTCACCTTACCGCCGGCCCGCCAGTTCCAGCACAATGGCCGCCAGAGGCGGCAAGGTCAACACCAGGGACGCCGGATAGCCCATGAAAGACTCTTCGGTGGCGATAAGGCCCAGGCCGTTGCCCACATTGCTGCCGCCGTACCAGGCGGAATCGGTATTGAGGATTTCCGTATAGGCGCCGGCCGCCGGTACGCCGATGCGGTAGCCGGTGCGCGGTACCGGCGTGAAATTCAGCACCACCACCACGAAACTGCCGTCCCGGGCCCGGCGCAGCCAGGCCAGCACCGACTGGGCGTTGTCGTGACAGTCGATCCAGGCAAAGCCTTCCCGGGCCACGTCCAGGTCATGCAGGGCCGGGATATCCCGGTAGAGCCGGTTCATGTCCGTCTGCATGCGCTTGATACCGGCATGCTCCGGCTTGTCCAGCAGACTCCAGTCCAGTTCCCGGCCATCGGCCCATTCCGACGGCTGGCCCAGTTCATTGCCCATGAAATTGAGCTTCTTGCCCGGCGTGGCCAGTTGGTAGGCGAAGAGCAGGCGCAGGTTGGCCCGCTTCTGCCAGGCGTCCCCGGGCATCTTGTTCAGCAAGGATCTCTTGCCATGCACCACCTCGTCGTGGGACAGGGGCAGCATGAAGTTTTCCGAATAGGCGTAGAGCTGGCCGAAGGTCAGGCGCTCGTGGTGATAGCGACGGTGGATGGGGTCTTGCTTCAGGTAATCCAGGCTGTCGTTCATCCAGCCCATGTTCCACTTCAGGGAGAAACCCAGCCCCCCCAGGTACACCGGGCGGGACACCTGGGGCCAAGCGGTGGATTCCTCGGCGATGGTCAGGGCGCCGGGGAAATCCTGGTGCACCATGGTGTTGAAGGCCTGCAGAAACTCGATGGCCTCCAGGTTTTCCCGGCCGCCGTAGACGTTGGGCACCCATTCGCCGGCCTTGCGCGAGTAATCCAGATAGAGCATGGAAGCCACCGCGTCCACCCGCAGGCCGTCAAAATGAAATTCCGACAGCCAGTAGTGGGCGCTGGAGAGCAGGAAGCTCTTCACCTCGTTCCGGCCGTAATTGAAGATGTGGGTGCCCCAGTCCGGGTGCATCTTCATGCGCGGGTCTGCATGTTCGTAGAGGGCGGAGCCGTCGAAATGGGCCAAGGCCCAGGCGTCCGCCGGAAAATGGCCGGGCACCCAGTCGAGGAACACACCGATGCCTGCCTGGTGGCAGGTGTCGATGAAGAAACGCAGATCGTCCGGCGTGCCGAAGCGGCTGGTAGGGGCGAAATAGCCCGTGGTTTGATAGCCCCAGGACTCGTCCAGGGGGTGCTCGGTAATGGGCATCAACTCGATGTGGGTGTAGCCCAGGTCCTGCACATAGGGCACCAGCTTCTCCGCCAGTTCCCGCCAGCTGTAAAAGCTCTTGCCCGGGTGGCGCATCCAGGAGCCGGCATGCATTTCATAGACATTGATGGCGCTGTGCAGCCAGTCCCAGGCGGCCCGTTGCGCGAGCCAGGTGCCGTCCTGCCAGGCGTGAGCCGGTGGCGGACAGACCCTTGCGGCCGTATCCGGCCGGTTCTGGCACCAGCGCGCATAGGGATCGCCCTTGGCCATGACAGCACCGCTGGCCCGGTTCCTTATCTCGAATTTGTAGAAGCTGCCGGCGACCAGCTCCGGAATGAAGAGTTCCCATACGCCGCCGGAACCCATGGAGCACATGGGATGCTGGCGACCATCCCAGCGGTTGAAATCCCCCACCACCGAAACCCGTTCGGCGTTGGGTGCCCAAGTGCGGAAGCACACTCCGGCAACGCCCTGGCGGCTTTCCAGGCGAGCCCCCAGGTAGCGCCAGGCCTGGCGATGGCGCCCTTCGCCGAAGAGGTGCTGGTCCAATTCCTGGATTTGTGGCGGAAAAGCGTAGGGATCATGGATCTCAAATTCGGCGCCATCCTCCGTGATGGCTAGGCGCCAGGGCCAGGCCGGCTGCTCCAAGCCGCGCCAGCGAAACAGGCCGTCACCGAGGGACGTCAGGGGCACTTTGAGCCCGTCCGCCCGCAACTCAACCTCGGCCGCATAGGGCCGATATACATCAAGTTGCCATTCCCCGGCCCGGCGATGCATGCCGAGTACCCGGAAAGGGTCATGCTCACGCGCCTGTTGCAGCGCCACAAACGAGTCATTGGATGTCATGGTTTCGCAGTATCATTAGGGTTATTCGCCGATCCAGCCGCAGAGGATAGGCCAAATTGGGGGAAGTTAAAATGCAAGTTCCGCACATCGATCATCCGGACTGTGTCCAATGCACGCATCCAGGTGAAGGTCGTTTCGTCAGCCAACTCACCAAGAACGCCTATGCCATGATTTTGGCCGGTGGCCGTGGCAGCCGTCTCAAGCAACTCACGGACTGGCGGGCCAAGCCAGCGGTGCCCTTCGCCGGCAAGTTCCGCGTCATCGATTTCACCTTGTCCAACTGCGTCAATTCCGGCATCCGGCGCATTGGTGTTGCGACGCAGTATAAGGCCCATAGTCTGATCCAGCATATCCAGCGCGGCTGGAGCTTCCTGGACGGCCGTTTCGACGAATTCGTCGAACTGCTGCCGGCCCAGCAGCAGGTGGCAGAAGCCTGGTACAAGGGCACGGCGGACGCCGTCTTCCAGAACCTGGGGGTCATCCGCCGCCTGGGGCCGGCCCACATCATCATTCTGTCCGGCGACCACATCTACAAGATGGACTACGGCCGCCTGCTGGCCCACCACGCCACCCACCGGGCCGACATGACCGTGGCCTGCCTGGAGGTGCCCATCGATGAAGCGCGGGAATTCGGCGTCATGGGGGTCAATGAAGAAGGCCGCATCATGCAGTTCCAGGAAAAGCCGGACAATCCCGCCCATGTGCCGGGCAATCCGAATCTGGCCCTGGCGAGCATGGGTATTTATGTCTTCAATGCGGAATTCCTTTACGAGCAGTTGGTGCGGGACGCGGACGATCCCCACTCCAGCCACGACTTCGGCAAGGACATCATTCCCCACATCGTCTCCCGCTACCGGGTGTTCACCCAGCGTTTCGCTGACAGCTGCGTCAGCATGACCGAATCCGGCATTCCCTACTGGCGCGACGTGGGCACGGTGGACGCCTACTGGGAAGCCAACATGGAGCTGACCAAGGTCACGCCGGAACTCAACATGTACGACAAGACCTGGCCGATCTGGACCCACCAGGAACAACTGCCGCCGGCCAAGTTTGTCTTCGACGACGAGGACCGTCGCGGCGAAGCGGTGGATTCCATGGTCTCCGGCGGCTGCATCATCAGCGGCGCCACCGTCCGGCGCTCCCTGCTCTTCTCCAATGTGGTAGTGCATAGCTGGAGCACCGTGGAGGACACGGTGGTGCTGCCGGATGTGGACATCGCCCGCCACGTGGTGCTGAAGAAATGCGTAGTGGACAAGGGCTGCCGCATCCCCGAAGGGCTGGTGGTGGGCGTCGATCCGGAAGAAGACAAGCGCCGCTTCCATGTTTCCGAAAAGGGCGTGACGCTCATCACTCCGGAAATGCTCGGCCAGCCCGTGCACCGGGTGCGTTGATCACACCGAAATTGCGAAAAGTCATCAGAGGGGCTTGCCACATGGTGGCCTTCGACTATTCTTGGGGCACCCGCCCCAACCAAACGAAAAGAGCCCCATGAGCAATCCCGACCACCTGGACCTGGTTTTCCTCTGGCACATGCACCAGCCGGATTACCGGGACCGCCTGCACGGCGAGTTCATCCTGCCGTGGACCTACCTCCACGCCATCAAGGATTACACCGACATGGTGGCCCACTTGGAGCGGCATCCGCGCCAGCGGGCGGTGGTCAATTTCGTGCCGGTGCTGCTGGAGCAGATCGAGGACTATGCGGACCAGGCAGCCAATGGACGCTACCGGGATCCCCTGTTGCGCCTGCTGGCGGCCCCGGACCTGGAGCGCATCACCCCGGAAGACAAGAAGCTCGTGCTGGAGAGTTGTTTTCGCAACAACCACGCCACCATGCTGGCGCCCTTCCCGCGCTACCGGCGGCTCTACGACTTCCACCAGCACCTGCAGCAATACGGTGAAGCGGCGGTGGACTACCTGTCCGGCAGTTACTTCAGCGACCTTCTGACCTGGTATCACTTGTCCTGGTGCGGTGAAACCGAGCGGCGGCGCCAGCCCCTGCTGGCGGAACTCATGGCCAAGGGCGAGCACTTCAGCTTCGAAGACCGTTCCCGCCTGATGCAGATCATCGGCGACATCATCCGCGGCATCATCCCGCGCTACCGGGCACTGGCGGAAGCTGGCCGCATTGAGCTATCCGCCACGCCCTACAGCCATCCGCTGGCGCCCCTGCTGCTGGATTTCAAGTCGGCCCGGGAAGCCCTGCCGGAGGCGCGCCTGCCCCAATCCACCGGCTACAGTGGCGGGCGCACCAGGGTATCCGCCCAGATCCGCTTGGCCCGGGACAGCCACGCCCTGCGTTTTGGCCGCCAGCCCGTCGGTATGTGGCCGGCGGAAGGTGCCCTGTCCCAGCAAACTCTGGAGTTGCTGGCAGCCCAGGGCATCCGCTGGACGGCCAGCAGCGAGAGCGTACTGGCCAACAGCCTCTCGGCCAGCGGCGGCGACCTGTCGGACCGGCCCGCCTACCTCTACCATCCCTGGGTCGCCGAGGGCGCCCCGGGCCTCTCCCTGTTCTTCCGGGATGAGCGCCTGTCCGACTTCATCGGTTTCGAGTACGCCAAGTGGCACGGCAAGGATGCAGCCCTGCATTTCGTGAATCAGTTGGAAGCCATCCTGGACAAGACCCCGCCGGGCGAGACACCCCTGGTAAGCGTCATGCTGGACGGCGAGAATGCCTGGGAGCACTACCCCTACAACGGCTACTACTTCTTTGAGGATCTCTACGCCCTCCTGGACGATCACCCGCGCATCCGCAGCACCACCTTCGCCGAAGTCCTGTCCCGCCCGGCCAAAGTGGGCACCCTGCCACGCCTCACGGCCGGCAGTTGGGTGTATGGCAGCTTTTCCACCTGGATCGGCGATGTGGACAAGAACCGGGCCTGGGATCTGCTGTGCGCCGCCAAGGACACCTACGACCGGGTCAGCGGCAGCGGCCGACTCACCGAGGAACAGCGCCAGGGGGCGGAAGCCCAGCTCGCCGTGTGTGAAAGTTCCGACTGGTTCTGGTGGTTCGGTGACTACAACCCGGGGCCGGCGGTGGCCAGCTTCGACGCCCTGTTCCGCCTGAATATCTCCCGCCTGTACACCCTGCTGGGCCTCGCCCCGCCCGCCGAACTGGACATCCCCATCAGCCGCGGTGGTGGCCACGCCGAAGGCGGCGGAACCATGCGCAGGGGCAGTTGAGTGTCGCTCCCTAAATCCTAAATCCCAAATCCTGATTCCCCATGCCCATCACCCTTCTCCTCGGCGTCCATGCCCACCAGCCCGTAGGCAACTTTCCGGCGGTCATCGACGACGCCCATGAGCGCTGCTACGGCCCCTTCCTGCGCACGCTCCACCGCTTCCCGGAATTCCGCTTCGCCGCCCACTTCTCCGGCTGGCTGCTGGACTACCTGCTCCGCCGCTATCCGGCGGACATGGCCCTGCTGCGGGAAATGGTGGCCCGGGGCCAGGCGGAAATGTTCGGTTCCGGCGACTGCGAACCGGTGCTGGCAGCCATCCCCAACCGGGACCGGCTGGGCCAGTTGAATGCACTCTCCGAGCGCCTGGAAAAAGCCTTCGGCACCCGGCCCAAGGGGGCGTGGTTGACGGAGCGGGTGTGGGAGGGCACGGTGGTGCCGGCCCTGGCCGACACCGGCATCCGCTACGTAGCGGTGGATGACTACCACTTCTTCTGCACCGGCCGCACGGCGCCGGAACTGGACAGTTTCTACACCACGGAAGAAGACGACCGCAGCGTGGACCTGTTCCCAATTTCCGAGCAGCTGCGTTACCGCCTGCCCTTCTCTCCGGCCCGGGAAGCGGTAGCCTACCTGGAATCCCTGGCGGACCAAGGCCAGAGCGCCGCCATCTATTTTGACGACATCGAGAAGTTTGGCATCTGGCCCGAGACCTACGACTGGGTATACACCAAGGGCTGGCTGGAGGACTTTCTCTCCGGCGTGCTTGCCTCAAACAAGATCGTCACGTCCACCTACGCCGATTATCACCAGGGCCGGGCCACCCGGGGCATCGCCTACCTGCCCACCACCTCCTACATCGAAATGAATGAGTGGACCTTGCCGGCACCGGCAGCCCACGCCTTCGCCGACCTGCTGCAGCGGGAAAAGGACGGGGGCCGCCTTGAAACCAGCAAGTCCCACGTGCGGGGCGGCATCTGGCGCAACTTCTTCTCCCGCTATCCGGAATCCAACTGGATGCACAAGCGCATGCTGGGCCTCTCTGCCCGCCTGGCGGCCCTGCCTGCGGCCAAGCAAACGGCGGAACTCACCGACGCTCTCTACCGGACCCAGGCCAACGACGCCTACTGGCATGGCCTGTTCGGCGGCTTGTATCTGCCCCACCTGCGCCGCGCCCTCTGGAACAACATCGTGGCCCTGGAAAGCGCCCTGGACGCCGTGGCACCCCGCAGCCCCGTCTCGCGCCTGGACGCGGACCATGACGGTTTTGATGAAATTTTCCTGCACGACGGCCAGCTGCAGGCCGTGCTGAAGGATGACGGCCTGGGTGCTCTGGTGGAGCTGGACAGCTACGCCGTGGCCCACAACTTCGGTGACAGCCTGCGCCGCTCCGACGAGCACTACTACCGTAAGCTCAACCAGACGCCGGCGGCCAGCCACGCCAGCGAAGGCGGCATTGCCAGCCCCCATGATCGGGTGGATTTCAAGCACGACATCCGTCTTGAAGACGTGGTGCCGGACAGCCGCCCCCGCAGTCTGTTCCTGGACTCCTGGGCACAGGCAGGCAGCGCCAGCCGGGAAATCCGCAGCTACGGAGTGGATCAGGTGCAGGCGCCACTGCAGTCGGTGACGGTCAAGGCCGACATCGATGGCCTGGCGGTGGAAAAGCGCTACAGCCTGGACGGCGCCAAGCTGGAAGTAAGCTGGGGCTTTGCCGGACGCGTGGACGGCATGTTCACCACCGAACTCAACCTGGCCATGCCCAGTTGCGACGGTTTCGGCGGCAGTTTCGAACTGGCGGACGGCAGCGTCCCCGGCGGTTTCGGCCAGGAACTGCGCCAATTCCACCTGCAGCGCATCAACCTGCGGGACAGCGAACTGGGTGGCAAGCTGGTGCTCTCGGCAAGCAGCCCCCTGACCTTCGCCTCTGCCCCCCACTTCACCGTGTCGCAAAGCGAGGCCGGCTTCGAGAAAGTCATGCAAGCCGCCACCCTGCGCCTGTCCTGGCCCGTCAGCCTGGGCAAGATGACAATCACGCTGGAGATCATCAAAGCCTGAGCAGGTGTGAAAAGTTCAAATCGCACCGCAAAGGCGCGAAAACGCCCGGTGCGATTTCATGAATATCAAACGATTCGCAGAACCAGTTCATGCGGTTGCCCTGCGCGCTTGCCTTGTCCAGGGGGCGAAACCGCCGTTGGTGGTAAGATTTCCGGCTTGCATGCTGCCCGGCCCCGGGTGGCCGGATAAATTACGGAGTCACCATGGCCGGCACCGCTTTCCAGCTTGAGATCACCCCCCACCTGCCGGAGCGCCTGGCACGCCTCACGGAACTGGCGAACAACCTGTGGTACAGCTGGGACCGGCCGACCCGCACCCTCTTCGCCCGCCTGCATCCAAGCCTGTGGCAGGCCGTGGGCCACAGCCCCAAGGCCTTCCTCAAGCGCATCTCCCAGGAACGCCTGACCGAAGCGTCCCAGGACCCGGTCTTCCTGGGGGGGCTGAACCGGGTGCTGTCGGCCTACGACACCTATCACAGCGGCCCGGCCCGGGAAGAAGGCGAGCGCATGCCGGAGGATGGCCTGGTGGCCTACTTCTGCGCGGAATTTGGTTTCCACGAGAGCCTGCCCATTTACTCCGGTGGCCTTGGCATTCTGGCCGGCGACCATTGCAAGGCCGCCAGCGATCTGCGCCTGCCCTTCGTCGGCGTGGGCCTGCTTTATCGCCAGGGTTATTTCCACCAGAGCATCGACAACGAGGGCGCCCAGCACGCCCTGTACACGGATTCCGATTTCGACGACCTGCCGGTGGCGGAAGTCAGGAACGCCGATGGCAACGAGCTCAAGGTGTTCGTGGCCATGTCGGGGCGCAAGGTGGCGGTGAAGGTGTGGCAGGCCAGAGTGGGCCACGTCACCCTCTACCTGCTGGACACCCATCTCGACGAAAACACGCCCCACGACCGGGATATCGCCCATCGGCTCTATGGCGGCGACCGCACCACCCGCATCGAGCAGGAAATCATCCTGGGTGTGGCCGGCGTACGCGCCATCGAAGCCCTGGGCCTGGCGCCCACGGTGTGGCACATCAATGAAGGCCATGCGGCCTTCCAGATACTGGAACGGGTGCGCAGCCTGACGGCCCGGGGCATGGACTTCGCCACGGCCCTGGAGGCGGTGGCGGCCAACACGGTGTTCACCACCCACACCGCCGTGCCGGCGGGCCACGATCATTTCGCCGACGACATGATCCGCGGCTATTTCGACGAATGCTGCCGGGATCTGGGCCTGGGCATGAATGAGCTGCTGGCCTTGGGGCGCACGGCCGGCGGCAACGACTTCAACATGACCGCCCTGGCCATCCGCGGCTCCCGTTTCCATAACGGCGTGTCGCGCATCCACGGCGGTGTTTCCAGTGACATCTGCGCCAACCTGTGGCCCCAGATCGACCCGGAAGAAAATCCCATCGACTACATCACCAACGGCGTGCATGCGCCCACCTTTCTGGCGGATGCCTGGCACGACGTATTCGACAACGCACTGAGTCCGGGCTGGGCCCAGCGGCTGCTGGACCAGAACTGCTGGAACGGCGTCCATGCCATTCCGGACCACCTGTTCTGGAGCATCCGCCAGTCTCTCAAATCCCAGATGCTGCACCTGGTACGGAGTCGCATTGCCACCCAGAACGCCCGCAACCACGGCTCGGAAGCCCACCTGGACCGGCTGCTGAAACTGGCTGACCCGAAGAATCCCAACGTGCTGACCATCGGTTTTGCCCGCCGCTTCGCCACCTACAAGCGGGCGGCCCTGCTGCTGGAAAACACCGACTGGCTGCGGGAAATCGTTTCCGATCCGGAACGCCCGGTGCTGTTTCTCTTTGCCGGCAAGGCCCACCCGGCGGACCAGCCGGGCCAGGACCTCATCCGCTGGCTGGCGGGCGTGGCCCGCACGCCGGAATTCGAAGGCCGCATGTTGGTGGTGGAAGGCTACGATCTGCGCCTGGCCCGGCGCCTGGTGTCCGGCGTGGACGTGTGGCTGAACAACCCCATTTACCCGCTGGAAGCCTCCGGCACCTCCGGCATGAAGGCCGCCATGAACGGTGTGCTCAACCTGTCCGTGCTGGATGGCTGGTGGGGCGAAGGCTTTGATGGCACCAACGGCTGGGCCATCAAGCCCGCCTCCGAAGCCCTGGACCAGTCCCGCCGCAATCAGGAAGAGTCCCGCACCCTCTACGAAATCCTGCAGGATCAGGTCATTCCGCTCTACTACGACCGGGGTCCCATGGGCTACTCGCCGGGCTGGGTGGCCATGGCCAAGCGCTCCATCGCCACCATCATGCCGGCCTTCAACTCCACGCGCATGGTGTCCCAGTACGTGGACAAGTTTTACCGCCCGGCCACGACCCAGTGGCAGCGCCACTCCGCCAACGATTTCGCTGGTGCCCGGGGCCTGGCGGCCTGGAAAGCCAAGGTCAGGAGCGCCTGGAATGGCGTGGCCCTGCGCCGCGTCGATGCCCCCAAGACCCGCATGAACTTCGGCGATCGGCTGCGCATGGACGTGGCGGTCAATCTGAACGGCCTGGTCCCCGAGGACGTGACGGTGGAACTGCTCTTCGGCAGGCCCGGCAACGGCACCCGTCCCAGTCAGCCCCAGACCCACGAGCTGAAACTGGAGCGCCAGATCGACGGCCGGGAACACCTCTACGCCCTGGACCTGCAGCCTGAACTCTGCGGCAAGGTGGAATACCGCATCCGCGTCTATCCCCGCCACCCCCTCCTCACCCATCCCTTCGAGATGGGCATGATGGTCTGGCTGTAATTGATAAAGCGTGAGGGGGGAGGAGTAAGGAGTGAGGGGTAAGGCATGCGCGCCGAAGGCGCGGTGATTTCCACTCCTCACTCAAGACGCTCCTCACTCCTCACGCTTCTTTCTCACCCCTCACCCCTGAAATATCGCCATGCCCTCCCCTACCGCTCTGCGCATCCTGTTCGTCACTTCCGAAATCGCTCCCTGGGTCAAGACGGGGGGACTGGGGGATGTGGCGGCGGCACTGCCGGAAGCCCTGGTCAAGGCCGGCGTGGACCTGCGCCTGCTGGTGCCGGCCTACCCGGCCCTGACGGCCGCCTTCCCGGACGCCAAGCTCATCGTCGGCATCGCCCACCCGGGCGGCAGCCTGCCACCCTGCCGCATTCTGGAAGCCATCGCCCCCTCCGGCGTAACCCTGTGGCTGCTGGACTGCCCGCGCTTCTTCAATCGCCCCGGCGGCCCCTACCAGACGCCGGAAGGGCCGGACTGGCCGGACAACCCCCTGCGCTTCGCCCTGCTGGCCAAGGTAGCCGCCATTTTTTCCGGCGACGCCAGCCCCATCGATTGGCGGCCCCAGGTGGTGCATGGCAACGACTGGCAGGCGGGACTTACGCCAGCCTACCTGCATTACGACGCCGTGGCCGCCGGCAAGCCCCGCCCCGGCACGGTCATGACGGTGCACAACCTGGCCTTCCAGGGCAATTTCGGCCCCACGCTGATGCCGGCAGTAGGCCTGCCAGCGGAGGCCTTCCAGCCCCTCGGGGTCGAGTTCCATGGTCATTTGTCTTTCCTGAAGGCCGGATTGCAACTGGCTGACCGCATCACCACCGTCAGCCCCACCTATGCCCGGGAAATCCAGGGCGACGCGCTCGGTTTCGGCATGGCGGGCCTCCTGCGCCACAAGCGCCACGTGCTCACCGGCATTCTCAATGGCGTAGACGAAGCGGTGTGGAACCCGGCCACGGACCCGGCCTTGGCGAAGAACTACGACGCCGCCCACCTGGAGGACAAGGCCGCCAACAAGTCCGCCCTGCAGCGCCTCTTTGGTTTGCAGGAAAGTGAAACCCGGCCGCTCTTGGGCGTCGTCAGCCGCCTGACCCATCAAAAAGGTCTGGACTGGGTGCTGGAAGTGGCGCCCCAACTGGCGGCCCGGGGCATCCAGCTGGTGGTTCTTGGCGCAGGCGACAAGACCCTGCAGGCAGGATTCAAAGAACTGCCGGCCCTCCACCCAGGACTGATGGGCGTGCGTATCGGCTACGACGAAGCCCTGGCGCACCAGATCGAGGCCGGCGCCGACCTGTTCCTCATGCCGTCCCGCTTCGAACCCTGTGGTCTCAACCAGATGTACAGCCTGCGCTACGGCACGCCGCCCCTGGTGCGTCCCACGGGGGGCCTGGCGGACACGGTAACGGACTGCACGCCCGAAAGCCTGGCGGACGGCAGCGCCACCGGCTTCGTCATGCCCGGCATTGATGCCGACTCCCTGCTGGTCACCATCGAACGCGCCGTGGCCCTCTGGCACGACCGTCCGGTTTGGCGCTGCCTGCAACAGGCCGGCATGGCGCGGGACTCTAGCTGGGACCGGGCCGCCGCCGCCTACCTGGATCTTTACGGCGAAATTGCCATTACCCATGTCTAGGACAAGGTTTTTTTAAAAATACCTGAAAATAGCTACCGGGCACGTCAACCTCCTGCAAGCTTGGCGCGTTATCACCGGAGCAGCTTCGAAGCTGCCCTATCTATACCTTTGAGGAGAAATATAAATGTCCAAGCTGTTCGCCGCCCTGATCGCATCCCTGTTCGCCGCTTCCATCTCTTTCGCCGCTGATGCCCCCAAGGCTGCTGAAGCCAAGCCCGCCGCCAAGGCTGAAATGAAGGCCGAAGCCAAGAAGGAAGAAGCCAAGCCGGCCGCCAAGGAAGAGAAGAAGGCTGACGCCAAGGAAGAAAAGAAGGCTGACGCCAAGGCTGAAAAGAAGGCCGCCAAGAAGGCCAAGAAGGAAGCCAAGCCCGCCGCTGACAAGGCTGCTGAAGCCAAGCCCGCTGAAGCCAAGCCCGAAGCCAAGAAGGAAGAAAAGAAGGCTGAAGCCAAGCCCGCCGCCAAGGCTGAAGAAAAGAAGGCCGAAGCCAAGAAGTAATTTCTTCTTCGGTGTTTCAGAGAAAGGCGGGCATCAGCTCGCCTTTTTTTGTCTACAACAGGCACCCTGTGGCAAACTCAGGCCCTCTTTCGAAGACCGCGCCACTATGTCCCGACTCTGCCTTATCGCCGCCCTCGCCACCAACGGCGTCATCGGCCGACACAACACCCTGCCCTGGCGCCTGCCGGATGATCTCAAGCACTTCAAGGCCCTGACCCTGGGCTGCCCGGTCATCATGGGCCGCAAGACCTGGGAATCCCTGGGCCGCCCCCTGCCCGGCCGGGAAAACATTGTCGTCACCCGAGACCCCGTTTATGCTGCCGCCGGTTGCCGGGTGGTGCATGGACTGGAAGAGGCCCTGGCGGCCTGCGGCAACGCGGAGGAGGTCTTCGTCATCGGTGGCGGCGAACTGTACGCTCTGGCACTGCCCCTGGCCCACACTCTGTACCTGACGGAAGTCCACGGCAACGTGGAGGGTGACGCCCATTTTCCGGCCTTCGACCGCTCGCGATTCCTTGAAACACAGCGCGAGCATCATGCCGCCGATGAAACCCATGCTTGGGCCTTCGATTTTGTAAGCTATCAAGCCGCCCTGTAGGTCGTAATTTATTCCGACACGACCGGATGAGTCCGGCCCCAGCAAAAATCGTCGGGATCAATCCCGACCTGCAAACCAACAGGAGAAACCCCATGTCTGATCACGGATTCCACGTTCACGGCCCCCACGACCACGCCCTGGAACACGCCGCCCAGGGCCATGGCGGCGATGACAACTTCGCCTCCCGGATTGCCGTCACCACGGCCATCCTGTCCACCCTCGGCGCCTTGTTCGGTTACGAAGGCGGCCACACCCAGAATGCGGCCCTGCTCTACAAGAACGAAGCGGCCATCCAGAAGACCTCCGCCTCCAATCAGTGGAACTACTACCAGGCCAAGAGCAACAAGCAAAATCTGGCGGAACTTTCCGTCACCCTGACCACGGGGGAGGACAAGGAAAAGTTCAAGCTGAAGATCGAAAAGTACGAGAAAGAAAAGGCGGAAATCAAGGTGGAAGCGGAAAAACTCGAAGCCGCCGCCAAGGAAGCCGATCACCACAGCGACGCCGAGATGCACATCCACGGCCGCTGGGCCATGGCCTCAACGCTCTTGCAGATTTCCATCGCCCTCTCCGCCATTGCCCTCTTGACCCGCAAGAAATGGCTGATGTTCGGCGTCTACGGCGCCTCCACCGTCGGCGTTGGCCTGGCCGTCATGGGTGCGATGCACATGTAAGGGCAGGATTCAGGCCACAATCGGCTTGAAGTTCAGAAAGGCCGTTTCCGGGAGTACGGAAACGGCCTTTTCTTCGTCGGTGGCCCTCTGTATTTTTTCCAGAAAGCATGCTAGCCTCCAAGCTATTGTTATTTATCAATACCCAAAGGGGCCAAGCTTGAAAATCAAACACCTGGTTGCAGCGGCTATTCTTGCTGCCAGCGCGGCGGCCCAGGCTGCGCCCATTACGGTAGCGACCTACAGCATGCCCGACGGCGCACCATATTTTGGCGCCTATTACGACAACGCCTACACCGGCAGTAACACTGGCGGTTTTCTGTCGGGAGGCAAAGGGGATCTGACCGACGGCGTGTTTGGTACATCGGTCGTGACTGGCTATGGCGCCTGGTCTCCCTATGTGCTGTGGTACCAGCAGTCGCCGGTCATCACCTTCGATCTGGGTGCGATCCATACTCTGGATAGCGTGACGACCTACTTCAAATATTATTCGTCGGCGGCGGTGTACATTCCGGCATCGGTCGGGGTGCGCTTTTCCAGCGATGGCATCAGTTTTGGCGCTACCCAGGTGCGCAGTCTGTCCTCCACTGAACGGTATCTTTCCGACAACATGGATGGCATCTACCAGTTGCTGGCCACGCCCGGCGTCGGCCGCTACGTGGAACTGACGCTTAACAACCTGCCGGAGAACGCCTGGATCGCCCTGGCGGAAGTCGTGTTTGACGGCAGCCTCGGCGGCGTCAGCAACGTGCCGGAGCCGGCCTCCGGCGCCCTGATCCTTGCCGCCCTCGCCGCCATGGGCCTTCGCGGCAAACGCGCCAGAACCTGAAGCCGGCAACGCGTTCAGCCCTTGCCGGGCCGGATAACAAAAAACCGATTCCGCGAAGAATCGGCTTTTTGCTGTACGGCTGCAAGCACAGTGAATCAGCCTACACCTTCTTCTTACGCCGTCCCTTGCGTTCCACGCAATCCACGTAGTACCGGGACTTGCCGTCCACTTCGCCTTTCACGAGGCCGTGAACATCGGTCTCGAAGCCGGGGAATTTCTCGCTGAAATCCCTTGCGAACTTCAAGTACTGGACGATGGTGGAATTGAAGAGTTCCCCCGGAATCAGCAAGGGGATGCCCGGCGGATAGGGGGTGAGGAGCACGCTGGTGATGCGGCCCTCCAGCTTGTCCAGTTCCACCCGCTCGATCTCCCGGTGGGCCATCTTGGCGAAGGCGTCCGCCGGCTTCATGGCCGGTTCCATGTTGGAGAGATACATCTCGGTGGTGAGGCGGGCCACGTCGGCGGCTTTGTACACCGCGTGGATCTGGTTGCACAGTTCCCGGAGGCCGATGTGCTCGTAGCGCGGATGCTTGGCGATGAAGTCCGGCATGATGCGCCACAGGGGCTGGTTCTTGTCGTAGTCGTCCTTGAACTGCTGCAGTTCCGTCACCATGGTGTTCCAGCGGCCCTTGGTGATGCCGATGGTGAACATGATGAAGAACGAGTAAAGCCCGCACTTCTCGACGATAACACCGTGTTCCGCCAGGTACTTGGTGACGATGGCGGCCGGAATGCCGAAGTCATCCGAAAAATCCCCGTCCATGTCCAGGCCGGGGGTGATGATGGTGGCCTTGATGGGGTCCAGCATGTTGAAGCCTTCGGCCAGGTTGCCGAAGCCGTGCCAGCGGTCGCCGGCCTTGAGCATCCAGGCTTCCCGTTCCTCGATGCCTTCCTCCGACAGGTCGTCCGGCCCCCACACCTTGAACCACCAGTCCGCGCCCCACTCCTCGTCCACCTTGCGCATGGCGCGGCGGAAATCCAGGGCTTCCTTGATCGATTCTTCCACTAGGGACTGGCCGCCGGGGGCCTCCATCATGGCCGCCGCCACATCGCAGGAGGCGATGATGGAGTACTGGGGGCTGGTGGAGGTGTGCATCAGGTAGGCTTCGTTGAAGCAGTCCCGGTCCAGCTTGAGGGCTTCCGACTCCTGCACCAGGATTTGCGAGGCCTGACTCAATCCCGCCAGCAGCTTGTGGGTGGACTGGGTGGAGAAAATCATGGACTCCTTGCAGCGCGGCCGGTCCTCACCGATGGCGTGGTAGTCGCCATAGAAGTCATGGAAGGAGGCGTGGGGCAGCCAGGCTTCGTCGAAATGCAGGGTCTCGATCTCGCCGTCGAGCATCTGCTTGATGTCTTCGACGTTGTAGAGCACGCCGTCGTAGGTGCTCTGGGTGATGGTCAGCACCCGGGGCTTCACATTCGGGTTCTTGCGCAGAATCTCCCGGGCGAAGGGATTGGCCTCGATTTTTTTGCGGATGTTCTCCATCAGGAACTCTTCCCGGGGGATAGGTCCGATGATGCCGAAGTTGTTGCGCGTCGGCATGAGGAACACGGGAATGGCCCCGGTCATGATGATGGAGTGCAGCACCGACTTGTGGCAGTTGCGGTCCACCACTACGATGTCCCCCGGCGCCACCGTGGAGTGCCAGACGATCTTGTTGGAGGTGGAGGTACCGTTGGTGACGAAAAACAGGTGGTCGCAATGGAAAATGCGCGCCGCGTTGATTTCGGAAGCCCGCACCGGCCCGGTGTGGTCCAGCAACTGGCCCAGTTCTTCCACCGCGTTGCAGACATCGGCCCGCAGCATGTTCTCGCCGAAGAACTGGTGGAACATCTGGCCCACCGGGCTTTTCAGGAAGGCCACGCCGCCGGAATGGCCGGGGCAGTGCCAGGAGTAGGAACCATCCGCCGCGTAATGCACCAGGGCGCGGAAGAAGGGCGGCGCCAGGGAATCCAGGTAGGACTTGGATTCCCGCACGATGTAGCGGGCGACGAATTCCGGCGTGTCCTCGAACATGTGAATGAAACCATGCAGTTCCTTCAGCACGTCATTCGGAATGTGACGACTGGTGCGCGTCTCGCCGTAGAGGAAAATCGGGATGTCCAGATTGCGCCAGCGGATTTCCTCGACGAAGGCCCGCAACTGCTTCAATGCATGCTGGGCTTCCTCGGGAGAACCACCGCCGAATTCCTCGTCGTCGATGGACAGGATGAAGGCGGAAGCGCGACTCTGCTGCTGGGCGAAGGAGGACAGGTCACCATAGCTGGTCACCCCCAGCACTTCCATATTTTCCTTCTCGATGGCTTCCGCCAGCGCCCGGATACCCAGGCCCGACGCATTCTCGGAACGGAAGTCTTCGTCGATGATGACGATAGGGAAACGGAAGCGCATGTTTTTTTTGTAAGAAGTAAGGGGTGAGCGGAGAGCGTAGTGTCCGATTGTTACAGTTTGGAGGCAGCGGCATTGCTCACCGCTAACCCCTTACCGCTGACGCTCTTAGATCTTGGGCAGCGTGACGCCTTGCTGGCCCTGGTACTTGCCGCCGCGATCCTTGTAGGAGGTCTCGCAGATGTCGTCCTTGTCGGCTTCCAGGAACAGCACTTGGGCGCAGCCCTCGTTGGCGTAGATCTTGGCCGGCAGGGGCGTGGTATTGGAGAACTCCAGCGTCACGTGTCCTTCCCATTCCGGCTCGAAGGGCGTGACGTTCACGATGATGCCGCAGCGGGCGTAGGTGCTCTTGCCCAGGCAAATGGTCAGCACATTGCGCGGAATGCGGAAATACTCGACGGTGCGCGCCAAGGCGAAGGAATTGGGCGGGATGATGCAGTAGTCCGCGTTCACCTCGACGAAGGAGTTCGGGTCGAAGTTCTTCGGGTCCACGATGGTGCTGTTGATGTTGGTGAACAGCTTGAACTCCCGGGAGCAGCGGATGTCGTAGCCGTAGCTGGAGGTGCCGTAGGAAACGATCTTGCGTCCGTCCTGCTCCCGCACCTGGCCGGGCTCGAAGGGCTCGATCATGCCTGTCGTTTCCGCCATGCGGCGGATCCACTTGTCGGACTTGATACTCATGACGGAATCCGGTCAGCAAAAAACGCGCATTGTAACGGGAAAAAACCATTTGAAACGCCGAGGCGCCGAGGCGCCGAGAAAAGCCAAAACCGGAAAGCAGCGTAGGTTGTGCCGGAAGGCACAACATGGCATTGCCCACGATGTGTTGTGCCTTCCGGCACAACCTACGCCTGCCGAAGGGGAATCCCGCAAAACGTGGGCACGCTCCGCTTTGCCCACACTACCCCTTCAGTCCTTCACGCAGCTCACGCTGCCGCCATTGGGCTTGGCACCTTCGGGAACGAAGACATAGCAGGACACCCGGTTTTCGAAGTCCCGCATCTTGTGGATGCGGCTGCCGGCAACGGGGCCCGGCACCGAGCCCAGATCCTGCAGGCGGAAATCGAAGCGGGCATCTCCCTCGGCCACTACCTGCCGTTCCAACAGACCCCCCTTCACCGGCGTCGGCACCGGCAAGCGCGGCTCCGCCGCCAGGGCAGTGACCGGAATCAGCAGCAACAGCATCGCACGTACGACCATGGCAGGCTCCCGATGACAAAACCGTAGGGTGGGCAGGCTTCATCTGCCCACCCTACGCCTGAATCCTACGTGTTCTGCACCACGATATTCGGGAACTTGGAGGTCATGTCCCGGGCCTGGTCGGCGATCTTCACCGCCACCCGGCGGGCGATGCCGCGGTAGATTTCCGCCACCCGGCCGTCCGGGTCCGCCACCACAGTGGGCTTGCCCGCGTCGGTCTGTTCACGGATGGACATGGCCAGCGGCAGGGAGCCCAGCTGTTCCACCGTGTAGTCCGCCGCCATGCGCGCCGCGCCACCACTGCCGAAGATGTGCTCTTCATGGCCGCAGTTGGAGCAGATGTGGATGCTCATGTTTTCCACAATGCCGAGGATGGGGATGCCCACCTTTTCGAACATCTTCAAACCCTTACGGGCGTCCAGCAGGGCGATGTCCTGGGGCGTGGTGACGATGACGGCCCCCGTTACCGGCACCTTCTGGGACAGGGTCAGCTGCACGTCGCCGGTGCCCGGGGGCATATCCACCACCAGATAATCCAGATTGGTCCAGTTGGTTTCCGTGAGCAGTTGTTCCAGGGCCTGGGTGACCATGGGGCCGCGCCACACCATGGGGGTCTCCACGTCCACCAGGAAGCCGATGGACATGGCCTGCACGCCGTAGGATTCCATGGGCTGGATGGTCTTGCCGTCCGGCGATTCGGGCTGGCCGCTGATGCCCAGCATCTGGGGCAGGGACGGCCCGTAGATATCGGCATCCAGGATACCGACCGTGGCGCCTTCGGCGGCCAGAGCCAGGGCCAGGTTCACCGCCGTGGTGCTCTTGCCCACGCCGCCCTTGCCGGAGGCCACGGCGATGATGTTCTTGACGCCGGGAATGAGCTTGACGCCCCGCTGTACCGCGTGGGAAACGATCTTGACGTAAACATTGGCACTGATGTTGCCCGCGCCGGGAATAGCCTTCAGCGCCGCGATGACCTGGGTACGCAGGCCGTCGATCTGGCTCTTCGCCGGGTAGCCCAGCTCGATATCCAGGGCGATGTCGGCGCCGTTGATCTTGATGTTCTTTGCCGACTTGGTGGCCACGAAATCCTTGCCGGTATTGGGGTCGATGACGCTCTTGAGGGCGTCCTGCACCTGGGATGCGCTAATGCTCATTTCTACTCCAGCGGTGGTTTTGATTGGGGAACGCGAGAGTCTAGCGCAAGTCGAAGAGGATCACCTGCCCCCCAGACGGGCTAGACACAAGCAATTTGTTAGAATGCGGCCTTTAGTGAAAGCTCCCGGCCCTCTTCCATGACCCGCAAGATCCTCGTCACCAGCGCCCTGCCCTACGCCAACGGCGCCATTCACCTCGGCCACCTGGTGGAATACATCCAGACCGACATCTGGGTGCGCTTCCAGCGCATGAACGGCCACGAGGTTCATTACGTGGGGGCGGACGACCAGCACGGCACCCCTATTATGCTGCGGGCCGAGAAGGAAGGCATCACACCCCGTGCCCTGGTGGATCGGGTGCTGCAGGAACACACCCGGGACTTTTTCGGCGGATTGGAGACCCACGCCGCCTGGCGCGCGGGAAAAAGCGAACTGGGCGGCTTCCTGGTGGGCTTCGACAACTACCACCAGACCGACTCCGAAGAGAACCGCTGGTTCTGCGAGGACATCTATAAGAAGCTGAATGGCGCCGGCCTCATCGAGGTGCGCTCCATTGAGCAGTACTACGACCCGGTAAAGGAAATGTTCCTGCCGGACCGCTTCATCAAGGGCGAATGTCCAAAGTGCGGGGCCAAGGATCAGTACGGCGACAACTGCGAATCCTGCGGCGCCGCCTACACGCCGTCGGATTTGAAGAACCCCTACTCGGCGGTGTCCGGCGCCCAGCCGGTGCTGAAGGATTCCGAGCACCATTTCTTCCGCCTGTCCGATCCGCGCTGCCAGGCCTTCCTGCGGGAATTCACCCGCCGCGAAGGCACACTGCAGACGGAAGCCGCCAACAAGATGCAGGAATGGCTCGGAGCCGAGGGCGAGAACCGCCTGTCCGACTGGGACATTTCCCGGGACGCCCCCTACTTCGGCTTCGAGATTCCCGGCGACAACGGCCATAAGACCGGCAAGTTCTTCTACGTCTGGCTGGATGCGCCGGTGGGCTATTTCGGCAGCTTCCGCAACTACCTGGGCAAGCTCTCCGCCGCCGGCAAAGTCATGGATGAGGCGGATTTCCTCGACGCCAAGGGCGCCGTCGACACGGAAATGGTGCATTTCATCGGCAAGGACATTCTCTATTTCCACGCCCTGTTCTGGCCCGCCATGCTGGAACACGCCGGCTACCGGGTGCCCAACCGCATCTTCGCCCATGGCTTCCTGACGGTGGATGGCGCCAAGATGTCCAAGAGCCGCGGCACTTTCATCACCGCCGAGAGCTACCTGGCCCAGGGCCTCAACCCGGAGTGGCTGCGCTACTACTACGCGGCAAAGTTGAACGGCAGCATGGAGGATATCGACCTGAACCTGAACGATTTCATCGCCCGGGTGAATTCGGACCTGGTGGGCAAGTTCATCAACATCGCCAGCCGCTGCGCCGGCTTCATCACCAAGCGCTTCGGCGGCAAGCTGGGCACCACGGACGCCAACGCCACCGCCGCCTTTGAGTCCGCCTGGCAGAGCAATGAAATCGCCAAGTCCTATGAGGACCGGGATTTCTCCCGGGCACTACGGGAAGTCATGCGCCTCGCCGACACGGCCAACCAATACGTGGCGGAGCAAAAACCCTGGGAACTGGCCAAGCAGGAAGGCATGGAAGAACGCCTGCAGGAAGTCTGCTCCACCGCCCTGACCTTGTTCCGCGACCTGACGCTCTACCTGAAGCCTGTGCTGCCCAAACTGGCGGCGGAAGTGGAAGCCTTCCTGAATATCGCCCCACTGAACTGGCAGGACGCCTGGGCGCCCCTGCCCGCCGGCCACGAAATCCGGGACTACAAGCACCTCATGACCCGCATCGACCCGAAACAGGTGGATGCGCTCATCGACGCCAACAAGGATTCCCTGGAAGCAGCGACTCCCGCCGCCCAGACCACCAAGACGGCGGAATCCCAGCAGCGTCACGGCGAGCACCAGCAGAATGCGGCCCGGGCCGGCGAAACCCAGGCCGCCATGGAATCCACCATGGATGAACTCTGCGGCGGCCCCCTGGCCCCGGAAATCAGTATTGACGACTTCACCAAGATCGACCTGCGCATCGCCCGCATCGTGAATGCGGAGCACGTGGACGGCGCCGCCAAGCTCCTCCGGCTGACACTGGACATCGGCGAGAAGAAGCCCCGTCAGGTCTTCGCCGGCATCAAGTCCGCCTACGATCCGGCCACCCTGGTGGGCCGCATGACGGTCATGGTGGCCAACCTGGCGCCGCGCAAGATGAAGTTCGGCATGAGTGAAGGCATGGTCCTGGCAGCAAGCGGCGACACCCCGGGCCTCTTCATCCTGAGTCCCGACGACGGCGCCCAGCCGGGCATGCGGGTCAAGTAGCCCGCCCCACACTGCCCGCTCGAAACCCCTCGCGTCTGGCGCGGGGGGATTTCCGTGCAACGCAAGGATGTATATACTTCGCGTTTATACACCCTCTTTGGGAGCCTGCCATGAGCTACGCCCGCGTTTTCCAGTCCGGCAACAGTCAGGCTGTGCGCCTGCCAAAGGAGTTTCGGCTGAACGCCGAGCGGGTAGAGATATTTCGCCGGGGCGAGGAAATCATCCTGCGGGAAGTGCCGGTCAATGCCAGTGCCATTTTCGACGCTCTGGTCAGCCTGCCCGCGGACTTCATGGCGGACGGCCGGGACGACACGCCCCCCCAGGAAAGGGACGCGTTCTGATGGCTACGCGTTACCTGCTCGATACCAATATCTGCATCTACATTGCCAAGCACAACCCTCCCGCTGTGCGGGAGCGCTTCGCCCACCATGCCGCCAGCGAATTGGCCATGTCGGTCATCACCCTGGGGGAACTGCGCTTTGGCGCCGAAAAGAGCCAGTCCCGGGAAAAAGCCGTGGCAGGCATCCAGCAACTGGAAAGTCTTATCCCGGTGTTCCCCCTGCCGGAAGCGGCTGGAGAGCATTACGGGCAGATTCGCGCCAGCCTGCAAAAGACCGGCCAGCCCATCGGCAACAATGATCTCTGGCTTTCCGCCCATGCCCGTGCCGAGGGCTGGGTGCTGGTGACCAACAACGAACGGGAATTCATCCGCGTTCCGGGCTTGCAACTTGAGAACTGGGTGACGAGCACCGGGAGCTGACCCATGCGGCCCCGGCTAGCAGCGCGGCCGTTGCCAGACCTTGCCGTAAGCCTCCCGTAAGCCTTTCGTCAGCTTGGACGGCGATAATCTTGCCCTTCGCGGTGGAGACGTCATAATTGGCGGTCTCGCCCCTGTTCCTTACCCGACGTCTGGATGTGACTACGCTTTTCGGCATGCTCCCGATTGACATCATCGCCATCCTGGCGCTGGGATGGGTGGTGATCGGGCTGGCGGGCATGTCCCGGAAACGGAACTTCCGCTTCATCACCGGCCTGCTCTATCCCCTGGGCGCCGTTTCCGCCCTGCTGCTGGCCGTGGCGGCCTTCATCAGCCTGAACGCTCCTCCCCAGGTCATGGAACTGCCCATCGGCCTGCCGGACCTGCCGGTGCACCTGCGCCTTGATGCCCTCTCCGCCTTCTTCCTCCTGATCCTGGGCGGCGCCACTGCGGGCATCAGCACCTACATCTGCGGCTACATCCGCCAAGGCGAGGGCACGGCGCCGGGCCTGCAATGCCTCGAATACCACGTCTTCCTGGCCAGCATGGTCTTCGTGATCCTGGCGGACGACGCCTACACCTTCATGGTGGCCTGGGAAACTATGGCCATGTCCTCCTTCTTCCTGGTCACCTCGGACCACAAGATTCCGGAAATCCGCCGCGCCGGCTACCTCTACCTGCTCTTGGCCCACATCGGCGCCATCGGCATCCTCTTGTCCTTTGGCGTGCTGCAGGCCGCCGTGCCCCAGGACAGCGCCAGCCTCACCGGCTACACCTTCGCCGCCATGCGCGGGGCCTCCCACACCGGCATGTGGGCCTCCGTAGCCTTCTTCCTGGCCCTCTTCGGCTTCGGCGCCAAGGCGGGCCTCTTGCCCCTGCATGCCTGGCTGCCGGAAGCCCACCCGGCGGCACCTTCGCCGGTATCCGCCATGATGAGCGGCGTCATGCTCAAGACCGCCATCTACGGCATCCTGCGGGTCAGCTTCGACCTGCTGCACGTGCAGCTGTGGTGGTGGGGCATCACGGTGCTGGCCTTCGGCCTCATGACCGCCCTCTTCGGCGTGTTCTTCGCCGCCGTGCAGACGGATATGAAGCGCCTCCTGGCCTATTCCTCCATCGAGAACATGGGCATCATTTTCGTCGGTCTGGGCCTGTCCATCACTTTCCAGGCCTTCCACATGCCCATGCTGGCGGCCCTGGCCCTGACCGCCACCCTGTATCACTGCATCAACCACGCCTTCTTCAAGAGCCTGTTGTTCCTGTGCACCGGCTCCGTGCTGCACGCCACCAAGAGCCGCAACCTGGGCACCCTGGGGGGCCTCATCCGGCCCATGCCCTGGGTGGGCTGGCTGGCCCTGCTGGGGGTGCTGGCCAGTGCCGGCCTGCCGCCCTTTAATGGTTTCGTCTCCGAATGGCTGCTCTTGCAAAGCTTTTTGTTCACTCCGGGCCTGCCCCAGGGCTACATCAACATGCTGGTGCCAGTGGCCGCCGCCGCCGTGGCCCTGGTGGGTGCGCTGGCCGGCTATGTCATGGTGAAGTTCTACGGCATCGTCTTCCTCGGCCAGCACCGGGAAGCGAAACTTGCCGAAGCCCATGACGCCAGCCGACGGGAGCGCATGGGCCTGGCCTGGCTGGGCCTCGTCTGCATCCTGCTGGGCATTCTGCCGAACTGGGTCATCGGCAAGATCGATGCCGTCACCCAAGTGCTGCTGCACGCAGGCCTGGGCGCCCAGGTGGCCCAGCATGGCTGGTTCCTCGCCCCCATCAGCCCGGAGCGGGCCAGCTTCAACCCGCTGTTGTTCCTTGCCGTCATCGCCGGAGTCATGACCCTCGCCTTCGTCGCCGTGCGCCGCCTATGGCACGGCCGGGTGCGCCGGGCGCCGGCCTGGGATTGCGGCTTCCCGCTGCAGAACGCCCGCATGCAAGATACGGCAGAAGGCCTGTCCCAGCCCCTCATCAACGTCTTCGAACCCTTCTACCGCATTACCCGGGATCTGCCCTCGGCCTTCGACCGCCATCCGCGCTACCGCATCAAGGTGGAAGATCCCCTCTGGTTCTGGGTCTACCTGCCGGTGGCCCGGGCCGTGGATTTCGTCGCTGGCCTGGTGTGCCGCCTGCAGCAGGGCCGCATCGCCGTGTACCTCATGTACAGCTTCGTCACACTGCTGACCCTGCTTTTCCTGATCAGCCGATGAATACCCAGTACACTCAAGTCGCGAAGCGACTCACGACGCTCCCCTCTCCTTCGGGGCTGCGTGGGGAATTCGGAGAGCACTGCTCTCCGCCCATGCAGCCGGCAGGCAATGCAGTGCCTGCCGTGGGCGCGAAGCGGGGGCGGGGGGGTGAGGGAAACACAGCCACATCCGTTCAATTTGCAAGGAGTCCGGGCCATGCACGTTAATCTCCACGGCCTCCTCATGCAAGCCCTGCAACTCGCCACCGCCTTGGTGCTGGCGCCGCTCCTCATGGGCTGGATCACCCAGTGCCGGGCCTGGATGCAGAACAAGCGGGCGCCCTCCATGGCCCAGCCCTTTTTTACCCTGGCCAAACTGCTGCACAAGGACGTGGTGCTGGCGCATGACGCCTCCAGCCTGTTCCGCGCCGTGCCCTACGTGGTCTTCGCCTGCATGGCCCTGGCCTGCGCCATCGTGCCGACCCTGTCCACCGACCTGCCCTTCGACTCGGCGGCGGATGCCATCGCCCTGGTGGGTATCTTCGCCCTGGCCCGCATGGCCATGGCCCTGGCGGGCTTCGACGTGGGCACCAGCTTCGGCACCCTGGGCAGCCGGCGGGAAATGCTCGTAGGCTTCCTGGCGGAACCAGCCCTGCTGATGGTGTTCTTCACGGCGTCGCTGATCAGCCAGTCCACCTCCATGGCCCATATCGTGGAAACCCTGGCCCACAAGGAATTCGCCATCTATCCCAGCCTGGCCTTTGCTGGCGTGGCCTTCACCCTGGTGTCCATCGCGGAGAACGCCCGGGTGCCGGTGGACAACCCCACGACCCACCTGGAACTCACCATGATCCACGAGGCCATGATCCTGGAGTATTCCGGGCGTCACCTGGCCTTGATCGAGTATTCAGTGGCCCTGAAGCTCTACGCCTATTCCTGCCTCGGTATCGACTTGTTCTTCCCCTGGGGCATCCCGGCCAGCGCCGATTACAGCAATCTCCTCATCGCCATTCCCTCGGTGGTGCTGAAGCTGTTCATCGGCGGCTTCGCCCTGGCCCTCATCGAAACCGTGAACGCCAAGATGCGTATTTTCCGTGCCCCGGAATTTCTCGGCGGCGCCTTCATGCTGGCGGTGCTGGGCATGCTGGTGCACCTGTTGCTGGAGAGAGGCTTATGAGCCTTTCGCCGGACCGCTCCAAGGAAGGCTCGCTCCCGCCCGGCGGGAAGGCGCGCCGCGCAAGGGTGCCCAAATGAACCACCTGCCCCTGTCGGGCCAGTTGATCAACCTGTTCGCCGCAGTGCTGCTCTTGCTGTCCTTCGCCATGCTGGCCCAGCGGCGCATCCTGACTCTTATCAACCTGTTCGCCCTGCAGGGCGCCGTGCTGTGCGCCTCCACCTTGACGGTGGCCTACGCCACGGGCAAGGAGCACCTCTACTGGTCCGCCGGCATTACCCTGGTGCTCAAGGTCTTCCTGCTGCCCTGGATCCTGCACCGCTTGATCCGCCGGCTGAACATCAAGTGGGACGTGGAAACCCTCATCAACATCCCCACCACCATGCTCATCGGCATCGTGCTGGTGATCTTCTCCTTCAACCTGGCCCTGCCCATTTCCCAGCTGGCCGGCACGATCACCCGCTCGACCCTGGGCATCGCCCTGGCCGCCGTCATGCTGGCCTTCTTCATGATGATCACCCGCAGCAAGGCCGTGCCCCAGGTCGTTGGCTTCCTGGCCATGGAGAACGGCCTGTTTTTCGCCGCCACCAGCGCCACCTACGGCATGCCCATGGTAGTGGAACTGGGCATCGCCCTGGACGTGCTGGTGGGCATGGTCATCCTGGGCGTGTTCTTCTTCCAGATCCGGGAACAGTTCGACTCCCTGGATATCGGCCACATGGAACAACTGAAACAGGACTGATAATGCAGGATTCAGGAACCAGGATTCAGAATTCAGCCCCTCTTCCGCCGCCGGAGGCGGTGCTGACTTTCCCCGAATCCTGGCGCCTGAATTCTGAATCCTTACTTCGCCCATGAGCTTCCTCACCCTCCTCCTCGCCATTCCCCTCCTCGGCGGCCTCGTCCTGGGCCTCTTCGGACACCGTCCGGTGGCGCGGAACATCAACGCCGTGTTTTCCCTGGCCACCCTGCTGGCCGCCGCCGGCCTGACCTGGCAGGTGTCCCAGACCGGCCCCTTCAAGACCGGCAACGAATGGTTTTTCGTGGACCCTGTGAATGTCTTCCTGGTAAGCCTGACAGCCTTCGTGGGCTTCACCACCGCCCTCTTTTCCCGCCCCTACATGGCGGTGGAGTGCGACAAGGGCAAGCTCAACCCGGCCCGTCTGCGTCTTTACCATTCCATGTACCAGTTGTTCATGTTCACCATGCTGCTGGCGCTGACCACCAACAACATGGGCATTCTGTGGGTGGCCATGGAAGCGGCGACCCTGACCACCGTGCTCTTGGTGTCCCTCTACCGCACCGCCGCCAGTCTCGAGGCGGCCTGGAAATACTTCATCCTCTGCGGCGTAGGCATTGCCCAGGCGCTGTTTGGCACCATCCTGCTGTATTTCGCCGCCGAAAAGCTGCTGGGAACGGAAGGCCACGCGCTTCTGTGGACCCACCTGGACGCGGTGAAGGGCCAGATGGAGCCCACGGTACTGTCCCTGGCCTTCGTCTTCCTGCTGGTGGGCTACGGCACCAAGGTGGGCCTGGTGCCCCTGCACAACTGGTTGCCGGACGCCCACGCAGAAGGCCCCACACCGGTGTCCGCCGTGCTCTCGGGCCTCTTGCTGAACGTGGCCCTCTACGCCATCCTGCGTTGCAAGGTGCTGGTGGACGGCGCCCTGCATTCCCCCTTCGCCGGCAACCTGATGATGGGCTTCGGCCTCCTCTCGGTGGTGGTGGCGGCCTTCTTCCTGTCCCGGCAGAAGGACGTGAAACGCCTCTTCGGCTATTCCTCCATCGAGCACATGGGCCTCATCACCTTCGCCTTCGGCATGGGCGGCCCCCTGGCGAACTTCGCTGGACTCTTGCACATGACGGTGCATAGCCTGACCAAGTCAGCCATTTTCTTTGCCGTAGGCCACGCGGTGCAGAAGAGCGGCACCCAGGTCATCGCTGACATCAGCGGCCTCATCCGGCGCAGCCCCACGGTGGGCTGGGGCCTCATGCTCGGCTCCCTGGCCATCCTGGGCATGCCGCCATTCGGCGTGTTCACCAGCGAATTCCTCATCCTCACCACCGCCATGCGCCAGGAACCCTGGGCCACGCCCTTCCTGCTGCTGGCCCTGGCGGTGGCCTTCGCTTCCATCTTCGGCAAGGTGCAGTCCATGGTGTATGGGGAATCCACTGCGGAAAAGCTGCCCCACCCGCCGGCCCTGTTGCCCGTCTTCGCCCACCTGGGCCTGGTGCTGGTGCTGGGCCTGTGGATTCCACCCCACCTGGCCGACTGGTACCGCCAGGCGGCGAAGCTGATCGGATGACCGTCATGACTTTGGAAACCAGACTCAACCATGAAAGCCGTGACGGTCTCCCTCACCCTCAATCCCTCTCCCGCAAGCGGGCGAGGGAAGCGTTGAGAGTCGCTGCGCGACTTTTACGGTAAAGCCATGCGATTCTTCGACCAGCCCATCGATTTCGAACTCGTGCAGACCACGCCGCCGGTGTGGCGGGCGGAGGTGCGGGCCCACCGCATTGTCGGTTTCTGCACCTCCGCCAAGATGGCCGGTGGCCGCCTGGTGTCCTTGTGGGGCAGCGACCGCCGCCACCTGCTTGGCGACCAGGCCGAGGGTGGCTTCATGCTCCACCTGGCCCTGGCCCTGCAACCGGGCCTGGTGCTGCTGGACCTGCCCCTGGCAGGCGGAGCGCCGGTGGCACCGGACCTGGCCTCCGTATTCCCTTCTGCGAACCGTCTGCAGCGCGCCAACTTCGACCTCCTGGGCATCCGCCATGCGGGCGACGACACCCGGCCCTGGCTCAGGAACGGCGGTTGGCCCGAAGACCATTTCCCCCTGCGCCACGACCAGCCCGCCAGCAAGGCCTTCCCCCAGCAGGCCGAAGCCTATGACTTCGTGCGGGTGGAAGGTGACGGTGTTCACGAGATTCCCGTGGGCCCCATCCACGCCGGCATCATCGAGCCGGGCCACTTCCGCTTCTCCATCGTCGGCGAACGGGTGCTGCGCCTGGAGGAACGGCTGGGCTATGTGCACAAGGGCATCGAGAAACGTTTCGAGAGTCTGCCGGTACATGAAGGGCACCGCCTGGCGGGCCGGGTCTCCGGCGATTCCACCGTGGCCTACGCCTGGGCCTACTGCATGGCGGCGGAAGCCCTCTCCGGCATCGAAATCACGCTACGGGCCGCCTGGCTGCGGGCCCTGTTCCTGGAGCGGGAACGGGTCGCCAACCACCTGGGGGACCTGGGCTACCTGGGCAACGATGCGGCCCTGGGCTTTGGCCTGGCCCAGTTTTCCCGCCTCAAGGAAGACTGGCTGCGCCTGAATGCTGAACACTTCGGCCACCGCCTGCTCATGGACCGCATCGTCCCCGGCGGCACGGCAGTGGACCTCAGCGCCGACGCGGGCCACGCCCTGCCGGAACAGTGCGATGCCATCGAAAAGGAAGTACGCCTCCTCAAGCATATCTACGACGAACACCCGGGTCTGCAGGACCGCTTCCTCACCACCGGCCGCGTCAGCCCCCAGTTGGCGTCTCGCCTCGGGGTCATCGGCCTGGCGGGCCGGGCCAGCGGCCAGATGCATGATCTGCGCTGCCGCAAATTCCACGCGCCCTGGGACCAACTCGAAGTACACATGGCCGCCAGCCGTCAGGGAGATGTGGCAGCCAGGGTGGCCGTACGCTTCGACGAAGTCTTCGAGTCTCTGCGCCTCATCCGCTTCATCTGCGGCGAACTGCGCCACGGCGACATGCAGGGTGCCGTGCGGGTGCCCTACGCCAGCGGCACGCCCGGCAGCCGGGGCACGGGCTGGATCGAAGGCTGGCGCGGCGAGGTGCTGGTGTCCCTGGAAGCTGGCGAAAAGGGCCTGATCCGCCGCTGCCACTCATCCGACCCCAGCTGGCACAACTGGCCAGCCCTGGAACACGCCATCATGGGCAACATCGTCCCGGACTTCCCGCTCATCAACAAGTCGTTCAACTTGTCCTATAGTGGCGTCGATATGTGATGCGAGGAGGCGAATCATGAACATGACACAACACATGCTGACGCTGAGCGTGGCAGAGAGAATCCAGCTGGTTGAAGACCTTTGGGACAGCATCGCCCTGCAACCGGACAACATCCCCCTGCCAGAATCCCAGCGCCAGGAACTGAAACGCCGTCTCCAACTTCACCGGAGCGAGCCCGATAGCGCGCTGACTTGGGAAGAAGTGAAGGCCAGCCTGAAATCATGACCCGGCGGACATGGATCCGGCCCGAAGCTGCGGCAGAAATCCAGGCAGCTTTTCGGTGGTACGAAAATCAGCGATCCGGCCTGGGCAGTGAATTCGAACGGGCGCTGGACGCCGCGATCCAGTCAGTCCGTCGTGATCCGGAACGCAACGCCTACGTGCATAAACCCATTCGCCGCGCCTTGCTGAGACGTTTTCCCTACGGCTTGTTCTATATCGAGGAGCCTGGTTCCTTGACCATCCTGGCCTGTTTCCACACCCGACGCGATCCCGCGCGTTGGCCAACGACTGAGTAAGCCATGTTCCGACTGCTGAAACAGATCATTGATACCGGCATCAAGACCGAGGCGCCGCCCGAGCCGGATGAGGCCCTGCGCCCCACCGCCCAGAAACTTTCCGACGCCATGCTCGGGCATCTTGGCCGGGCACTGGTGATCCGCCACGTGGACGCCGGCTCCTGCAACGGCTGCGAACTGGAAATCCACGCCCTGGGCAATCCCTACTACAACCTGGAAGCCCTGGGCATCAAGTTCGCCGCTAGCCCGCGCCACGCCGACCTGCTGCTGGTCACCGGCCCGGTGGCGAAGAACATGGAAATCGCCGTAAAGCGGGCCTATGACGCCACGCCGGACCCGAAACTGGTGGTGGCCGTCGGCGATTGCGGCTCTCACGGCGGCATCTTCGGCGAAAGCTACGCCTCCTGTGGCCGTGTCGCCAACGTCATCCCGGTGGATGTGGCCGTGCCCGGCTGTCCGCCCACGCCCCTGGCCCTGATGCAGGCCATCCTCACCGCCATCACGCTCCAGAAAGAACAGGCCACCACGGGAGGCTCCTGAAATGGAAGCCCGGCACCTGATTATCCACGGACTCGTACAGGGCGTCGGCTACCGCTGGTCCCTTGCTCGGGAAGCCCGGGGACTAGGCGCCACCGGCTGGGTGCGCAACCGCCGGGACGGCAGCGTCGAGGCGCTCATCTGCGGCGATGCCGAAACCCTGGCCTCCCTCATCCACTGGTGCCGTAGCGGCCCGGCCGGCGCCCGGGTCAGCCGGGTGGAGGTGGAACTGGCGGAAGATCCAGGCCTTTCCGGCTTCGAGCAGCTCGCCACACTGTAGGGCGTGGCTTCAGCCCGACAAAACGGGTCGTAGACGGGCTTATCGGCGCCATGCCCGTTTCCCTCACCCTCGGTTGCGCTCCTGATGGGAGAGGGAGGCATCGTGAGTCGGCTATGCCGACTTTCACGCTAACTTGACACTGCTACAGACTCTGGCTGCTTGAGCGGCAGCCAGACGGTGAAGGTGCTGCCTTTTCCTGGCGTACTGTGCACCTCGATACGTCCACGATGCTTCTGGACAATGCTGTAGGAGACGGAAAGTCCCAGCCCTGTGCCTTTGCCGACGGCCTTGGTGGTGAAGAAGGGATCGAAGATGCGGCTCAGGTTTTCAGGCGTGATTCCCGTGCCCGTGTCTGAAATGGCCACAAAGATTTCCTCTCCGCGCTGGCCCGTAGCGATGCTGATTTCACCTTTTTCCGGAATGGCGTGAGACGCATTCACGATCAGGTTCAAGAAGACCTGATTGAGTTGCGAGAGAACACACATCACCGGCGGCAGAGTGCCGTATTCTTTTCTTACCGTGCAGTGGTACTTGATCTCGTTGGCCACGATGTTGAGGGTGGAGTCCAGGCCCTGGTGCAAGTCGGCCCATTGCCACTGTGTGTCGCCAACGCGGGAGAAACTCTTCAAGTCCAGCACGATCTTGCGCACGCGATCCAGGCCTTCCCGGGATTCGCTCATCATCTGGAAAATGTCCTGCTTGATGAACGCAAAATCCTTGTCCTGCTTCAGCGCATCGATGGCAGCAAATATTTCCGGCTCTTTGGTCAGACCCGCCGCCCTTTCCCATGCCCGGACGATCTCGAAAATATCCTTGATATACAGATCCAGCGTGCCCAGGTTTGAGTGCACGAACCCGACGGGATTATTGAGTTCGTGGGCCACGCCTGCTGCGAGCTGACCGAGGGAAGCCATTTTCTCCGACTGCAATAATTGCTGCTGCGCCTCCACCAGGGAAGCGTTCAGCGCGTGGGCTTCCCGCAGCGAGTTTTGCAGTTCCTGTTCGGCACGCTTGCGACGATCAATGTCCCGCACTACCGCCATTACCCGCTGGGCACCTTGAATGTGGATGGTTTCCAGATTCACCGCTACCCAGAACTGACGGCCATTGCTGTCCTGGGCCAGCCATTCAAACGCGGGCCGGGCACCCTGGCAAGCCTGCCGAATGTAGGCTTGCACGGTGGCCGCCGTATAGGGTGCAACGCCCGCACTGAGGTCAGCCACATCCAGGCTCACCAGGGCCTCGCGGCCGTAGCCATACATCAGACAGGCACTGCGATTCACGTCCACGATCCGCCCCGAGACCCCATCGTGAATGAAGATGCCATCGTTGATCGAGTCGTAGATGACGCGAAACTTCTCCTCATTCTCGACAAGCGTGGACTCCATGCGTCGGCGCTCGGTAATGTCTTCCTTGATGGCCAGGTAATGGGTGATGCGACCGTCTCCCTGCCGGATGGGGGAGACCCGGGCGAGTTCCACATATTCCCGGCCGTCTTTGCGCCTGTTGAAAAACTCGCCTTCCCAGGCCTCGCCCGCCGGCAGCGCCCGCCACAGAGCCTCGTAGGCAGCTTCCGGAGTTTTCCCGGAGTGCAGGACCCGGGGATTTTGGCCCAATACCTCATCCTGCGTATAGCCACTGACCCGGACAAAGGCTGCATTGACGTACTCGATCTCCGCGTCAAGATTGGTGATGACGATGCTGATCGGACTTTGTTCCACGGCCATGGAGAGCTTGCGCAATTGCTGCTCGGTGGCTCTTTGCGCCGAGATATTCCGGGCAATGGTGGAGGCCCCGACAATGCGGCCGTCTTCATCCCGGATGGGGGAAAGCGTAACGGACACAAGGATCACCCTGCCGTCCTGGCAAACCCATTCCGTTTCAAACGGACAGGGCATTTCACCGCAGGTGATGCGGGCAAGCAGGCTACTTTCCGCCTCCCGGCGTTGTGGGAGGACGAGTGCCTGCATGGACTGGCCGATGATCTCCCGCGCCGTATAGCCGAACATCTTTTCCGCCGCCTGGTTCCAGCTCGTGACTCGGCCATCCAGGGTTTTACCGATGATGGCATCTTCGGAGGACTCGACGATGGCCACCATGAGCCTGTGTTCTTTTTGCAGACTTGCCTCGGCGGCTTCCTTGGCCAGCCTCAAGGCTTCTTCAATGCGTTTGCGTTCAAGAATTTCCTGTTGCAGGGCTTCGTTCACCTGTCGCAATTGGGCCGGACTGGGTAGCCGTAGGGCATGGGGAAGCAAATACCACAGCACACCGGCCGTGATGATGGAGACGATGGCCGTAATCGCTTTAAGCAAGGCATCCAGCCCGTACATCGGTTGCCATAGCACGACGACGCCCATCAGATGGGTACTGCCACAGGCCGTGATGAACCCGGCGAATAGCCACAGCAGCCAACGGTAGGGGAAATCCTTGCGCTGCCGGGCGAAATGCACGATGGCCACGGGCATGGAAAAGTAGGCCAGAAAAGTGAGCAGATCGCTGAGCACATAGGTCGTGAGCAGCGGCACGGACCAACTGATGCAGTACCCATGGGGAATGAAGCCATTCACCGACAACAGGCGACTCAGTTCATTGATCACGATCACCCTCCCGTGCCCCTGCCCCCACCCAGCGCGCGACGGTATTCAGCAGCACATCCGGATCAACGGGTTTGGACAGGAAATCATTCATGCCGGCCGCCAGACAGCGCTCCCGGTCTTCGGAAAACGCGTTGGCGGTCATGGCGATGATGGGTACCACGGCGCCTGCCGGCAATTGGCGGATACGGCGTGTTGCCTCCAGTCCATCCATGATCGGCATTTGCATGTCCATCAATATCAGGACATGCCCGCCGCGAGCCGCAGCTTCCAGCGCCTCGACACCGTTGTTGGCCACGTCCACCACCACGCCGAACTCTTCGAGAAATTCCCGGGCAACCTCCTGGTTGATAGGCTCGTCTTCCACCAGGAGCACACGCAGGCCCTGTAAATGTAGAGGCGCCAGCGCGGGCACTTCTTGCTGCAGCGCAGGCGCTGCGGCGGCAGATGCCTTCTTCAGCCGTGCGCTGAACCAGAACAGGCTGCCCATGCCCGGCGTGGAGTCCACACCCACATCGCCGCCCATGAGTTGCGCCAGACGTTTGGTGATGACGAGACCCAGGCCGGTGCCGCCATATTTGCGGGTCATGCTGCTATCGGCCTGCTGGAAGGACGAGAACAGGGTCGGCAGAACCTCCGGCGCAATGCCGATGCCCGTATCCCGGACTTCAAAGCGCAGCGTCACGCCATCCACGTTTTCTGCCAGGACGCGCATGCGCAAGGCCACCACCCCCTGATCGGTAAACTTGATGGCGTTGTTGGCAAAGTTAAGCAGCCCTTGCCGCAGGCGCGTCGGATCCCCCATCAGCCGCAGCCCCGTGGGCGGGGCATCGACGAGAATACTCAAGCCTTTCTCGGCGGCCCGATTCTCCAGCAGGGTCGCCACGCTCGGCAGGATGTCGTCAATACTGATCTCGATGCCTTCCAGGGTGAGCTTGCCGGCTTCGATCTTGGAAATGTCCAGGATGTCGTTGATGACCTGCAACAAGTGCCTTCCTGCCGTGTCGATCTTGTCGAGTTGCTCAGACTGCTTGTCGCTCAGACCCGTACGGCGCAACAGGTTCGCCATGCCCAGGATGGCGTTCATGGGCGTACGAATTTCATGGCTCATGTTGGCCAGGAAAGAACTCTTGGCCAGACTTGCGCTTTCCGCGTCTTGCGCCCGGCGCTCAAGGGCCGCATTAAGCAAGGCAATCTGGCGCTCCCTGGCTTTGCGCTCCCGATTGTCGGACAAGGTGGCCCGTCCGCCGACAAAGTTACCCAAGGCATCCAGGGTGGCTTCCGCGCTGACCAGCATGGGCAAGATGGAGCCGTCTTTTCTGAGGAAATCGAACTCCATGTCGTGCACATATCCCGAACGCTTTAATTCCGCGAAACGGGCCTGGAACACCGGCAGTTCGTAGGGTGCCATCAGCGCCGGGAGGCGCAGTTTGCCGACCACTTCGGCACGGGCATAGCCCAGCATGCCCAGCTCGGTGTCATTCATGGAGATAATCAGACCATCCGGGTCAACCGAGTGGTAGCCACAGGGCGCCTGGTTGTAAAGCGCGTCCAGTTCGGCGGTACGCTGCCGCACCAAGTCCTCCAGGCGATGCCGGTAGTCGTCCAGTTCCGCGCCGACCAGCTTCTTTTCCGTGACGTCTTCCTTGATCGCCAGGTAATGGCTGACCGTGCCATCCGCCTGGCGCACGGGCGAGATGATTTCGTATTCGACGAAATCCTTGCCGTTTTTGCGCCGATTCAAAAACTCACCCTGCCAAGTCTCACCTGACTTGAGGGCCGACCAAAGGCTGGTGTAGGTTTCGGCTGGCGTGTTCCCGGACTGGAGAAAACGGGGATTGCGCCCCATCACTTCGTCTGCGGCGTATCCGGTCACGCGGGTGAAGGCGAGGTTTACGTACTCGATTTCCCCAAGAAGATTGGTAATCACGACGCTTTCCGGGCTTTGTTCAACCGCCAGGGAAAGCTGACGCAACTCCCGCAGGGAGGCTTTCAAGGCGTCCTCGGCACTGCGGCGGGCGGTGATGTCGCGGGTAACGCCAAGATGGGCCGTGATGTTGCCCTGGCTGTCACGCAGGGGTACCGCGTGGGTGTCCAGCCAGTGCCGTCCGCCTTTGAGGCCAATGACTTCGAACACCAGGGTCGCGCTTTCACCCGAAAATATTTTGGCATTGAGGGCCTCGAAAGCGGCCCGGTGTTCCGGCGCCACAATATCCGCCACCCGGGCACCCAAAACCTGCTCCAGCTTATCGGCCTCGACCATCGCCAGGCCCGCCGCGTTCATTTTCAGCAGGCGACCGTCCCGATCCAGCACCTTGACGCACTCAGGCTCAGCCTCAAAAATGAGCTTCAACTCCGCTTCGCTACGGATCAGGGCTTCTTCCGCTTCGCGTTGGGCGGTAATGTCGGTGAAAAATCCCTGCCACTGCAGGCTGCCATCCTCCAGGCGCAAGGGATTGAGATTGCCTTCAATCCAGCGCGGGCCTTTTTCCGGATGCTGATATGCACAGACTGCGCGACAGGGCGTCAAGTGGTGTTCCGAAAAAGCCATGGCCTCCGCCAGACGCTGGCGCTCCACCGGGGCAACGCGGGCCAGCAAGGGCGCCATGTCATCAATGACGTGTGCAGCGGGGATGCCAAACACCTCGGTGATGGCATCGCTGGCATAGGGCAGACAAAATTTCCCCTCCACATTGCGCTTTAAGGAACAGATCACGCCGGGAACGGTGGCCGCGATATTGGTAAGTTGTTCGGCACGAAATGCCCTTTCCCGAACCAGAGCCAGGGTGTTTTTGTCCTTGCGCAGCAGCAGCAAGCTCACGCCGAAACCGAGGAGGAGGAGGACGCCGAAAGCCCAGGCGGCTTCTTGAATCGCCGATCGCCACGGCGCCAGATAGTCCTGTTCCGCCAGGCCCACTACCGCGAAGACCGCATAGGGCGCAATGATGCGCGCCGCCCGGGTGCGCATTATTCCATCTACATCCGAGATGCCGACTTCCAGATTTTCCGGTTTGGTGAGCGCATCCATGCCCTCGAAGACCCGGTGAGCCGTGGTTTTGCCGATGCGGGATTCGATCATGGGATAGCGCATCAGCATGTGGCGCCGGGCGTCCCAGAGCGAAATGGCCGTGCCCGGAGGCAAGCGCAGACTGGCATAGAAACGGGAAAAGCGCTCCTCTATCCCCAGGCTGACGCCGATGACGCCCAGAAAGCGTCCGTTCTTGTCTTCCACACGCCGGCCCACCTGGAGTGCCCACTTGCGGCTGGCCTTGCCCCGGACGGTTTCGGAAATCGCCGTGGCGGTGCCGGGTGTTGCAGCCAGGGACTGGAAATACGCTCGATCTGCCACCCTGGTGCCGGCGGGGGGTGGCACGGCGGAAAAGACCACTCGCCCACCCGCATCGGTAATGAATATATTCACGGCACCGGGAACGCTCTTCAGGAAAGTATCGAGTACAGGCAAGGACGTCGCGACGCCTGACATCATGGTCTTGGCGCTGGCCAGGGCTTCCAGGGCTTGAATGACTTCCGGCGTGGCGGAAACCGCCAGGGTGGCGATATCCGCGCTTTGCAAGGCGCCGGCCGCGTTCTCGGCCACCATGCGCACGTAGCTGCCGGCGGCGTTTTTGGCATCCCGCTCCAGTTCCCGCTTTTCGCTGAGCAAGTTCTCAAACATCAGGCCCGACAGGGCCAGAATGGCGAGCCACAGCATTACGAGAAGAAATTTTGGCGACATACAGCAGTCCAGCGTCGAATAAGACCTTGGTGCTGCGGCAGGGCTGACAGCACAGGAGTACGGGTGGCAGATTATCTCACCCAAATGTGCTTCGGCAAGACGGGGGTCAGGTGCGGAACGCCTGGGCAAACGCATTTCAGTCTCCCGACGCCGCGAAGGCCTTCAGCCAGTGCACGACTTCCTCGGGGGGCAGGGCACAGGTCAGAAAATCGCCCTGTACGCAAGGGCAAGCGACCTGCTGCAGCAGGGCCATTTGGCCTTCGCCTTCGACGCCCTCGGCCACCACCCGCAGACCCAGGCTCTCGGCCATGGTCAGCACCGCCTTGACGATGGCCAGGTCGTGAGGCGAAGTTTCCACTTCCTTGATAAAGCTGCGGTCGATTTTCAGGCTGTCGATGGGCATGCGGCGTATCTGCCCCAGGGAGGAATAGCCGACGCCGAAATCGTCAATGGAAATACTCACGCCATGAGTGCGCAGGCGCCGCAACAGGCTGACCGGTTCCACACCATCGGAAAACAGCATGGATTCCGTGATCTCCAGTTCCAGGCGGTGGGGCGCAATGCTGTGCCGGAACAAGGCCGCTTCCACCCGTTCGGCAAAATCGTCGCGAATTTCCGAGGGCGCGAAATTCACGGCAATGCGTGGCACAGGCACGCCCATGTCATCCCAGGCCTTGAGTTGGGTGAGAGCCATGTCCAGCACCTGGCGGCCGATTTCGTCGATAAATCCCCGTTCTTCCGCCAGGGGAATGAAGTGGTCCGGCGGCAGCAAGCCCAGGTGGGGATGGTTCCAGCGCACCAGGGCTTCCACGCCGCACAAGCTCAACTGGTCGAGAGTGATCTGGGGCTGGAAATGCAGCAGCAACTCGCGCCGCACCAAAGCATCCCGCAAATCGTTTTCCAGGCCTTGCATTTGCTCCGCGTGTTCGCTGAGTTGCCGCGAGAACAGACAGGCGCGCCCGCCGCCGCTGTGTTTCGCCTGGTACATGGCCAGGTCCGCATGCCGCAGCAATTGGTCGCCGAGGCTTCCATGCTCCGGGTACATGGCGACACCGATGCTGGCCCCGATATGGATATGCTGCCCCTTGAGGTAGATGGGGTTGTTCAAGGCTTCAATGATCTTGCCCGTTACCAGGAGGGCATCCGCGCTGCCCGCGATGTCCGGCAGCACCACCGCGAATTCGTCCCCCCCCAGGCGCCCCACGGTATCGGAACTCCGCAGGCAGTCATTCAGGCGTTCCGCCACCATGACCAGCACATCGTCGCCCACGTCATGCCCCAGCGTGTCGTTGATGGGCTTAAAGCGATCCAGGTCGATGAACAGCACGCCGAGATTGCCCCGGCCCCGCAAAGCCAGCCGAAGATGCTGCGCCAGGCGGTCACGCAACATGCTGCGGTTGGGCAGGGCCGTCAACGGGTCCCGAGTGGCCAGATGCAGAATGTGGGCCTCGGCCTGACGGCGGCGCTCCACCTCCTGTTCCAGGTAAATCACCCGGCGGCGCAGTTCAATTTCACTCAGGACACTGCTGGCCAGGGTTTTGATGGCCTGACGCTGGCGGGCCGTAAGCTGCCGCGGGTGATCGTCAATCACGCAGAGGGTGCCCAGGGCTTCTCCGGAGGGCAACACCAGGGGCACCCCCGCATAAAACCGGATGTAGGGCTTGCCAACCACCAGCGGATTGTCACAAAAGCGCTGATCCAGCGTCGCATCCGGCACTTCCATCAACTCATTCTGGAGAATGCTGTGGGCGCAGAAGGCGATGGATCGGGAGGTTTCCCGGGCCGCCAGGCCAATGTGGGACAAAAACCACTGGCGATCCTTGTCCACCAGGCAAATCAAGGCAATGGGGGTCTCGGTAACATCCGCCGTCAGACGGGCCAAGTTGTCGAAAACCTCCTGCTCCGGCGAATCCAGCAAGCGCACGCTGGACAGGGCTTCGAGACGCCGGCTTTCGTTTTCCGGCAAGGGCGGCAGCCAACTGAAGAGTTGCGCCAGGCATTTGTCCGCGTCCGCACTCTTGTCGAAGACCCCGGCGGCACCCAATTCCATGCAGGCCTCGTGCAATTTCGGGGTCGTGTTGTTGGTGAGCACGAGTACCCGGGCGCCACTGCCGCCGGCACGAATCCGTTCCAGAACCTTGAGGCCGCTGCCCGGCGCCAGGGAGAGGTCCAGCAAGACCGCATCCGGCGCCGTCGCCAGGATGAGAGCGACCGCCGCCTCTTCTTCCGTGGCGTAGCCCACCACCTGGATGCGCGCCTCGCGGGCCAGCAAATGCAGCAACTGGCCACGGATCAGCTCGGAATCTTCAACAAGAATAAGTTTCACGGCGCTCTCCTGCGGGCATGGGTTGATATTCCCAGTGTGCTCGAGAGGCCGGTTTCAGCGTAGCGGCGGGATTCGGACGGAGATGTACTCGATTGCGGATTGATTTGTAGTCTTTGGACTACACGGCTTCATCCGCTGACAGACCATGGCCGATGCAATAGCGGGCGATCTCGACATTGCCGGCAACCCCCAGCTTTTCCATGATGCGCGCCCGGTAGGTGCTCACCGTCTTGGGGGAGAGATGCATGGTTTCGCCGATTTCCGCCAGGCGTTTCCCCGCTGACAACTGCAACATGACCCGGTATTCCTGAGGCGACAGTTCCTCGTGAGGCGCTTGCGTCACGGCCCCCGTCACCATGTTGGCCAGGATTTCCGCCAGGGAGGCCGTGATATAACGCGCCCCCGCCGGAATGCGTTCCAGGGCGGTGACGACCTCCTCGGCGGCCCGCGCCTTGGTCAGATAGCCACAGGCCCCGAGCTGCAAAACCCGGGTGGCGTAGGAGGCTTCCGCATTCAGGCTGACCACCAGCAGGCGCAAATGGGGCGACGCCCGGCGGAGCTGGGAAACGCTTTCCAGGCCTTCCGCGTCCGGCAGGTTGAGATCCACCACGGCAAGCTGAAGGCCATCGCGGCGCACCAGTTGCAAGGCCGCCGCCAGCGTCTCGGCCTCCAGGATTTCCGCCTCCGGCCAGCGCTGGGCAATCAACTGGCGCAGGCCAAAGCGGAATATGGGGTGATCTTCAAGGATGAGGATTTTCATGGCCCTGGGTCCTGTCAAGGGGCTTTAAGCGGAATACGCAGGATGATACGGGTGCCGGAGCCTTCCTCGCTGTCCATGTCCAGGCTGGCACCCATCAACTCGGCCCGTTCCCGCATGCCCACCAGACCCAAGGCGCCGGGGCGGGATTTACCCGGGTCCATGCCCACGCCATCGTCCAGCAGGGTGACTTCATACACCCCATCAACGGGATAGCCTTGAAGGCTGAAGTTTCTGGCGGCGGCATAGCGTATCACGTTGGTGCTCGCCTCCTGGACAATGCGGAAAATGCCCATGGCCTGGGCCTCGTCGAGCACGGCATACTGCCGCAGACTTACCGCCGTCTGGATATCCGTGGCCGTAAAAACGGTGGCCAGCAAATGCTTGAGCGCCTCTTCCAGCCCCATGTCGTCCAACAGCGGCGGGCGCAATTCCGAGGAAATGCGGCGCGTAGTGACGATGCCCATTTCCAAGGCACTGAGCAACATGGCTTCCTGCTCCTTCGGCAAGGTCTCCGGCGCCAGGCCCCTGAAAATCATCTTGATACCCGTGAACACCTGGCCGATCTGATCGTGCACCTCCCGGGCCAGGCGCCGCCGCTCCGATTCGATACCCCGGTTGAGTTCGGCCGTGAATCCACTGACGTGCTCCAGGGCCTCGGCCAGTTCACGGGTACGCTCCGCAATCCGCGCTTCCAGTTGCAGGTTGACCGTATTGAGTTCATCTTCCAGGCGTCGCCGCGCTTGCCGCTCACGCAGCAGCAAGAGGGTGGATAAGACCATCAAGGCCACGGTACTGAAGGAAGATACCCACGCCAAGGCTACGGTCCTTTCACGGGTGCCTCGCAGCTGGGTATTGATGTCAGCGATGACCGCCGCCTGGTGCGCATCCAGCAGCACAAATCGGTCACGGATGCCTTCCATGGTGCGTCTCCCTGCATTGAGCAGATCCAGATCGCCGAGAACCCCGGCACCGCGAATGCGCCGTTCGACTACGAGCTGCTCAGACAAGGCCACCCGGTGGGCGACCAATACATCCAGTTCAGCCCACCAGGACGGACTTCCATATTTGTCAGAGGAAGCTTTGACCTCGCGGTAGACCGATGGCAAGGCCTTGCGGGCACTCTCATTGGGCAGAAGGTATTCCGCATCGCCGGTCAGGGCAAACCCCCGGGAACCGGTCTCCAGATCCTTGATCAGGGACATGGCATGTTCAAGGGTCAGGCGCCCGTTCTGGGCCTGGACGCGGGCATCCGCCAGGGCACGGATTTTCACCAGGCCAATCTGCACCGTGAATGCCCCCACCATGACAATCAGCACGGCCACCGCGAGGGCCAGCAAAGCTGGCCGGACACGCTGTTTCACAGGCAGTTGTTGCAGCATGCGACGTCTCCCCCAATTCTTACAGGGCCGGCCTCCGCTTCCGGCATTTCTGGCCGGCTGAAGCCGGCCCCACAAAACCGGCCCCACAAATAAGCTGACGCTTACTCCGCCACCATCACCCGGTTCTTGCCGGTCTGCTTGGCCTGATACATGGCGACGTCGGCCCGCTTGATGGCGGAGCCTTGAGTGTCGTCGGGGCGCAGTTCGGTCACTCCCGCGCTGAAGGTAATGAGCACCTTCTGGTTGTCGTGGAGGAAATAGCGCCGGGTCAGCTCCCGTTGCAGGCGCGTCAAGGCCGCCACCGCTTCCTGCAACGCGGTGTCCGGCAGAATGACAACAAACTCCTCGCCGCCATAGCGGGCCACCGTGTCCTGGGGGCGCAGGGTTTCCCGGCACAAGCTCGTCAGGTGCACCAGGGCATCGTCTCCCGCGTCGTGGCCCAGGGAGTCGTTAAGCTTCTTGAAATTGTCGATATCCAGCATGCCGACGCACAGGGTGGTTTCGTGGCGCCTGGCCCGAGCCACCTCCTTGTCGAACATGTCTTCCATGCCGCGACGGTTGAGGACCCCGGTGAGCTGGTCGTAGCGCACCAGTTCGCTGGTGCGCTGCAGCTCCGCTTCCAGTTGTTGAATGCGCTCGTCGGATGCATGCACCCGCTCCCTGACGCTGAGCAATTCGTCCCGGGAGCGCTCAGCATTCTGCTGCATGGCGCGGGTTTCCTGCATGACCTCCGCCAGCACGCTGCTGATTTCCGGAATGCTGGCGGCGCTGGCAATGCGCTCGGCGCAGGTGCCGATGTGGTCGTGATAGCCGGAGGTGGCATCGGAAAATTGCGCCAGCTGGTCCACGAAGCCGGCCAGCATATCCTTGAGGGCATCCTTGGCATCTTCCAGGCTGTCCTTGAGCTGGGACTGGGTATGAATGACGTCCTGCAGGCGCAAGCCGGCCTCGTCGATGGTGCGCAGGGACAGGGGCTGGTCCACGATGCTGCGCACGACTTCCAGCTGACCATGCAGCCAGCGATCGTCGGAGACGATGTCGCCCACGTTTTCCACCAGGAGCCGCAGGAGGCTCAAGAGGCCTGCACGCAACTCGGTCTGGTCCGTCGCCCGCTGCTCCAGGCGGAAAGCAAAGCGTTTGAGGCGGGCGAGGAAATCCTGCAGATGCGGAACGCTATCCGCCTTGCCGACCGCTACTGCCAGTTCCAGGGCCTCGGTGGACAGGTCGGGGGACTCCACGGCCTGGGACTTGGCCACCGCATCCAGAGTGACGACCGCCAGTTCCCGCAATTCGGACTGCAGGCCGCTACTGGTTGCGACTTGTGCCGGTGCGCCGTCCGGCACCTCGGCAACGGACGTCTCGGTTTCCGCCGCTACCCTCACCTCGCCCTCTGGACTTCCCCAGGAACGGATGAGGCCTTGCAGGCGGTTGAACAACAGCTCCGGATTGCCTGCGGACGCCAGTACATGCTCCAGGGAATCGCGCTTTCGCGCCACGGTCATGCCGGCCTGGCGGACTTCCAGCCGGAGGACCAGTTCTCCGATCAACGGACCCCAGCCGAGGCGCTGGGCATCCTGCAGGGAGGACAGGAAGGCCAGCAGGCAGGTCTTGTAGCCCTCCCAGTTCTTGTCCCGGATAGCCTGGTCCAGTTCCCGCGCCAGGCGCAATTGCTCCGGCGTCTCCCTGGGCAAGGCCTCACTCAGGTCATGCAGGGTTTTCGCGGGAAATATCTCACCGCCGCCCACACCGCCGGAAATCTCCAGATACAGGGCCTGGTAGTTATCCGGCGTCGGCGCCGTACGGCGCATGGCCAGGAGGCGCAGGGTTTCGCGGGCAATGTCCAGCGGATTGCTTGCAGTGGTCATGGGAGGCGGCTCGAAGGCAATCCACGCATTCTAATGAGGGATATCACTGCCGACCAGACGAAAGACGCAAGCATCCAAAAAGAAACAGCCCGGATACGCCAAAGGCGCTATCCGGGCTGTTCCCGTCACTGCACTGTGGGGCCGGATTTATCCGGCCAAGGCGGGCTAAAGCCCGCCCCACCTTATCAGCTCAGCTTGCCGTGGCAGTGCTTGTACTTCTTGCCGGAACCGCAGGGACAGACGTCGTTGCGGCCGACCTTGGCCGGAATCGGGCCACTCCTGGGCAGGGGCGGATTGGAGGATTTTGCCGCCGCCGCCAGGGCGTCGTCGTAATCGGCGTGGTGGTACTGGACGTTTTCCACCGCAAGATGGGATTCTTCCTCTTCCTCCAGGGCTTCGATCTCCTCCGCGGAACGAATTTTCACGGTCATCAAGAGCTTGCTGACTTCGCTGCGCACCGTATCGAGCAGGGCCTCGAAAAGCTCAAATGCTTCCCGCTTGTATTCCTGCTTGGGATTCTTCTGGGCGTAACCGCGCAGGTGGATGCCTTGGCGCAAGTGATCCAGGGCCGCCAGGTGCTCGCGCCAATGGGTATCCAGACTCTGCAACATGACGTTACGCTCGAAAGGATGCCAGCTTTCCGCGCCCACCAGTTCGACCTTGGCGGCATAGGAGGTGAGGGCCGCATCCAGGATGCGGCGCAGGATCTGCTCGTCGGAAAGATTGGGTTCGGCCTTGAACCACGCCACCAGGGGCAGGTCCAGCAGGAACTCCGCCGCCAGGGTCTTTTCCAGGCCCGGCATGTCCCATTGTTCTTCCACGGACTCCGCCGGCACATGGGCGCGGAACAGATCGTGCAGCACACCTTCGCGCATGGCGGTGACGGTTTCGGAGATATCTTCCGATTCCAGCAATTCGTTGCGTTGGTGGTAGATGAACTTGCGCTGCTCGTTGGAAACGTCGTCGTATTCCAGCAATTGCTTGCGCATGTCGAAGTTGCGCTGTTCCACCTTGCGCTGGGCGGATTCCAGGGAACGGGTCACCAGCGGATGTTCGATGGCCTCGCCCTCCGGCATTTTCAGCCGGATCATGATGGCATTCAGGCGCTCGCCGGCGAATATCTTCAGCAGCGGATCGTCCAGGGACAGGTAGAAGCGGCTTGATCCCGGATCGCCCTGACGGCCGGATCGCCCTCTTAGTTGGTTGTCGATACGGCGGGATTCATGACGCTCGGAGCCGATGATGTGCAGGCCACCGGCCGCCAGCACCTGATCGTGCACCTTTTGCCAGGCAGCGCGCATGGTGGTGATCTTCAGCTGCTTTTCCTCATCGGACAGGCTCGCGTCCTGCTTGACCTGATCCACCGGCCGTTCGATGTTGCCGCCCAGCACGATGTCCGTGCCGCGACCCGCCATGTTGGTGGCGATGGTGATGACACCGGGGTTGCCGGCCTGGGCCACGATTTCCGCTTCCCGGTCGTGCTGTTTGGCGTTCAATACCTGGTGCGGCAAGCCTTGCTGGGTCAACAGGGCCGAGAACAGCTCGTTGGCCTCGATGGAAGTGGTGCCCACCAGCACCGGCTGGCCGCGCTCGTGGCAGTCACGGATGTCCGCAACAATGGCCGTGTCTTTTTCCTTGGCCGTGCGATACACCTGGTCCATGCGATCCAGACGGATCATGGGCTTGTTGGTGGGAATGATCACGGTTTCCAGGCTGTAGATCTGCTGGAACTCGTAGGCTTCCGTGTCCGCCGTGCCGGTCATGCCGGACAGCTTCTGGTACATGCGGAAATAGTTCTGGAAGGTAATGGACGCCAGCGTCTGGTTCTCGTTCTGGATCGACGCCCCTTCCTTGGCTTCCACCGCCTGATGCAGGCCATCTGACCAGCGGCGGCCAGACATGAGGCGGCCGGTGAATTCGTCCACGATAATGACTTCGCCATCCTGCACCACGTAATGCTGATCCTTGTGGTACAGGCTGTGGGCGCGCAAGGCCGCATAGAGATGGTGCATGAGCAGGATGTAGGCCGGCTCGTAGAGGCTGCGGCCTTCCGGCAGCAGGCCCATGCGGCCCAGGATCTGCTCGGCCTTCTCGTGGCCGGCTTCCGTCAGCAGCACCTGATGGGACTTGAGGTCCACGGTGTAATCACCCGTGTCCTGCTCCCCTTCGCCCTTGGCCGCCTCACCCTTGGCCAGCAGCATGGGCACTTCATTCATGCGCACGTAGAGGTCGGTATGATCCTCGGCCTGACCGGAAATGATCAAGGGCGTACGGGCTTCGTCGATGAGAATGGAGTCAACCTCGTCCACGACGGCGAAGTTGAGCCGCTTCTGTACCCGCTCGTCCGAGGTGTACACCATGTTGTCGCGCAGGTAGTCGAAGCCGAATTCGTTGTTGGTACCGTAGGTGATGTCCGCGGCGTAGGCTTCCTGCTTGGCCTCGTGGTCCATCTGGGACAGGTTGCAGCCCACGGTCAGCCCGAGGAAGCCATAGATGCGCCCCATCCAGTCGGCGTCGCGGCTGGCCAGGTAATCATTCACCGTCACCACGTGCACGCCCTTGCCGGGCAGGGCGTTCAGGTAGGCCGGCAGGGTCGCCATCAAGGTCTTGCCTTCGCCGGTACGCATTTCGGCAATCCTGCCGTCATGCAGCACCATGCCGCCGATGAGCTGCACATCGAAGTGGCGCATACCATGCACGCGCTTGCTGGCCTCGCGCACCACGGCGAAGGCTTCCGGCAGGATATCTTCCAGAGTGGCGCCGCCTTCCAGCTTTTGCCGGAATTCATCCGTCTTGGCGCGCAATTCTCCGTCCGTGAGGGCGGCCATGGCGGGTTCGAGGACGTTGATGCTGCGTACCTTGGCCTGGTACTGGCGGATGAGCCGGTCGTTGCGGCTACCGAAAATCTTCTTGAGAAGGCCGGAAATCATGGGTGTACCCGAAAAAGGTCTGGCGCGGCAGACAGCCGCAAAACGGCGGATTCTAACACGCCCGGATTTACCAAACGGTTACGAGACGTTTCAGAAGCAGGATCTGGGATTTAGGATCCAGGATTTAGGGGAACATCACTGCGGCCGCAGGCCGCGCATCCTTTCCCTAGATCCCAAATCCTAGATCCTGAATCCCGCCTCAGCGCATCCCCGGCATCATGCCCTTCATGGCGCGCATCATCTTGCCCATGCCGCCCTTGGAGAACTGCTTCATGACCTTCTGGGTCTGCTCGAACTGGTTGATCAGGCGGTTCACTTCCTGCACCGTCACACCGGAGCCGGTGGCGATGCGGCGCTTGCGGCTGGCCTTGATGAGTTCGGGCTTGACGCGCTCCAGGGCCGTCATGGAATTGATGATGCCTTCGATGCGACGGATGGATTTTTCCTCCACCTGGCCGGAGGCCTGCTGGGCCGCTTCGGCGAACTGGGCCGGCAGCTTATCCATAAGGGCGGAGAGTCCCCCCATGTTCCTCATCTGGGTGATCTGGTCCTTGAAATCGTTGAAGTCGAAGCTTTTGCCTGACTTCAGCTTCTTGGCGAAATCCTGGGCCTTCTGCTGATCCACATTCCGGTGGGCTTCCTCCACCAGACCAAGGATGTCGCCCATGCCGAGAATGCGCGAGGCCATGCGCTCGGGGTGGAATTCCTCCAGGCCCGTGAGTTTTTCGCCGACACCGGCGAATTTCAGCGGCTTGCCGGTGACATGGCGCACGGAGAGGGCCGCGCCGCCACGGGAGTCACCGTCGAGCTTGGTGAGCACGATGCCGGTGAGGGGCAGGGCCTCGTTGAAGGCCTTGGCGGTATTCACCGCATCCTGGCCCTGCATGGCATCCACCACGAACAGGGTTTCTATGGGATCCAGGGCCTTATGCAGGTCCTTGATCTCCTGCATCATGGCTTCATCGATCGCCAGGCGACCGGCGGAGTCCACAAACACCACGTCGTAATAATGCTTCCTGGCGTAGTCCAGGGCCGCCAGAGCGATATCCACCGGTTTTTGCCCGACCTGGGACGGGAAGAAATCCACGCCGGCCTGTTCTGACACCAGGCGCAATTGCTCGATGGCCGCCGGGCGATACACGTCGCAGCTGGCGGTAAGCACCTTCTTCTTGTAGCGTTCCTTGAGGTACTTGCCGATCTTCGCCGTGGTGGTGGTCTTGCCGGCGCCCTGCAGGCCGGCCATGAGGATCACCGCCGGGGGCTGGGTATTGAAATTCAGGCCCGTATGGGTGCCGCCCATGAGATCCGTGAGTTCCCGGTGCACCACGCCCACCAGAGCCTGACCCGGCGTCAGGCTACCGACCACTTCCTGGCCGAGGGCTTTCACCTTGATGCGACTGATGAGATCCTTCACCACCGGCAAGGCCACGTCGGCCTCCAGCAGGGCCATGCGCACCTCGCGCAGGGCGTCGGTAATGTTGTCCTCGGTGAGGCGGGCGTGGCCGCGCATGGTCTTGACGACCTTGGCGAGGCGTTGGGTCAGATTGTCCAGCATGATATTTGGTGTCGGAAGAGAGGGCTGAGAGGCTAAAGGGGCCGAAGGCGAGCCTGATAGGTTAGACTTGCGCAATGTTTGCGATTCTACTGCATCTGCTCCCCGCTGCCGCCTACACCTTCCTGGCGCTCCATTTCTGGCGCGTGCGCGGCCGGGTCGCCGCCCCGCTCTCCGCCACGCCCCGTGCCCCCGCCAGCAAACTGGAACGCATTGCCCTGCTGGCGGCCCTGCTGATGCAGGGGGCCGCCCTGCAAAGCGACCTGTTCTCCGACGGCCGCATGCACTTCGGTTTTTCCACGGCCCTGTCCATGATGGTCTGGCTGGCCTTGGCGGTGTATTGGATCGAGAGCCTGTACGCCCGGCTCGAAGGCCTGCAAGCCCTGGGCCTGCCCCTGGGTGCCTTGTGCGCCCTGCTGCCCCTGATCTTCCCCGCGCCCGTGCTGGCGGTGAACGCTTCTTCAGCGGCCTTCCGTGCCCATTTCATCGCCGCCATGCTGGCCTACAGCCTGTTCACCCTGGCGGCACTGCACGCCCTGCTCATGGCCGCAGCGGAGAAACGTCTGCATCAGGGACGCCTGTCCCGGGCCCTGGCCGCCCTGCCGCCGCTGTTGACCATGGAGTCCCTGCTGTTCCGCCTCATCCTTATCGCCTTCCTGCTGCTCACCGCTACCCTGGGTTCCGGCATCTTCTTTTCCGAGGCCCTATTCGGCAAGCCGCTGGAGTTCTCCCACAAGACGATTTTCGCATTCCTGTCCTGGCTCATCTTCGCCGTGCTGCTGATCGGCCGCCACATCTGGGGCTGGCGCGGCAAAAAAGCCCTGCGCCTGACCCTGTCCGGCTTCGTCACCCTGCTCCTGGCCTACGTCGGCAGCCGCTTCGTGGTGGAAGTCATCCTGGGCAGGGGCTAGGAACAGGTAAGCGGCAAGCGGTGAGCAGTGAGCGCCGCACCACCCCTAACCCCTAACCGCTCACCCCTAACCGCTTACCGCTTACCTCATCAATGGACGGTCTTCCCTTATCAGCCCTCTTCGTGGCGCTGATTTTCCTGCTGCTGTTCTCGGGTTTTTTCTCCGGTTCGGAAACGGTCATGATGGCCGCCAACCGCTATCGCCTGAAGCATGCCGCGGAACAGGGAAACAAGGGGGCCAAACGGGCATTGGACCTGCTGGCCCATACGGACAAGCTGCTGGGCATGATCCTCTTGGGCAATACCCTGTTCAACGCGGGCGCCGCCACCGTGGCCGGCGTGATCTGCATCCGCCTGCTCGGCAACGAGGAATGGGTCTTGGGTGCCAGCACCCTGCTGGTGACTTTTGCCATGCTGGTTTTCGCCGAAATCACCCCCAAGGTCATCGGTGCCGACAATGCGGACCGTCTGGCGCCCATCCTGGGGCATTTGCTCACCCCCATCCAGAAGGCCATCTATCCCATCATCTGGTTCGTCAACCTGTTCGTCGGCGCCCTGCTGCATCTTCTGCGCCTCAAGCCGACGGGAGGGCACCACCAGTCCATGTCGCCGGAGGAATTGCGCATCCTGGTGCTGGAAGCCGGCCATTTCGTGCCCCAGAAGCACCGCAGCATCCTTTTGAACCTGTTCGAGCTGGAAGACATCACCGTCGAGGACGTCATGACACCCCGGGGCGTTCTGGAAAGCCTGGACATCCAGCTGCCCCTGGAGGAAATCCGCGAGCAACTGGCCACCAGCTACCACACCCGCCTGCCGGTCTTCGATGGCGAACTGGACAAGGTTCTGGGCATCCTGCATCAGCGACGCCTCATGGGTTCCATGATCTCCGGTGAACTGGACAAGGAACGCCTGCGGGAACTGCTGGTGGAGCCTTATTTCATCCCGGCCTCCACACCGGTGCTTGCCCAATTGCAGTACTTCCAGGAAAACCAGCAGCGCGTCGCCCTGGTGGTGGACGAGTACGGCGAAATCGTTGGCCTGGTGACCCTGGAGGACATGGTGGAGGAGATCATCGGCAAATTCACCACCAGCATGCCCTCCGGCGCCCAGCCCCTGGTGTGGAACACGGATCAACGCCCGTCCGTGCTGGTGGATGGCAGTCGCAGCCTGCGGGAACTCAATCGCAAGCTGGGGCTGGACCTGCCCCTGGAAGGCCCCAAGACCCTGAACGGCCTCATCCTCGAGCATTTCCAGGACATTCCGGAAGCCGGCGTCAGCGTCAAGATCGCCCAGGTGCCCATGGAAGTGATGCACACCCAGGACCGCATGGTCAAAACCGTCAAGTTGTTCCGCCCGAAGACCTGACGCGCCCCCCAAAATAGACACGGCAAATGCAAAGTTTTGCAAAAATGCCGGGGCATTCAGCTTAACGCAACAGCATCCAGAGAAAATAGTGCCCTGTTCTCTGTTTCTCCTCGCGTTTCCCGGGGCGCCAAGCCTCTCACTTACCGCTGGCTCAGCGGATTTCGATATCATCCGGGAAGTCGCTATAATCCCGAGTCACTCCCGGCCCACGCTCCGACGAATACGATGTCCACTACCCACGTACAGGCATGGCAGCAACCGCGCAAGCCGCGCTGAGCGGTCTCGCTCGCGCCCTGATACAACAGGGCCGCCTAAGCGAAGCCGATGCCGTCACCCTGGCCAATCAGGGCGGCAGCAACGGCAGTGGCTTTGTCGCCCAACTCGTCAACAGCCGGCGCATGAGCTCCCGCGAAGTCGCCACCTTCGCCGCCGAAACCTTCGGCCTGCCCCTGTTTGACCTGGACGCCTTCGACGAAGCCTTCGTTCCTTCGAACGCCATCGACAAGAAGTTGATGAAGACCCACATGGTCATGGCGCTGGGCAAGCGCGGCAACCGCCTGACGGTGGCAGTGGCGGACCCGACGGCCCTGCGGGCTCTGGACGAGATCCGCTTCCAGACCGGCGTCGCGGTGGACCCGGTGGTGGTGGAAGTGGACAAACTGGTGTTCCTGGTGACCCGGCTGTCGGAAACCACCGAAACCACGCTGAAGGAACTCACCGGCGACGACATTGAGGTGGATCTCAGCACCGAGATCGCCGACCCTACGGAAAGCAGTTCGTCTGACGCCGGGGCCACCGAGGTGGACGACGCGCCGGTGGTGCGCTTCATCCAGAAAATGCTGCTGGACGCCATCAACGAAGGCGCCTCCGACATCCACTTCGAGCCCTACGAAAAGTTCTACCGCATCCGCTTCCGCACCGACGGCATCCTGCGGGAGATCGCCCAGCCGCCTCTGGTGCTGAAAGAAAAGATCGCTTCCCGCATCAAGGTCATCTCGCGCCTGGACATTTCCGAGAAGCGCGTACCCCAAGATGGCCGCATGAAGCTGGTGCTGTCCAAGAGCCGCTCCATCGATTTCCGCGTCAGCACCCTGCCGACCCTGTATGGCGAAAAGATCGTCATGCGTATCCTGGACTCCTCCCCGGCCCTGCTCAACATCGACGCCCTGGGCTACGAAGCGGACCAGAAGGAAGCCCTGCTCAAGGCCATCGGCCGCCCCTACGGCATGGTGCTGGTGACCGGCCCCACGGGCAGCGGCAAAACCGTCTCCCTGTACACCTGCCTGTCCATGCTCAACAAGCCGGGCATCAATATTTCCACGGCGGAAGACCCGGTGGAAATCAACCTGGCGGGCATCAACCAGGTCAACATCAACGACAAGGCCGGCCTCAATTTCGCCGCAGCCTTGAAATCCTTCCTGCGCCAGGATCCGGACATCATCATGGTGGGTGAAGTCCGCGATCTGGAAACCGCCGAAATTTCAGTGAAGGCCGCCCAGACCGGCCACCTGGTGCTGTCCACGCTGCACACCAATGATGCCCCCGGCACCCTCACGCGCCTGGCCAACATGGGCGTGGCCCCCTTCAACATCGCCTCCAGCGTCATCCTCATCACCGCCCAGCGCCTGGCGCGGCGCCTGTGCACCTGCAAGAAACCCGTGAGCATCCCGGAGGATGCCCTGCTGGAGGCCGGCTTCACAGAGGAACAACTGGACGGCAGTTGGCAGCCCTTCGGCCCCCAGGGCTGTGATCGCTGCAAGGGCTCGGGCTACAAAGGCCGGGTCGGCATTTACCAGGTCATGCCCATCTCCGAAGAAATCGCTCGTATTATCATGACCCACGGCAACGCCATGGATATCGAAGACCAGGCGCGACGGGATGGGGTGCGGGATCTGCGCCGCTCCGGCCTCCTCAAGGTCAAACAGGGGCTGACTTCACTGGAAGAAGTGCTGGCCAACACCAATGACTAGGTCGAGAGCGGAAAGTGGAAAGTGGAAAGTGAAATCACCGCGCCTGCCGCGCGCTGACAAGGCTCTCGGCTCTCGACTCTTGACTCTCGACTCCAACAAGGCAGCCATGCTGCCGGAGAACCTCTGATGGCCACACCCTCCCGCCCCTCCCGCCGCCCCAGCGCCAAGGAATACCTGTTCATCTGGGAAGGCAAGGACAAGGGAGGAAAAGTACTGCGCGGCGAGATGCGCGCGGGCGGCGAAAGCCTGGTGCAGACCACCCTGCGGCGCCAGGGCATCACCGTCACGAAAATGAAGAAGCAGTCTTTTGGCGGCATGCGCAAGGTGACAGAGAAGGACATCGCCCTGTTCACCCGACAACTGTCCACCATGCTGAAATCCGGCGTACCCCTGTTGCAGTCCTTCGACATCGTCGGCAAAGGCGCCAGCAACCCGTCCCTGACCAAGCTGCTGTCCGATATCCGCTCTGATGTGGAAACCGGCAGCAGCCTGAACGCCGCCTTCCGCAAGCATCCCCAGTACTTCGATGCCCTGTTCTGCAATCTGGTCACTGCCGGCGAACAGGCCGGCATCCTGGAGGGCGTGCTGGAGCGCCTGGCCACCTACAAGGAAAAAATCCTCGGCATCAAGAGCAAGATCAAGTCCGCCATGTTCTACCCCATCGCCGTACTGGTGGTGGCTTTCGTCATCACGGCGGTGATCATGCTGTTCGTGGTTCCCGAGTTCAAAAAAGTGTTCTCCAGTTTCGGCGCCGACCTGCCGGCCCCCACGCTGTTCGTCATCGCCCTGTCGGACGCCTTCGTCGCCTACTGGTACCTCATCTTCGGCGCCCTGACAGCGGCCGTCATCGGCTTTTCCCGTGCCCTCAAACAGTCGGAAAAGCTGCAGTTCGCCATGGACCGCATCGTGCTGCAATTGCCGGTCTTCGGCGACATGCTCAGGAAGGCTACCATCGCCCGCTGGGCGCGCACCTTGTCTACCATGTTCAACGCCGGGGTTCCCCTGGTGGAAGCCCTGGATTCGGTCGGCGGCGCTGCCGGCAACCGGGTCTACCAGATCGCCACCAAAGCCATCCTCAGCGAGGTGTCCACCGGCTCCAGCCTGACGGTGTCCATGCAAAATACAGGCGTATTCCCGTCCATGGTCATCCAGATGGTGTCCATCGGCGAAGAATCCGGCCAGCTCGACTCCATGCTGAGCAAGGTGGCCGACTTCTTCGAGGCGGAAGTGGACGATGCGGTCGGCGCCCTTTCCAGTTTGCTGGAACCCATCATCATGGTCTTCCTCGGCGTCCTCATCGGTGGCCTCATCGTCGCCATGTACCTGCCCATTTTCAAGCTCGGCTCGGTGGTTTAAGAAAAGCGTGAGGAGTAAGGAGTGAGGGGTGAAAAGCCCCCCCGCCCCCCTCTCCTCACCCACTTTCCACCATTTATCCCCGTTCAATCCATGTCCCCCTACACCGACCCACTCATTTTTGCCGTCCTTTGCACCCTCCTTGGACTCCTGGTCGGCAGCTTTCTCAACGTGGTGATCCACCGGCTGCCGAAGATGATGGAGCGGGACTGGCAGGGCCAGTGCGCGGAACTGCGGGGGGAAAGCCTGCCGGCGGCGGCACCCTTCAACCTTTTCGTGCCCCGCTCCCGCTGCCCCCACTGCGGCCATGGCATCAGTGCCCTGGAGAATATTCCCCTCGTCAGTTGGCTGATCCTGAAGGGCCGCTGCCGCGGCTGTCAGGCCCCCATCAGCGCCCGCTATCCCGTGGTGGAAGCCCTCACGGGCCTCCTCTCCGGCTATTGCGCCTGGCATTTCGGGCCGAGCTGGCAAACCGCAGGGGCCCTGCTGCTCTTGTGGGCGCTCATTGCCCTGACCTTCATCGACCTGGACACCCAGTACCTGCCGGACAGCATCACCCTGCCCCTGGTCTGGCTGGGCTTGCTGTTCAACCTGGGGCAGACCTTCGTGCCCCTGGAGACGGCGGTTATCGGCGCCATGGCGGGCTATTTGGCCCTGTGGCTGATCTTCTGGGCTTTCAAACTGGCCACCGGCAAGGAAGGCATGGGCTACGGCGACTTCAAGCTGCTGGCCGCCCTTGGCGCCTGGCTGGGCTGGAAGATGCTGCCCCTGACCATCCTCTTCTCCTCCCTCGTCGGCGCCGTGGTAGGCATCACCCTGATCCTGTTCCGCCGCCACGGCCGTGAGGTGCCCATACCCTTCGGCCCCTACCTGGCCGGCGCCGGTGTGCTGGCCCTGTTCTGGGGCGAAGCGGTCACCCGGGAGTATCTGCGTCTCATGTAGCTTGGGATTTATACCGACATGCAGCGGCTACACAGCAGCCGCCTCATGCTCTCAGAAGTCCTGGCTTTCGCCCCTCCTGTGGCCCCGTTGCCGCTGCGCTTTGCACGAAAGGCGGAGTTCTGACGTCGCTCCTATCGCCACAAACGCAGAACTTACGAACGAACGGTCGCCAGCGGTAGAAACAGGGTCAAGGGCAAATCCGGCAAGGCGATGAAACCGTGATGGCCGTAGAAAGCGGCTGCGGCACTATCCTTGGCGTCCACCAGCATTGCATAGGCGGCAATTTCTGCACGGGCGGCCCGGTCAAGGGCATCCGCCAGCAGCGCAGCACCAAGGCCCCGCGCCCTGAAATCCTGATCGACCGCCAGGCGCCCCATGCGCACCGTGGGCACGGAAGGATAGCGGGGCAGTTTCTTACCAATAGAGGGTGGCAGGTCAAGCAGCGGCAGGCTCACCGAGGCCAGGGTGTAATAGCCGGCAATACGCGCATCATCGTCGCTGATCGCAACAAAACAGGCCGTCACCCGACGACGCATGTCTTGCGTCAAGCGCTGCCGGAAATAGCTATCCAGGGGCTCGGAACCACTACAAAACGCACTTCTGTCCAGGGCCGTGTCCAGCGCCACTACGCGAAACGACATGGAGATCAATCCAGGCCCAGCAACTGGCGACGACGGGTAAAAGCCCGCGCCAGGGCCGGCGTGGGACGGGGTGGAGCAAGCAGCGCCTCGGCAAAGCAGGCCTGGTCAGCCACGGACAGCCGGATGACTTCCGCTTGTTCGATGGCTAGTCGCGCGGCATCTTGCGCCGCACTGACAACAAAATCCGTCAGCGTTCGCCCCTGAAGTTCTGCGGCACGCTTGAGCATGGCATGCACCTCGGGGCTGATCCTGGCTTCGAGACGGGCAGTGGCTATAGACATGGTGTCCTCCTGCTAGAAATATACGGCATTCTGCCGTACAGATCAAATAGACTGGGCACACATGGGCTTGCTTTCGGACTCCCCTGTCTTTCCGGGTGGATGTTAGTTTTTTCGAACCACCCCAGCAATTCGAGTCTGCCCCCACGGCACGGTTTCGTACGGCGGGCCAAGCTATATGCAGAAGTCCTCGTTGCTACTTTACTAATTTGCTTGAGGCAACCATGGCACACTCGCCTTTGGTACGTAATGATTCGTACCATGCTGCTCCATGCCGAAAAGGAATTTCGCCAAGACTTCGAGCCGGCATCGAGCTTCGCTTTGAAGATTGCGCTGTTTGTTGAGTTTGGATATTTCATCATCACGGCTAGCAATGAGCCGGGCTCTTGCCGAGGCAACCGCAAGCACACCTGGAATGGTTTTCTTGTAGTCTTCACCAAAAAGCTTGATTACCCCGGCAAACAACAATGCCCCCCACCCCAAGGGACCGGTCAAAGTCGCAAGTAGGGAACTCATGCCGGTATAAGCAGCAAACGGCAGAGTCACGCCCACGGCACTGGTAACGGCTGCAAGCGTACTTGATGCAGCCATGTACAGCCCGAAGCCGCTCAGGTTTGCCAAAACCAAGGCTGCGGTTCCGGCAGGCACCCAGCCGGGTGAAGTCTTGCCAAATTCCGCGAGCATTGCCTTACGTTCATCAGGCGATGCTTTGTCCAGGATTTTTTTAACGGCGGCACCAATTGCATGACGTTCAAGCTCGAAGGCTGAGCCTGATTTTGGCATTTTTTTTGCACCGAGTTTCTTCGCCACATCCTTCACCACCTCTTCATATGGCACGTAGCCGCCTCGGAAGAGAGAGACTAAGCCGTTGCTTCCTGCTTTTCGCAGTGCATCAGCAAAGACCAGGGGATCTGTACTGACGTTAACACCAAGAATTGTCGTCAGGTTGCCTCGCTCCTCCGTTGACGCATGGCTAAGCACTTCCGGGACACCCATGACCTCATAGCCTTGGGAATTAAGCTTGCATAGCCGACTGTTGATTTTCGAATCCTTGACTTGCCAGTCGTCAAGACTGCGCTCGTACTTGCCTTTTAACTCGGCATACGAAACCCAGAAAACGGGGTAATAGACTCCGCAGTTTGTTTCCAGCAAAAGCACTTCACGCCGCTTTTTTCCTCGTAATTTCGGAATTAAGGCCACTGCCAGCAGAAGGGACATCGCCAGGACAATCCAGGCCCAATGCGGCAGGAACGAAAAAACATCTGTCATTTCCTCACCTTGAGTCCCTAGGACCTTTGAATAATCCAAGCATCCGCCTTGACAAACCGCTGGCACAAGCGATTGGTGGCTACGTTTCACCGCTCACCACACCTGTTCGCGTAGGCAGGTGAAACCTGACCACCCTACGGCTACTTTCTGTTACTGAACCCTTTCCTCACCCATGCGATACCAATTCCTAATGGATACAGCGGAATGACCCACAGCCAAAAAAAAAGACCCAGTCAATGCCGAGATAAACATACCTACAGCAAGAGCTACGCACCACAACCTCTGCCACCCGTTAAGTCGGTTCCTCAACTTTAGTGCGGGTGTCGTTGCGGTTTTTGTGTAATCGAATGATGGAAATTCCGCTTCCATTTCTTTGAGTTTGTCGCTCATGGATTCACCTAAAGTTGTTGTCACCACGAAATTGGGGGCAAACTTGAACTAGCGACGGCTGCTCAAGGCACAGCTCGAAGATTGAGGGACTGACAACGTATTCCAGGTAGGTTCGCCAAACGGGCGTCGTTGGTCAGCAACAAGGCATCTCGGTTCAGGGCAGCTGCTGCAATCAAGGCATCCGGCAGCTTCAGACGATGGTTGCGACGCAGTTCTATGGCGCTTCGTTTCACGGCCATGTCCAACTCAACCACCTCCAGATCATCAATCAGACGCCGAAGCCAGCTCCTTTGCAGATCGGTCAAGCCGGGGAAGGACAGCAACTCTATTTCCGTAATCACCGAAATCAGGTATTCGCCAGGTGGCAATGGATCCTGGAGCAGGCCCTTTTGCAGGTAGATGACCGCATTGGTGTCAAGAATGGCCCTCACTCCCATTCGCCCCGCACCTGTTGCTGATACGCCAGCCCATCCATTGGCCAGTCGAGGGTATTGCCGTACTGCATCGGGTTCATGATTCGGGTGGGAGGCGTCTCCGAAGCTGCTTGTGGCAACAGAACCACGAGGCGAACACGTTTTCCATACACATCGCGGTATTTTTCAGGCAAATGAAAATCGCCTTTCGCGTCGACCGTCGTTTCGAATTCAATGGCCTGCATGATGGCTCCCTGGATGCGTCCTGGTTACGCTGGCCAAACAGGCCAGCCGACTCGGAACGGCCATGCTACTCCTACTCTGTACTATTGACACAAGCATTCACGGAAAAGCCGTGGGCATCATGATGGTGAAGCGGCTGTCCGGCGTGGTGACGCCGCTATTTCTCGGCCGGAACCACCTGCAGGTGCCCGGCAGCACCATAGTGCAGCAGCAGGCCATCAGCAGTAAGCAGATCTGCACTCAGGTGACGAGCAGTGGCCGTGATGATGCGGTCTGCTGGGTCCGGGTGCATCTCCCCGGGCAGACGGGTGCTGGCGACGGCAACTTCCGGGGAGAGCGGCGCCAGGCGGATGCCGGGCAGCGCCAGCGCGGCCCGTATCCACTCGCCAACGTCCTGCTCGAGGGTAAGCCGGCCTTTGTTGACCAGAACAGCGATTTCCCAGGGCGTAATCGCGGACACATGGAGCGCGCCTGCGTCTGCAGCGCCCTGAATTAGCTTACGCGCCTGGACTCCCAGCCGTTCGTTGCCGGATACCAGCCAGACCAGGACATGGGTGTCCAAAAGAACTGCGCTCACCGGCAGGCATTCCACTCGTTTTCGAGGGGTGAAACGATGTCGCCCTCGCGTCGTACGCTGCCGGCCATGGCGCCGAACAGTTCGGTTTCCGGCGGCATGGGCACCAGCTTGGCCACGGGCCGGCCGTGCTTGGTAATAACCAGCGGCTCCCGGGTCAGGGCGACTTCGTCGAGTAGCTTCAGGCACTTTGCCTTGAAATCACCGGCACCAATACTGGCCTGCATTATATTCTCCCATGGTCACAGACTATGGTCACATAGTAGCACGCCAGGGGGATAGAGCCAGACCTGCTGGAGGGTTTTCGGATCTTGCCTTTTTGCCCCCGTTCGGGTGGGCAGGTGAAACCTGCCTACCCCACGACAAGGGCGGCGCGATGCGCTGCGCTTATGGCGCTCTACGTTATTACCCTACCGACTTCCGGGCATTGCGGAACATCCTGAGCCACGGGGAATCTTCGCCCCAGGCTTCTGGGTGCCAGGACATCTGGACGCTGCGGAAGACCCGTTCCGGGTGGGGCATCATGATGGTGAAACGGCCGTCCGGCGTCGTGACGCCGGTGATACCCTCGGGGGAACCGTTGGGATTGGCCGGGTAGGTGGTAGCCACTTCCCCGCGCCCATCCATATAGCGCAGAGCGACGTCCACCAGGCCTGCAGCTTCCTCTGCGGCGAACACCGCCCGGCCTTCGCCGTGGGACACCACCACCGGCAGGCGGCTGCCGGCCATGCCGTTGAAGAACAACGACGGGCTGTTCGGAATTTCCACTTGGGTGAAACGGGCTTCGAACTGCTCGCTGCGATTACGGTGGAAAGTGGGCCAGTTCTCGGCGCCGGGGATGATGGAAGCCAGGTTGCTCATCATCTGGCAGCCATTGCACACCCCCAGGGCGAAGCTGTCGCCGCGTTGGAAGAAGCTTTCGAACTGTTCCCGCAGGGCCGGATTGAAGAGGATGGACTTGGCCCAGCCCTGGCCGGCCCCCAGCACGTCGCCGTAGGAGAAGCCGCCGCAGGCCGCCAGACCGACGAAATCCGCCAGATGCTTGCGGCCGGACTGCAGGTCGCTCATATGCACGTCGAAGGGCGCGAAACCGGCCCGCTCGAAGGCCGCCGCCATTTCCACCTGACCGTTCACCCCCTGCTCCCGCAAGATGGCGATTTTCGGCCGGGCAAGACCAATATAGGCGCTTCCGCGCCTCTCAACGTTCCCCTCGCCCTCCGGGAGAGGGGCTAGGGGTGAGGGCTGGGCGATCAATGACGCAACGATGTTTTCCGCCGGGTCAAAGCTCGGCAGCGCAACCAGCCCCTTGTCGGTGATGAGAGCAGCGAATTCCTCCTCGGCGCAACTCGCATCGTCCCGCAGGCGCTGAATCTCGAAGCTGGTGCGCGCCCACACCTGGTGCAGGCTGGTACGGCTTTCCTTGAACAACAGTTTGGCGTTGCGCCAGATGCGCAGGTCGTCGCTCTTGTTCACGTCGCCGATGAAGTGGAACCAGGCCCCCAGGCCCGCTTCCCGCAGCAGGGCAGTGACGACGCTCCGCTGTTCCCGACGAATCTGGATGACGGCCCCCAGTTCCTCGGCGAAGAGGGCGGCGAAGACCTTGTCGTTGTAGCGCCCCTTCAAGGAGTCCGGCTTCTTTTCCAGCCCATCCACGTCCGCCAGCAGCGGGTCCCAGGCTACCGTATCCAGATTCAGGGACACGCCCACGTGACCGGCGAAGACCATTTCAGCGACGGTGGCGAAGAGGCCGCCGTCGGAACGGTCGTGGTAGGCCAGGATGAGGCCTTCGGCATTGAGCTTTTGCACCGCCGCGAAGAAGCCCTTGAGGGCCGCCGCATCCACGTCCGGGGCGTGCTCGCCCACGGCGTTATATACCTGGCACAGGGCCGAGGCCCCCAGGCGGTTCTTGCCCTTGCCCAGGTCGATGAGGATCAGGTCCGTCTCTTCATCCGTCTTCACAAGTTGGGGCGTGAGGGTTTTGCGCACATCCACCACCGGGGCGAAGCCCGTGATGACCAAGGACAGGGGTGAAATCACCTGCTTGGTCTTGCCCTCGTCCTGCCAGGTGGTCTTCATGGACAGGGAGTCTTTGCCCACCGGAATGGACAGGCCCGCTTCCCGGCAGAAGTCCAGGGCCACGGCCTTGACGGTGTCGAAGAGCTTGGCATCCTCACCCCGGTGGCCGGCGGCGGCCATCCAGTTGGCGGAGAGCTTGATGTCGCCGATTTCCGTAATGGGTGCCGCCGCCATGTTGGTGATGGCCTCGCCCACGGCCATACGGCCGGAAGCCGGTGCGTCCAGCAGGGCCAGGGGCGTACGTTCGCCCATGGCGAAGGCCTCGCCCCGGTAGCCGTCGAAGCCCATGAGGGTCACGGCCACGTCCGCCACCGGCACTTGCCAGGGGCCCACCATCTGGTCCCGGTGGGTCAGGCCGCCCACGCTGCGGTCGCCGATGGTGATGAGGAAGTTTTTCGACGCCACGGTGGGCAGGGACAGCACCCGCAGACACGCGTCCTTCAACTCATAGTCGGTGACGTCGAAGGGCGGCAGGAAGACCTGGCGGGTGGACACGTTCCGCGTCATCTTGGGCGGCTTGCCCAGGAGCACGTCCATGTCCATATCCACGGCGTTGTTGCCGAAGTGGCTATCCGCCACGGTCAGGCGGCCGTCATCCGTGGCCACGCCCACCACGGCGAAAGGGCAGCGTTCCCGCTCCGCAATGGCGCGGAACTCCTCCAGACGAGCCGGGGCGATGGCCAGCACGTAGCGCTCCTGGGCTTCGTTGCACCAGATTTCCGCCGGGGCCATGCCGGATTCTTCCGAGGGCACATCGCGTAGCTGGAAGGTCGCGCCGCAACCGGCGCCGTGGGCAAGTTCCGGCATGGCATTCGATATGCCGCCGGCGCCCACGTCGTGGATGGCCAGAATGGGATTGTTCTCACCGAGCTGGCAACAGCGGTCGATGACTTCCTGGGCGCGGCGCTGGATTTCCGGGTTGCCGCGCTGGACAGACGCAAAGTCCAGGTCCGCCGTGTTGGTGCCGGTGGTCATGCTGGAGGCCGCTCCGCCCCCCAGGCCGATGAGCATACCGGGGCCACCCAACTGGATCAGCAAGGTGCCGGCGTCGAATTCGATCTTGAAGGAGTCCCGAGCGGCGATATTGCCCACGCCGCCGGCGATCATGATGGGCTTGTGGTAGCCCCGCACTTCGCCCATGACTTCCTGCTCGAAAGTGCGGAAGTAGCCGGTCAGGTTGGGCCGGCCGAATTCATTGTTGAAGGCCGCCGCACCGATGGGGCCCTCAATCATGATGTCGAGGGGCGAGGCGATGCGCTCCGGCTTGCCGTAGGCCAGCTCCCAAGGCTGCTCGAAACCCGGAATGCACAGGTTGGACACGGAGAAGCCGGAGAGCCCCGCCTTGGGCTTGGAGCCACGACCGGTGGCGCCCTCGTCACGGATTTCGCCGCCGGAACCGGTGGCGGCGCCGGGAAAGGGGGAAATGGCGGTCGGGTGGTTGTGGGTTTCCACCTTGGCCAGCAGGTGGGTTTCCTCTTCCGTGTAGCCGTAGGCGCCGTCCGCGCCCGGATAGAAGCGCTGGATGGTGGCGCCGGTCAGCACCGCGGCGTTGTCCGAATAGGCCACCACCGTGCCTTCCGGGTGGGCCTTGTGGGTTTCCCGCACCATGCCGAAGAGAGTCTGGTCCAGGCGCCGGCCGTCGATGATCCAGTCGGCGTTGAAAATCTTGTGGCGGCAGTGCTCCGAGTTCGCCTGGGCGAACATCATGAGTTCCACGTCCGTCGGGTTGCGGCCCACCTTGGTGAAGGCCTCCACCAGGTAATCGATCTCGTCGTCGGACAGAGCCAGCCCAAGAGCGGAATTGGCGGCCACCAGGGCGTCCTTGCCCTGACCCAGCACATCCACCGTGGACAGGGGCCGGGGCGCGTAGTGATGAAAGAGGGCTTCACCCGCATTAACGCTGTCCAGCACCGATTCCGTCATGCGATCGTGCAGGATAGGCAGCACGCCCGGTTTCTGTTTGTCGGAAAGCCCGCCCTTGACTTCCAGGGTCCAGGCGGTGCCCCGCTCGATGCGCACCACGGCACCGAAGGCGCACTGGCGGGCGATGTCCGTGGCCTTGGAGGACCAGGGCGAGATGGTGCCCAGACGCGGCGTCACCAGCAGCAGCTCCCCCAGGGGCAGCTCCGCCGTGGCCGGGTAAGCCGCCAGCAAGTCCTGCAGACGTGCCAGTTCGTCATCCGCCAGGGGGCGGCTCACTTCGACGAAATACCAGAACTCGGCGGCCAAGCCTTTCAACTTCGGGCAGATGGCCTTCAGGTCGCTTCCGATACGGGCAAGACGGGTGGCGGAATGGGCGGCGGCGCCGCGGAGCTTGAGGACTTGGGCCATTTTGGAAGCGGGTAAAGCGGGGAAACCGCGATTATACCCAATGGCCTGCTTTCCGCCGGAAACTCAGCCCCCCGAAATCCTTGCGGCAGCGCTCCCCTCCCCCCCAGTGGGGACGAGAGGGCGCGGCGCTTACTTCAGGCGGGAGACATACTCGGCAAGGGCGCGGATGTCCGGATCCTTGAGCATGGCCGTATTGGTGGCCATGAGGGGGTCATTGCGCTCACCGGTGTGATCCCGATAACGGGTGATGGTCAGCACTAGGTAGGTCGGCTGCTGGCCGGCAATGCGGGCAATCTTTTCATTGCCGCGCCCCTGCTCGCCGTGGCAACGGAAACAATTCTTGCTGAACTGCTCATAGCCCTTGGACATCAGGGCCGGATCCCCTGGCGGCTGGGCCTTGACGTTCTGGCGGGCGTAGTACAGGGCGATGTTCACCCTGTCGTCGTCGCTCAGAACCTTGATGAGTCGCTGCATGAACTCATTTTTGCGCTGGCCGGAACCGAACTTGCGGATCTGTTCCAGCAGGAAGGCCGGGTTCTGTCCAGCCAGGTTCGGCACCTCGCCCATGCTGCTGTTGCCGTCCGCGCCATGGCAGTTGGCGCAGAAGAAACTGGCCTTCTTGCCCGCCTCGGCGGCGACTTCCATCGCCTTGGTACTCTGCATTGCTACGGCAAGTTTGTGCTCGGCGGCTACTTGTCCCCAAGACAGACCGGAAAACAGGGTTGCCGCCAAAGCAGCCAGCGCCCAAGTCCTTTTCATTCCATCGCTCCCCATGTTCCGTATCGCCGCCGGGCCAGACGCCACGGCAGGGCATATTTACGAAGGGTGCATTATACCCATAGTGGCAGGGTGGATACAGGGCGAAGGCACGGACCAGCATTTGCGGCTAGCTGACGACTGTTAGAATTGCGGATTCTTCGCGGCCCGTCATCACCATGACCATCATTTACGGCATCAAGAATTGCAGCACCATGAAGAAAGCCTTCGACTGGCTCGACAGCCAGGGCGTCGCCTACGACTTCCACGACTACAAGAAGGCCGGCATCAGCCATACTCTGCTGACCCAATGGGCCCAACGCCTGGGCTGGCAAACCCTCTTGAACACCCGGGGCACCACCTGGCGCAAGCTTTCCCCTGAACAGCAGGCGGACATGGACCAATCCAAAGCCCTGGACCTGATGGTCGCCCAGCCCAGCCTCATCAAACGCCCCATCCTGGACACCGGCAACGAACTTATTGCCGGATTCGATCCCCAGACTTACTTCAGCGCCGTGCAAAAATAAGCCCATGAGCCAAGAACAAGATTTCGTCCAGCGTTTCCTTTTCGACGACCTGGACATCCGCGGCGCCCTCGTGCGCCTGGGCACCACCTGGCGCAGCATGCTGGCAGATCGCGACTATGCTCCCGCAGTGGCCCGCCTGCTGGGCGAAACCACCGCGGTCACCGCCCTCGTCGGCGCCAATCTCAAGCAAACCGGTCGTCTGACCCTGCAGGTGCGGGGCCATGGGCCGGTGCGCCTCCTGGTGGTGGATTGCAACTCCCATCTGGGCATCCGCGGCATGGCACTGGCTGCGGACGACCTCACCGAGGCGCCCCTGGCGGACCTCCTGGGGGACGGCCAGCTGGTGCTGACCCTGGATACGGAATTCGCTCACCAGCCCTATCAGAGCGTGGTGCCACTGCAGGGAGATACTGTGGCTGCGGTCTTCGAACATTACCTGGCCCAGTCGGAGCAGCAACCCACGCGCCTGTGGCTGGCAGCCAGCGGCGACTACGCCGTCGGACTCTTCCTGCAACAACTGCCGGGGGCCGCCGAGAAGGACGAGGACGGCTGGAACCGTGTGCAGCACTTGGCCGCCACGGTCACGCCGGGGGAATTGGCGGAACTGGCACCGGCAGAATTGCTTACCCGCCTCTTCCCCGACGAGACCCTGCGGCTCTTTGAGGCGGCGACCGTAACCCACGATTGCCCGGAAGATTGGGACAAGGCGAAGAACCTGCTGCGCTCCCTGGGCCGGGAAGATGTGGAATCCATTCTGCAAGAACACGGCGAAGTCGTCCTCAAGGACGACATGTGCAATCGCAGCTACCGCTTCGACGCTGACGCCGTCAATCGCCTCTTCGACACCCCGCCCACCCTGCATTGATACGCCGAGCCCGCGCCGCCAGGCGCGGCAAACGCCACGTTTCACACTTTACATTTCATTTTTCACGTCCCCAGCGTGACGTAGTTCCTGTGGCAGAAAGCTGCCAGTCCCTATTCTTGAGCCATGCCCCGCAACGCAACAGGACCGTCCGGTCCGTGGGGCACCTTTCAAGAGGTGGACATCATGGTATATCTGTACGCACTGGGGCTGATCCCCGCTATCGCCGCTTTCTACTTGGCCCGCGGCCAGTTCAACACGACCAAGCGCCGCCTCCATGTGCCGCCGGCCGTGTGCTCCCATTTCATGCCGCACCTCGTAGGCTGGGGAATGGTCAGCTTCGTTGTCTGGTTCTTCCTTGTGTCTTTCTGGGCCCAGGTGAGCGACCCTGAGCGCATTGTCTGGCTGCTGGCAGCCCCGGTTGCCTTCGCAGTCGGTGAACTCTTCGGCCTGTTCATGTGGAAGCAGGAAGTAAGAGGCTTCATGCATCCCCACTCCCTGGTGCGGGAATAGACCCGTCGCGGCGCAGCCGGCTACAGATTCCGGCAAGGCGCCGCTAAGGCCTTGAAACTGGAGTATGATCGCGGGTTTTTCGGCCCAGCCGATTTACCCAGCGCCCCTGCATGATTCGTAAACTGTTGCGCCGCGTCCTGCGCAAGATCACCCCCGGCGGCAAAGCCCGCCACGAACCGGCCCTCATTCCGGTACAGCATCACGGCATCCGCCGCGAGCAACTGTCCCCCGCCGCCCTGAAAACCGTCACCCAGCTGCAGGCCGCCGGCTTCAAGGCCTACGTGGTGGGCGGCGCCGTGCGCGACCTGCTGGCCGGCTTCACACCGAAGGATTACGACGTGGCCACCAGCGCCACGCCGGAAGAAGTTCGCGCCCTGTTCCGCCGCTCCCGCATCATCGGTCGCCGTTTCCAGATCGTGCATGTCATGAGTGGCCCAGAAACCATTGAGGTATCCACCTTCCGCGCCGCCAGCGACGACGCCAGCGCGGAAAAGGACGAACACGGCCGCATCCTGCGGGACAACGTCTTCGGCAACCAGCAAGAAGACGCCTCTCGCCGGGATTTCACGGTAAATGCCCTCTACTACGACCCGGCGGACGAAACCATCGTGGACTTTCACCACGGCGTGGCGGACCTGAAACAAAAAACCCTGCGCATGATCGGCGATCCCCGCACCCGCTATCGGGAAGATCCGGTGCGCATGCTGCGGGCCGCCCGCCTGGGTGCCAAGCTGGGACTGACCATCGCCCCCGAGGCGCGGGAACCCATCCGCGAGATGTCCGTGTTGCTGGAGAATGTACCCAGCTCCCGCCTCTTCGACGAGATGTTGAAGCTCCTCTTGTCGGGCTACGCGGTGGTGTGCCTGAAGCAGCTGCGGGACGAAGGCCTGCACCACGGCCTTTTGCCGCTCCTGGACGTGATCCTGGAACAGCCCATGGGCGAGCGCTTCGTCTGGCTGTCCCTGACCAACACCGACGACCGGGTGCGGGCCGGCAAGCCCGTGTCCCCGGGCTTCCTCTTCGCCACCCTGCTGTGGCATGAGGTGCTGGCCAACTGGGAAGCCCGCAAAAAAGCGCGCCAGGCCAACATCCCGGCCCTCTTCGACGCCATGACGGAAGTGCTGGACGTGCAGGCGGAAAAGCTCGCCATCACCCGGCGCATCGCCTCCGACATCAAGGACATCTGGGCCTTGCAGCCGCGCTTCGACGCCAACACCGGCAAGCGCCCCTTGCGCCTCGTTGAGCAGCCGCGCTTTCGGGCCGGCTACGACTTCCTGCTCCTGCGGGCGGAAAGTGGCGAAGTGCCCATGGAACTGGGAGCATGGTGGAAGAACTTCGCCGAGGCCGGCACGGAAGAGCGCCTGGACATGCTGGAGCCGGAGAAACCCGGCACCAAGAAGCCGCGCCGTCGCCGCAAGAAGCCTGCCGAGGATGGGGGCGTGAGCCCGGCAACGGAATAAGCCGCAAGGAAGCGCACATGCTGGACAAAGCCCGCTACATCGTCGTGGAAGGCCCCATCGGGGCCGGCAAGACTTCCCTGGCACGGCGCCTGGCGGAGCATCTGAAAGCGCCCCAACTGCTGGAAAAGCCAGAGGAAAACCCCTTCCTCCAACGCTTCTACCAGGACATGCCCCGCTATGCCCTGCAGACCCAGCTGAGTTTCCTCTTTCAGCGCCTGGATCTGCTGCGCGAGACGGCCCAGGCCGACCTGTTCGACAAAAAACTCGTTTCCGACTTCCTCTTCGAGAAGGACGACTTGTTCGCCGCCCTCAATCTGGCGGATGACGAATACCGCCTGTATCGCCAGGTGTATGAAAGCCTGGCAATACAGGCGCCGGTGCCGGACCTGGTCATCTACCTGCAGGCCGATCCGGAAACCCTCATGGAACGGGTGCGCCGCCGGGACCTGGACACGGAAAGGCGGGTCAACGAAGAGTATCTGGCCCGGATCGCCAAACGCTACGCCCGCTTTTTCTACCAGTACGATGCAGCCCCCGTGTTCACCGTGAATGCAGACTCCCTCAACCCGGTGGACGAAGAGGCGGACTTCAAGCTGCTGGTGGACCGCCTGAACGCCATGCGCGGCTACCGGGAATTCTTCGGCTACGCGAGCTGATATTGCCAAAAGGCATTTAAAACGCCGAGGCACAGAGGCGCCGAGAACAAGCCAAAGCAGGTCTGAAGGCTCGCAGCCCCCCCTGACAAGAGTCAAACTCGCTAAAAATCATGGTTTTCCCGGCGCCTCGGCGCCTCGGCGTTTAGTCTGATGCCTATTCAAGCTCAGTGCAGGGTGTCCCTTCCCCCCCGGCTTATGTAGAATTCGCTTCCCCGTCGCTCTCCGAGCCGAACCCGCCATGTCCTATCCCACGCCCGCCCCCGCCACAAAGTCCCGCCCGGTCACCCTGGTGGAGCTGGCACGCATGCGCTCCGATGGCGAGAAGATCGCCATGCTCACTTGCTACGACGCCAGCTTCGCCGCCCTTTGCGACGCTGCCGGCCTGGATACCCTGCTGGTGGGTGACTCCCTGGGCATGGTGCTGCAGGGCCACGGCAGCACCCTGCCAGTGACCCTGGAACACATGGCCTATCACACGGCTTGTGTGGCCCGGGGGGCGAAACGGGCCTTCATCATCACCGACATGCCTTTCGGCAGTTACACGGAGAACCGGGAACAGGCCCTCCGGGGAGCGGCCCAGCTCATGGCGGCTGGCGCCCAGGCGGTCAAGCTGGAAGGCGGGGAATGGCTGGCGGACACAGTGCACTTCCTCGTCCAGCGCGGCATTCCCGTGTGTGCGCACATCGGCCTCACGCCCCAGTCGGTGCATCAACTGGGCGGTTATCGTATCCAGGGCAAGGATGAAGCTGGCGCGAATCAGTTGAAGCAAGACGCCCATGCCCTGCAAGAGGCCGGCGCCTCCCTGGTGGTGCTGGAAATGGTGCCCGCTGTCCTGGCCAGCGCCGTAACACAGGAACTCACGGCCATGGCCACCATCGGCATCGGCGCAGGCCCAAACTGCGACGGCCAGGTGCTGGTGCTGCACGACATGCTCGGCGTCTATCCCGGCCGCAAGGCGCGCTTCGTCAGGAACTTCATGGACGGCAGTGCCGGCATCACCGAAGCGGTTGCCGCCTATGTCGCCGCCGTCAAGGACGGCAGCTTCCCGGCCCCGGAACATTGTTATTGAACGGATGAATTGCCGGGGGCGCAGCCCCCGACTCCTCACCCCTCACTCCTCACTCCTTACGCTTTATGATCATTCACCCCACCATCGCCGGCCTGCGGGCGGCCCTCATCGACGCCCGGCCCGTCGCTTTCGTGCCCACCATGGGCAACCTGCACGAGGGCCACATCGCCCTCATGCGCCAGGCCCGGCAGCACGGCAAGACCGTGGTGGCCAGCATTTTCGTGAATCCACTGCAGTTCGGACCCAATGAGGATTTCGGCGCCTACCCACGCACCTTTGCCGCAGACTGCGAGAAGCTGGCTGCGGCCGGCGTAGATTATCTGTTCGCCCCGACGGTGGAAGAGCTCTACCCCACGCCCCAGACCTACACCGTGGAACCGGACCCGCTGCAGCAGGCCACTCTGGATGGCGCCTGCCGCCCGGGCCACTTCCGCGGCGTGGCCACCGTGGTGCTGAAGCTCTTCAACATCGTCCAGCCCCAGGCCGCCGTCTTCGGCAAGAAGGACTACCAGCAACTCATGGTCATCCGCAACATGGTGCGGGAACTGGCCCTGCCGGTGGACATCATTTCGGGCGAAACCGTGCGGGCGGAAGACGGCCTGGCTCTGTCTTCCCGCAACGGCTACCTCACGGCGGCGGAACGCTCCGAGGCCCCGCGCCTGCGCCGCCTGCTGCTGTCCATGCGCAACAACATACTGGCCGGCACCACGGATTTCACCCTGCTGGAAGAAGCTGCCGCAGCTGAACTGTGCGCCCACGGCTGGACGCCGGACTATGTTGCAGTGCGCAACCAACTTGATCTACAATTGCCGACCGCCAAAAACCCGGAGCTGGTCATCCTCGCCGCCGCACGCCTGGGCGCCACCCGGCTGATCGACAACCTGGAAGTCTGACGCGGCTGAATTTTTCCGACCCAACGACACTTTCCGGCACGTCTGACGCCGGTCATCGAGGTTATGTCATGCAGAGAACCATGCTTCAGGCCAAGTTGCACCGCGTCACAGTGACGCAATCCGAGTTGCACTACGAAGGCTCCTGTGCCATTGACGAGAACCTGCTCGACGCCGCGGACATCCGCGAATACCAGGCCATCGACATCTACAACGTCAATAACGGCCAGCGTTTCTCGACTTACGCCATTCGCGCCGAGCGCGGCACTGGAACCATCTCGGTGAATGGCGCCGCCGCCCGCCTTGCCGCCCCCGGCGACCTGCTCATCATCGCCGCCTTCTCCGCCTACAACGAGCTGGAAGTGCAGAAGCACGAACCCAAACTGGTGTACGTGGATGGACAGAACCGCATGGTGAACAAGCGCGGTCACATCCCGGTACAAATGGCCGCTGCGGGCTGAAGCCCATTCTCTCCCAGAAAAAAGCCCGCGTAAGCGGGCTTTTTTGTCGTTGTAGGGGCGAATTCGTTCACCCGTGACCCCATGCATCGGGCGAACAAGTTCGCCCCCACAACAAAAATCAGGCTGCCCGCAGCGCGTCCACGATATTCAGGCGCGCCGCCCGCAATGCCGGCAGGAAGCCGCCCACCAGGCCCATGACGAGGGAAAAACCCAGGCACTTGAGGATCGTGCCGGCATCCAGGGTGAAGCTGAAAGCCAGCTCGCCAAAGGACTGCCAGTTCATGGTGGACACGGTGTAAAGCTGCAGGAAGGACGCCAGAAAAAGCCCCATGAGGCCGCCCAAGAGGGCAACGAAGAGGGACTCGGCCAGGAAAGCCAACAAAATGGATTGGCGCCGAAAACCCAGGGCACGCAGGGTACCGATCTCACCCACCCGGCTGGCCACGGCGGCGTACATGGTGATCATGGCGCCGATGACAGCGCCGACGGAAAAAATCACCGACAGGGTCAGGCCCAGGATGCGGATGAAGCGGGACAGGGCTTCCGACTGGTCGGCGTAATACTGGCGCTCCCGCTTCACCTCCAGCTTCATGCGAGGATCATCTTCCACGGCCTGGCGCAGGGCTTCGAAGCCTTCCGGCACGGTCAGCTTCAGCAGCAGGGAGGAATACACCGGGCGACGGAAGGCGGCCATGAGCTGGTCCACGTCGCCCCACATCTCCGAGTCATAGCCGCTCTTGCCCGCGTCAAAGACCCCCACCACCCGCCAGTCCTGGCCGCCGAAGCGTACCGTCTCGCCAATGCCGCTGCCCGTGAAACGTTCCGCTACCGCGCTGCCGGCGATGACCTCTGCCGCTCCCGGCCTGAACATGCGCCCGGCCACCAGCTTCACCTGGGGCCGTAGTGCCAGGCCCTGGGGCGCCACGCCGCGGATGACCACGTTGGAGGGCTGGGCCGACTCCCGTTTCTTCAGAGTGATGAGTACCACGGTTTCCTTGGACACCAGGCGTTCGCCCTTGCCGTCCAGGGCCAGCTGGGGCTGGCTCTCCACGATGGCCGCCTGCAGCCGCTCCACCCCGCTCTGGATTTCCGTGCCCGCACCCTTGCGGATGACCACCACGTTGTCGATTGATCCCGTATCCACCAGGGTTTGCTTGAGCCCCTGGTCCAGCATCAACACCGCCGCGAATACAAACACCACCAGCCCCATGCCGCCGGCCGTGAGCAGGGTTGTCAGCTTGCGGGTCCACAGATTGCGGAAGCTGTAGGAGAGGGGGATGTGCATGGGCTGGTGAAGCGTGAGGGGTGAGGGGTGAGGGGTTGAAGTCAGTGCGCTGCGCGCCGGGGATTATGGCATGGGCGGCCGGAGGGAGGCACGGCCTTGTGGGTCGGAATCTATTCCGACAAACACACCTCATGCGCCACTGTCGGAACAAGTTCCGACCCACAAAAAACAAGGCGGGCCGAAGCCCGCCGCACATTTCAGGTTTTACGTTTCACGGTCACTCCGTGCGATATCCAATGCGGAAGCCGCCCCACTGGCGGCCGTTCACGAAGACCGGGGCGGAGATGTCGTGCATGATTTCGCCGGTGTCGCGGCGATAGGTCTGGATAAGGAAGGGCAGGTTGTGGCTGCCGCAGCGCTTGCCTACCGGGTCGCTGAAGATGCGCTTGGTGCGGTTATTCACGAAATCCACTTTCTCGTCGCCCGTCAGCGCCTGGGAGAAGCGGCGGTTGTGGGTGGGCACATAGCCGTTACGGTCGCAGCCGATGGCGTAAACAAGATCCTTGTTGCGCTCCAGCAGGGATTCCTGGGGCGGCGTGAAGATCTGGTCTGTGAGGCTGTCGAAACGGGTCTTGTATTTCGGTGGCCGGGTGTCGGGGATGGCCTGGTACTTCTCGTCGAACAAGTCCGCCTCGCTGATATTGCCGGAGCGGACGGCCTTTTCCAGGGCTGCACCCATGTCCCGTGCGGCTTGCTGCACGACCTCGGGCATTTTCTCGTGGAGCTTGGTGGCGCGGGTGCCGGATTCCCCCAGTTTGAAGACCTTGCCCACTTCCTCCAGGTTTACGGCCAAGTTAGCCAGCACCACCGCCTCTTCGGAGGTGCGCAGGGCGCCGCCCCGGTTCTGCTCGGTCATGTCGAGGATGGCCTTGACGTGGCCGACGATGCGTTCGCCCTCGCCGCTCTGGGTCTGGATGGCGCTGGCGATGGCCGCCACTGCGTCCATGGTTTCCCGGGCGCCGATGTTGATCTGTTGCAGGGCCTCGGCCGCCTGCCGGGCCAGGTCCGCGCCGCTGTGGGCCTGGGAGCTGCCCTCCTCCACCGTGTGGATGGCGGTGCGGGTCTCGGCCTGAATGGCCTCGATCATGTCGCTGATTTCCTTGGTGGCCGTGGAGGTACGCTCGGCCAGCTTCCGCACTTCATCGGCCACCACGGCGAAACCGCGCCCCTGCTCGCCGGCCCGGGCCGCCTCGATGGCCGCATTCAGGGCCAAGAGGTTGGTCTGGTCGGCGATTTCCCGGATAACCTTGACGATGCCGCTGATGGCGTTGGAGCGCTCCCCCAGAGAAGCGATGACGGTGGCGGATTGGGCCACGGACTGGGCGATGCGTTCAATCTCGGCAGAGGCCCGGCCGGCGATTTCGGCACCCCGCACCGAAAGATCCCGCGCCTCCTGGGCGTTGCGGGCGGTCTGGCCTGCATTACCGGCGATTTCATGTACACCGGCGGTCATCTGTTCCACGGCGTAGGCCGTGGCTTCCGCCGCGTTACGCTGGGTATCGGAACTGCTGGCGACGGCCCGGGCATCCCGGGTCAGTTGCTCGGCACAGGAGGCCACCTGCTGAGAATTGAAAATGATCTTGCCGATGATGCCCTGGAAGCTCTGGATAAGCTCGTTGAAGGCATGGGCCGTCTGCCCCACGGGACCGGCGCTTTCCGGTGAGCGACGGGACAGATCCCCATCGGCGTACATGGTCCGAATGGATGCCTGCAGGGTCACCAGGGGACCGAAAATCGCCGTCCGTAAATAGCCTGCCAGGGCTGCCGCCGTGACCACGCCCAGAATCAAAAACCCGGCTAGCAGTCCAGTTGAAACGGGCGCCCCCGCCATGATGGCGATACCCAATCCTCCCCCCGCCGACAACAGGGCGATGAGCATGCCTGCGGTCTTTTCGTTCATTCTTTTGTCTCCTGTGGGGGTTTCCCCCCTATTCGTGGCAAGGCCTCGTCCCGGGAGCCACCCACCGAAGTGAAGGCACCGGTCGGAGCATCATGGCCCCGCTCTCCCGCCGGTTCCAGACTCTGAAGGCAATTGCCTTCAGACTCAGACCGGCTTTACTGGAATGTGCGGATATATCGGCCCCGAACGCTCAGACTTTAGGCGCACAAAAAATCCAGGCGGCCTCTGGTTATGGGCGCCCAAAACGACAACGGACCGCCGAGGCGATCCGTTGGAGAAGCGGGACAGGATGTTATCAGCAACGACGGACGCGACGGGCGGCCAGGAAACCCAGGCCCACCAGAGCCAGCGTGGCCGGTTCCGGCACCTTGCTGGCTGGCAGGGCGCTGTAGAGGGAAGAGGTCGCCACGTCCTGAAAAGCCGTGGACGAGCCTGTCTGCCATTGCAGATCCACGCCGGTATAGCCACCGTTCTCCCAGAACAGTAGATCCACCGCGTAGAGGCCGGCGCCGGCGAAGGACGCCGTGGCGGCGCTGTAGCCATAGCCCCGGGGCGCATCGTAAGCGGTCACATCCACGCCACCGATGCGCAGACGCATGCCGTCGTCGGAACCCACACGGAAATTCACGTCAATGGTGTTGTTGCCAGCCGTCGTATCCATGGCCTGGGTGACGTTGATGAAACCCGCGAAGCGGAAAATCGAGGTGTCGATGGTATTGCCGCCCGCCGCGCTGAGATTGGCCGCATTGCTGCCGAGAAACGCGGACAGCAGGGTCGTGTCCAACACACTGCCGCCGTTGCCATAGTCCACCACCTTGGCCAGGAAGGTGGCGGTGGGGGAGGCCGAACTCGCCAAGTCTGCGGCGGCATTGTTCGACATGCTGCTATTGGTATTCCAGTAGGCGCCGTTGAGGCCGGTACCCGCGACGGTGGGCGATGTCCCCGCCAAGGTCGTGATGGTGGCGGCCTGGGCGAAGGGGGCAAGCAGGGCAGCGGAAATGGCCACGGTGGCCAACAGGGAATTTTTGCAGTGCATGTCGAATCTCCTCGGATCGGATGTGTCCCGGGCACAGACCCCAGCAACACTCAGAGGCGATTCTAGGGATGAGGGCCAAAGTGCGCCGTGACATAGTTCCTGTTTTGTACGAAACAGCCAGAGTCCCTTGCCGGGCAGTCTTCCGGGATAATGGCGAAAATTTTCCCCGTCGAGGAAGCCATGGCTGAACAGGATATTTCCCGCTTGCATATCGAGCGCGCAACCGGTGCTCCGCCCCCCCGGCGCAAATACAGGGGCCGCTGGATTGCCGGGACTGCCGCCGTGGTGCTGGCGGGGCTGGCCCTGTCCGGTCGCTTCTCCGGTCCTCAGGAAGTGGAAACCGCCAGCGTCTCCACCGCCTACCCTTACCAGGCATCCACTTTGCTGAATGCCGCCGGCTACGTGGTGGCCCAACGCAAGGCCGCTGTTGCCTCCAAGGCCAGCGGGCGCCTGGAATGGCTGGGCGTCGTGGAAGGCAGCAAGGTCAAGGCCGGCGAGGTCATCGCCCGCCTGGAAAACAAGGACGTGCGGGCTCAGGCGGACCAGGCGAAAGCCAACGTGGCGGTGGCCGCCGCCGCCATCAGCCAGGCCCGGGCGGAACTCACGGACGCCGAACTGGCGACTGAGCGTGCCCGGGACCTGGTGAGCAAGAAATTCCTCGCCCAGTCGGCCCTGGATGCGGCCCAGGCGCGCCTGGCCAAGGCCCGGGCCGGGGTGGAAAGTGCCCGGGCCGCCCGGGAGGCAGCACAGGCCGGCGCCCGCACGGCGGAAGTGGCGGCGGATCAAACGGTCATTCGCGCCCCCTTCGACGGCGTGGTGCTGACCAAGGCCGCCAACGTGGGCGACACGGTGACGCCCTTCTCCTCCGCCCTGGACACCAAGGGCGCCGTGGTCACCATGGCCGACATGGATACCCTGGAAGTGGAAGCGGACGTGGCCGAATCCAACCTTGCGAAAGTCGCTCCAGGCCAGCCCTGCGCCATCTCGCTCGACGCCTTCCCGAACAAGCGCTACCGGGGCGAGGTGAGCCGGCTCGTGCCGACCGTGGATCGCAGCAAGGCCACGGTCATGGCCAAGGTGCGTTTTCTTGAAAAAGACCCGCGCATCCTGCCGGAAATGAGCGCCAAAGTGGCCTTCCTCGCCAAGCCCATGGCGGCGGAACAGCAGCCCCTGGCGGTGGTGGACCCCGCCGCCATTACGGAACGGGATGGCCATAAGGTGGTTTTCGTGGTCGCCGACGGCCACGCGAAACCCATGGCGGTGCAAGCCGGCGAAAAACTCGGCGACGCCGTGGCGGTAACGGGCCTCAAGGCCGGTGACAAGGTGATCCTGAAACCCTCGCCCACCCTCAAGGACGGCGCGGCCGTGAAGGCTGCAGGCAAATGACGGCCCGCCATGTCTGAACCCATCGTCGTCCTCAGGGACATCGTCAAGAGCTACCGGCGTGGCCAGCAGCGGGTGCCGGTGCTGGAGCGCATCAGCTTCGGCATCGCCGCAGGGGAATTCCTGGCCCTCATGGGGCCCTCCGGCTCGGGCAAGAGCACGCTCCTCAACCTCATCGCCGGCATCGACCGTCCCGACAGCGGCACGCTGCGGGTGGCCGGCACGGACATCGGCCTGCTGGGAGAAGGGGAACTGGCAGACTGGCGGGCGCGGAACATCGGCTTCATTTTCCAGTTCTACAACCTCATGCCGGTACTGGATGCCCGGGAAAACGTGGAACTGCCTCTCTTGCTGACCAGCCTTTCCCGGCGGGAACGGCGCGAACGGGCAGAACTGGCCCTCTCCATGGTGGGCCTGGCGGACCGCATGGACCACACGCCCAATGAACTCTCCGGCGGCCAGCAGCAGCGGGTGGCTATCGCCCGTGCCCTCATCTCCGATCCCACGCTCATTGTCGCCGACGAACCCACCGGCGACCTGGACCGGGACTCCGCCACGGACATCCTGGGCCTCTTGCAACGCCTCAACCAGGATCTGGGCAAGACCATCGTGATGGTCACCCACGACACCCGCGCCGCCGCCGCCGCCCACGCCATCATGCATCTGGAGAAGGGGGAGCTGGAAAGCAAATGCGTGAGGGGTGAGGGGTGAGGAGTACAAGCCAGCGCGCGCCGAGCGCGCGGCAACTTTTCCTGGTCACTAGGAGCCTGTCGGGCTTAAGCGATCGTAGCGAGCCGAGTGGGAGAGCGAGGACAGATTTTCACGATTTTGAGGTACATGGTGGGTCCCATGTACCGA
>JAYTVW010000014.1:0-2781 GCA_043743785.1 Rhodocyclales bacterium | reverse complement strand
GCAGGCGCATGTCGGTCAGGCACAATTGGTAACTGCCCGCTGCCAAGAGCTTCTTCGCCTCACCCACGGTGCCCGCCGTATCGGCGAGCAGGCCCATGCGCGCCAGGGTCAGCTCCAACAGCTCCCGGATGTCTTCTTCGTCGTCCACCACCAGCACCCGGGACGGCGCCGCCGTCCGCTGTTTCAGACTCATGCTTCCATCCTCTTGCCGGTGATGACGAAATGGGCGCCAGGGGCGTTCTCGGCCAGTTCCAGGCTGGCGCCGTTGGCTTCGCACAACTCCCGGGCGATGTACAACCCAAGACCGGTGCCGCGGCTGTCCGTGGTGAAGAAAGGCTCGAAGATCTGCTCGCGCACCTCGGGGCCGATGCCCTTGCCGTCATCCACCACATGCAGATCGGGTCCGGCGTCCGCCTGGGCCGGCACGAAAATGCGTACGGCCCCCGGCCCGCGCGTGGCATGCCGCAGGGCGTTCCGGAACAGATTCCACAATACCTGGTTGAGGTGGGCCCGGTCGAAATGCAGCACCACGTCCGGCGCAACCTGGACCCGCACGATGCCGGGCGCGATGTTCTCCCGGCTGCACAATTCCTCGACGAAGGCCGCCAGGAAGGAGGCCAGCCAGATCGGCTCCGGCCGTGCCCGGTCGCGCCGCCCCAGTTCCAGCACATCCCGCACCATGGACTCCATGCGTCGCACGTTATCGACAATGATGCGGGTCAGGCGCATCTGGGTGCGGCCATCCTTCTCCTCCCGCAGGAGTTCCGCTGCATGGCCGATGGCGGACAAGGGATTCCGGATTTCATGGGCGATGCCGGCGGTGAGGCGCCCCAGGGCCGCCAGTTTCACCTGCTCGGCCCGACTCTGGATGCGATCCTGATCCTCCAGGTAGATGATGACGTCGCCGCTGCCGGCCGCCGCGAAACGGGCCAGCAGGGAGCGGCCATTGACGGCGTTGCGGAAGGAATGACTGGAACCGGGCAAATCCTCCCCAACGCCGGCCACGCACAGGGCCAGCTCCGGCGAATAGCGCACCAGCGCGCTTTCCTCGCCGTCAAGCACTCCGAGCAGCCGCAAAGCCTGGGGATTGCACTGGCGCACACGCCCGCTGCCATCCACCACCAGCACGCCATCCTGCATGTCCCGGATCACCAGCTCATTCACCCTCTCCTGCTTGGCCAGGTCGATACCGCGCTGGCGGGCCAGGCTTTCGTTCTCCAAGACCCGGCGCGCCAGGAGACGCATCAACAGGGTAATGGCAAAGAAACCGATGGAAGTGAAACCCACCTGGGTGAATTCGGCCGCGTCCCCCCCCTGGCTAAGAACCCGGAAGCCTTGCTCCAGCAGCAGGGCGATGGCGCCGATGGCGGCATAGAAGAAAACCAGGCGGCCCTGTCCCACCAGGGCGCCCCCCGCCAGCACCACCAGAATCAGGAAAGTGATGCCACTGCGATAGCCACCGTTGGCATACATCAAGAGGGCCAGGATGACGATATCGGTCAGCACCGTCACCGACAGATAGAGATCCCCCTGGCGTTTCAGGCGATCCTGGGCGCCCAGAAAGGCAATGGACAATATCCAGTAGAGGCTGCTGGCGCCAAGAAACAGGGCCGGCTCCTGGGAACCCAGGGTGCCCCGGTAAAGGAACACCGAGGCCAGGAAGAAGCTGGAGACCGCCAGGCGGTAGAGGTTGAACCAGTGCAGGGAACGCCAGCGGAAATCCGGCGACTCCGTAGCCGTGGCCGTCTGCTCAGCGACGGGCACGGCGATGTTCGTCACAGCAGAAGAAGGCCTCCCCGTCCCGGACGCCTTCGCTCTCCGGCAGGCACAGGCCGCAGTGATCGCAGGCCACGATACGTTCCACCGCACCGGCGGATGCCTTGGGCGGTGGCGCGGCTTTATTCTGCTGGCGGCGCAGATGCCTGACGAACAGCCAGGCGGCGAAAGCAAAAAGCACCCAGAAAAGGAAGCGGCCCACGATGACGAAAGGAAGAAGTAGGTATTTCAAGGAGAAGGTTTCGGCCGGCGAAAGGCCGGCAGGGCGGGAGTATAGCTGAGTGCTGAGTGCTGAGTGCTGAGTGCTGAGTGCTGAGTGCTGAGTGCGCGCCCTGCGGGCGCGGTGGCTTTTACTCAGCACTCAGTCCTCAGTACTCAGTCCTTTTCCTCACCCCCCCCAGCATTTCGCCACCGTGGCGCTGTCCGCGCCGGCGCTGACGGCCTGCAGGCCCTGTTCGTTGAGGCTATAGGTGCCGCAGGGTGTGTCGGAGGCCTGGCTGCCCTGAGGCGCGGCCTGCAGCAGGTAGCTGGTCCCGGCCGGCACGGCGTTTGTCCGGTCTACTGTCAGCGTCAGGGCATAGTAGCCATTGGCGGAGGCGGCGGCATACACGCCGCCGCTCCCCAGGGTCGCCCCGGTGTAGCTGTTGTGCTCAGTGTAGTAGCGCTCCACTGCCTGGGCGGCGGACACCAGTGCCACCTTGGCATCCGTGCGACGGGAGCGCTGCACCTGATCCGTATACGCCGGATAGGCCACCGCCGAGATGATGGCCACGATGGCCAGGGCGATGAGCAACTCGATCAAGGTGAGGCCGGCTTGGCCGGAGGTGTCGTGCTTTTTCATTGCAAGCCTCTCAAGTTCCAGCTGAACGGGAAACTGGCGTAGGTTGGGTTTTAACCCGACATGGGGCCTCAGAGCTTGTGAAATATTCAAAACCCGCCGAAATAGCCCGGTGGCCCAAAGAAAACAGCCAGAGGATCAAAGGGTGAGATTGAATCCCCAAAAGG
>JAYTVW010000013.1:0-24054 GCA_043743785.1 Rhodocyclales bacterium | reverse complement strand
ACCTGCCCATTTTGCGTACCTGCGGCTTCTCCGCCAGCGTGGCGGACGGCCACGAATTCGTGCGCCAGCACGTGCAATGGGTCAGCCGCTTTGGTGGTGGCCGGGGTGCCGTGCGGGAACTGTGCGACTTCATTCTCAAGGCCCAGGGCCACTACGACCGACTCATGGCGGGCTACCTGGCATGAGACCGGGCGCCTACAGTCTGTTTCCGCTGGCGGTGCTGACGCTCCTGGCGGCCCTGACCTTCTGGCTGGACCACGCTACCCGTTTCGATGAAGCCAAGCGGGATGGCAAGAACCGGCATGATCCGGACTTCGTCGTTGAAAAAGTCTACGGACGGAAGTTCGGGCCGGACGGCAAGTTGCTGGAGGTCTTGCTGGCGGATCGCATGACCCATTACCCGGACACTGACACCACCGACGTGGTGAGTCCCGACCTCACTTATTTGCGCAACACACCGCCCCTGCATCTGCGTTCCCGTTTTGCCATTCTCGGCAAGGACGCCCAGGTGGTGGACCTGAGGGATAACGTGCTCGGCTGGCGCGATGCCACCGCCGAGGCCCTCGCCATGACCTTCTCCTCCAGCCAGCTCACCGTCTATCCCAACCAGGAAATTGCCCGTACCGACGTGTCGGTCAAGTTTGCCCGAGGCAAGTCCGTCATTACCGGGGTAGGCATGGACCTGGACAACAAGCTGCAGATCCTCACCTTGCACAGCCAGGTGAAGGGCACCTACGAACCTAGGAAAAAATGACCATGTCCCCATTTCGCCTGCTGTGCCTGGCCCTTGTTTGCGCCACCCCCCATGCCGCCCTGGCCGAGAAGGCCGACCGGGAGAAGCCCGTCAATATCGAAGCCGATCGCATGACGGTGGACGACAAGAACAAGGTGCGTATCTTCGAAGGGGGCGTGGTCCTGACTCAGGGCACACTTGTTCTGAAGAGCGCCAAGCTGGTAGTTACCGAGGATACAGCCGGTTTCCAGCGCGGCGTGGCCAGCGGCGGCCCCAACGGCCTGGCCCATCTGCGTCAGAAACGGGAAGGCCAGGACGCCTACATGGATGGCGAAGCCGAGCGCATCGAGCACGACAGCAAGCTGGACCAGTCTGAACTTTTCAACCGCGCCTGGGTCAGGAGCGGCAAGGACGAGGTCCGCGGCGAGTACATTTTTGTTGATGGCAAGACCGAAAATTACCTGGCCACCAGCGGCCCCAATGGCACTTCCGCCAAGGGCGGCCGGGTGCGGGCCATCCTGCAGCCGAAGAAGCCCCCGCAAGCGGCCCAAGCCGCCGAGCCGTCCCTCAAGGCCGCCACGGATATCGCGCCGGCTCGCTAGTTCCAGGGCGAAATAGGGGCAAGGTCCGGGGGGAACCCGGCCTTGCCCCTTTTTTTGTCTGCTCGATCGCCATATTCCCGCAATATTCCGGCGCCATGATGTGGCTTGCTGCGCCGGGTCGCCGTAGCTGCAGGCGCGAGCGTGCAGGGCACGGTTCGAGCAGGATTTGCAGTGCCGCATCCATGCCTTATTCTGAGGCAAACGAGAATTTTATATTCATCATAACTGCATGTTTAGTAGGGTTTTAGGCGGCAAACAAAGTTTTTTGTGCGGCGCAACAAAAATACTTGACAAGCTCTCGGCAAGCCATATAATACGACCCATGATGCAGCGCACCATGAAGGACCGCTCAGTTTGCCGCCCTGTGTCTGTGCCCACGAATTTATCGCTAATCTTATTTAATTGAATCTGGAGATCACCATGACCAACTTCGCTACCGCTGAACAACTGTCCGCCTCCAACAAGGCCAACGTTGAAACTCTGCTGACCCTGGCCAACACCGCTTTCGCTTCCGCCGAGCGTCTGGCTGCCCTGAACCTGAACACCGCCCGTGCTCTGCTGGAAGACAGCGTTGCCAACGCCAAGACCCTGCTGGGCGCCAAGGACGTGCAAGAACTGGTGTCCCTGCAGTCCAGCCTGGCCCAGCCCTCCATCGAGAAGGCCGTTGCCTACTCCCGCAGCGTGTATGAAATCTCCGCTCAGACCCAGGAAGAGTTCTCCAAGGTCTTCGAAGGTCAGTTCGCCGAAGTGAACAAGAACGTCGCCGCCGTGCTGGACAAGGCTGCCAAGTCCGCCCCCGCCGGTTCCGACGTGGCCGTGGCCGCTGTCAAGTCCGCCATCGCCGCCGCCAACTCCGCCTACGACAGCCTGAACAAGGCCGCCAAGCAAGTGGCCGAAATCGCCGAAGCCAACGTGGCCGCCGCGACCAACGCCACCGTCAAGGCTGTCAGCACGACGACCGCCGCTGCTCCGAAGAGCAAGAAGGCTGCCGCCTAATCATCAGGCAGCACCTTCCGGTGTAAAAAAGCCCTGGCTTCGGCCAGGGCTTTTTTACATTTGTGCGTCCGGCAGGGCGCGTTGAGCCTGAAAAAAAACAGTTGATTAAACAGCAGAGGCGCAGAGGCGCTGAGAAAACCTTGGCTTGCGGAGTTTTTCTGACTCACCTGTTGGGTGAATGCAAACAAGAGCGTAACGCATTGTTTTTCCTCTGCGCCGCTGCGGTTCAATGAGGTTTCCAAATTGAATGGTGGTGTGGGGAAGTGTCACACCACCAGCTTCATGCGCTGGTCGCAGTCTCTGGCATTGGGGCAGCGCCAGTATTGCTTGGTTGCCTTGACCCGCACCGCCATCTTGATGTTGCACACCGGGCAGGTGGGTGTGGCCCAGTCGCCTTCGGTAGCGAAATCCAGGAGTCGGCTCTGGGCTTCCGGTGGCAGGCGCTGAATCAGGTGTAGCAGCACCTGTCCATCTACCAGCGTGATGTCCCGCCGGGTGGCCTGGGCCGCCGCTTCCTCATCGAAGCCCGCGCGGCACATGTAGAAACCCTTGTCGATGCCCTGGCGGGCCATGGCCTGGGTCAGTTCGATGATGGTCCTGGCATCCACCCGTGAGGAATGGGAGGACTTGCAGCGCACGATGGCGGTGGCGTACTCCGGGTCGTCTTCATCCTGGTACAGGCGTACGTCGATGCCGCCGGTTTCACCCAGGTGCAGCGCCCGCCCCTGGATGCCGGTGGTGGGGTAGTAGGCGGCGCACAGGCCTTCGAAGCGCTTCCAGTCCATGCGGCGCATGACGTCGAGGGACCACTCCCGGGGCCGGGCAATCTCTGACGGTGCAGCGGTCTTGTTGCGGTAGGCGAGAACCAGTCCTCCGCTGAGGAGCAGCGCGGCCGGGATGTCCCACAGGGGGGCGAAATGCAGGCCTTCACCCCCGGCGGCCAGGGCGTGGCCGATGAAGAGCAGGGCTGCGCCGAGGACAGGCAGGCGGGGATGTGGCGTGGCTGGACGGATAGGCATGTGATGGACGTTTCAGGCAATACCGGCAGGGCGGCCCATATGATGCGGCAGGCATGGAGTATAAGCGAAACCGCCACGGACGGGCCGTGACAGGCGTGGACCTTCTTGTGCGCCTTCCGCTACGATGCGCTTCTCCGCTTCCTTTCCGTCGCCCATGACCGCCCAAGCACCCGCCGCCGAACCTGAAGAATTCCGCGTCGTTTGCCTGTGCGCGTCTTGGTGCGGCACTTGCCGCGACTATCAGGACGGCTTTCAGGCCCTGGAAGGCAACTTTCCCCACGCGGCTTTTCTCTGGTTGGACGTGGAGCAGGAGCACCCCTGGGGTGACTGGCTGTCGGATCTGGACGTGGAAAATTTCCCGACCTTGCTCATTCAGCGCCGGGATGTGGTGCTGTTCTTTGGTCCCATGTTGCCCCAGCACGGCATCCTGCGGCGCACTCTGGAAAGTTTTTTTGCCCAGACTCCGGAGGAGAGTCATGCCTGGGCTCATGGCAGTCCGGAGCGGCGAGCCTGGCAGGACAGCTGCCGGTTGCCGGTGGATGGGGTATAGGTCGGGTTTTAACCCGACCTACGTTTATCCCTTTATGTCAGCCACGCGGGAAGTTTCGCGGCAAGGGCCTGTTTCTCCCCGACCGCATCCCCCAGCAAGGCGAACCCCAGGGGCGCGCCCGCGGTATCCTCGAAGATCGCCCGCACGCCGCTTGCGCTGATGTCCTCCCGCCATTCTCCTTTGGCGCCCGCCGGGGGCGGCGACACCACCGTGGGACAGGCGGGGGTTTTTACCACCACCGGCATGGCCGGGTAGGCGACCGCTTTGTCCGTCCCAAGAAGCGTGGCGGCCAGGGCCCGGGCGCCCTGCATGAGGGGCATGACGAAGGGCAGGGTCAGCCCGGCCACCTCGGCACAATCCCCGAGGGCGAATATCAAAGGGTCACTGCTGCGGAGCAAGCGGTCGGTGACGATACCCCGATTGATTGTCAGGCCCGCCTGCCGGGCCAATTCCGTGCGGGGGCGCAAGCCCACGGCGGAGAGCACCAGATCGAAGTCTTCCTCCCGGCCCTCACCGTACGCAAGTGTGAGGCTGTCGCCGTGACGAGTCACTGTGCTTGCGCCGCAGCCGAAGCGCCACTGGATGCCGGCGGCGGCGAGTTTGTCCGCCAAGTAGCGGCCCGCGCCCGTCGGCAACAGCCGGCCCAGAGGTTGGGGTGCCACGTCGAAAACACAGGGTGCGAAGCCCGCGTCCGCCAGGTCGTTGGCGAATTCGCAGCCAATGAGGCCGGCGCCGAGGATGGCGACCCGGCGTTTGCCCGCCAGGGCACTGCGAAAACGGGCGTAATCGGCCCGGTCGTTCACAGACAGCACGTCCTCTGCACCGTCACCCGCGAGGGGCAGGCGGATCGGATCGGCCCCCAGGGCCAGCACCAGCCGGCCGTAATCCAGTACCGTCTCGCCCTGCGGCCCCGTCAGATTGATCCGTCGGGCCGCCCGGTCGATGGCCGTCACCCGGGTCAAGGGGCGTATGTCGGCCTTCAGGTCCGCCGCCATTTTATCCACGCTGGATATGGCCAGATCTGCCGCCGTTTTCTTTTGTGCCAGGGCGTTGGAGAGCATGGGCTTGGAATAGAAGGCCCCGTCGTCCGCCATGACCATGGCCAGCGCTACGCTCTTGTCCAGTTTCCGCAGTTCCCGCGCCAGGGTGTAAGCGGCGAGTCCCCCGCCGATGATGACGATGCTGTTCATGTACTGCTCCCTTGCTTTCGCTGTGTTGATATGGCCCGGGAAAAGCAATTTGAAACGCCGAGACGCCGAGGCGCAGAGGAAAAGCAAGAGCTAAAAAGTGTTGGCATGGCGCCAAGGACCCTGGGACTCCTGGTTTTCTCGGCGCCTCTGCGCCTCGGCGTTTAGAAATCGGCCTTTCATGAGGTCCCGCGGCGACTAAACCTCAACCATCTCGAAGTCGGCCTTGGCGACGCCGCAGTCCGGGCATTCCCAGGAGTCCGGCACGTCGGCCCAGGCGGTGCCGGGATTGATGCCATGTTCCACGTCGCCGGCTGCTTCGTCGTAGATGTAACCGCATACCACGCATTGGAAGGTCTTCATTTTCTTGCTCCTTGTTTGTTCCGGTTTAGGAAAGTTGCGCAGCAACTCATCCTGCTCCCCTCTCCTCCCGGGAGAGGGGCTGGGGGTGAGGGAAAATCCCTGTTTGTTCCTTGGTTTACTTACGCAGTCACTTTGGCGAGATGGGCTTTGTAGTGGTTGGCGTGCTTTTCCTCCACCTTGGCCAGGGCGGCGAAGCGCTTGGCGGCTTTGGCCAGGGTGGCAGCGAAACGGGCGGCGTGCTCCTTCGAATCGGCAATCTGCTCGTCTATCTCGCCCACGGCGGCGTGGTGGCCTTCGGCTTCCGCTGCGTGGCGGAAGGCCGGGTACATCTCGGTGAACTCGTAGGTCTCACCGGCGATGGCCATGTCCAGGCAACGCTCCGGACTCATCTCGGCGGCCGGGTAGAGGAGGTCCAGGTGGCCCCAGGCGTGCAGGATTTCCTGGTCAGCGGTGTCCTCGAAGACCTTGGCGGTGGCCTCGTCGCCGGCTGCGCGGCAGAGCTTGGCAAAGTAGCGGTACTTGGTGTGTGCCATGGATTCACCGGCGAAGGCGGATTCGAGGTTCTTGATGGTTACGGAAGCGTTGTCAGCCATGATGTTTCTCCTTGGTTCGGTTGAAGAATTCGGTGTTGTGCTGCGATGGAGTGAATTCTAGAGAGGCCCCGTCTATCAATCCAATGGATTGTTGTTATTGTTCCAATAGTCTTTGGCTATATTGTTGGCAAGTGCCCCCATGGCAGGCCGTCCGAAAGCGCTCAGGAGACGGAGGTGGGGCGATCGACGCGTGTTACCCCTGGCAGCGCGCAGGCCTGGATGGCCTGGATGAGGGCGTCGATGGCCTGGAGGCGCGGGAAGGAGGCGCGCCAGGCCAGCAGCATGCGGCGGGAAGGTGCGGGTTCTGCGAAGGGCTTGACGGCGAGCAGGGGATTGGTCCGTTCCAGGCCGTCCGCCGCCGAGCTGGGCAGCACCGTGAGGCCGACGCCGCTGGCTACCATGTGGCGGATGGTTTCCAGCGAGGAGCCTTCCAGGGTGCGTTGCAGGGTGCCAACATGGCCGCTGTTGCGGGGGCAGGCCCGCAGCACCTGGTCGCGGAAGCAGTTGCCGGCCCCCAGGAGCAACAGCTTTTCCTGTTCCAACTCTGCCGGCTGGATAGCTTCCCGCTGGCTCCAGGGGTGGCTGGCAGGCATGACCACCCGGAAAGGCTCATCAAAGAGTGGCCGGGTCACAATGCCCGGTTCGATGAAGGGCGCGGCGACGACGATAGCGTCCACTTCGCCGGCCTTGAGGAATTCTGCCAGCCGGGCGGTGAAGTTCTCTTCGATGAGGAGTGGCATGTCGGGTGCCAGCTGCACCATGCGTGGAATGAGCGCCGGCAGCAGGTAGGGGCCGATGGTGTAGATGGCCCCCAGGCGTAAGGGGCCGCTCAGGCCACCCTTGCCGGCCTGGGCCAGCTCCTTCACTTGGGCTGCTTCGTTGAGCACCCGCTCCGCCTGGGCAACGATGCGTTCACCCACCGGCGTGATGCGCAGATCCCCCCCGCCCCGTTCGAAAATGACCACGCCCAGTTCGTCCTCCAGTTTCTTCACGGCTACCGACAGGGTGGGCTGGGCGACAAAGCAACGTTCCGCCGCCCGGCCGAAATGCCGCTCCCGGGCCAGGGCGACGATATAGCGGAGATCGGTGAGGGTCATTTTCAGGGATCAGTTGTAGGGTGGGCAGGCTTCATCTGCCCACGCGGGGGACGGGACGCGGGAGACTTTACACGCCACTTGCCACGGTTTCACGTTAACATTGCGCCTTTGCTTCATCCCCAGCCCCCAAAATGCAACTCCCCGAACAGATGAGCCCCCTCGAGAAGCGGGCCACGGTGTCGCTTGCCGCCATCTTCGCTCTGCGCATGTTCGGCATGTTTTCCATCCTGCCGGTCCTGGCCTTGTACGCCAAGAGCCTGCCCGGTGGCGGCAGCCCCTTTCTCATCGGCGTAGCTCTGGGTATCGACGGCCTAGCCCAGGCCTGTCTGCAGATTCCCATGGGCCTCCTGTCGGACCGCATCGGCAGGAAGAAGGTCATCTACCTGGGCCTGGCACTGTTTGCCCTGGGCAGCTTCATCGCCGCGTCGGGCCACGATATCACCACGATCATCCTTGGCCGCCTGGTACAGGGCACGGGGGCGGTGGCGGCGGCCATCATGGCCCTGGTGGCGGACCTGACCCGGGAAGAGCACCGCTCCAAGGCCATGGGCACCATCGGCATCAGCATCGGCGTGACCTTCGGCGCCTCCATGGTCATCGGCCCGGCCCTGAACGAGATCATCGGCGTGTCCGGTATTTTTGCCATGACCGGCATCCTGGCCATCGCCGCCATGGCGGTGGTGCGCTTCGTGGTGCCGGACCCCATCGCCAGTCGGGTGCATGCGGACGCGGAAACCATTCCCGGCCAGATTGCCTCGGTGCTGAAGAACACCGAATTGCAGCGCCTCAATTTCGGCATTTTCAGCCTGCACGCCGCCATGCGTGGCATGTTCGTGGTCATCCCCCTGGTGCTGGTGAGCGTGGGGGGGCTGGCCGGCGCCCAGCACTGGAAGGTCTACCTGCCGGTGATGACGATTTCCTTCTTCGCCGTGGTGCCGGCCATCATCATCGCGGAGAAATATGGCCGCATGAAGCCGGTGTTCGTCAGCGCCGTGGGCCTGCTGTTCCTCGCCACCTTGCTAATGGCGGTGTTCATAGACAGCTTCATTGGCGTGGTGGCTGCCATGTTCTTGTTCTTCCTGGCCTTCAACCTGCTTGAGGCGACCCTGCCGTCCTTGGTGTCGAAGATCGCCCCGGCCGGAAGCAAGGGCACGGCCATGGGCGTCTATAACAGTTTCCAGTTCTTCGGCCTGTTTCTTGGCGGTGCCCTGGGGGGCTTCCTGGCGCAGCACGTGGGCGATGCGGCGGTCTTCGTCTTTGCCGCGGGCCTGGCGGCTGCCTGGTTCATGCTGGCCGCCAGCATGCAGGCGCCGCCTGCGGTACGCACCCGCATGTACCATGTGGAAGGAAAGCTGGACGACCGGCGTGGCCGAGAACTGTCTACGGCCCTGGCCCGCATCGATGGCGTGACAGAGGCCATCGTCATAGCAGCCGAGGGTGTGGCATACTTGAAGGTGCGCATGGGCGAGTGGGATGAAGCCGGTGCAAGAAAATTGATGAATAAAGGAGGGTGAAATGGCTTCGGTCAATAAAGTGATTCTGGTGGGTAATCTGGGCCGTGATCCGGAAATGCGCTACATGCCGAGCGGCGACGCGATCTGCAACATAAGCATCGCTACTACCGACACGTGGAAGGACAAGAATAGCGGTGACAAAAAGGAATCCACCGAGTGGCATCGGGTGGTGTTCTTTGGCCGGCAGGCGGAAATCGCCGGCCAGTATTTGAAGAAGGGTAGTCAAGTTTACATTGAAGGTAAGTTGCAGACCCGCAAGTACCAGAAGGACGGCGTGGATCACTACGCCACGGATATTCGCGCCGACGTCATGCAATTTCTGGGTGGTCGAGAAGGTACTGGTGAAGCGCCTGCTCGGGAGTCCGGTGGTGGCCAGCAGCGCCCCTACGGTGGCGGTCAGTCCGGCGGTGCCGATGCCGGCCAATCCGCTGGCGGCTATGGCGGCGGTCGTCCGTCCGGTGGCGCTCCGTCCCAGCCCCCGTCCCGTCCTGCAGGCCCCCCCAGCGGCGGCTTTGGCGACATGGACGACGACATCCCGTTCTGAGGGGCGTGCCAAAGCAAAACCGGCCCTCGGGCCGGTTTTGCTTTCAGCGCTCCTTGAAGGCCTTGTGGCAGCTCTTGCAGGAGTCCTGCACGGCGGCCCAGGCGGCTTCCAGTTGTTTTTTGTCGGTGCTTGCGGCGACCGCCGCCAGTTTGTCCGTGGCCTCAAAAAACGTCTTTTTGGCAGCGGCGAATTTCTCCGCCTCGGTCCACACTTCCGCCTTCGCATGGCTGGGTGGGTAGCGGGTATCCGGGCTGAAGTAAGGCCAGGGGGCGTCGCGCTTCGCCACCAGTTGCCGGGCCAGGGCCTGGAAGGTGCGGCTGTCCAGGGTGTCCTTTTGCAGGATCTGGCCCATGGGTTCGAACACCTCCAGGATGTCCTTGAAGGCAGCCCGGCGATGGGCCACGGGTTGGCCCGGCCGGGTGTCCTCTGGCTCTCCGCAGGCCGCGAGGCTCAGAACGAGAATCAGGGGCGTAATGAGCGTCAGGGCAGATGAGCGGTTCATGGGGCATTCCGATGGAGGGGAGGCGGATTGTCGCATTTTCACGTGAGGCGGGGAGTCTCCTGGAATCGATCCGGCTGCGGGCTACCTGTCTGCCGGCCCCCTCCAGGTAAAGTCGGGTATCATCACGGGCCATCCCGGGGGCAGGGAATTCGGCAAGGCGGATGGCTCCCGCTCGGAGTTGCCCCGGTTCCGTCGGACTACTCCCGCGCGCTGAAAAAAATGAAACCAAGAATCTACGACTGCTTCTGCTATTTCAACGAGGACATGATCCTCGAGTTGCGGCTGGAAACCCTCTGGAACCATGTGGATTTCTTTGTCATCTCCGAGGCTGTCTACACCCAGACGGGCAATCTGAAGCCGCTCAATTTCGACATCGGCCGGTTTGCCAAGTACAAGGACAAGATCCGCTACCTTGTGGTGGACCATTTCCCGCCGGGAGAACAAGGTTTCTGGAAGAACGAGAATTACCAGCGCAATTTCGTCATCAACGGCCTTTTTGACGCCAGCCCGGACGACTGGATCCTGGTCTCCGATCTTGACGAGATTCCCCGGCCGGAAACCATCGCGTCCTTTGACCCCACGCGTTATCTGCGGGGCGATTTTCAGCAACGGCCCTACGCCTACTTTTTAAATAACCTGGCTGTCGAAGGCGACAAGCCCGCCAAGTGGCCTGGTTCGAAAGTCACCACCTTCCGCAGCCTCAAGGCGTTTTTCGGCAACGCTACGGCGGTGCGCTCGTACAAGTCCGCCGGCATTTTCCGTTCCATCAAGCGCTCGTTTTTTCGGCAGTTCCAGGTTCAGCATATTGCCGAAGGCGGATGGCATTTCACCTGGATCATGAAGCCGGAAAAGATTGTGCTCAAAATGGAGAGTATCGCCGAGCAGGAATTTGTCCGGGAGGAGCGCAAGGATGTTCGCTACATAGATTCAACCATCCGTTCAGGGCGGTGCGTATTGAACGACAAGAGTCGATTCCAGTCTCAGGTGGTGGACCGCAAGCAGTTTCCCGCCTACCTGGTGGCTCATCAGGCTGACAAATACGCAGACTGGCTGCTGCCGCCAGAGGGAAGCCTGGCGCCCCAGCTGTGATTTATTTCAGCTTATGTCTTGGTAATACCGATTTTCGAGAATGCGAATGGATATGAAAAAATTCTACGATCAGGCTTTTTATGATGCTCAGAAGCAGGGGAGCTTTAGATCCGCACAGAAGTACTTTGCTTTCCTCTGGCCCACTTTTGCGCCCACTTCGGTGATTGACCTGGGTTGTGGTGCCGGCACCTGGCTGAAAGCAGCAGGCGATCTGGGGGCAAAACGGCTTGTCGGCTGCGATGGCCCGTGGAACAGCCAGGCGAACATGATAGATGGGCGGATCGCGTTCACGCCAGTGGACCTCGATGGGCAACTGCCCATTCAGGAGCGCTTCGATCTGTCCATGTCTCTGGAAGTGGCGGAGCATCTGAAGCCCGAGTCGTCCGGACAATTCGTCAAGTCGCTGACCGCCCTGTCGGATGTGGTTCTGTTTGGCGCCGCCTATGTGGGCCAGGGGGGCACCAATCATATCAACGAAAGACTGCATAGCGATTGGGCGAGTATGTTCGATGCTCAGGGCTATGGCGTCTTCGATTTGTTCAGGGAAACCTTCTGGAACAGTGACGAGGTGGATACCTGCTACATTCAGAACGCCTTCCTGTATGTAAAAAGGAGCAGTCCGCTTTATGGCACGCTTGCGGACAAGGGCATTCGGGAGCTCAGAAACCTGGCGTTCCTGAATTGCGTGCATCCGGTCTTGTATGAGGTGGCGCGAAAGAAGGGCAGAAGCCTGCGGCAAAAGCTCTGTCGGCCCCCGGGACAACTGATGCAATCCATCAGGAAGGAATGCCGGAAGGTGCTCCCCAAAGCCTTGCGCAAGTAAACCCAGGGCCCGCGGCGAGGTTCAGGAACAAGCCGGGCTGTCGGAAGGCAGCCCGGGTCGGCAGGTGGAGGGGATCAGGACTTGCCGTCCAGGAAGTAGTCCCGGATCTGCTGACGGAAGATCTTTGGTTCGCTCTGCAGGTAGGCGCGATAGGGGGCCAGGGCTTGATAATGCCGCTCAAAGCTCTGGAAGATGTCGGCTGCCAAGACGCCGAAGTCCTGCACGAAGCCAGCTTGGCCGCTGTCCAGCTTGTATTGGCGTGGAATCGGTAGATCCACGTTGTTGCCGGCAGAACCCAGAATGCCGGTGATCAGGCAACAGCCGTGCATGGCGGCTTCCCGGGGCATGCGGTCCCGGCCCGGATGATGGCCGAAGTCGATGTAGAGCTTGGCGTTGTAGAGCTTCTCGGATAACTGATCCCTGTTCAGCCCCTTCAGCGGTTCGAAGCGCCACTGGGGGTAGGCAGCGATCAGGGCTGCGGTGACTTTCTTGCCCTTGGTCGGGTTGTAAAGGATCACGTCCTGTTTGTGGCTCGTCTTGTCGAGGAACCGGTCCGTCAGGAACTCTTCGTTGATGCAGTCCAGGAGGGGCACCGGCTCGATGCCGCAGGAGCGCAGGTAGTCCGTCGAGTGCTGGGTCTGGGAAAGATGGATCAGGGATTTCAGTCCCTTGGCGCCGTTCCAGGGGCGCCGGCCCTTGATGACGCCCTTCCAGTAGCGCAGCTTGTCGTGAATCTTGCTGGTGTGCCGCCGTTCCAGGAAGTTTTCCAGGGACAGCCACCACAGGGCCGCATCCGCGTGCCGCACCCGCAGGGCATCCGCCGGATTCACTTCCGGGAAAATGATGAGATTACCCGGGGCGTCCTTCAGCTGCGCCTGGGGGGCATTGTATTTTCGGTAGGGTTCCGGCGCTTCGAAATGCCGGCTCTGCGGCATATAAACGACGAAAGCGGGAAGACCCGCTTCGCGCATGGCATCCACCAGTTGATGCAGGGCCTCGGGCCCTCCGGTGACCGCTCCGCCGGGGCAGAGAACCAGGATCGATTTATATGTTTTCACGCGCCGGATTATGGCACGGGCGTGCTGCCGGCGGCTAGTCTTGCTGGCCAGAGGGGACTGCTTTGATCCGCCCGCATGTTGGCTACCGGGGGCATCCGGACTCAGGGGGCGGTATACTCCGCCCCGCGATCAATATCGACAGGCATGTCGGCAGACTTCGGAAGCGACGGACATATGGCTACAAAGAACATACTCGTGACGGGCGGTGCCGGCTACATCGGCTCCCATACCTGTGTGGCGTTGCTCCAGGCGGGATACGGGGTAAGCGTCCTGGATAACCTGTGCAACAGCGATGTTTCGGTGCTGGATCGGGTGGAGCAAATCTGCGGTATCCGTCCCGCTTTTGTGCAAGGCGATATCCGGGATGCAAGTTTGCTGCGGGCGCTGTTCGCGGACACCCAATTCCATGGTGTGATCCATTTCGCCGGCTTGAAGGCCGTGGGGGAGTCGGTGGCTCAGCCCCTCGCCTATTACGACAACAACGTGACGGGTACGCTCTGCTTGCTTACGGCCATGCAGGCGGCGGGGGTGCGAAAGCTCGTATTCAGTTCTTCGGCCACCGTCTATGGCGATCCGGACAGCGTGCCCATCCGGGAGGATTTCCCCTTGCGGGTGACCAACCCCTATGGTCGCAGCAAGCTGATGGTGGAGGACATGCTGCGGGACCTGGTGGCGGCCGACCCGTCCTGGCGGGTTGCCCTGCTGCGCTACTTTAATCCGGTGGGTGCCCACGAGAGCGGTCTGATTGGCGAAGATCCGCAAGGCATCCCGAACAACCTGATGCCCTTCATCACCCAGGTGGCGGTGGGGCAGCGTGCCCGCCTGTCGGTATTTGGCGGCGACTATCCGACGCCGGATGGCACGGGGGTACGGGACTACATCCACGTGGTGGATCTGGCGGAGGGCCACCTGGCGGCCCTGGCCCGTCTGGACCGCCACCCTGAAATGCTGACGGTCAATCTGGGAACCGGGCAGGGTTACAGCGTGCTGGACGTCATCCGGGCGTTTGAGGCGGCCAGCGGCAAGCCGGTCCCCTTCGACATCGTGGCGCGCCGCCCCGGAGATATCGCCCAGTGTTTTGCCGATCCGCTCCTGGCCCAGCAGCTGTTGGGGTGGCGCGCCAGTCTGGGACTGGCGGACATGTGCCGGGATGCCTGGCGCTGGCAGATTTTTGCGCGGAATACCCTGGCCGCAGCGTACACCGAAGCTTCCGGGGTTCGCCATGCTTGATTACGCCATCACCTTCGCCTGTTACAACCAGGTGGACTACACGCGGCAGTGCGTAGACAGCATGCTGCGCCACGGTGAGGATCTGGGGCGGGTGGTGGTGGTGGACAACGGCTCGACGGATGCCACCCGGGACTATCTGCAGACCTTGCCCCTGGGGGGGCGGATTTTCAACAAGGCCAACCTGGGCTGCGGCACGGCCTGGAACCAGGGTGCCCTGGCGCTGCAGGCCGAATGGACCATCGTCATGAACAATGACGTGCTGGTGACGCCAGGCTGGATTGAGCGCCTCATCGGTACGGCAGAGCGAAACGGCCTCAAGGTCATCTGCCCGGCCCTCATCGAAGGCCCCCTGGATTATGACTTCGATGCCTTCAATGCCGACGCCAGCCGGCGCATGCAGCTTGAGCTGCGGCGGGGCGACCGCCACGCGGTATGTCTGGCGGTGCATGAGTCCGTGTGGATGGACATCGGCTATTTCCAGCCGGTGCCCAAGCTCCTCGGCTTTGAGGACACCCTGTTCTGGCGCGAGGCGGACAAGGCCGGCATTCCCGTGGGTATGACCGGCGCCTCCTGGCTGCATCACTACGGGTCCATCACCCAGACCGCCATGAAGCTGGAACGGGGTCTGGCGCAGAAAGACAACCTGGGCAAGCGGGACAACTACAAGCTCCTGCGCCAAAGCTGGCTGGAGCGAAAGCTGGCCAAGGCCAGGAAAGTGGGCCGGGAACGCCGCTGGTGCGAGGCAGAGATGACTCGGCACGGCATGTCCATACACGGACTGCGGGAGGACGGCGCGTTCCGCTGGATCTGAAGTGGCGGGGCCTGTCCCCGCCGCGTCAAGGGGCTGTCGTGCAGGGGGCTGCCGTCAATTGCAGGGGCTGCTGCCCCAGCATGGCCTCGATTTCCTCGGCGGGGGCGGGCCGGGCGATGTAGTAGCCCTGGATATTGTCGCAGCCCATGGCTTCCAGGAAGCTGTATTGGGCAAGGGTTTCCACGCCTTCCGCCACCACCTCCAGAGACAGGGTATGGGCCAGGCCGATGGTGGCCCGCACAATGGTGGCATCCTCGTCGGCCACGCCGATGCCGCGCACGAAGGATTGGTCGATCTTCAGGCGGTCCAGGGGGAACTGCCTCAGGTAGGTGAGAGAGGAATAGCCGGTGCCGAAGTCGTCAATGGCCATCTTGATCCCCATGCTCTTGAGTTCCCGCAGGGTGGCCGCGCTGCGCTCCGGGTTGCGCATGAGCATGCTCTCCGTAAGTTCCAGCTCCAGGCAGGCGGCGGGCAGGCCGCTGTCTTTCAGGGCCTCCAGGATCAGATCCACCAGGCTTTCGCCGCTGAACTGCCGCGCCGACAGGTTGACAGCCATCACCAGGGGCGCCTGGCCCGCCTGTTGCCACGCCGCCGCCTGGCAGCAGGCGCTGTGCAGCACCCAGGCGCCGATGGGTTCGATGAGTCCGGTCTCCTCCGCCAGAGGAATGAAGCGGTCCGGCGGGATCATGCCCAGGTCCGGCAGCGTCCAGCGCAGCAGGGCCTCCACGCCGCTGATGCGGTGATTGGCCAGGTCGAGCTGGGGTTGGTAGTGCAGACTCAGTTCGCCCCGCTCCAGGGCATGGCGCAGACGGCTTTCCAGCACCAGGCTTTCCAGGGATTCCGCATTCATGTCCGCCCGGTAATAGCGGAAGGTGTTGCGGCCCTCGGCCTTGGCCCGGTACATGGCGGTGTCCGCATTGCGCATGAGTTCCTGAGGGCTTTCCCCGTCTTCCGGCGAGACGGCGATGCCGATGCTGCAGGTGATGGTCAGCTCGTGGCCTTCCAGGGTGAAGGGTTCCGCCAGGGCTGCGATGACCTTGCGCGCCACGCCGGCAGCGTCCGCCGGGTGGCCTAGTTGGGGCAGGATGATGACGAATTCGTCGCCGCCCTGGCGGGACACCGTATCGATGCCGCGCACCAGGGAACTCATGCGCCGGGCCGCCAGCTTGAGCACATCGTCGCCCCGGTCATGGCCCAGGGTGTCGTTGATGTTCTTGAAGCGGTCCAGGTCTACGAACATCACCGCCACGCCCTCGCCCTGGTCGCGCTTGGCCCGGCCCAGGGCCTGGGACAGGCGATCTTGCAGCAACATGCGGTTGGGCAGGCCGGTGAGGGCGTCATGGTGGGCCAGGTGCCGGATGTGTTCCTCGGTCTGCTTGCGCTCCGTGATGTCGGCGAAGATCGCCACGTAGTTTGTCACCTCGCCTGCCGCATCCCGCAGGGCCGCGATGGAAATCCATTGCGGGTAGGGTTCGCCGCTGCGACGGCGGTTCCATATCTCCCCGCGCCACTGGCCGTTGGCCTGTAGCTGCGCCCACATGTTCTGGTAGAAAGTCCGGTCATGACGTCCTGAGCGCAGGATCGAGGGGGTTTGTCCCAGGATATCCTCCGCCGGAAAGCCGGTGATCTCCGTGAAGGCCTCGTTTACCGACAGCACCCGGGAGTCGGCATCGGTGATGAGAACGCCTTCGGAAATGCCCGCGAATACTTTTGCCTGCAGGCGCAGGGACTGTTCCGCCTGCTGCTGTTCCGCGATGCGCTCTTCCAGTGCCTGGTTGCTGCGGGCCAGGGCGCGGGAGGAGAGGCGCAGGCGCAGGATGACGCTGAGCACGTAGGCGGACAGGCCCAGGGCGGCCAGGTAGAGCAAGGTACGATAGATATTGGCCTGGAACTGGATACGCTCACGCTGGGCGGTATAGGCCCGGTTCAGGGTTTCGGCCGCCTCCTGGGTCGGCAAGAGGAGAATGTCGCGGGTCAGGCTATCCACGGCGGGCTTGGTGCGCAGCAGGGTGCGGGCATGCAGCAGCAGGTTGTTCAAGGAATCGGCGGCCAGGGCCACCGGATAGAGGCGCCGTTCGCTTTCCATGAGCCGGATGTGGTCCGCGATACGTCCCGCGGACTCCTCGTCCGGCGACTGGATGTAGAGCAGCAGGGACTGCAGCAGAATGTTGAGCCGCTGGGCCATGGGGTCGTGCCGGCCTGGCGTGCGTTGGGCCAGCCCCGCTGCCGCCCCGGGGAAGTAGGCGAGGGAATTCCTCAGCACGGCGTTTTCGCTCTTGAAGCGTTCCACCAGGGCGATCTTCTGTTCCAGATGGGCCTGGTAACGGGCTGCCAGGGGCCGCAGCTGATCCTGGGCGCTGGCATCCAGGAAGGCCGGCAAGGGGTCCAGCGCCGCCGCGCCTTCCCGCAGACTGCGGCTGCCTCGGGTCAGGGCGTCGTAGTCCGGCAAGAGGCCGAAACGGCTGGAAAGCACCGCCAGGTTCAGGGCCGTGTCTGTTTCGCGCAATTCCCGCTGCAGGGATTCGAAGCTGGCCTGGTTTCCCTCGTGCAGGACCGTGGCCTTCACGAACAACAGGGTCAGAACGGCCACCAATCCGATGAGCAGGGCCGCAATACCCAGGTGGGGGTTTTTCATAGCGGCTTGCCCTGATACTGGCCCGTGAGGCTACCGAGAAAGGCGACGATGAGCCGCACCTCCTCCTGCGTGATGGTGCGGCCGAGCTGGACGCGAGCCATGGTGGCCACGGCGGTGGGCAGGTCGCTGACGGAGCCGTCATGGAAATAGGGCGCGGTCAGGGCCACGTTGCGCAGCCCCGGCACCTTGAATACCGCCCGGTCTTCTTCCCGCCCGGTGACGTTGAAGCGTCCCAGGTCGGATTTCCGGGAGGCTCGCCCTTGGGGGTGGAACTCGGCGAAAATACCGAACTTCTGATACATGTTGCCGCCTACGTTGGCGCCCTGGTGGCAACTGGCGCAGCCCAGTTCCTTGAACAGCCGGTAGCCGGCTTTTTCGTCGGCCGTCAGGATCTCTTTGTTGCCCTGGAGGAAGGCGTCAAAACGCCCGTCCGGCGTGAGCAGGGAACGCTCGAAGCCGGCGATGGCATCCGCGATGTTGGCCGCCGTGATGCCTGTCGGGTAGAGGGCGGCGAAGCTGCTGCGATAGGCCGGCTGCTTTTGCAGCTTGCCGATGACTTCGGGCCAGCTGGAACCCATTTCCAGGGGGTTGTGCACTGGGCCTGCGGCCTGCTCTTCCAGGCTGATGGCGCGCCCGTCCCAGAACTGCACGAAGTTCAGGGCCGCGTTGAACACCGTTGGGGCGTTGGTGTCCCCTTCCTGGCCGCGGATGCCCCGGGAGGCGGGACGGCCGTCGGCGCCGCCTCGCGTCAACACATGGCACTCGGCGCAGGCGATGCTGTTGTCTTCCGAGAGCAGGCGCTCAAAAAACAGGGCCTGGCCCAGGGCCACCCGGGCGGGATCAAGTCCCATGGGCCGGGGCACGGGCTGGATGGGTTCGGCGCTGGTGGTGGGCAGGACATGGCTGACCGGCGCTGCCACGGGCGGGCTATTGGTGGCTTGCCACCCGAGGACCGCCACAACAGCAAGCAGCGTGAGCACGCCTCCCGTCAACAGTGTCGGCAATCGCCGCATTTTCCCTCCCCGGTGTATGAATTTCAGGATTTACGGCAAGCGGATCGAATCCTGAAGTCAGCTCGACCGCAGGATTATCCGCCAATTATTCTCCCTGACGGCGGCTATGGCATCATGCGTGCCTGGAGGTGGCCGACACCATGCTGAGAATGAAACGCAAGTTTTCCGAATATTCCCTGACGGACCTGCTGCTCATCGGTCTGCCGGCCCTGCTCCTCTTGGGGGGCGGCTTCTGGCTGGCCTCCCGCTTCATCCAGCCGGCGCCACCCCATGTGCTGGTGCTGAGCAGCGGCGGCGAAGGGGGCGCCTATCAGCTTTTCTCGGCCAGATACAAGGCGATCCTGGCGAGAAACTATATCGAATTGAAAGAACTGCCCTCCCCGGGGGCGGTTGAGAACCTGCGCCGTCTGCGTGACGAGCAATCGCCGGTGGACGTGGCTTTCCTGCAGGGTGGCGTCGGCATGGGGCAGGATACGGCCGGACTGGTGTCCCTGGGGAGTCTCTACCCGGAGCCGCTATGGGTGTTTTACCGGGGGCAGGAGAATGTGGAGCGCCTGCTCCAATTGCGGGGCAAGCGCATCGGCGTCGGGGCGGAGGGCAGCGGCACGCGCAAACTGGCTCAGGAAATGCTCGAAGCCGAGGGCATCGCCACGGCGCCGACCCGCTTGCTGCCGGTATCCGGCCTGGAGGCGGTGGCGGCCCTGCAAAAGGGCGAGGTGGATGCGGTATTCCTGGTGGGTGGCGCCCAGTCGGGGGCCGTGTGGTCCCTGCTGTTCAGTGAAGGCGTCAAGCTCATGAGCTTCGCCCGGGCCGATGCCTATGCCCGGCGCTATCCCTTCCTGGAAAAGGTCGTGTTGCCGGCGGGAGCCATTGATCTGGCCCGGGATCTGCCTGCCCGGGACGTCACCCTGGTGGCGCCCATCGCGACCCTGGTGGCCCGGGAAGACACCCATCCGGCCCTCATCAATCTGCTCTTGCAGGCGGCGGCCGAGGTGCATGCCGAACCGGGCTTGTTCCAGAAGCCGCGCCAGTTTCCCAACGCTACCGCCGTGGACTTTCCCCTGAGTCCGGAGGCGAGCCGCTTCTACACCTCGGGCAAACCCTTCCTGCAGCGCTACCTGCCATTCTGGCTCGCCACCTTCATTGACCGCATGCTGGTCATGCTCATTCCCCTGCTGGCTCTGGCCCTTCCCCTGGTCAAGCTGGCGCCGGTGCTCTACGGTTGGCGCATCAGGAGCCGCATTTTCCGTTGCTACGGCGAATTGAAATTCCTGGAAGCAGAGCTTGAGGCGGAGGGCGCCCGGCAAGGCGCCCCGGCGTGGCTGGAACGGCTGGAACGCGTCGAGCGCGTGGCCAATGCCATACGCACGCCACAGGCCTTCATGGATCAGCTATATACCCTGCGCGGCCACATCGATCTGGTGCGCCACAAGCTGGAACGCCGGTCGGCCAGGGCGGCCGCCGTGGTTAAGGATTGACCTGACCGGCGTTCATTTTCAACCAAGGGGGAGGCGTAGGTCGGGTTTTAACCCGACAAAGGCGGCAGAGTCGCCATTGTCGGGCTGAAGCCCGACCTACAGCCGGCGGATTTTGCCCAGCAGGGCCGTGGTGGAGCGGTCGTGCTCGAAGGGAATGGAGACAACCCGGCCGCCCCAGCCCTGTACTTCCGGCGCCCCGACGATGCGCTCCACCGGCCAGTCGCCGCCTTTCACGAGCACGTCGGGCCGGCATTCCAGGATGCGGGCAATGGGGGTGTCCTCGTCGAACCAAGTCACCAGGCTCACGCATTCCAGGGCCGCCATCACTGCCAGCCGGTCTTCCAGGCTATTCAGCGGACGGTCATCTCCCTTGCCCAGACGCTTCACGGAAGCATCGGAATTGAGGGCCACCAGCATGGCCGCACCCTGAGCCCGGGCCTGGGCCAGGTAGGTGACGTGCCCCCGATGCAGGATATCGAAGCAGCCGTTGGTGAATACCAAAGGCCGGGGCAGGGACTCGACCCGCGCCGGCAGGTCGGCCGGCGCGCAGATCTTGGTTTCGAAGGTGGGGGTGCTCATGGGAACGAGCTTAACCCTTGTCCGGCGTGGGCTTGTCCTGGCTGCCGGGGCCGCTCTGGGGGTTGCGATCCAGTTCCCAGGCTTCTTCCCGGCTGACGTATTCGAAGACCCGCACCACTTTCTGCACGCCGCCCGTGGTGCTGGCGAGTTCCGCCGCCACATCGCCTTCGCGGCGCGTGACGATGCCGCGCAAATACACCGTGCTGTTTTCCGTGACGACCTTGACGACGTGGGCCGGGAAACGGTTGGCGTCGATGAAGCGCGCCTTGACCCGGGAGGTCAGCCAGGTGTCGTTGGCCCGGGTCGCCAGGGAGCTGATGCCGGCTATCTGCACTTCATTGGCCACGCCCCGCACATTGGCTACGCCGAGAGCGATTTTTTCGATGTCGGCCACGCTGGCCGTATCCGGAGCCTCGCCGGTGAGCAGCACATGGCGGTTGTAGCTGGTGACATTGACATGCACCTTCTGCCCGTAGCTTTCCCGCAGACGATTGGCGGCCTTCAGTTCGATGGCTTCGTCTTCCAGGTAGGCGCCGGACGTACGCCGGTCAGCGGCGATGAAGGCGCCGGCCCCCACGCCAACCGCCACAACGGGAACGCATCCTTGCAGGGGCGCCAAGGCGGCGAGCAGCAGGGTGGTGAGGCAGATGCGACGGGTCAGCGGGTTCATGTTATTCCACTCCAAGCAAGAGACAGTCGATTCCATCGCACAGGCAGTGCAAGGTCAATAAATGGATTTCCTGGATGCGCGCCGTGCGTTCCGCCGGCACACAAATATGAATGTCACCGTCCGCCAGCACGCCGGGAATCTTGCCGCCCCCCTTGCCGGTCAGGGCTACCACTTTCACTTCCCGCTCATGGGCGGCGTGGATGGCCTCGATAACGTTGGCTGAGTTGCCGCTGGTGGAAATGGCCAGCAGCACGTCGTGGGGTTGGCCCAGGGCGCGCACCTGCTTGGAGAACACCTGTTCAAAGGCGTAATCGTTGGCAATGGAGGTGATCGTCGAGGTGTCGGTGGACAGGGCCATGGCCGCCAGGGGCGGGCGTTCCATCTCGAAACGGTTGAGCAACTCGGCGGCGAAGTGCTGGGAATCGGCGGCCGACCCCCCATTGCCGCAGGCCATGATCTTGCCGTTGGCCATGAGGGACGCCACCATGAGTTCTACCGCAGCGGCGATGGGGCCGGAGAGTTCCTCAACTGCCCTCAGTTTGGCCTGGGCGCTGTCCTGGAATTGCTGGGAGATGCGGGAAATCAAGTCCATGCGGGGTCACGGTGGATCATCAGAGGCGGTCGATTCTAGCATGGGCTTTGCGGTGCGGATTCTCGCTTACAACACCACGTACACGGCGACCCGCAAACGGCGCCAGGGATTGCGATGTACGTAAAGCCGGGCGATGCGTCCTTCCACCCGCGCGCCCCGGTCCATTTCGGCGGCGACGGCGCCATTTTCCAGCCGTGGCAGGTAGCCCAGCTTGTGACCCTGCCAGTCCACCCGCACGGCCCGGGCATCGTGTTCGTTGTCCGGTTCCCGCACCAGGGTCAGCCGATCCCCTTCCTTCATCTGCGCCCACAGATCTTCACCGGCGTAATACTGGAAGCCTGCCAGGGGCGAAGCCTGTACCAGAACCTTGATGGACTGGGCCTGGGCGACCACTAGCCAAAGGCTGGCAGCGAGGGCCGCCAGCAGCAGCCTAGTCGGTGGAAAACGCATTTTTCACCCATTCAATTGCGTTGGCGTCAAGGCACTCCAGCAGCACGGCGTCGAAGCGGCAGGGCATTTCGGGGCGGCCCGCCAGCCAGTGACGGGCCGCCAGGATCAGGCGTCGCCGTTTGCTGGGCGTGATGCTGCCGGCGGCGCCGCCGTGAGCCTTCGTGCTGCGCAGGCGTACTTCGACGAACACCACCGTGCTGCCATCCCGGCAGATCAAGTCCACTTCGCCACCCCGACAACGGTGGTTGCGTTCCAGGATGGTGAGGCCTTGGCGCTCGAGAAAGACTGCCGCCAGGGCCTCGGCGCGGGCGCCGGATGACGCGGGGGGCGCAGATGTCCGGCGAAAGAGGAAGGAGAAAAGTCCCATGATTTTTCGGAACGCCCACGGAATCTTGGCAAAATGCCGGGATGGAAAACGAACTCGACACGGCACCGTCCCAAGCTTCGGCGGCAGGCATGACCCCGGCATTGTACGTGGTGGCGACCCCCATGGGGAATCTGGCGGATATCACCCTGCGGGCACTGGCTACCCTGAAAGGCGTGGATCTCATCGCCGCCGAGGATACCCGGCATAGCCAGCGCCTGCTGCAGCAGCATGGCATTCAAGTGAAAATGGTGCCGGTGCATGAGCACAACGAGGCATCCGCCGTGGCCCAGATTCTCACACGCCTCAAGGCCGGTGAGAAAGTGGCCCTGGTGTCCGACGCCGGCACGCCCTGCATTTCCGATCCGGGCGCGCGCCTCGTGGCGGCGGTGCAGGCCGCTGGCTTTCCGGTGGTGCCCCTGCCCGGGCCGAATGCGGCCATCACGGCCCTCTGTGCCTCCGGCCTGGACGCGCCCCATTTCCTCTTTCATGGTTTCCTGCCCCCCAAACCCGGCGCCCGCAGGAAGGCCATCGAGGGCCTCAAGGCCATTCCGGCGGCCCTGGTGTTCTACGAGGCGCCTCACCGCATCGTCGAAACCGTGGCGGACCTGGCGGAACTGCTGGAGCCGACGCGGGAACTGGTGCTGGCGCGGGAACTCACCAAGATGTTCGAATCCATTGTGCGCCTGCCCCTGACGGACGCCCCCGCCTGGCTGGCCGGCGATCCGAACCGCAGTCGCGGCGAATTTGTCATCCTGGTTTCTGCCCCGCCCGCCTTTGAGGGCCTGGATGCCGGCGCGGAGCGGGTGCTGAAGCTGCTGCTGGACGATGGTTTGCCGGTGAAACAGGCCGTGAAGCTGGCCACCGACATTACCGGCGTGGCCAAGAACACCCTCTACCAGCGGGCGCTGGAGCTGAAACAAGCGTCCGACGGATAGTCCGCTGCCACACGCCTGAAACCTTGAACCTATCCAATGCCCCTTTTTAAGCTAGGGGGCGACGTTTGGATAATCTGCGGATCGAGGAACTGGATTGGTCTGATGGCGCACGAATCGAGGAAGCCCGCGCCCTGATCGTGGCGGCCTTCGACAACCCGGAACGCTATGGCGAGGCGCGGGTGGCCCGGGAAATCAGCCCGTCAGACGCGCCTTACTACCGTAGCTTCTTCCTGGCGCTGACGGCGGACCGGGTGGTCGGTGTGGCTGGCGTCAAGGCGGCGGACTGGGCCTCCAACACCCACATCCTGTATCTCTCCGCCGTGGTCAAGGAATGTCGCGGCCAGGGTATCGGTCGCGCCCTGGTGCATGCCCGCCTCGACTGGCTGGCCTTCCGTTTCCCCCGGGGCCGCGTCCTCGTGTCAACCCGCAAGCCTCGCCGCTTCAAGTGCTTGGGCTTTCGTGTCGTCAGCGGCAGCAGGAAGGAAGGGCGCTGGTTGATGCTGCGGGAGATGGGGTGATTCGGGCGCCTCAGAGCTTGTGAAATATTCAAAACCCGCCGAAATAGCCCGGTGGCCCAAAGAAAACAGCCAGAGGATCAAAGGGTGAGATTGAATCCCCAAAAGG
>JAYTVW010000012.1:0-3367 GCA_043743785.1 Rhodocyclales bacterium | reverse complement strand
GGCCCGACTGGGCCGGAGTCGTCGCGCTGCACCACGGCTCGCTCGACAAGGAAGTGCGCGAGTGGGTCGAGCTTGGCTTGAAAGAGGGACGGCTGAAGGCGGTCGTCGCGACCTCGTCGCTCGACTTGGGCGTCGACTTCCTCCCGGTCGAGCGCGTGCTGCAGATCGGCTCGGCCAAGGGCGTCGCGCGCTTGCTGCAGCGCGCGGGCCGCAGCGGCCACGCGCCGGGCCGCGCCAGCCGCATCACGCTGGTGCCGACCCACACGCTGGAGCTGATCGAGGCGGTGGCACTGCGCCGCGCGGTGGACATCCCCTTGTCCATTCCCTCACGCCCTACGTGCCGGGGGAACAACCGAAACTGGCCAATCTCGTCAAGCTGAACACCAACGAGAACCCCTACCCGCCCTCACCCCTGGCCCTGGCGGCCATGGCGGCGGAAACCGGCGAGAACCTCAAGCTTTACCCGGACCCGAATGGCGACAAGCTGAAAAGCGCCGTGGCGGCCCATTTCGCGGCTCACGGCATCACGCCAGCCCAGGTCTTCGTCGGCAACGGCTCCGACGAGGTGCTGGCCCACGCCTTCGCAGCCCTCCTGAAGCAGGACGCGCCGCTGCGCTTCCCTGACATCAGCTACAGTTTTTACCCGGTGTATTGCGGGCTGTACGGCATCGACTACCGCACCTTGCCGCTGACGGAAAGCTTCGAGATCCGGGCAGAAGACTATCTCTCGGCGCCTGGTCCGGTGATATTCCCCAACCCGAACGCCCCCACGGGCCGGCTGCTGGCGCTGGAAGCCGTGGAGAGAATCGTGGTCGGCAACCCGAATGCGGTGGTGCTGGTGGACGAGGCCTACATCGACTTTGCCAGCGATGCCATCCCGACCGCCGTTGCCCTGGTGAACCGCTACCCGAACCTGTTGGTGGTACAGACTTTATCCAAGTCTCGGTCTCTGGCCGGCCTGCGGGTGGGTTACGCCGTCGGCCACCCGACCCTCATCGAGGCCCTGGAACGGGTCAAGAACAGCTTCAACTCCTACCCTCTGGACCGGCCGGCCCTGGCAGGCGCGGCGGCCGCCATGGCTGATGAAGCCTGGTTTGACGCCACACGCAAGAAAGTGATTGCCAGCCGGGACGCCCTGACAGCGGGCCTGGAAGCCCTGGGCTTTGATGTCCTGCCCTCCGCCGCCAACTTTCTTTTCGCTCGCCATCCGACCCGGGGTGGCGCCGACCTGGCCGCCGCCCTGCGGGCCAGAAGCATCATCGTGCGCCACTTCAAGGTGCCCCGCATCGATCAATTCCTGCGCATCACCATCGGTACGGAAGAGCAGTGTGGCGCTTTGCTGCAGGCCATGAAAGAAATCCTGGAGTGACGGAGTCTTGGTCTGACGGCGCGGGTTTGCTCGCGATGCGGCAAGCCCGCTCCTACCGGGCACAGAATCGTCTTTCGATCCGTTTTTCCGATAATTCGGGACTCTCCAGACTATATTTTCGTGCCCTCTTTCTGCCTGCTCCTCTCTTCACGATGGCGCCTTGCCCATGAACGACCCCTTGAATTTCATCGAACAATTTGAAATCGGCATTGCCGAGATCGACGCTCAGCACAGGGCCTTGTTCGTCTTGCTTGCCACTTTGGAGGAAAACGTGGGCAAGCGTTACGCCTTCAAGGCGGCGCGGGATGCGCTCAACAAGCTGACCAGTTACGCCAACATCCATTTCGCCATTGAGGAAAGCCTGATGCGGATCCACGGCTACCCGGACCTGCTGGCCCATATGGCGGAACACGAACGCTTCCGCCAGCAATTGACTGAGTTTCAGAGGAATATTCTGGATGCGGACATCGTGGCCAGATTGCACGAGTTTATCGACGCCTGGCTGGTGCGCCACATCGATGTGGTGGATCGCCAATACGTGCCGCACCTGCTTACGTCAAAAATCGACCCGACAGCGAAATAGGGGCGAGGCATGTCTGGACGGAAATCGGTTCAGGTATGTGAATAAAGACTATCCTCTGGCCCAAAGACACAACGGTTTCGCAAAGAAAAACATAGGCGATCAAATTTGACGCTTGCCTTGCGTCGCTGTGCCCTTACTGCCGGACCTGCTTTTCCAGTTGCTCCAGTCCATTTACAACCCGGATGGAATAGAGGTCGAAGTCGGTCTTGAGTGTCTTGCGGGCTGCCTGGGCGCCTTCGGTCTTGTAGAAACGCACCACCTGGCCGGCAGCCTGGTGGAAGCTGGCGTGATCCTTGACCATTTGCCGGAAATTGCCCAACTCGCCATAGAACTTTCCACCGTTCCCATGGATCCACTTGCCCAGTTCGCAGCGGTTGTCCACGCAGATGACGTTCTCGTCCAGGGTTTCCTCCCCGGTGCCTTCGATGTAGGTGGTCAGGCGACGGCGCCAGTCCCGGTGGGCGGCGATCCATTTCTGGAAATCCAGGTCTTCGTCCCGCAGATCCGCAGTGTCCCGCCCCTTGAAAAAAGACAGGTTGCGAAAGAAATCAAACAAGGCCATCAAGCTCTCCTGAGCGCAAACACCATCAAACGCGTTTTCGGGTGTGAGGATAGCCTCCGCGCAAATCTCCCGAAACATTCTTTTCGAATATTAACATTCGCTGATGATTCTTTCGCCACTCCCTGAAGAAAAATGGCCCCCGGGGGCGAGGGCCTGGCGTGGGGCGGCGACGTCGACTTTTGCGGAGGAATTACTTGTACTTCTTGTAGACGGCCCGGGCGTCCTCGTGGGCTCGATCCAGGGTGCAGATGGCGGGCTTGTCGTCGTGGATGCTGAAAAAATTATCCGCCTGGGCGCGCATCACCATCTTGATGGCGTCTTCGTCGCTGCTGTCGTACTTCTCGGTGATGAGGGTGCACACCTCATCAAGATGTTCTTCGTAGGTCATGGGTGAATTTCGTTCAGGGCTTTGGAGCCGGCATCATACCTTGCCCCCACCCCCTCCAGCGCAATGAGAAAGCGGCCTGGCGGCGGCAAGGCCGCTGACAGGCCGCTTTCCGGCAAACGCTTTAGCGCGTCACCAAGGGAACAATGGCGTTCTTCTTGGCGGATTTGGCGGCTTTTTTTTCCTTGGGGCTCAGCAGGGGTTGTTTCTTTACTTCCTTGGTGGTCTGTTTTGACTTGCTCATGGCAGTAGTCCTGAAAACACCGGCGAATGCGCGATGGTTGCCCAGTATAGGCCCATGCGGGCAATGAGTCGGGCCTTCATTTTTGGGGCCGAAGGCGCGGTGACATTTCTCTCGGCGCCTTAGATGGTGTAGACAAAATAATCAGGCGGCAAGTCTTGTTGCGAGGATACGCGCTTCGGTGAGCCAAATCCAAGCGGTGGCGGCCCAGTTGGAGCGGTCGTGAT
>JAYTVW010000011.1:0-12400 GCA_043743785.1 Rhodocyclales bacterium | reverse complement strand
TTTGGTGCCCAGAAGAGGACTCGAACCTCCACAGTGTTGCCACCGCCAGGACCTGAACCTGGTGCGTCTACCAATTCCGCCATCTGGGCCATGAAGCTGATTTAACGCCGCTTCGCGGTGCTTGCGTTGCGTCGTTGAATCGATGGACGCCATTATAGAGAGCCAATAAAAATTGTCAAGAGATAAGCTATCAAATATAAGAATGGCCGACCCGCGCTACGCGGAAGAGGTCAAGAAGTACGAATTTCCCATGCCCAGCCGGGACTACGTGTTGCAGATTCTGCAGGAACGGGGCGTACCGCTGGATTTCAATGAGATTGCTGCGGCCCTGGATGTTCAGGATTTTGAATACGAGGCGTTTATCCGCCGCCTGGGTGCCATGGTCCGGGACGGCCAGATCATGCGCAACCGCAAGAACGCCTACCTCATCCCGGCAAAGGCGGATCTGGTGCGTGGTCGCGTGGATGGCCACAAGGACGGCTATGGTTTCCTGGTGCCCGAGGGCGAAAGCCCGGACATCTTTCTGTCCGCCAAGGAAATGGAAAAGGTGCTGCACGGCGACAAGGTCATGGTGCGCATCACCGGCAATGACCGCCGCGGCCGGCCGGAAGGCAAAATCGTCGAAGTGCTGGAGCACAAGAACACCCACCTGGTGGGCCGCGTCTGTGTCGAGCATGGCCTGATGTTCGTGGTGGCGGAGAACAAGCGCATCAGCCAGGACATCATGATTGCGCCGGATGAACCCTTCAAGCTCAGTTCCCTGACGAATCTGAAGGCGGTTTCCCAGCTGTTCAAGCCGAAAAAGAAACCCCGGGCCGGCCAGATCGTCATGGTGGAAATCCTCGAGCAGCCGAAGAAGCACGCCAAGCCCATCGGCCGGGTGCTGCAAATTCTCGGCGACTACGCTGATCCGGGCATGGAAATCGAGATCGCCCTCCGGAAGAACGAGCTGCCCTTCGAGTTCTCGTTCGAGGTGGACGCGGAAACCAAGAAGCTGCCGGATGCGGTGAAGAAGAAGGATCACGAGGGCAGGGAAGACCTGCGCAGCCTGCCTCTGGTGACCATCGACGGCGAAACCGCCCGGGACTTCGACGACGCCGTGTATTGTGAACGCCAGGGCCAGGGTTTCCGTCTGGTGGTGGCCATCGCCGACGTCAGCCATTACGTGCAGCCGGCCAGCGCCCTGGATGTCTCCGCTCTGGAGCGGGGCAATTCCGTGTATTTCCCGCGGCGGGTCATCCCCATGCTGCCGGAGAAGCTCTCCAACGGCCTGTGTTCCATCAATCCGAAGGTGGAACGCCTGGTGATGGTCTGCGACATGGCCATCGATGCCAACGGCGAGATCGGCCCATTCCGCTTCTATCAGGCGGTGATGTTCTCCCATGCCCGCCTCACCTACAACCAGGTGGCGGACGCCCTCTTCAATGCAGGGGCTGAAGGCACGGCGGCCAAAAAGCTCGTGGGCGAGTTGCTGCCTCACCTGAAGAACCTGGATGCCCTGTTCCGGGTGCTGGTGAAGGCCCGGGCCAAGCGCGGCGCAATCGACTTCGAGACCGTCGAAACCCGCATGATCTTCGACGACAAGGGCAAGATTTCCAACATCGTGCCCACGACCCGCAATGACGCCCACCGCATCATCGAGGAATGCATGCTGGCGGCCAATGTCTGCGCCTCGGATTTCCTGCAGTCCAACAAACATCCGGCCCTGTACCGGGTGCACCAGGGTCCGACACCGGAAAAGCTGGAAGGCCTGCGCAGTTTTCTCGGCGAATTCGGCCTGCAGCTCACCGGCGGGGACGACCCCAAGGCCGGCGACTACGCCCGACTGCTGGAGAAAATCCAGGGCCGGCCGGACACCCAGTTGCTGCAGACGGTCATGTTGCGCTCTCTGCGCCAGGCTACCTACAGCCCGGACAACGTGGGCCACTTCGGCCTGGCCTACGAGTCCTATACCCACTTTACCTCGCCCATCCGGCGCTATCCGGATCTGCTGGTGCATCGAGCCATCAAGGCCGTGCTGGCGGGGAAGGTGTACAACCCGGGGGACTGGGAGCAGATTGGCCTGGAATGTTCCCAGACCGAGCGCCGTGCCGACGAAGCCACCCGGGACGTGGAAAGCTGGCTCAAGTGCTATTACATGCAGGATCGGGTCGGCGAGATATTCGAAGGCAGTGTCTCCGCGGTAGTGCCCTTCGGCATCTTCGTGGCCCTGGACAACGTCTTCGTCGAAGGCCTGGTGCACGTATCCGAGCTGGGTTCCGACTATTACCACTACGATGCAGCCCGCCACCAGATCCTCGGCGAGCGCACCGGCAAGCGCTTCCGCCTCTCCGACCGGGTGCGGGTGCAACTGGTACGGGTGGATATGGAAACCACCAAGATCGACTTCAAGCTCCTGGAATGCCTGGGGCCAAAGGAAGCCGCCGGTGCATAGGATGGGGTGAGCGCACCCATCAACGAGGCCGGGCGGCGTCAATGACACCCGGCCTTCGCAATGCATCTGCAGGCGGCCGATAGAGTAGAATCCCCGCCCTTGTCCTATTTTCGTGCGCCTCCCGCGCTGAAGTGCCTACTCATATGTCTGAAACTCGCTTCATCTACGGCTTCCACGCCGTCATTGCCAAACTGCGCCGCCAGGCAGATGGTGTTCTGGAACTGCATGTCACCGGCGACCGCAAGGATGCCCGCATCAAGGATCTGCTGAAACAGGCAGAAATTGCCAAGGTGCGGGTCATTACCTCCGACACGGCGCGGCTGGACGGCATGGCCGGCCATGGCCGTCACCAGGGTGTGGTGGCCAAGGTGGACGGGCGCATCAAGGAACTCAAGCTGGAAGACGTCCTCGACACCCTGTCGGAGCCGGCTCTGCTCCTGGTGCTGGACGGCGTGCAGGATCCCCACAATCTGGGAGCCTGCCTGCGGGTGGCGGATGCGGTGGGCGCCCAGGCGGTCATTGCGCCCAAGGACAAGGCCGTGGGCCTTAATGCCACGGCCATCAAGGTGGCCAGCGGCGCTGCCGACACCGTGCCCTACGTCACCGTCACCAACCTGTCCCGCGCCATCAAGGAAATGCAGGAAGCGGGCGTGTGGGTCATTGGTCTGGACGAGGATGGTGAAAAGGATATCTACGCCACCGACTTGGCTGGCCCCATCGCCTTGGTCATGGGAGCCGAAGGCGCTGGCTTGCGCCGCCTGACCAAGGACACCTGCGATTTCCTGGCGCGCATTCCCATGCACGGCTCCGTGGAAAGTCTCAATGTCTCCGTGGCCAGCGGCGTGTGCCTGTTTGAGGCCCGGCGCCAGCGGGGTTTGAAGAAGTAGTGTCCGTGGGCGGGAGTGATCCCGCGCATGGTGTCGCGGTTCTATTTCAAAGATTGATTGAATCGGAGAGGATGTCGGATCGTTCTGCTAGAATCCGGCCCCATGAGTTATCAGGTTCTGGCGCGCAAGTGGCGGCCAAAAAGCTTTTCCACCCTGGTGGGCCAGGAGCACGTGGTACGTGCCCTGACGCACGCCTTGGACCAGCAGAGACTGCATCACGCCTACCTGTTCACCGGCACCCGGGGCGTGGGCAAGACCACCATCGCCCGCATTCTCGCCAAATCCCTCAACTGCGAAACCGGCATTACCTCCACGCCCTGCGGCGTGTGCAGCGCGTGCACGGAGATCGACGCGGGCCGTTTTGTTGATCTGCTGGAAGTGGACGCCGCCACCAACACCAAGGTGGATGAGATGCGGCAGCTGCTGGAAAACGCCGTTTATGCGCCGACCCGGGGCCGTTTCAAGGTCTATGTAATCGACGAAGTGCACATGCTCTCCAATTCGGCCTTCAATGCCATGCTGAAGACCCTGGAAGAGCCGCCTGATCACGTCAAGTTCATTCTCGCCACCACCGATCCGCAGAAGATTCCGGTGACGGTGCTGTCCCGCTGCCTGCAGTTCAATCTCAAGCAGATGCCGCCCCAGCACATCGTGGGCCACCTGACCAACATCCTGGGTCAGGAGGATCTGCCCTTCGAGGTGGGTGCCCTGCGCCTCATCGCCAAGGCCGCCGCCGGGTCCATGCGGGACGGCCTGTCCTTGCTGGACCAAGCCATTGCCCACGGTGCCGGCAGGGTGGAGGAGGCCGGCGTACGGGACATGCTGGGCACGGTCAGCGAAGATTATCTTTACGCCATCCTGGATGGCCTAGCCGGGGGCAGTCTGGAGTCCATGCTGGCGGTGGCCGCCAACATGGACACCCGCAGCCTGTCCTTCGACGGCGCGCTGCAGGAACTCTCCAGCCTGATCCACCGCATCGCCTTGGTGCAGATGGCCCCGACGGCCATTCTGGATGAGGCGGAGCGGGCCCGCCTGGAAGTGTATGGGGCAGCCTTCGACGCGGAATTCCTGCAACTGGCCTATCAGATCACCATCAATGGCCGCAGTGATCTGCCCCTGGCGCCGGACGAGTACGCCGGCTTCACCATGACGCTCTTGCGCCTCCATGCCTTCCGACCGCTAACGCCGCCGGCCCTGGGCTTGAGTCAGGCGGGGCAGGGTGCCATTCCGGTTGTGTCGCCCGTGAGGGGGGCCGCGCCCCTTGCAACACCCCAGCCGGTTACAGCTGGCGCTGCATCGGCGCCCGTGCTTACAATCCCGGTGCCCGTCGCCATGCCGATAGCGGCCCCAAAGCCAGCAATGGTGGCAGCCGAAGCCGTGGCAGCCTATCCGGTTCAGTCGCAATCTGCTGCCCCCCGTTGTCCGCCCTGGGAAGAAGAAGCGCCCGCTGCGATAGTTCCGGTGACGATGGAGGCGGCGCCGCTTGCGTCCGCGCCTGTCGCGCTTGCGCAACCCGCCGAACCTGGTATGGCGCCCGTTGCCGCCCCGGGGGCGGATGCCACCAACTGGCACGCCATCCTGGAGCAACTGGACGTGGGCGGCCTGGCCCGTTCCCTGGCCCAGCACTGCGAAAAGGTGTCCTTTGCCGGCGATGTCATGCGCTTGCGCCTGGCGCCGGGCCATCGCCAGCTGCTGCTGACCTCCGCCCCGGCGGACAAGCTGCAATCCGCCCTGTCTGGCCGTTTCGACCGCCAGATCCGCCTGCAGGTGGATCTGGGGGAGACCATCGGCGAGACACCGGCCCAGCGCCTGGAGGTGGAGCGCCTGATGCGCCACGCCCAAGCCCTGGAATCCCTTGAACAGGATGGCTTCGTGCGCGAAGTCATCGACATCTTCGACGCCACCCTCATTGAGGCGTCGATCAAATCCCTTTGAACTGGAGAGTACGGCAATGATGAAAGGCGGAATCGGCGGTCTGATGAAACAGGCCCAGGCAATGCAGGAAAACATGAAGAAAATGCAGGAGCAACTGGGGTCCATCGAAGTGGAAGGCCAGAGCGGCGCCGGCATGGTGAAAGTGGTCATGACCTGCAAGTACGACGTACGCCGCATCACTATCGACCCGTCCCTCATGGGCGACGACAAGGAAATGCTGGAAGACCTGGTGGCCGCCGCGGTGAACGATGCCGTGCGCCGGGTGGAAGCCACCTCCGCTGAAAAAATGGGTTCCCTCACCGCCGGCCTCAATCTGCCGCCCGGCATGAAGCTGCCGTTCTGATTGAAAAGCGAGAGGGGTGAGGGGTGAGGGGTGAGGAGTATGTACTGGCTCGCGCAGTCTGCGCGGAGCTTGGTTTGTTGAGGGGCATTTGGCTTGGGGCCTCTGCCATCGGTGAGTGGTGTGAATGTTTTACCCCTCACCCCTCACCCCTCACGCCTTATGACCCCCCTCGACGAACTTATCGACGCCTTGCGCTGCTTGCCGGGTGTCGGGCCGAAGTCGGCGCAGCGCATGGCCTACCAGTTGCTCCAGCGGGACCAGAAGGGCGCCCAGCGACTTTCCCGGGCGCTGGAGCAGGCGGTGCGTCTGGTGCAGCACTGCGTTCGCTGCAATACCTTTACCGAGGACGAAATCTGTCCCCGCTGCGCCTCCAGCAAGCGGGACGCCAGCTTGCTGTGTGTGGTGGAAATGCCGGCGGACCTCAACCGCATGGAGGAAACCCACCTCTATTCCGGCATGTATTACGTGCTCATGGGACGCATCTCGCCCCTGGATGGCGTGGGGCCACGGGAACTCAAGCTGGAGCGCCTGCAAGCCCGGGCCACGGATGGCCTGGTGCAGGAAGTCATCCTCGCCACCAATTTCACCAACGAGGGTGAAGCGACGGCGCATTACGTCGGTGAACTCCTGAAGAAGCAGGGTCTCAGGGTTAGTCGCATCGCCCGGGGTCTGCCGGTGGGCGGCGAACTGGAGCACACCGACAGCGGCACCATCGCTCAGGCGCTTGTCGAGCGACGGCCGTTGTAGGTCGGGTAAGCAACCCGACAACACCAGTTGCCGCGATAAATCCTGAGCTCCGCTGCTTGATATGTTTCCGCATGTTTCCGAAGGTTTACCTGAGGGGCGTGCTCAGGCAGAATGCGCGCCTACTTGTTTTCCAGTAATAACCCATCCCCTTGACGCTTAGTGCCCTTGGCCTCGCATGTGTGCGCGGCGACCGTCGCCTGTTCTCCGACCTGGGGTTTTCCCTGGCAGCGGGCGCGTGGCTGCAGGTGGAAGGGGAGAATGGCGCCGGCAAGACCAGCCTCTTGCGCATCGTCGCAGGGCTTTTGACACCTGCCGACGGTGAGATCCGCTGGAACCACCAGTCGGTCACTCAAAACCAGGACGAATACCACGCCAATCTGCTCTACCTGGGCCATGCCGGGGCCATCAAGGAAGAATTCACGCCCCTGGAAAACCTGCGCATGAATGCCGCCATTGCCGGCCAGCATGTGGCGGAAGCCGAGGCCTTCCAGGCCTTGCGGCGCATGGGTTTGAAGGGTCGTGAACAACTGCCGGCGCGCTTTTTGTCCCAGGGACAGAAACGCCGGGTGGCCCTGGCTCGCCTGCTGGTGAGTCCGGCCAAGCTGTGGGTGTTGGACGAACCTTTCATGGCCCTGGATGTGGCGGCGGTAGCCATGCTTTGCGGCCTTATCGATGCACATCTGCAAAAAGGCGGCATGGCCCTGTTCACCAGCCACCAGGAAGTCAGCCTGGCAGCACCGGGCGGCGCCCTGAGGTTGGCTCCATGAACGCCTTCATGGCCATCCTGCGCCGGGACTTGTTGCTGGCGGCGCGTCGCAAGAGCGAAGTGCTGACGGCGCTGTTCTTTTTCATGATCGTGGTGAGCCTGTTTCCCCTGGGCATCGGCCCGGAAGCGGACATGTTGCGGCGCATCGCCCCCGGTGTGCTGTGGGTGGCGGCCTTGTTGGCGGCCATGTTGTCCCTGAACCGGCTGTTTGCCGCCGACCATCAGGATGGCACCCTGGAACAAATGGCCCTCTCCAGCACGCCTTTGTCCCTCCTGGTGGCCGGCAAGATTCTTGCCCACTGGCTGGTATCGGGATTGCCCCTGGTGCTCTTGGCCCCGGTGCTGGGCATTCAGTTCGACTTGTCGGCGGATGCTCTTGGGATTTTGATGCTTTCCCTCTTGCTGGGCACGCCGCTCCTGTCCCTCATCGGTGCCATCGGTGCGGCCCTGACCCTGGGGGTGCGGGGTGGCGGGGTGCTCTTGTCGCTGCTGGTGCTGCCCCTCTATGTGCCGGCGCTGATTTTTGGCGCCGGGGCGGTGGAAGCCCATATCACCGGCATCGGTGCAGGTGGACATCTTTCCTTGCTGGCGGCCCAACTCGTGCTGGCCTTGTTCTTCGCCCCCTGGGCCGCCACGGCGGCCCTGCGCATTGCCCTGGAATGATGGCTTGTCCGACCCTGTGGAACGGTAAAACCCAACATATGTCAATGTTTAGTCTCGAACCTTACGGAATGATCACACACCGTGAATAATCGCCTGATCAACTGGTTCAAATTCGCTTCGCCCCAGAGCTTTTATCCTGTGGCCGGTAAGCTCTGGCCCGTCTTCGCCGTGCTGGCCCTGGCCTTTGGCCTGGCCGGGCTGTGGCTGGGGCTTTTCGTGGCCCCCATCGACGCCCAGCAAGGGCAGGGCTACCGCATCATCTTCGTGCATGTGGCTGCCTCCTGGATGGCCATGTTCATCTATTGCATCATGGCCTTCTGGGCTGCCATGGGCTTCGTCTTCAATACCCGCTTGTCCGGCATGATGAGCGCGGCCCTGGCGCCTACCGGCGCCTTGTTCGCCTTCCTGGCCCTGTGGACCGGCGCCCTGTGGGGCAAGCCCATGTGGGGGGCCTGGTGGGTGTGGGATGCACGGCTCACCTCGTCCCTCATGCTGTTCTTCCTCTACCTGGGTTTCCTGGCCCTGACGTCCGCCATCGATGATCCGCGCCGGGCCGACCGGGCCGGCGCCGTGCTGGCCCTGGTGGGGGTGGTGAACGTGCCCATCATCTATTTCTCCGTGAAGTGGTGGAACACCCTGCACCAGGGCGCTTCCGTCTCCTCCAAGGGTTCCAGCATGGCGGCCACCATGCTGTGGGGCATGTTGCTCATGGCCTTGTGCTTCTGGATGTACTCCATCGCCATGGCGCTCTATCGGGTGCGGGCCATCATCCTCGAGCGGGAACGGCACACGACCTGGGTGCGGGAACTGGTGGAGGTGAAATCATGATCTGGGAAAGCCCGGCGGAGTTTTTCGCCATGGGAGGCTATGGCCTCTATGTCTGGGGCAGCTTCGGTCTGACGGCCCTGTGCCTGCTGGTGGAACCCCTTATGGCGCGCCATCGCCGCCATGAAATCCTGCAAAGCCTCCGTCGTGAAGTGGCGGCGGACAGGGAAGACTCCTAATTCCGTGCCGGGAACAGGGTTGTATATTGCTTGATCGCAATTGCGTCCAGCCCCACACTTGGCCATTAGCCTCGAGAAAATTATGAAAGCCCGACACAAGCGTTTTGCCATCATCATCGGCGGCCTGGCCACCCTGGGCACTGCCGCGTTTTTTGTCCTCAAGGCTCTGGACAGCAACATCGCCCTCTATATCACCCCCACGGAAGTGGCGGCGGGCAAGGCGCCCAAGGACAAGCTTTTCAGTATTGGCGGCCTGGTAAAGCCTGCCAGCCTGGATCGCCGGGACATTACCGCCCATTTCGTCATCACGGATACGGCGAAGGATATTCCCGTCAGCTACACCGGCATCTTGCCCGACCTGTTCAAGGAAGGAAAAGGTGTTGTGGCCCAGGGCAAGCTCGGTGCGGACGGTGTGTTTGTCGCCAGCACGGTGCTGGCCAAGCACGACGAGAACTACATGCCGCCGGGGGCCAAGGCCGCCGTGGACAAGGCGCAAGATGCCGCCAAAACCCCGCAGAAATAATTTTTGAGGCCCACGCATGATTCCTGAACTCGGTAATTTCGCCCTCATCCTGGCGCTCCTCGTGGCTTTGGTGCAGGGTACGCTGCCCCTGATCGGCGCCCACCGGGGCAACCGGGCCTGGGTGGCCCTGGCCCGGCCTGCGGCCTTGGCCCTGTTTCTCATGGTGGCGGTGGCCTTCGTTTGCCTGACCATTGCCTTCGTCGGCAGCGATTTCAGTGTTTCCTACGTCGCCCAGCATTCCAATTCCCAGTTGCCCATGATGTACCGAGCCTCCGCCGTGTGGGGCGGCCATGAAGGTTCCCTGCTGCTGTGGGTGCTCATGCTGACCCTGTGGGGCGTGGCAGTGGCGGCGTTCTCCAAGAGTCTGCCGGAAGACATGGTGGCCCGGGCCCAAGGCGTACTGGGGCTGGTGGCCTTCGGCTTCCTGCTGTTCATCCTCACCACCTCAAACCCCTTCGATCGGCTGATTCCCGCCGCCGCCGAGGGGCGGGACTTGAATCCCTTGCTGCAGGATCCGGGGCTGGTGTTCCATCCGCCCATGCTCTACATGGGTTACGTGGGGTTCTCCGTGGCCTTCGCCTTCGCCATCGCGGCCCTGCTATCCGGGCGACTGGATGCCGCCTGGGCACGCTGGTCCCGGCCATGGACCACGGCGGCCTGGATTTTCCTCACTGCGGGCATTTCCCTGGGCTCCATTTGGGCCTACTACGAACTGGGCTGGGGCGGCTGGTGGTTCTGGGATCCGGTGGAGAACGCCTCCTTCATGCCCTGGCTGGTGGGCACGGCTCTCATCCACTCCCTGGCGGTGACGGAAAAACGCGGTGGCTTCAAGAACTGGACCGTGCTGCTGGCCATTGGCGCCTTTTCCCTGTCGCTCCTGGGCACTTTCCTCGTGCGTTCCGGCGTACTCACCTCGGTGCACGCTTTCGCCGCCGATCCCAAGCGGGGCGTTTTCATTCTGGTCTTCCTGGTGGTAGTGGTGGGCGCGTCCCTGACCCTGTTCGCCTGGCGTGCGCCCCGGCAGAGTCTGGGGGGCGCCTTCGCCCTGGTGTCCCGGGAAACCCTGTTGCTTATCAACAATGTGCTCTTGCTGGTGGCCGCCGGTGCCGTGCTGCTGGGCACCCTTTACCCGCTGATCATCGATGCCCTGAACCTGGGCAAGCTGTCCGTGGGCCCGCCCTATTTCAACGCCGTCTTCGCACCCATCATGGTGCCCCTGCTGTTCCTGCTGGCGGTAGGCCCCATGACGCGCTGGAAACAGGCGTCCCTGCCGGAGCTGGTGAAACGCCTGCGCATTCCAGCGGCGGTGGCTGTCCTGGCCGGCATTGGCCTGCCTTTCCTCGCCGGCCACTGGTCCGGCGTGGCGGCCATCGGTCTGGGCCTGTCCATCTGGATACTTCAGGTGACGGTGATGCAGTTGCGGGATCGTCTCAAGACCAGCAAACCGCCCTTGGCGGTGTGGGGCATGTACCTGGCCCATCTGGGCATGGCCGTGACCCTGGTGGGTATCGTCATGGTCAAATCTTATGAATCCGAGCGGGACGTGCGCATGGCCCCCGGCGATACCGTCAAAGCGGGCGACTACGTGTTGCGCTTCAAGGGGGTGACAGAAGTTCCCGGCCCCAACTACAAGGCCAATCGGGGCGAAGTGGAACTGACCCTGAACGGTCAGCTAGTGAAGGTGCTGTACCCGGAAAAACGCCAGTATTTCTCCTCCACCATGCCCATGACCGAAGCGGCCATTGATGCCGGACTCAGCCGTGATATCTACGCCTCCCTGGGGGATCCGCTGGATGGCGGGGAGGGCGCCTGGAGTGTACGGGTGTATTACAAACCTTTCGTGGACTGGATCTGGGCTGGCACCCTGCTCATGGTTTTCGGCGGCATCCTGGCTGCCGCTGACCGCCGCTACCGTCTGAAATCCGCCGCCGCCGCCAAGCCTGCGGCAATCCAGGGAGCTTCCGTATGAAACGTTTCCTCATTCCCCTCGGCCTGTTCCTGCTGCTGGTGATCTTCCTGGCCATAGGCCTGACCCGGGATCCCCACGAGGTGCCGTCGCCCCTGGTGGGCAAGCCGACACCCGAGTTCAAGCTGATGCAGTTGGAGACCGGCAAGACCTTTGCCCCGGCGGATCTGCGGGGCAAGGTGTGGATCCTCAACGTGTGGTCTTCCTGGTGCGTTTCCTGCCGCCAGGAACACCCGCTGCTGGTGGCCTTTTCCCGCAAGGGCCGGCTGCCCATCGTTGGCCTGAATTACAAGGAAGTGCGGGGCGACGGCGAGCTGGATGTAAAGAATATTTCCCCGGAGAACGAGGAAAAGCTGGTGCGGCAAAGGGCGAATATGTGGCTGGCCCAGCACGGCAATCCTTATTCCGTGGTGGCCCTGGACATGGATGGCCGGGTCGGCATCGACTACGGCGTGTATGGCGTGCCCGAGAGCTATGTCATCGACAAGGCCGGCGTCATCCGCTACAAGCAAATTGGCCCCTTCACGCCGGAAGTGCTGGAAAAGAAGGTGTTGCCCCTGATCGAACAACTGGAAAAACAGTCCTGACATGCGCGTTTTCATTTATCTGATATTCAGCCTCTGGTTGGGTGCCGCCGCTGCCGGCGAAGCCACACCCATGGCCCAGGACCCCCAGACGGAGACGCGCATGTTGGCGATCTCCGAAGAACTGCGCTGCCTGGTGTGCCAGAACGAGTCTCTGGCCGGCTCGCGTTCTGATCTGGCGATGGACTTGCGCCGCGAGATTCGCGGCCTCATCAAGCAAGGCAAGAGCGATCAGGAGGTACGCGACTTTCTCGTCAGCCGCTATGGTGACTTCGTGCTCTATCGCCCCCCCGTCAAGCCCACCACCTGGCTGCTGTGGGGTGGGCCTTTCGTGTTGCTGGCCACCGGGCTGGCGGGGTTGATCGTCTTTCTGCGCAGGCGCAAGCCCGCCGACACGGCGCTGTCGCTCGAAGACCAACGCCTTGCAGATGCATTGCTGAATGACGAAAGCAAGGCTGGCGCCTTGCTCAAGGGAGACTCCTGATGGGTGGATTTGTGATGGCCGCGGCGGTGCTCGTCGCGTTCACCCTCTTGCTGTTGCTTCGCCC
>JAYTVW010000010.1:0-5921 GCA_043743785.1 Rhodocyclales bacterium | reverse complement strand
GCCCGTGGCTTGGCCTTCCTCTTCCTCGATTTCCTTCAGGAAACGGTGGATTGTCGCCTTGGAGCCGGTGTTTCCGAGTTCGACACGCACGGCATCGATTGATGGATACGTGCCCAGCGCCAGCAGCTTGTCGCGAGCACGGAGGACTTCGGATTTGTAGATGCCGGACCTGGCCATGGGCTACCTCATTATTTCATACTGTATTACATGGCACGATATTACATACTATTCTATGAGTCAACAAACGCTTAAAAGCTTAAATGTATACATTGAATAATGTCGGATTATCTAATGTCAGGCTGCTTGAGGTGTCAACGCCGCTACGCGTGCATCCCAAGATATGGGTGACGGCTACTGTAGCTTGATGTGTCCAACTGAATGTAGGCAAAGCAGTCGCGAACCACCCTTGACACCAAGGGGCTACCTGCAAGACTGCGTGATCGAGAACCATCCCCAGTACCCCCCCATGCTCTCAGGGCGTCACGTCACCCCGTCCCATCAGCCCGGCGTTCGCTAGCAGTCGCAGCCGCGCCGAGCGCCATTCGGCCTGGCAGCGGATGCGTTCCTGCTGCGCATCCGACAACGCCGCCTGGGTCGTGAGGATTTCCAGGATATCGGCTGCGCCCTTTTCGTATTTCCGTTTCGAGACGCCCAGGGAGTCCTGTGCCGCGGTGAGTAGCGCCTCCGACGCCTGAAGATTTCCCAAGGCGGCCGTCGCATCCGCATGGGCCTTCACCACCTCCATGAGGATCTGGCGCTCGGTGTCCTGCAGGTCGGCCCCCTTCTGTTCCACTTGTGCCTCTGCCCCGCGAATCTTGTAGGTGCGGGCGAACCCGTCGAAGATCGGAATGGTCAGCGCGACACCCAGCGTGCGTTCCTGGGTGCGGGTCGGGGTAAGCCCCTGCCCGGGGCGTCCATTCTCGAAGACGTTGGCGGAGAAATCGAGGGTCGGCAGTCCGTCGGAGCGGGTTGCCGTCACCCGTGCGCGGGCCGCCTCCCACTGGGCACGGGCCGCCAGGATGGCTGGATGACGCGTTTGCGCCGCTTCCAGCCAAGTCTCCAGGTCCTTGGCGGATTGCACCGTTCGCTCTTCCACATCATTGGCCAAGATCACCCGTGTTTGCGCCGGCAAGCCGATGGAATAGACCAGCAGCGAGAGTGCCTTCTGATAGGCCCCCAAGGCGCGATTCTTGTCCAGGGCGGCACGGGCCAGGGCCGTGGTGGCCTGCAGCGTATCGCTTAGTGCACCCGCACCGTTGGCCTCGCGCCGCTTGGCGGTCTCCAGCGTGCTGCGGGCGATCCCCTCGTTTTGCACCTTCGCTTGCCAGGCCGCCTGGGACGTCTGGGCATCGAAATAGGCCTGAATGACCCCCGCCAGAGTCTTTTGCAGCACCGCGTCGTGATTCTCCAGGGCGGCGGCCAATCCCTGGTTCGCCGCCTCGCGGTTGGCGCGCCGTCCGCCGAAATCAAACAGCCGCCAACTCAAGGTACCATAGACCGTATTGCTGTCCACCGTGGTCGTGTTAAAGCCAGTGCCCGGATATCGCGTCTGGTCCTCGAGGCGGCTCAGCGTCCCCGACAGCGTCGGCAAATAGGCCGCCCGCGCCTCGCCCACGGCAGCCGCCTGGACCTTGATGCCGGCCCAGGCAGCCTTGATCTGGGCGTTGTTGCACAAGGCCAGGTCCACCGCCTCGCCCAAGGCCAGCGGGGCCGAGAAATCCTTCTGCGCCGGGCAGGGCGCCGGGCTACCATCGCCCGGCAATACCACTCCGCTCTCGATCAACGCGGGCACGGTCTGCAGAGGGTCCTGAATCGGGCTGGCGATCACGGTCAAGGGATCGAATGCCCATGACGCTCTCGGGAAGACCGCGCCCAGCGCCAGGAAGGCGGTCACAAGCGCCAGGGCACCCCGAACCGCCTGGCCGCCGGTGCGGCTAGCGCTCATTCAAGCTCTCCCGCTGGTGCTGCAGGAGCGGACTCAACACGTACTCGATGATTCGCCGCTCGCCGGTCTTGATTTCCACGCTCACCGACATGCCGGCCGAAAGAGGCTCCAGCCGCCCCTCCACCGGCAGAGCGGCTTTGTCCAGGGCCACTTTGATCGAGTAGATTAGGCCCTTCTTCTCATCCTGGATGGCGTCGCGGGAGACATGGCTGACGCGCCCGGGCACGGTGCCGTACTTGGTGTATTCGAAGGCCTCCACTTTCACGGCCGCCGCCTGGCCCTCCCGCACGAAGCCGACATCCTTGTTCTCCAGGAAGGCTTCCACCTCGACGACATTTTCCTGTGGCACCACCTGCATCAGGGGCTGAGCCGCCGGCACCACACCGCCGACGGTGTGTACTGTGAGCTGCTGCACCGTGCCATCCACCGGCGCCGTGAGTTTCAGGAGTTGCGCATGCTCGCCGGCCCGCAGGGCGTCCTGGCCGGACGCCTCGGCGAGCTTGCTGCCTTCCGTCAGCGCGTCATGGGCCATGCGCCGGGTCTCGGCGATGAGGGCGGCCCGCTGGTGCTTCGCTTCCGCCAGTTGGCCCGCTAACTCGATGCGGGCCTGCTCCTTTTCCAGCCAGGCATGGGTGGAGACGTCGTGGTCCCGGGCCAGGACCGCGTAGTCCTGGGCGCGTTGGGCGGCCAGCGGCAGGGCTTCGGCGTAGCGCTGGATGTCGCCGTCGAGACGCGCCAGTTTTGCCCGGAAATCCCGGTATTGCCCGTCCAGGTGCGCCTGGGCCGCCAGCCGCTTTTCTTCGGGCAGGCCGGCAATGGCCGGAAGCTGGGGGAAGTGCAGGCTATCCACCGCCGCGATGAGGGCACGGGAGCGCGCCGCCTGCAACAGGGCCATGGTGGCGTCGCCCCGGGCCTTGTCCCGCTCCGCGTCATAGGCCGAGGTATCGAGTTCGACGAGCACCTGCCCGGCTTTGACCACCTGGCCTTCCACCACATGCAAGGCCCGTACGCTGGCCACGTCCACCGAGGCCAGGGTCTTGGTGCGGCCCGACGGCACAATCTTGCCGCTCGCATTGACGATGATGTCCATCTTGCCGAGCACGGACCAGAGGAGCGCGATGACCACCAGGGCCATCAGCAGGCGCGCCACCAGACGCCCCACAGGCGACACGGGTTTTTCCTGCAGGGACAGGGCGGCGGGCAGGAATTCTGCTTCCTCTGCATTGTAGAGCCCACTCACCATGCCATGCCGGTTCTGCCAGTGGAAGGCGAAGCTGTCCCGGTAGCGCTGCCACAACGCCTGCCAGGCTTCAATACGGGGGCTCATACAAAACCTCCTGCCGGCGCTCGCGGCCGCTGCGCAAGCTGCGTCCCCGCCTGCAGCGCATGCAGGTGGGCATAGATACCGCCGGGCCGGGCCAGCAGTTCGGCATGGCTACCTACCTCGGCAACCTGCCCCCGCTCCAGCACCACGATGCGATTCGCCTCGCGTACGGCGGACAGCCGATGGGCGATGATGAGCACGGTTCGTCCGGCGCAGATGCGCCTCATGTTGTCCTGGATGATTTTTTCCGACTCGTAGTCCAGGGCGCTGGTGGCCTCGTCGAAGATGAGGATGCGCGGGTTGCCGATGAGCGCCCGGGCGATAGCGATGCGCTGGCGCTGACCGCCGGAAAGGCCGGTGCCATGCTCCCCCACCAGGGTGTCGTAGCCTTCTGGTAGTTCGCAGATGAAATCATGGGCACCGGCCAGTTTCGCCACCTCCATGATGGCTTCGATGGGCAGGGCCGGATTACTCAAGGCGATGTTATCCCGCAGGCTGCGGTTGAAGAGCACGTTCTCCTGCAGCACCACGCCGATCTGGTGACGCAGGGACGGGGTATCGACGATGGCGATGTCCTGGCCGTCCACCATCACCCGGCCCCGATCCGGCACGAAGAGGCGTTGCACCAGCTTCGTCAAGGTGCTTTTCCCCGAGCCGGAGCGGCCGACGATGCCGATGACCTCCCCGGCGACAATCTTCAGAGACACCGCACGGATCACGTCCGGCGCATCCGGCCGGTAGCGGAAGGACACCTGGTCGAACTCGATGGCGCCGGCTAGGCGTGGCAGGCGCGTCTTCTGGCCGGCGACTTCGGTGCGGGCGTTGAGGATATCCCCCAGGCGCTGCATGGAAATTCCCACCTGCTGGAAGTCGTTCCACAGTTGTGCAAGGCGCAGAATGGGCGAGGCCATCTGGCCGGAGAGCATGTTGAAGGCCACCAGTTCGCCCACCGTCAGCTTGCCGTCCACCACCAGGCTGGCACCGAGCCACATGATGGCCAGAGTCACGAGCTTGCTGACGAAAGTCACGCCGCCGCTGGCCAGGGTGCCTACGTTGGTGACCGCCAGGCCCGCCGAGACGTAGGCCGCCAGCTGCTGCTCCCACTTGTGGCTCCAGCGCGGCTCCACCGCCAGGGCCTTCACGGTATCGATACCGGAGAGGGTTTCCACCAGGAAAGACTGGTTCTCCGCACCCCGGTTGAATTTCTCGTTGAGGCGCGAGCGCAGGATGGGCGTGAATAGCACCGACAACGCGCCGTAGAGCGGAATGGAGGCCAGCACGATGCAGGTCAGCGTGACGCTGTACCAGAGCATCACGGCGAGGAAGACGAAGGAGAACAGCAGGTCCATCACTAGGGTCAGAGCGTTGCCAGTGAGGAAGGAACGGATGCTTTCCAGTTCCCGGATACGCGCCACCGAATCCCCCACCCGCCGTGCCTGGAAGTAGGCCACCGGCAGATTCAGCAGGTGGTGGAACAGGCGGGCGCCCAGTTCCACGTCCAGCTTGCTGCTGGTGTGGGCGAAGACATAGGTGCGGATACCCGTCAGCAGCGCCTCGAAGACTGTGGCACTCAGCAAGCCGAGGGCGAGCACGTTCAAGGTCTTCATGGCGTGGTTCACCAGCACCTTATCCATGACCACCTGAAAGAACAGGGGCGTGGCCAGGCCGATGAGCTGCAGCACAAAGGAGATGAGCAGCACCTCCGCCAGCAGCCGGCGGTACTTGACGATGGCCGGGATGAACCAGGAAAAGTCGAACTTAGCCAGTTCCCCGGCAAAGCTCGCCTTGGAGGTGAAGAAGATCAGTTCGCCCGACCAGCGTTCCAGCAGACCTTCCCGCGTCAAGGCTTCGGGGCGCTCCGCTGCCGGATCGTGAATCAGGGTCTTGTCTGCCTCAATACGGGCGAGAATGAAAAAACCGCCGTCCCGGCCCAGGGCCAGCGCCGGCAGGGGCGCCCGATCAAGGCGTGCTGGCGGCGTATTCACCGCCTTCGCCTGCAAGCCCAGGGACTTCGCCGCCAGCAGGATTTCCGTCCGCCCGAAAGCCGCGCCGTCGACGGAGAAGGCGTGCCGCAGTTGCGGCCCATCGGCCGCCACCCCGTGTAGCCGCGCCATCATCATCAGGCAGGCCAGGCCGCTATCCAGGGGCGCGGCGCCGGGGGCCTTGTGTTCCGTGTGTTCCATGAGAAATTCGATATGTGTGGGGCCGATGCCCCTACTTCCAGTTCGCCGCCAGTACCGGCGCCAGCGCCGTCTGGTAGGCCGGCGGCAGAGTCATTTGCCCCGCCGCCGGCGGTGCGAAAGACGCCATGGCCTGCACCAGGGAGTCCACCTGGCTGTCGAGCAGCGTCTTGCCGTCTGCGGTCTTCAACTGCTCCAGGTGGTAGGCGCTGTCCGAGTACCAGTTGCTGATGGTCACCTTGTCGGAGGTACCGATGACGCTCACCTCTAGGCTGTTGCCGGTATGCCGCAACCAGATCTGATCTGAGGTGATGCCGGCGCCGCACTTCAGGGTATCGGTATAGCTCGCGTTACTGCTGGTCTCCACGATCACGTCCTGCCCGTCGCCCACGCCGAACTCATAGGTATCCCCATAGTACGTCCCGCGCAGCAGGTCATTGCCCGTGCCGCCAACATAGCGGTTGCCCTTGTA
>JAYTVW010000009.1:0-48087 GCA_043743785.1 Rhodocyclales bacterium | reverse complement strand
CGGTCAGAAGGTAGCAATTCCAGCCGGCGAAATTGCGTTTGAGAGCGCTGCCCAGCGGTGGGTAGAAGGCCGCTAGTTCGTCTTGTTCTGACAAGCGTTCGCCGTAGGGTGGGTTGCTGATCATGATGCCTTCTGGCGCCGGGGCGGAGATTTCCAGCAGGTCTCCGGTGCTGAGTTTGACGGCTGGAAGCAGGCCGGCGCGGTCGAGATTTGCCAGAGCAGCACGGACCGAAACCGGTGAGATATCGCTGCCGTAAATCTGGGCGTTGGCCGCTGGTTTTTCGGCGTCCATGGCGCTATCGAGCAGGTCTTTCCAGTCGTCGAGCTGGAAGTTTTTCAGACGTTGAAAACCAAATCCACGTCCGGCACCCGGGGCAATGTTGAGGGCCATTTGCGCCGCCTCGACGAGGAAGGTGCCGCTGCCGCACATCGGGTCGAGCAGAGGTGTTCCTGGCTGCCAGCCGGAGAGGCGCAGGATCCCGGCGGCGACGTTTTCCTTGAGTGGGGCTTCAACGGTTTTCTGACGCAGACCGCGCTGGTAAAGCGGGGCCCCAGAGGTGTCGATGTACAGCGTGCATTCGTCGGCTGTGATGAAGCCGTGCATTCGTACTTCCGGCTCGCGGGTGTCAACGTTCGGGCGTTTGCCAGTGTCAGCGCGGAAGCGGTCGCAGATCGCATCCTTGATGCGCAGGGTGATGAACTCCACGCTTTTGAGCGGACTCTTCACTGCCGTGACATACACCCGGAAGGTCTGGGCCACGTCGAACCAGTCCGGCCAGGCCAGGGACTTGGCCAGGCGGAAAACGTCGTCTTCCCGCTGGTAGGAGCCGTGACCGACGCGCCAGAGAATACGGGTGGCGATGCGGCTTTCCAGGTTTGCGCTGTAGCAAGTGCGCCAGTCGCCCTGGAAATGCACGCCGCCAGGCACGACACGCACCTCGCTGCCGCCAGCGGCGGTGAGGTCTTCGGCGAGCATCGGCTCCAGGCCGCGGGGACAGGTGGCGAAAAAAATCTGTAGGGACATGGATGTTTGGCAGGTAAAGGAGTCAGGAACCAAGATTCAGGATTCAGGGAATATTTCTGCGGCCTGCGGCCGCGCTTATTTCAACTGAATCCTGAATCCTGGCTCCTGCATTAAAACGGTTTGACCACCACCAAAATGGTGATGGCGACGAGGATCAGGACCGGGAGTTCATTGAACCAGCGGAACCAGACGTGGCTACGGGTATTCCGGCCGGCGGCGAATTCCTTTACCAGCTTGCCGCAGTAGAGGTGATAGGCGACGAGCACCGCCACCAGAGAGAGCTTGGCGTGGAGCCAGCCCATGGCGGCAAAACCGAAAGGTGTGTGCCATGCCCACAGGCCAAATATCAGGGCCAGCACGCCGATGGGCGTGACGAAGCGGTAGAGCTTGCCCTCCATGAGGGTCAGGCGTTCCCGGGTGGCGGTGTCCGTGGCCATGGCGTGATTCACGAAAATGCGCGGCAGGTAGAAGAGGCCGGCGAACCAGCTCACGACGAAAATGATGTGAAAAGCCTTTATCCAAAGCATGGGTATTTCCTTGTTCAACAAGTTCCGAAAAACAATTTGAAACGCAGAGGCGCAGAGGCGCAGAGAGAAACCGAGCGCTTATTCTGCAATGGTGACCGCGACATCGGTGATGTCAAACGTCCTTGATTTCTCGGCGCCTCGGCGTCTCTGCGTTTAGTCATGTCTTTGCATATTGATGAATGGCCGCCGCCAGGCCGGCAGCCACGTCCGGGTACAGAAAGCGGTAGCGCAGTTCCTGCTTCAGGCGCCGGTTTGCCAGGATGCGGGATTCCCCCATGAAGGAAATCGTCATGGGGGAAAGCTTCCGCACTGCTTCCTCTCGGGACACCCGGGGCGGGCGGGGCAGGCCGAAAGTGTCGGCCACCTTGTCGAACCAGGCTCCCATGGTGAGGCGCGTGTCGTCCACGGCGTTTATGGCCCGGTTCGGCCGGCCACGGGTCAGGGCCAGGGCGACAATCCTTGCCAGGTCTTCGGCGTGGATGTGGTTGGTATGCACATCCTGCGCCGGCTGCAGCACCGGGTCGCCCCGCTGGACGCGCTGTATTGGCAGGCGGTCGGCGGCGTAGATGCCAGGCGCCCGCAGGAGGGTCACGCCGACACCGCACCGAGCGCCCCAAGCCCGTAGCCTTCTTTCCGCATCGAGCCGGCGCCGGCCCCGGGCGGATTTCGGTGCGGGGGGGCGGGTTTCATCCACTTCTGCCCCGGCGCAGTCGCCGTAGATGCCGGTGGTACTGATGTATACCCCCCGCCGTGGTAAACTCCCGCGGGTTGCGAGGGCCGCCAGCAGGCGGCGTGTACGGGCATCCTCCTCACCCCGATCCGGCGGCGGCGCGCTGTGCAGCAGCAGGTCGCATAAGCCGGCCAGCCGGAACAGGCTCTTCGGCCGGTCCAGATCCGCCAGGAGGGGAGTGACGCCAAGGGCACGCAGGGCCGGCCCATCCTCAGCGTGGCGTACCGTGGCATAGACCCGGTAGCGGCGGGTCAGCCAAGGCAGGGCGCGGCGGACCACGTCGCCGCAGCCGATGATGAGGAGGCGTTGCATGGCGCGCATTATCTCACGGCCTGCAGCCCGATCCTGTTTCGCCACCGATTCAAGGCCGACTCACCGAATCCGAATTCATCCCCAGCCAGACCATCGCCATCATGAGCTTCAAGATCACCATCCAACCCAGCGGGCAGGTTTTCGAAGCCGCCCCCGGCCAGACTCTCCTGCAATCCGCCCTGGACGCCGGCTTGCTCCTGCCCTACGGCTGCCGTAATGGCGCCTGTGGTGCCTGCAAGGGTATTCTTTTGCAAGGTGACGTGGACCAGGGCGGTTTTCAGGAACACGCCCTGCCCGGTGCCGAACGAGCCGCCGGCAAGCTCCTGTCCTGTTGCGCCATGCCCCTCTCCGACCTGGTGCTGGAATGCAAGGAAGTGGCTTCCGGCAAGGCCATCGTGGCCAAGACCCTGCCGGCCAGGGTGCAGAAAATGACCCGACTGGCGCCGGACGTTATTGACCTGGAACTTCGGCTGCCCGCCAGCGAGCACCTGCAGTTCCTTGCCGGCCAGTACATCGACATCCTCCTGAAAGATGGCCGCCGCCGCAGTTTTTCCCTGGCCAACGCCCCCCATGACGACGAGGTGCTGCAACTGCATGTGCGCCTGGTCCCCGGCGGCGTGTTCACCGGCCATGTCTTCGGTGCCATGAAGGAGCGGGACATCCTGCGCTTCAACGGCCCCCACGGCAGCTTCTTCCTGCGGGAAGACAGCGACAAGCCCGTGATCTTCCTGGCCGGCGGCACGGGCTTCGCTCCCGTCAAGGCCATGGTGGAGCACGCCATCCACAACAAGATCCAGCGCCCCATGAGCATCTACTGGGGCAGCCGGGATCGGGCCGGCCTCTACCAGGACGCCCTGGCCCGCTCCTGGGCGGAGCTGCATGAGCACATCCGCTATGTGCCGGTGCTTTCCGAACCGGCCGACTCCGACGCCTGGGACGGCCGCACTGGCCTGGTGCACCAGGCAGTGCTGGCGGATTTCGCCGATCTTTCCGGCTACGAAGTGTATGCCTGCGGCGCCCCGCCCATGATCGATGCCGCCCGCCGGGATTTCGTGGCCCTTGGCCTGCCGGAGGATGCGTTCTTCAGCGACGCCTTCACCTTTACGCTCGACCCGGTACCGGCCACGGCCTGATGCCATGCTCCTCAGCTACGAGCCCCTGCTGAATCGCCAGCGTGCCATTACCGGCACGCGCCTCCTGGCCCATCGCCAGCCGAATGGCCCGAGCATTGGCGAGGCCTTGAACCGGCTCGCCGAATGCTGGCCCGGCCAGCGCACGGTGCTGCTGGCCCTGCGTGGCCCCCTGGACAGCGCGGACCTGCGGGCTTGGCAGCCGCCGGTCAACGCCCTGGTGGAAATCCGCTTGGCGGATTTCGCGGACCACGATGCCCTGGTGGAGGATCTGCGGGCGCGCAACGTATCCCTGTGCCTGTCCGGCGTGAATGCCGCCACCCCGCTGCCGCAAGGGGAGTTCCGTTTCCTGCTGGCCACTCCCGGCTTCAAGCCTGATGGGGCATTCCCCGGCATTTTGATCGCCGAGGCGCCGCTTGACACCGAAGCTTTTGAAGATTGCCTGAAACGGGGCTTTGGCGGGGCCAGTGGCTGGTTCTTCCTGGAAAGTCTCGCCCGCCCCCCGCTTCAGGCCCAGGCGAAGAAGTTGTCCCCGGCCCACGCCCATCTGGTGCGCTTGCTCAATCTGGTGCGTAACGGCGCCGAAGTGAGCCAGATTGAGGCCGCGCTGAAGCAGGACGTGGCCTTGTCTTTCAAGCTCTTGCGCTACATCAATTCCGCCGGCTTTGGCCTCTCCTGCGAAATCCAGTCTTTCCGCCACGCCGTCACCATCCTGGGCTACCAGACCCTCAACAAGTGGCTGTCCATGCTGCTGGTCACTGCCAGCAAGGATCCGGCTGCCCCTGCCCTCATGCAGGCGGCGGTGGTGCGGGGCCGTCTCATGGAACTACTGGGAGCCGGCTTCTTCGCCAAGGCGGAGCTGGACAATCTCTTCATCACCGGTGCCTTCTCCCTGCTGGACGCCCTGCTGGGTGCTCCCCTGGCGGACATCCTGGAGCTTATGCGCCTGCCGGAAGCCATCAACGACGCCCTGCTCAAGGGTGAAGGCATCTACGCTCCCTTCCTGGCCCTGGCCCGCACCGTTGAAGGCGGCGATGGCGCTGCCCTGGCCCGCCAGGTGGAAACCCTCGGCCTGGAACCCGAAGCCTGCAACCGCGCCGTGCTCTCGGCCCTGGGCTTCGCGGACAGCTTGCTGGTGGGCTGAACCCGGGGCCGACCAAGCATGAACTTTGCCGCGCTACTGGAGGCCATGAACCAGGCTTCCGGGTTTGAGCTTTATCGCCTCAGGGCTGCCATTGACCGGGTGCTGGACGAACCCCGCTGGATCACCGCCATTGCCCAACGCCTGCGTCCGGGGCAGCGCATCGAGTATTTCGATCCCAGGACCAATGCCAGCCACCACGGCCAGGTGCTGGAATTGCGCCGCAAGCAGGTCCTGGTGCTGGACGAGACAGATGGTCGCCGCTGGCTCATCGCCTATGCCGCCATCAATCTGGATGGTGCCGACGTGCGTATCCGGGAAAAGCCGGCCCAGGGCCTGGGGCGTCATGAAGTCGCTGTGGGCGACGTGGTGGGTTTCCTCGACAGCGAGCGCCAGGAGCGCAGCGGCAGCGTTATGCGTCTCAACGACAAGACCGTCAGCCTCTTGTCCCGGGGCCAGAAATGGCGCGTTTCTTATGCCCTGTTGCATCGGGTGGTAGAAATCGACGCCCAGGAGATACGGCAGGCGGGCCTGCTCGAACCCTGATCCGGCACTTACCCCGCCATGAAGCGGAATTGGTCGCCCTGGTGGCCGCCGAAGAAGATGGTGTCGCCGACGCAGAGTTCCACCTCGGTGACTGATGTCTGGGTCTGGGCGTTGAGGAAGGTGCCATTGGTGGACTTGAGGTCCCGCAAGATCAGTTTGTCATGGGACATGCCGATCCAGGCGTGATGGGCCGAGACGCGGGCGTCGCCAAGCACAACATGACAGGAAGGATTGCGTCCCACGGTGGTGCCTGTGGCGACGATGGGGAAATCCTTGCCCTTGTGGCAGCCGGAGAGGCCGTGGAGATGGGCATTTGGCGGCAGGCCCACCGCTGCCCGCTTGCGGGGTGCGCTGTCACTGGCGCGCCATGGCTGCATGTGCAGCACCGTGGCTTCCGGGTTGAAAACCTCGGGTGCCGCGACTTTATGGGGTTCGTCCATGAGGGCGTCGGCCCAGTTGGGCGCGGCGGGCTTGTTCACGGGCGGTTCGGCGCTCACGGACTCGTCGGGCGCCGGTGTCCGCGAGCGCGACACGGCGAAGACGATTGCCACGACGGCAAGGAGAGCCAGCAGGGAGAAGGTTATGAGCATGGTCAGTCCGGCCAATGGGTGTCAGGAGGGCGCCAGGATTTAGCGCCCCCAGGAAGCGGTGGCCCCGCTTCCGTCCCCCGAGGGGCGCAAGAAAACTCGGGGCGGCCCTTCGTTTTCTTGAGAGCGTTCAAGGGAAGCGTCCCGAAGAATTCCAGAATCATACTCGAATCAGACGCTACGGTGCGAACACGGCCGTGCATTGCTGCCTTATAAGGAGTGTGGCTCGTCGCGGGGCGCCGCCAGTGCCGCCTTGACGGCGGACACCCGGGCGGCGTGGATGCGTTCCGGGATGCTGCCGGGAGTTGCGGTGGCCTTGGCGATGGCACCGGCATCCACGGCCCGGGCGGCGTCCAGGGCGCGGCGGAAGATTTCCAGGGCGGCATAGGGACGCTGCGCAAAGCCCAGCCGGCCCCGGTGGTCGCAGGCGCAGGCCTCCAGCAATTCCTGAAAGCGCTCCGGGCGGCGGAAGGCGTCGCCGTGTTCCAGGAGTTTCACCAAGGTGGCCGGGCGCAGTTCTGCCGCCCGGTGGATGTCGCCGTGGTAGCGGGCGACCAGCACCGCCAGATCCCGGCACTCGGCGGGCACCTTGAGGCGGGCACTCAGGGCCTGCACCAGGTCCGCGCTCCTGGCTTCGTGGCCGTAATGGTGGGGCCACAGCTCATGGGGTGTCTCGCCCTTGCCCAGGTCGTGCACCAGGGCGGCAAAGCGCACCGGCAGGCTGTGGCCTTTGGCGGCGGCTTCATCGATGACCGCCAGCACGTGCACGCCGGTGTCCAGTTCCGGGTGGTGTTGGATCGGCTGGGGCACACCGAAGAGCTTGTCCAGCTCCGGCAGGATGCGCGCCAGGGCGCCGCAGGAGAACAGCACCTCGATCATACGGGAGGGCCGGATTTCCATGAGGCCCCGGGAGAGTTCCTGCCATACCCGCTCCGGCACCAAGTGATCCACTTCGCCCGCCGCCACCATTTCCCCCATGAGGGCGACGGTTTCCGGCGCCACGGTGAAGTCGGGGAAACGGGCGGCGAAGCGGGCCAGGCGCAGCACCCGCACCGGGTCTTCGGCGAAGGCCGGGCCGATGTGGCGCAGCACCCGCCGTGTCAGGTCGCGCTGGCCGCCGTAGGGGTCCACCAGAATGCCGTCTTCGCCCTTGGCCATGGCGTTGATGGTCAAGTCCCGACGCGCCAGATCATCTTCCAGGGTGACGTCCGGTGAAGCATAAACGGCAAAGCCGTGGTAGCCGGGGCCGGTTTTCTTTTCCGTGCGAGCCAGGGCGTATTCCGCATTGCTCCTGGGGTGGAGGAATACCGGGAAGTCCTTGCCTACCGGGCGAAAGCCCTGTTCCAGCATTTCTTCCGGGGTGGCCCCCACCACCACGTAGTCCCGATCCTGCAGGGGGCGCTTCAGCAGTTCATCGCGGACGGCGCCGCCGACGGTATAGATTTGCATGAGGATCAGGAGTTAGTTTTCTAAACGCCGAGGCGCCGAGGCGCCGAGAAAATGACAGGTCAAGCTAGCGCCCTGCTTGGATTCGAGGATTTGTTTTCCTCTGCGCCTCTGCGTTTCAAAATACTTTTTGAAGACCGGCTGCATTTTCCGCAAGACGCAGAAACCAAGCTTCACCATAGGTGGAGGGCAATGCAAAAGCAAACGGCCCGGGTCGCCCCGGGCCGTCGTGGTGCGGCAGATGTTTTAGCGGCCGGCCTTGATGCGGAAGGCGTCGTAGCGCCCCCGCGGGTTGCGGTTGGACAGGTAGGACGGTGCCACGGTTTCCAACGCCGCAGCGTGGAGACCGAAGGGCAGGGGCGTATTGGGGCTGACGGAATCGATGTCCATGGAGTCCAGGTTGTCCACCGACAGCATGGGCTGGGGCATCAGTTCCATCACGCCGGCCGTCAGCCGGGAAGTGACTTCGCACTGGGCGAACACCGGGCGCTCTTTGCCGATGGCGGCGCCGGCAAAATTCACCAATTCCTTGAGGGAATACTGCTTCGGCCCCACCAAGATATAGGTCTGGCCGATGGCTTCCGGCCGTTGCAGACTTTCGACGATGACCTGGGCCACGTCGCCCACGAAGACCGGCTGGAAGGCGGCGTTCGGCTTGCCCAGGGGCACCACCGGGGCGAACTTCTGCATGCTGGCGAACAGGTTCAGGAAGGAGTCCCCCGGCCCGAAGACGACGGAAGGACGGAAGATCGTCAGGTCCAGGTCTTCTTCCCGGGCGTGCAGTTCGATTTCGCCGTCGCCCTTGGAGCGCAGGTACTGGCTGGGGCCCTTCGGGTCCGCGTTCAGAGCCGACACGTGGAGCAGGCGGCGCACGCCGTTCTTGATGCAGGCTGCGGCGAGTTTCTTCGGCAGTTCCACGTGGGCGCGGGCGAAGGTCTTGCTGTAGGGCTGGCCGTGGCCGCCGTGCAGGACGCCGATGAGGTTGATGACCGCATCCTTGCCGACCATCAGGGCGTCCAGGGCGGCTTCGTCATGCACGTCCGCTTCCACCAGTTCCACGGTGGGGCACATGGTGAGTTCGGTGGTACGGGAACGGCGGCGCGTCGGGATGGTGATGCGGCAGCCTTGCTTGTAGAGAAGATGGGCGACGGAGGTGCCGAGGAAGCCGGTGCCGCCGAGGAGCAGTACGTTCCTGTAAGCCATGATGGGCGCTGAACCTGAAGGAGAGGGAATCGGAAACAGCGACCCACAACATAGGCCGCCTCGCGGCTGCGGATTTTACCTTAAACGGCTGAGCCGTAGGTTGCGCCGAAAGGCGCAACGCATTGATGTTGTGCCTAGCGGCACAAGCTACGGCAAATCCTCGTATTTCAGGGTGTCGCCGTTCCTGGCGGCGATGGTGCCGAGGCGCGCCTTGAGGGACTGGGGCTTCTTCTCGAACAGGGCGGCGTAATACACCGCATTGCTCATGACCTTCTTGACGTAGTCCCGGGTCTCGGTGAAGGGGATGGTTTCCACGTAGATGGCGCCTTCCAGGGGGCGGTCGTCGCGCCACTGGCGGGCCCGGCCGGGGCCGGCGTTGTAGGCGGCGGAGGCCAGCACCGGGTGGTTGTCCAGGCTCTCCAGCACCATCTTCATGTAGTTGGTACCCAACATGACGTTGGTGTTCATGTCGGCCATGTGTTCGGTCTTGAACTTCTTGATGCCGAGTTTCTTGGCGATCCACTTGGCGGTGGTGGGCATGACCTGCATGAGTCCGCTGGCGCCGACGGTGGATTTGGCGTTGGTGACGAAGCGGCTTTCCTGGCGCATCAGGCCATATACCCAACCCTCGTCCAGGCGCAGGCCTTTGGTTGCCGGGGACACCGCGCTGCGGTAGGGGGCCAGGTAACGCATGCTGTAGTCGTGCTCGCCCTTGGTCTTGTCGGCGGCGTTGATGGCCCGGTCGTAGAGACCTTCCTTCTGGGCCACGGCGGCGGCGGCCAGCAGGAAATGGTCGCCGGCATGGCGCAGGCCCCAGGCCCACTCGCGGGAACCCTCGGTGCGCAGATCCAGCCGATACAAGGCCAGGGCGCGGCGGATGGCGGGCTGGTGGGCGGCGGCGGCGATCTCCTCCGGGGAGAGCTTGGTCTGGGGAGGTACGTCGATGAGCCGGCCCAGTTCCTCGTCCGCCAGATTGCCGTAGAAGTTGGCCTGGCCTGCGAGTTTCTGGAACAGGGCGCGGCCTTCCTCCTTCTTACCCGCCTTTTGCAGGGCGCGGCCCAGCCAGTAGGTCCATTCGGGCCGGGAGGCCAGGGTCACCGGCATGTCCTCGATGGCGGCGCGCACCAGTTTCCAATCCCCCACACGCAGGGCGGCCCGGGTTTTCCAGGCGCTCTGCTCGTCCGTCAGGGGCGTGTCTTCCGCCGCCTTGAACCAGCTCGCGGCCTGGGGCAGGTGGTGGATGGCACCCTGCCAGGCCAGCTGGCCGTACACGTAGCCCCGCTCGTCGCCGGAGAAGCGGTCCCGCCGGGCCTCGAAATAGCGGGAGGCGAGGAGCGGGTCGGAATGGGCCAGGCGACCCATGGCGATCATGGCCAGTTGCCGCTGGCTGGGGCTGGTGCCGAAATTGGGCTTTTGCCGGTCAAGGAAAAGCTGGGGGGATTCCATCGCCAGGGCCAGGGACTTGGTGTCGGGGACGTCTTCCGCCTTCAGGTAGACCATGGCGGCCCGGGCCTGGGGCAGCTTCTTTGTTTCCAGCAGGCGGCGTACCCGTGCCCACACGTCGTCCGTGGTGATCTGGCGTCCCGCCACCAGCGCGTCCATGACCGGCTGGCAAGAGGAAGGCAGCTCCGTCTCGTTCAGCCACAGGCTGGAGGCCTCGTCCAGGGTGGCGTCGTCCTTTGCCGCCAGGCGGCCTTGCAGCTTGTAGCAGGTGGCTTCCAGGTCCGGGTCTTCAAGGGCAGCGTATTCCTGCGCCGCCAACTCCCATTGCCGGCGCTTGCCGAGCAATTTCACCCAGTCCTGGCGCAGGCGTTCCGCCACCAGGCTGTCGGGCCAGCGTTCCTGGAAGGCGCTGATGTCCGCCGCCGCGAGGGAGTCCAGGCGCAGGCGCTGGGCCCAGTAATCCACGTAGGCGGCCAGGTCATGACTCCGGGTGGACTCCTGCAAGGCCAGGAGCTTCTTCTCGTTGCCGACGCGGAAGGCGTCCCGTGCCGCCAGAATTTCGTTGTCACCCGATGCAGCGTGGATGGACGGGAGAAAGCCTGTCAGGGCGGCCAGAAGAACGACGGCACGGCCGCACGGCGAAAGCTTCATTGGGATATAGTCCGGAGGAAATGCCAGGCACCGACGAAAGCAGCACCATGAACCTAGAGCAGAACGCGGAAACAGGCCAGGAGTTGACGGGATTTCGCCGGGAACTGCGCAATCGCTTGATTGACGCACGCCTGGCCATGGATCCGGCGCGCCGGGCGGAAGCCGCCACGGCCATTGAAGTTTACCTGGAACGCCTGCTGGCCCACCTGAACCCCGGCGCAGTCGGCTTTTGTTGGCCGTTTCGGGGCGAATTCGATGCGCGCCCCTTGGTGGTCCGGCTGCTCGCCGCCGGCCGGCCGGCCCTGCTGCCGGTGGTGGTGGAAAAGGGCGCGGCCATGATTTTCCGGGAATGGACGCCGGACGCCCCTATGCGGGAAGACCGCTACGGCATCCCCGTGCCGGCGGAAGGCCCCCAGGGCGTGCCGGACTTGCTGCTGATGCCCGTGAATGGCGTTGACGCCGCCGGCTATCGCCTGGGCTATGGCGGCGGCTATTTCGACCGCACCCTGGCGAGCCTGTCGCCGCGACCGGTGGCGGTTGGCGTGGGCTTCGAACTGGCCCGGGTGGACTCCATCCGCCCCCAGCCCCATGACATTCCGCTGGATTACCTGGTCACCGAGGCCGGCGTCTTTGTCGTTAGGGACGGGGGCCTTGCACCGCTGACTCAATGATCCTGGAAAAAAGCTGTTTATTCACCGCAGAGGCGCGGAGGCGCTGAGAAAACCAGTGCTGTGGGAGGACCGGCCCAGGCCCAAAGAATCGCTTTGGTCCCGCAGCTTCTAAGGGTTTTTACTCTGCGCCTCTGCGCCTCTGCGGTTCAAATGGGTTTTCAAGCCTGCGAAGGGTCGTCAGAACAACTCGATGTCGTCGCCGCCGCTGTCGGCGCGGCTCTGCACGGACGCCAGGTATTTCTCGATCGCCTCCGGCACCGGGGTGCCGGCCATGACGGATTCGAACATCTCCACCTCGTCCGCAGTCGTGTAGCGGGAGCGTATGCGCTCCTGCAGGCCGACCCACTCCTCTGGATTGAAGAGCTTGCCCTTGTCCGCCACCACGTCGGACAAGGCGCCCAGGCTGTGGCAGACATGGGACAGGCGCTGGGAGAGCTTGTCGTAGAACTGGAAAGCGACGATGGACTGGTGCACCAGGCTGGAAACCTCGTTGGTCACGGTGGCGAGCTCATTGCGCGCGCCGTGGTTCTCGCCGGTGTCCGGGATGTTGGCCACAGTCTGGGAAATCGAGGCGAGGGAATCCGCCATGCTGGTGAAGGTGCCTGTCAGCACATCCACCGAGGAATTGCTGTCGCGCATGGCCGCCTCGACCTGTCCCGCCGCCAGCTCCAGCATCAGTACCGTTTCACGGACCTGGCTCCAGTCCAGGTCCGGGGTGTGGGCTTGGGTGCCACGCGTACTACTGCTCATGCTTCTCTCCATGGATTCAAAGGGCGCGCTTGCAGGCGCCATTACTATTACGGCGGCAGTTCTCAGGAGTTGAGTGTTTCCGCGCCGATTTACCCGCAGCAGTGTCCCGATTCCTGGATGGGCGGACAAGCTACGTCACCATAGGAGCAGAAAACACAGCAGTCCCCCGGCTTGGGCCTCAGGAGTGTGTGGCAGCCTTCACATTCATAGAACCATTGGCAGGCGTCGGTTGGCATGGTTTCCCGTTTGACATGGCCACAATGGGGGCAGGTCAGGGTGGATTCGAGCTGCACGGGTTTCATGCCTGGAGTTCTCCAAAGAAACGAAAGGCGCCCCGGCCGGCGGCCTTGGCCGCATACATGGCGTCGTCCGCCGCGCGGATAAGGGCTTCGCTGTCGGACGCGTCCCCCGGGAACAAGGCGATGCCGATGCTGACGCCGATAGTTGCTTCAATGCCGGCCAGGTCGAAAGGGCTGCCGATGGACGCAATGATCTTTTCCGCCACATGGGCGCAGTCTTCACGTGCCCCGATGCCGCAGAGCACGACCGTGAATTCGTCCCCGGCCAGGCGTGCCACGGTGTCGCTCTCGCGCACCAGCGAACGCAGCCGTTTTGCGACCTCCTTGAGCAGCATGTCCCCCGCCACGTGTCCACGACGGTCATTTATGTCCTTGAAGCGGTCCAGGTCGAGAAACAGCAGGGCGCAGGAACTGCCGCCGCGCTGTGCCAGGGCCAGGGCCTGCGCCAGGCGGTCGAAAAACAGCCTGCGGTTGGGCAGCTCGGTGAGGGGGTCGAAGTGGGCAAGCTGGGTGATCTGTTCCTGGGCTGCTTTTTCAAGGCTGATGTCGTAGAAGGCGATCACCAGGCCGTTATCTGCGCCCTCCGTGGGCGTGGCCCGGACGGACACCGGAAAGCTGGTGCCATCGTCGCGCCGGAAGGCCACGTCCCGCGAGAAGAACGGCGCCCGATCGATGCGGGCGGTACACAGGGGGCAGCCGTCCACCAGTTCGGTCTTGTCGTAGATCAGCCAGGGGCAATGGGTGCCCAGCAGCGCTCTCAGGGGTTTACCGAGGAGCAGTTCTGCCGCCGGATTGGCGAAAATGATCAGGCCCTGTCCGTCCAGCATCAGTACGCCCTCGTCCAGGGTCTCGATGATGTTGCGCAACAGCACCTCGTTCTCCACCAGGCGCGCCTGGTTTGCGAGGGACTGGCGCAAGTTGCGGATCAGGTGCGGAATGGGCAGCAGCACCAACCATACCGCCACGCTGCCGATGAACCAGGACGCCAGCGGCTTGCCGGGGAAATAGGGCGGCGGGATCAGCTCCAGGGTGCGCAGGATGATGTACACCAGCCAGGCAAGAAAGTAGGTGGCGCTGAAGGCCACGCCGGTGCGCAGGTCGACCACGACAGACAGCATGACGGCAATGGACAGCGCCGTGGCGACGGTGATCGGTGGCAGGCCGCCAAAGACCAGGCCCACCATCAGTAACCACATGACTGAAGCAAACAACTTGAGCGACTTTTGCGGCTGGCCTCTGCGGCTCATGCGCCAGGCGACGGCGACGATGGCCAGGAGGACGAGGCAGGCGAGGGCCGAGGCAGTCTTGCGGTAGAACACAAAGGGCACGCCCACCGCCAGAAAGGCGATACCCACCATGGCAAAGATGCCGTAGAAGCGATCCAGCAGCTGGATATTGAGCGATTGTTCAGTTTGGTCGGTGTTCGACATGCGGGCGTATGCGCAGGCTGCAATGACGGACGCTTGACCAGGAAATCTACAGCATCAAGTTGGCGTCGATACAAAACAGCGGTGAACCCCGAACCGGGTTCATCGCTGTTTCCTGTTTCCCCGCCTGCGTCAGGCCACGGCGCCAGCCGCGTGGGCCTGCTGGTCGGCGTGGTAGCTGGAACGGACCATGGGCGCACAGGCGGCGTGGTGAAAGCCCAGTTCGCCGGCGGTGGTCTCGAAGTACTTGAAGATGTCCGGATGCACGTAGCGGGTCACCGGCAGGTGGTGGCCGGAGGGCGCCAGGTACTGGCCGATGGTGAGCATTTCCACGTCGTGTGCCCTCAGATCCTTCAGCACCTCGACGATTTCCTCATCCGTTTCGCCAATGCCCACCATGAGGCCGGACTTGGTGACCACCTCCGGGTTCCGCGCCTTGTAGGCCTGCAGCAGCGCCAGGGAGTGCACGTAGTCGGCACCGGGGCGGGCCTGCTTGTAGAGGCGCGGCACGGTTTCCAGGTTGTGGTTCATCACGTCCGGCGGGGTCTCGGAGAGGATGTCGATGGCGATGTCCAGGCGGCCGCGGAAGTCGGGCACCAGCACTTCGATCTTGGTGTTGGGGGAGGCGGCCCGCACGGCCTTGATGCAGTCGGCGAAATGCTGGGCGCCGCCGTCCCGCAGGTCGTCCCGGTCCACGCTGGTGATGACGACGTAGCGCAGTTTCAGAGCCGCCACGGTCTGGGCGAGCTTGGCCGGCTCATCCACGTCCGGCGGCAGGGGCTTGCCGTGGCCCACGTCGCAGAAGGGGCAGCGGCGGGTGCACAGGTCCCCCAGGATCATGAAGGTGGCCGTGCCCTTGCCGAAACATTCGCCGATGTTGGGGCAGGAAGCTTCCTCGCAGACGGTGTGCAGGGTCTGCTCCCGCAGGATCTGCTTGATCTCGCCGAAACGCCCGGCGGAGTCGCCGGCCTTGACGCGTATCCAGGAGGGTTTCTTGAGGGTCTCCTGGGGCACGATCTTGATGGGGATGCGGGCCGTCTTGGCCTCGCCTTTCTGTTTTTCGGGACGCTCGTTCATGCTTTGCCTATTTGTGATGGTTTCGTCGGCGGCTCAAGGGGCCGGTGACATTAAATTTGAAGAATCAGTTTGAAACGCCGAGGCGCCGAGACGTGGAGAGGAAAAACAAGTCGTTCATGATTCCTCCCCGATTCCCATGAGTACCGCCGCCGTCACACGGTTTTCTCGGCGCCTCGGCGTTTAATCAAATTTGTCTTGTTGGGAGCAAATATTGCTCCGAGCCCCTTGTTCTTCCAGCAGCCGCGTGAGGTGAGCCAGCAGTTTTTCCGCTGCGGCGGGCACCGTTTCGATGACGCCGAAATCCTTCAGCTGGGTGACGGGCATGCCACTATACCCGCAGGGATTGATCCAGCCAAATGGGGCCAAGTCCATGTTCACATTGAGGGAAAGGCCGTGGTAGCTGCAGCCGCCCTTGACCCGGAGGCCCAGGGCGGCGATCTTGGCCGGCCCCACATACACGCCGGGGGCGCCGTCACGGCGGGCCGCCGTAATGCCGTAAGCGGCCAGCAGGTCGATGAGGACCTGCTCCATGAGCTTGACCATTTCCCGCACCTTGAGCTTGCGGCGGTGCAGATCCAGCAGCAGGTAGGCGACGAGCTGGCCCGGGCCGTGATAAGTGATCTGGCCGCCCCGGTCGATTTGCACCAGGGGAATGGCGCTCTGCTGCAGCAGATGTTCGGGCTTGCCGGCCTGGCCCAGGGTGTACACCGGCGGGTGTTCCAGCAACCAGAGCTCGTCCGGGGTGTCCGCCGTGCGCGTGGCCGTGAAGGCCTGCATGGCCCGCCAAGTGGGCTCGTAATCCACCAGCCCCAGGTAGCGAACCACCAGTGAGGGGTGAGGGGTGAGGGGTGAGGGGTACAGTGCGCAGCCCTCCTCATCCTTCACGACCGCCGAGTCGCCACTTGCCGCTGCCAGGCCTTCGGGCGTCCAGCTTCCAACGGACAACTCCTCACTCCTCACCCCTCGCTCCTCTCGCATCACAAAACATATTTCGCCAGCGGGTGGGCGGTGAGTTCCCGGTAGAGGGCGTCCAGCTGGGCGCGGGAGACGGCGCGGATGGTGCAGGTCAGGCCCAGGTAGCTGCCCTTGGAAGAGGGGCGCATTTCCACTGTGGCGGGATCAAAATCCGGCGCGTGGCGCAGCACGATGTCCAGCATCAGCTGGGCGAAGTCGTCGCTGCGCTGGCCCATGATCTTGAGGGGGAAGTCGCAGGGAAACTCAAAGATTTCTTCTTCGCTCATGTTTCTACAAGCCTTGGTTTGAAACGCCGAGGCACCGAGGCGCCGAGAAAAACAAGACATTACCCTTTCCGTATACTCCGCACCTTGGCGAATTATCAGGGAGCAGTTCCCACGGTTCTTGCGCGTTTGAAGTCGAGGGCTTGTCAGTTTTTACACCTGGATCTCTCGGCGTCTCTGCGCCCCGGCGTTTAGTCATCGCTTTAAATTGCTACATGTCAGGATGCGCTGGAGCGCATCACGCTGTGTTTGAAGGCCTGGTACCAGTCATGCATGGCGCGGCCGAGGGGGCCTGGGCGGCCGCTGCCCACGGGCTTGCCGTCCAGGGTGGTGATGGGCAGCACTTCCTTGGAGGAGGAGGTGATCCACAGCTCGTCGGCGGCGCGCACTTCTTCTTCCAGGATGTCCCGCACTTCCACGGGCTGGCCATGCCGGGCCGCCAGTTCCAGCACCACGTCGTAGGTGATGCCGGTGAGCATCAGGTGGTTCCTCGGCGGCGCCAGCAGTACGCCATCCTTGACCACGAAGATGTTGCTGGCGGAACCCTCGGTGAGGAAGCCATCCCGGAACAGCAGGGTTTCGGCGCAGCCGGCGTCCACGGCCTGTTGTTTCAGCAGACAGTTGGCCAGGAGTGACACGGTCTTCAGGTCGCAGCGGTGCCAGCGGAAATCTACGGCGCTGACGCAGGGCACACCCGTGGCCAGCTGAAAGGCAGTGGGCGGCACCAGGGGCGAAGTCATGACGAAGACGGTGGGCGCCACGTCCGTCGGGAAGGCGTGGTTACGCTCCGGTGCCGCCCCCCGTGTGACCTGCAGGTAGATGGACTGGTCTTCCGGCTCGTTCTCCGCCACCACGCGGCGGATGACGGCTTCCCATTCCGGGAGGCTCAGGGGATTGTCCAGGTGGATGCCATCCAGAGTGCGTTGCAGACGCCCCAGGTGTTCCTCCAGGCGGAAGGGCTGGCGGGAATACACCGGGATCATCTCGTAGGCGCCGTCGCCGAAGAGAAAGCCCCGGTCCATGGGGGAAATCCTCGCCTCGGCGATGGGTATAAAGGAGCCGTTTAGATAGATCATGGGCTGGTGAGCGGTGAGCGGTGAGCGGCGCTATCTGCTTGCCGCTTACCTGCTTATTGGAACCAAAGCCGTATCGTATCCCACATGCGGCCGAAGAAACCGGCGACGGGGACGGCTTCGATGGCCTGGATCGGGTACTCGGCCCAGGGCTTGTCATCCAGGGTGAGCTTCAGGGTGCCGACTCGGGCACCCTGGGCGACGGGGGCCACCAGGGGTTGCTGGCTCACCAGGCTGGCCTTGATGCGGGAAGCCATGCCCTTGGGCAGGGACAGGGTGAAGTCATAAGGGAAGCCGGCCTTCACCAGGTTGTCCGTACCCTTCCAGACGCGGAACTGACTCACCACCTGATTCTTCTTGTAGAACTCCACGGAATCATAGAACTGGAAGCCGAAATTGAGGAGCTTCTGGGATTCCTGGGCACGTACGGAATCCGAAACCGTGCCCAGCACCACGGACAAGAGGCGTCGCGGGCCGCGCTTGGCGGTGGCGATCAGGCAATAGCCGGCGCTGTCCGTGTGGCCGGTCTTCATGCCATCCACCGTCGGGTCCAGATACAAGAGGCGGTTGCGGTTGGCCTGGGTGATTCTGTTGTAGGTGTATTCCTTCTGGGAATAGATGGGGTAGTACTCGGGGAAGTCCCGGATGATGGCGGAGGCCAGCACGGAAAGGTCCCGCGCCGTGGTGTAGTGCTGCGGGTCCGGCAGGCCGTTGGAGTTCATGAAGCGGGTGCCCTTCATGCCCAGGCGCTGGGCTTCCCGGTTCATCATCTGGGCAAACACGTCCTCGGAGCCGGCGATGAGTTCCGCCAGGGCGATACAGGCGTCGTTGCCGGACTGGATGATGACGCCGTGAATGAGTTCATCCACTGTCACGGGCTTCAATGGCTCGACGAACATGCGGGAACCCTGGGCTTTCCAGGCCCGGGGCGAAATGGGCACCTGCTGGGTCGGGCTGATGGTCTTCTGCTTCATGGCCGCGAAAACCAGGTAGGCGGTCATGAGCTTGGTGAGGGAGGCCGGCTCGATGCGGTCGTCCGGGTGTTCGCTGGCCAGTACCTGGCCGGCACCCACGTCCAGCAACAGCCAGGAACGGGCCGCCACGGCAGGGGGCGTCGGCGCCAGCTGGGCCTGGGAAAGCGTGGAAAATAGGGCGAGCAACAGGGCAAGAGCCGCCAGGAACAAACGGTGAAGAGAACGCATTAGGGGAAGCCTGCTTGGGGAAAAGTCCAAATTATAGAACCAATTCGTGCCTTGTTGCGCTGCAACACCCTTCACCTTGAACCTGGCGGCGTGGGTCGGGATTTATCCCGACAAAAGAGGCCACGGGCGTTCTTGTCGGGATAAATCCCGACCTACGCCGCCGGTCCGAAGCACTGGGGGTGCTCAAGGTGCGAAAATGCACCGCTCACCGCTCACCGCTCACCGCTCACCGCTGCCCTTATGCCCCTTCCCGACTCCCTCGTCTTCGTGGACCTGGAAACCACCGGCGCCAATCCGCTGACGGACCGCATCACCGAAATCGGCATCGTCGAGCTGGTGGATGGCCAGGTCCGTACCTGGAGCACCCTGGTGGACCCCCTGGCGGATATTCCCCTGTTCATCCAGCAACTCACGGGCATTACGCCGGACATGGTGGCGGGGGCGCCCACGTTCGCGGACTTGGCGGACGAGGTGCTGGAACGGCTCAAGGGACGGCTGTTCGTCGCCCACAACGCCCGCTTCGACTACGGTTTTCTGAAGAACGCCTTCAAGCGCCTGGGCCGGGATTTCCGGGTGCCGGTGCTGTGCACCGTCAAGCTCTCTCGCCGGCTCTATCCGGCCTTCCACAAGCACGGCCTGGACATGCTGGTGGAACGCCACGGCCTTGTAGTTGAAGGCGAGCGCCACCGGGCCTTGTCGGACGCGGACCTGCTGCGCCAGTTCTGGCAACTCACGGAGCGGGAAATTCCCCTGGAAACCCGGGCGGCGGCGGTGGCCCACGTGCTGAAGACACCGGCCCTGCCCCCCAACCTGGACCCGGCCTACCTGGAGGAACTGCCGGAAGGCCCCGGCGTGTATCTCTTTTATGGCGAGAACGAGTTGCCCCTCTACGTGGGCAAGAGCACCGGCATTCGGGCCAGGGTACTGGCCCATTTTGCCTCCGACCATCGGGTGTCCAAGGAAATGAGCCTGGCCCAGCAGGTGCGGCGCATCGAATGCCGGGAGACAGCGGGGGAGCTGGGTGCCCTGATGCTGGAAGCCCGGCTGGTGAAGGAGCTGCAACCCCTGCACAACCGCCAATTACGCAAGGCCTCCGAGCTCTGCGCCTGGCAGGTGGAGGCCGTCGATGGCGGCGGCGATTTTCGCCCGCAACTGGTGTATGCGGAAAAACTGGAGATGGGCCGCCAGGAGAACCTGTTCGGCCTCTTCCCCACGGCACGGCAAGCCAAGGCCAGCCTGCGGCAGATCGCCTCGGGCCACAACCTGTGCCTGGCCATGCTGGGCCTGGAGAAGCCGGCCAAGGGGGGCGCCTGCTTTGCCTATCAGCTGAAGAACTGTCGTGGCGCCTGCATTGGCAAGGAGCCGGCGGCCTTCCACGGCGCACGCCTCTTGGCGGCCTTGGCGAAGATGCGCCTGTCGTCCTGGCCCTGGCCGGGCGCCGTGGGCCTGGTGGAGACGGCAGGCGAAAGAAGCGACATCCATGTGGTGCACAACTGGCGCTGGCTGGGCACGGCCCGCTCCGAGGCGGACGCCTGGGCGCTCGTGGAACAAGGTGGACACCCCGTTTTCGATCCGGACATCTACAAGGTCCTGGCCAAGGCCCTGAAGCAGGGCAAGCTGAAGGTTTTTCCCTTGTCTGGCTGATCAGCTCATTTTCGTAGGTCGGGTTTTAACCCGACATGCATTTTCAGGCGGGTTAAGGCCCGACCTACGGGGTAGAATGTCCCCCTTGTTGCCAAGGGATTTCAAAAGCATGGACAAACTCGGAGTACGCATCGCCCTGCTGGAAGACGATCCGGAGCAGGGCGCTATTGTCAGCCGCTGGCTGGAAGCGGCGGGACATGACGTGCACTTGTTCGTGCGCGGCCAGGATCTGCTGCGGCGGGCCACCCGGGAAAGTTTCGATCTGTTTCTCCTCGACTGGGTGCTGCCGGACCTGAACGGCGACGAGGTGTTGCGGCGCCTGCGCCAGGAGCGGGACGTGGCGGTGCCGGTGATATTCGTTACCAGCCGGGACGCGGAAGAAGACGTGGTGGCGGCCCTGAATGCCGGTGCCGACGACTACATGGTGAAGCCGGTGCGCCGGCTGGAATTGCTGTCCCGGGCGGAGGCGGTGCTGCGCCGCAGCGGCGTCCGCCAGACGACCTCCAACGTGCTGGAGGTGCCGCCCTATCGCTTCGACCCGGACACCCGACTAGCCTTGGTGGCGGGCGAGCCGGTGTCCATGACGGACAAGGAATTCGAGCTGGCCCTGTTCCTTTTCCGCCACCTGGGGCAATTGGTGTCCCGGGGCCACTTGCTGGACAGCATCTGGGGCAAGAACGCCGACATCGCCACCCGCACCCTGGACACCCACGTCAGCCGGGTGCGCACCAAGCTCGCCCTGCGGCCGGAAAACGGCCTGCGCCTGAGTTCTATCTACAACTACGGCTACCGCCTGGAACCGGCCGGGTAAACTCCTCGGTTGTTGGTCGGAACTTGTTCCGACCCAGGGCTGAATTTTCGTTTCCACGATATTCAGGTCGTAGGTCGGGTAAGCAAGCCGACAACTCAATGCGTCAACCAATACGCCCCCACGCCCATCATCAGGATCAGCACGGCGTAAAAGCCCCAGGGTTGCTTCTTTTCCTCGTAGGGGTCGGAGAGGGAGCGGGCGGCGCCTTCCGGCAGTTCGGCCAGTTGGGTCAGTGCCGTGCCGAAGGGAATATTGATGGCGGCGCGGGCATTCACGGCCCAGCCGTTGGCATCCAGGATGGGGCCCAGGTTGCGGCTCTTCAGCTTGAACCAGGCCAAGAGCACCGCCGGCCCGGAGATGGCCAGAATGATGCCGATGGCGACGAGTGGCAACTGCCACCATTTCATGCCTAAAAGGCCGGTCATCATGGACGCCAGGGCGGTGCCGAGGGCGCCCACGGCCAGGCCGATGGCGGCGAAAATGCCCGCGAACTTGCCCACGTCGAAGGCCTGCTGGGCCGGCGTGGCGGCCTTGGCGGGGGCGCCGGCCTCCACTTTCTTGCCGGCGGAGGCCACCTGGGCCGCCATGCGGTCTTCCACCTCCTTGGCCTTACCGCCGGCGATCTTCTGGAACTGTTCGCCGGCCAGGCGGGCCATGCGCTTGTAGGGGGACCAAAAGGCCTGGCGCAGGCTGATGGGATGCTCCACGATCTTGGTGATGGTGGCGTTCCAGTCCCGCCCGGCCCGGTCGTAGAACACGCCGTTCCGGCCAACCATGAGCTGGTCCGAATCCCCGGCGGTGAAGGCGGCGGCGATGCTCTGCTTTTCGCCGGCTCGGGTGCAATCGCAATACACCAGGCAGATGCGGGACAGGCTGGCCAGGGCACCGTGGCGCGCCGCGTCATTCACCGCCACGCAGAGTTCCGCCGAACGGCCGTCCAGGTAGAGGGTGCCGATCTGGAAAATGCCCTTGCCCTGGCGGGTATAGAAATCCCGGAAGGCGACGAAATTGTTGGCCAAGGGGAGCAAGTCCCGCACGTAGCGGGCCAGGCGTTCCAGATCCCGGGCCGCTACGGCGGTTGGCGGCAGGCCGGCGGGCTGGGCCGCCTGCCAGGCGCTGAAGGGCGCAAGCCTGGCCTGCAGGTCTAGCCAGTCGGCTTCGCTCAGGCTGTCCTGCTGACCCAGCAGGGGCGTGACGGCGCCGTTCTTCAAGGCCTCAATGCGCTCAAGCCAGGCCGGGTTGATGCCCTCCACGAGAGACAGGACGCCGCCGGGGACAACCCTTGCCAGGGGCAGGGCCGCCAGGGCTGCGGAAGCGGCGTTGAGGGCCGTGGCTCCCAGGCTCCTGAAGGCGTCCTCGGACGCGTTCAGGATGTCACCGGCCCGGCTGTCGAAATGGGCCAGGCGGCAGCGCATGAACCAATCGTCGATTTTTTCCTTCACGGCAGCCACAGAGGCGCTGGCGGCGCCGGTGTCCGGGCCGAGGATCTGGGCCGCCAGGCCTTCCGCTTCCCAGGCCGCCTGGGCGCGGGCCGTGTGTTCCGCGTCGGCGGCGCCGGCACAGGCTACGCTGACCAGACTTTCCCCGGCTGTCAGGACGCTTCGCGCCACCGCGAGCAGGGCGCTGCCCGGGCCGTCGGCGCGGATGGCGGCCAGGGGCACGCCGCTGAGGCCGCCGGCCAGCACCGTGGTGTCCCCCAGTCGCTCGGCAGCCCAGTCTATGGCCGCCAGCAGTTCCGGCGCCCGGATATGGCCGTCGCCATCCGTGTCCAGCAGCTCCAGGGTGCGGGTGTCGAACTCCACGCCCTTGGTCGGGCAGGACAGGGCAACCCACAGTTTCTGGTCCAGTTCATTCAGATGGAGCAGGTCTTCGGCGGAGTCAATGCGGACCTGGTCGAAACCGCCGGTACGGAAAAAATTCCAGAGATGGGCCATGGCTTTTTGGGGGAGTGGGTGGGATGAGTGCCGAGCATTCTGCCCCATGACCGATAGCTTGACGAGCGGGGAGGCGACATTTCAGAAAAGTTTGCATTCGCTCCGGATGCATTCTTCTAGAATGGCGGCTTCATCGACGCTGCCGCCAGACATCATGAAACCTGCTCCTCTGCTTCGCGCTAGCCTCCTTGCCGCCGTGCTGGCTGCGGGCCTCGCCCAGGCCGCCGACTACACCTATGTGGCCGTTGCAGGCGACACCCTGGAAGGCATTGCCAAGGCTTACCTCAAGCGGCCCGGCGACTGGGCTGGCCTGCAGAAGCGAAACGGCGTGGCGGAACCCCGCCACCTGCCGGTGGGGGCCGCCATCCGCATTCCCCGTCCGTGGCTGCGGGTGGACGTGGCGCCAGCCCGGGTTGGCATGGTGCAGGGCGAAGCCAGCCGGGGTGGACAGGCCTTGCTCGTGGGGGGCACGGTGCAGCCGGGCGAAGAAATCACCACCGGCAAGGATGGCTTCGTCACCCTGGAGCTGGCGGACGGCTCGCGCCTGGTGTTGCAGCCAAAAAGCCGTCTGCGGGTGGACGCGCTGCAGCGCACTCGCGGCGTGGGCGTCTATCGCACCCAGTTGAACCTGCTATCGGGCCGGGTGGACAACGAAGTGGCGAAACAAGCAGAAGGCGCCGCCAGCTACCAGGTGCGTACGCCCGCCGCCCTCATTGCGGTGCGGGGGACGGGCTTTCGCGTAGCGGCGGAAGAGACGCTTTCCCGCGCCGAGGTAAACGAGGGCGTGGTGGGGGTGGGCAAGGTCCGGGGCCGGCTGGTGCCGGTGCGGGCGGGTGAAGGCCTGGTGCTGGTAGCGGCCGAGTCGGTGGGGGCCGCCGTGCCCCTGCTGCCGCCTCCCGAGCTGGCGACGCCGACGACCCCCTGGGGGAAAACCGTGTTGCGTCTGTCCTTCCCGGCAGTGGAGGGGGCCGTGGCTTACCGGGCCCAGTTGTCCCGGGATGAGCGCTTCAGCCAGGTGGTGGTGGAAGGCGTGTTCAAAACCAATGAACTGAAATTCGCCAGTGTGGACGACGGCCAGTACTGGCTGCGTCTCAGGGCGGTGGCGGCGGACGGACTGGAGGGTTTTGATAGGCGGCTGCCCCTGACCGTCAAGGCGCGGCCCGAACCGCCCTTCCCGTCCCAGCCGGCCCCCGGCGGCAAGCTGCGGGGCGAGAGCGTGGAATTCCGCTGGAGCGGAGCCCAGGAGGCGGCAGGCTACATCCTGCGCCTGACGCGGGACGGCCAGCCGGTGCTCGAAAGCGGCCTGCAGAAGGACACGGCCTTCCAGCCGGCGGTCAAATTGCCGCTGGGAAACTACGCCTGGCAGGTGGCGAGTGTGCGGGCGAATGGGGACCAGGGGCCATTTGGCGATCCGGTGCACTTTGACCTCAAGCCCCAGCCGTCGAATCCGCAGCCGCCGAAGACGGAGGGGGGCGCTGTGGAATTCGCCTGGGTCGCCGAGCCGGGGCAGCGCTTCGAATTCGAAGTGGCGAGGGATGCCGCTTTCACCGATCTGCTGGATAAACAGAAACTCGCCGAACCGCAGATCAGCCTGCCGCGGCCTTCGGGTGGCACCTATTTCATGCGGGTGCGCGCCACGGACAGCGACGGTTTCGTCGGCCCCTGGACCGCCACCCAGCGTTTCGAAGTGCCCTCCCGCCCCTGGTGGCTGCTGCTCCTGCTGCTGCCGGCGCTGATGTGATTTTGATTATTCCCAACGCCGAGGCGCCGAGGCGCCGAGAGAACCAGGCCGGGTCCGGCTTTGCCGCTCACCTGGGCGGCGCTGGGGCAGGGATGGCTATGTTCTCGTTTTTCCTCGGCGTCTCGGCGCCTCGGCGTTTCAAATTGCATTTCCCCGCATGAAGCAATTCCATAACCGACTGCTGGCCGAATGGCGGGTTCTGGCCCTGTGCCTCGGCCTGCTGGCAGGTCTGGCTGGCGCGGGGGGCTGGCTGTCCCGCCTGGACCTGGTGCTGTATGACCTGGCGCTGATGTCCTGGTTGCGCCCGGCGCCGGACGATATCGTCATCGTTGCCGCCGACGAGGCGAGCCTGGCGGCCATCGGCCGCTGGCCCTGGCGGCGGGCGGTGCATGGCACCCTGCTGGATCGTCTGACGGCGGGGGGCGCCCGGGTGGTTGGCCTGGACATTCTGCTGGATGAGGCGGACCAGGCTGATGGCGCTTCCGACGGCGCGCTGGCGAAGGCCATGGAGCAAAACGGCCGGGTGGTGCTGCCTGTTACCCAGGGGCCGGGCGAGGGCGGCGGCGCGGAAGCAATTCGGCCCATGCCGGCGTTTGCCAGCCGGGCGGCGGCCCTGGGGTTCGCCGACGTGCGCCTCGACGCCGACGGCATTGCCCGTAGCGTATGGCTGGCGGAGGGCGCGGGCCGCGCCGGAACGCCCCACTTTGCCTATGCGGTGCTGCAGGTGGCGGAGCCAAAAAACTTCCCCTTGCTGGCGCAGGAAAGCGCAGGGACCGCTGCCGGCCAGTGGCAACGGGCCTGGCCCATGTTCATTCCTTTTGCCGGCCCACCGGGGCATTTCCGTACCGTGTCCTACGTGGATGTGCTGCTGGGCAAGGTGCCGGCGGAAACCTTTCGCGGCAAGCTGGTGCTGGTGGGTGTGACGGCGGCCGGCATCGGCGACAACAACCCGGTGCCCACTTCCGGCAACGGCCGGGTCATGGCTGGGGTCGAGATCAGCGCCAACGTCATCGATGCCCTGCGCCGGGACGTGGCCATCCGCGCCCTGCCGGCGCCCCTGGCCGGGGGCGTCTGTGTCCTGGTCATTCTGGGTTTGCTGGCGCTCCTGCGCCGGACCTCGCCCCGCAACGGGCTGCTGTTATCCCTGGGGGCTGGCGTGGCCCTGGTGACGTTCTGCGCGCTCCTCTTGCGTTTTGGCCAGGCCTGGTTCCCCCCCGCAGCGGCCCTGGCCGCCTGTGCCCTGGCCTACCCCTTGTGGAGCTGGCGGCGCCTGGAAGCGGCCCAGCGCTATCTCGACGGCGAGCTGGCCCAACTGGCGGTGGACGGCGGCATCCTGCCCGGTACCGCGCCGGCAAAGCTCATCTCCGGCTCAGATGCCCTCGAGCATCGCATCGAGCTGGTGCGGGCGGCGGCGGAAGGCCAGCGGGACGCCCGTCGTTTCCTTGCCGATGCACTGGAGAGCCTGCCCGCCGGCATGCTGGTGGCGGATCGCACCGGCAAGATCGTGCTGGCCAACCGCCGTGCCGCCCTGTTGCTGGGCTTGCGGCCCGGGCGCGACCCCCTGGGCGTCCCCCTGTCGGAACTGCTGGCGCGGCTCAAGCCCGTGGGGGGCGGCGATGCCCGCCTAGGGGGCGGTGGCAATTCCTGGAAGGCCCTGAAAATGGAAGTCAGCAGCGGCGCCGCCAGCAACCTGCTGCTGGACGTGGCGCCTTGCCGGGGCGATGGGGGCCGCTACCTGGGCTTGGTGGCCAGTCTCACCGATGTGGTGGAACTGCGGGTCGCCCAGCAAGCCCGGGATGAATCCATGCGCTTTCTGTCCCACGATTTGCGCTCGCCCCTGACCACCATCGTCACTCTGCTGGATGCAGCGGCGGATGATCCGCCCGACAACGAGGCGGAAAAGACCCTGCTTCTGGACCGCATCGGCAGTTATGCCCGGCGCTCCCTCGCCCTGGCGGATGACATGCTGCGCCTGGGCCGGGCGGAGGCGGCGGACCCGAGTGCCTTTGTTGAACTGGATCTGCGGGCCGTGCTGGAGGAGGCCGTGGATGAAGTGTGGCCGGTGGCCCAGGCTCGTCAGATTCGTCTCCTGCCCAGCTTGTCAGGGGATACGGATGCCGAGGCACTGGTGCGCGGTGACGGCGAGATGCTGCGGCGCGCCTTCGTGAACCTGCTGGGCAACGCCGTGAAATACAGCGGCAACGGCACCGCCATCACACTGGGCCTGGCCCGGGACGGCGCCGGCTGGCGCGTCACGGTAGCGGACCAGGGGCGCGGCATCCCCACGGACAAGCTGCCCCAGTTGTTCACCCGCTACGGGCGCTTTCCCGCCAGCCAGGATTACGTGGAAGGCATCGGCCTGGGCCTGGTCATCGTCAAGGCCGTCATCGATGCCCATGGCGGCGCCATCGAGGTGCACTCCGAGCCGGGCCACGGCACCACCTTCCTGGTCAGCCTGCCGGGCGTGTCGGGTTGAAACCCGACCTACAAAACCAAGACGTAGGTCGGGCTTTAACCCAACAACGGGACTGAATGTCGGGCGGAATCCCGACCTGCGGGTCTTTCAAGTCGGCAGCCAGTCCGTGTTCAACACCGCTGTTTCAATCGACCAAGGGCAAATGCTGGGCCAGCAATCGAGTCCGGTTTCGTTGCCCGCTTGCGCCAGCGCTTTTGACCAGACCATGTCCAGCCAGCGCGCTTCTATCGGCTTGCTCCGCAGGCTAGGCGCTTCGTCGAGTCCGTAGGCAATTTCCTTGCGTTGGGCACGAATGGTATTTTCCCAACTGGCACCACGTCGCTCCGGCTGTTACTGCCACTTGAGCAAGTACGCCAGCAGGATAGTCATACGGTTTGCCAGCCCACGCTGTTCGCTCTTCCTGATTTTGTCGCTCGGGCTTCAGCCCAACGGGGCGTACGGCGCCGACTTTGTCGGGCTGAAGCCCGAGCGACAAAATCTCGGCGCCTCTGCGGTTCAAACCAACTTTTCCCGACTCGTAAACGTCCAAGGCCCGCGGTTTCCCGCGGGCCTTGGACGTTTAGATGCGGCCGTACGACTTATACGAAGTTACTAGGCGCGGGCAAGCCCGCGCCTACGTCCGGCCATATTCGAGAACGTCTACTTGAACTCGATGATGACCTCGTCCACCGCCAGGCTGTCGCCGGCCTTGGCGACGACCTTGGCCACCACGCAGTCCTGTTCGGCCTTGAGGATGTTTTCCATCTTCATGGCTTCGATGACGGCGAGCTTTTCGCCGGCCTTCACTTCCTGGCCTTCCACCACCGCCACTTCCCGCAGCAGACCCGGCATGGGCGAGAGCAGGAACTTGGACAGGTCGGGCTTGGGCTTGTCCGGCATCATGGCTTGCAGCTCGGCAGAGCGGGCCGTCAGCACCATGAAGTCCTGCTGGGAACCCCAGTGGAACAGGCGGTGCTTCATTTTGTGCCGTTCCACCTGCAGGCAGATGGATTCGCCGTTGCAGGTGCCGACGAAGAGGTACTCGCCGAGCATCCAGTCGGAGAGGATCTCGTAGGTTTCGCCCTTGTACTCAACTTCGTAGCCGCCCCAGGCCGGCTTGACGGTCACCGGATGGGTTTCGTTTTCGCCGCCCTCATTGACCTTGACCACCACCCAGGAGTCGCCCACCTTGAGTTCATGACCTGCCAATTGGCCGGATACGGAGGCCTGGCGATCCACGTAGGCGCGATGCACGAAAGCCGCCACGGAGACCAAGAGGGCCGGATCGTCGTGGGGCACCATGGAGGCGTCGAAGCCCTTCGGGTACTCCTCGGCGATGAAGCCGGTGTTGAAGTGGCCCGACTGGAAGCGCGGGTGCTGCATCAGCGCGGCCTGGAAGGGGATGTTTGAGCTGATACCGCGGATAACGAAGCCGTTCAGGGCATCGCGCATGCGGGAAATGGCCTGCTCCCGGGTAGCGCCATGCACGATCAGCTTGGCGATCATGGAGTCGTAGTACATGGAAATTTCGCCGCCTTCATACACGCCGGTATCGACGCGCACGCGGCCTTCTTCTTCCGCCGGGGGCTGGAATTTCACCAGGCGGCCGGTGGAGGGCAAAAAGCCGCGGAAAGGATCGTCCGCGTTGATGCGGCATTCCATGGACCAGCCATTCAACTGCACTTCATCCTGGGTCAGGGGCAGCTTTTCGCCGGCCGCGACGCGGATCATGAGTTCCACCAGGTCCACGCCAGTGATGAGTTCCGTCACCGGGTGTTCCACCTGCAGGCGGGTGTTCATTTCCAGGAAGTAAAAGCTCTTGTCGGCGCCCACCACGAATTCGACGGTGCCGGCGGACTCGTAATTGACGGCGCGGGCCAGGGCCACGGCCTGCTCGCCCATGGCCTTGCGCATGGCCGGGTCCACAAAGGGGGACGGGGCTTCCTCGATGACCTTCTGGTGGCGGCGCTGGATGGAGCAGTCCCGCTCGTTCAGGTACACGTAGTTGCCGAAGGAGTCGCCCAGCACCTGGATTTCGATGTGGCGCGGTTCCAGCACGTACTTCTCGATGAACACCCGGTCGTCGCCGAAGGCGTTCCTGGCTTCATTGACACAGGACTCGAAGCCTTCGAAAGCCTCCTTGTCGTTGAAGGCAACCCGCAGACCCTTGCCACCGCCGCCGGCGGAGGCCTTGATCATGACCGGATAGCCGATGCCCTTGGCAATTTCCACGGCTTCGGCGGGGCCGGCGATGGCCGCGTTGTAGCCGGGGATGGTGTTGACCTTGGCCGCCAGGGCCAGCTTCTTGGACTCGATCTTGTCGCCCATCTTGCTGCTGGAATAGTGCTTGGGGCCGATGAACTTGACGCCAGCTTCTTCCAGACGGCGGGAGAACTCGGAGTTCTCCGACAGGAAGCCGTAGCCCGGATGCACGGCTTCGGCCCCCGTCTCCAGGCAAGCGGCGATGATCTTGTCAGCCACCAGGTAGGATTCCTTGGAGGCTGCCGGCCCGATGCACACGGCCTCGTCGGCCAGTTCCACGTGCAGGGCGTCCTTGTCCGCTTCGGAATACACCGCCACGGTCAGGATGCCCATCTTGCGGGCCGTCTTGATGACGCGACAGGCGATTTCACCGCGGTTTGCAATCAGTATCTTTTTGAACATGTTCTACCTCAGTGAGGGGTGAGGGGTAAGGAGTGAGGGGTGAAGCCCTCAGTCGCTCAACGCTCACTCATTCGTTTTCACATTCGTCCTTGGCACAGGGGCTGGAAAAGGGGGAGAAACTCCTCACCCCTCACTCCTCACCCCTCACTCCACTTTGAACCTGCGGCTCAAAGCGGAATGTTGCCGTGCTTGCGCCACGGATTTTCGAGTTGCTTGTCACGCAGCATGGCGAGCGAGCGGCAGATGCGTTTGCGAGTCTCGGACGGCATGATGACATCGTCGATGAAGCCACGGGCGCCGGCCACGAAGGGATTGGCGAACTTGGCCTTGTACTCGGCTTCCCGTTCCGCCAGCTTGGCCGGATTGTTCTTTTCCTCGCGGAAAATGATTTCCACCGCGCCCTTGGGTCCCATCACCGCGATTTCAGCGGAAGGCCAGGCCAGGTTCACGTCGCCACGCAGGTGCTTGGAACTCATCACGTCGTAGGCGCCACCGTAGGCCTTGCGGGTAATGACCGTGACCTTCGGCACCGTGCACTCGGCGTAGGCGTAGAGCAGCTTGGCGCCGTGCTTGATGATGCCACCGTATTCCTGGCTGGTGCCGGGCATGAAGCCGGGCACATCCACCAGAGTCACCACGGGGATGTTGAAGGCGTCGCAGAAACGTACGAAGCGAGCGGCCTTGATGGAGGACTTGATGTCCAGGCAACCGGCCAGCACCAGGGGCTGGTTGGCAACGATACCTACCGGATGGCCGTCCATGCGCCCGAAACCGATGATGATGTTTTTGGCGTAGTCGGGCTGGATCTCGAAGAAGTCGCTGTCATCGACCATCTTGATGATCAGCTCCTTCATGTCGTAGGGCTTGTTGGCGTTGTCCGGCACCAGGGTGTCCAGGGACAGATCGAGGCGCTCGGCCGGATCATTGGTCTGCTGGAAGGGCGGCTTCTGCTGGTTGCTGGACGGCAGGAAGTTCATGAAGCGCCGCAGCATGGTGAGTGCTTCCACATCGTTCTCGAAAGCCATGTCGGAGACGCCGGACTTGGAGCTGTGGGTCACGGCTCCGCCCAGTTCCTCGGCAGTCACTTCCTCGTGGGTCACGGTCTTCACAACTTCCGGACCGGTCACGAACATGTAGGAGGAATCCTTCACCATGAAGATGAAGTCGGTCATGGCCGGGGAATACACGGCACCACCGGCGCAAGGCCCCATGATCATGGAGATCTGCGGGATGACACCGGAGGCCAGCACATTGCGCTGGAACACGTCCGCATAACCGCCGAGGGAGGCCACGCCTTCCTGGATACGGGCGCCGCCGGAGTCGTTGAGGCCGATGAGGGGGGCGCCAACCTTCAGGGCGTGGTCCATGACCTTGCAGATCTTCTCGGCATGGGCCTCGGAGAGGGCGCCGCCGAAGACGGTGAAGTCTTGGGAGAAGACGAAGACCAGGCGGCCATTAATGGTGCCGTAGCCGGTGACCACGCCGTCACCGGGCACGGGCGGCGTGTTCATCATGCCGAAGTCGTGGCAACGATGCTCCTTGAACATGTCCCATTCCTCGAAGGAATCGGGGTCGAGCAGGATTTCGATGCGTTCCCGCGCGGTCAGCTTGCCCTTCTTGTGCTGGCTGTCGATACGCTTTTGACCGCCGCCGAGACGGGCGGCAGCGCGTTTCTCTTCCAGCCGCCGAATGATGTCATGCATGAAAAGTCCTCCAGGAAAATCACGAGCCGACGGCAATGCCGTCGGCGGAATGCTGCAAATAACTGAGTAGCTGGTTGGCCGCGGCGGCCGGGGTGCTGGCGCCACGGGAAACCGCGTCCGAAAGCAGGGGCAGCTTCTGTTGCACCTGCGGGTTGCCCCGGAAACGCTGCGTCAGGCCCGACTCGATCAGAGCCCACATCCAGGCCAGAGCCTGGTGCCTGCGCTTGCCTTCAAATTCGCCGGAACGCCCCATGGTGTCCCGGTAACGCTCGATATGCTGCCAAAATTCATCGATCCCCACCTGCTTGAGGGCGCTGAGGCCCATGACCGGCGGTTTCCAGTTGGGAGAGCCGGACCTTAGCATGGTCAATGCGCCCTTCATCTGATGTAACGCAAATTCTGCGGCCCTGGGGTCGATGTCCACCTTGTTGAAGACCACCAGGTCGGCAATCTCCACAATGCCTTTCTTGATGGCCTGCAGATCGTCCCCCGCATTGGGCAACTGCAGGAGGACGAAGATATCCACCATGCCCGCCACGGTGGTTTCGCTCTGGCCCACGCCGACGGTCTCGACGATGATCACATCAAAACCGGCGGCCTCGCACACCAGCATGGCCTCCCGGGTCTTGGCCGCCACGCCGCCCAAAGAGCCGGCGGTGGGAGATGGCCGGATGTAGGCGTCCTTCTCCTGGCACAGGTACTCCATGCGGGTCTTGTCGCCGAGGATGGAACCGCCGGTGACGCTGGACGACGGATCCACCGCCAGCACCGCCACCCGGTGGCCCTTCCGGATGAGGAAGAGGCCGAGGGCCTCGATGAAGGTGGACTTGCCAGCCCCCGGTACGCCGGAAATACCGACGCGGATGGATTTTCCGGTATGGGGCAGCAAAGCTTCCAGTACCGCCTGGGCCCGCCGCTGGTGATCCTGGCGCGAGGATTCGATCAAGGTGATGGTGCGGGCAATGGGCCGCGCCTGACGCGTCAGGACACCGTCCACCAGGGCCTGGTCGGTTGGGGGCAACGTAGCTTGTGGAAAAGACATTGTTAGTAGCGAAGGCCGGAACCAGGTTGAGCCAGTTCGTCCGCTATGAGTAATTTTTCATCCCGCGTAACCAGGGTGGCTTGGCTGGCAAACGCACTCGCCAAAACAATGGCATCCGGGAGCTTCAATCCCTTGGCCTTGCGAAAAGAAATGGCTTGTGCGATCAAGTGGTGCTCTGTCCAATCCAGATTCACAATGCTGACTCTGTCGAGAAAGCGCCGAAAGAGTGTTTCTTGCTCCGGTTGAAGGCCTGGCCATGAAAGGAATTCAAGGACACTGATAACGGACACCCCGGCCCACTCTCCACTACCCCAAAGCGCCGCCACCGCAGAGTCTCCATTCAGAAGAGCGATGACGGCATTCGTGTCAAACAGAAAGCGCTTATTGCCATTCATCGCGCATCTTCCGTTGCCATGTCAGCGGGTCTCCTTGCCATGCCAATTTGCCAATCAGATCGCCTATGTCCGGCAAACTGGATGTGGGGGCGGGTACCGCCTGGCCACCTTGTTCTCGACTGGCGATGAACTCAATGAAGTCAATAATCTCAGCGACCTTTTCGGCAGGCAGGTGCTCCAGCGTATTCAGCACTTGCGCTCGTTTCAGTGCATCCATGTTATTGCTCCAGTCGCTACTAGTTGCCATGGGAAAGCCGGATTATGCCCCTACGGCAATTCTCTAACGACACGTAAGAGAATTGGATTCCGGCGCCGGGCGGACTGCGCCCGGGCCTTGACGGAAGCAAGCCGCTGGATGAACCGGAAAGCCCGAGTCTGGATCAGGCAGCCGCCTTGCTCTTGGCGCGGATCGCTGCCAGCACATCCTTCGCCGCCTTGGCGATGACCGTGCCCGGCCCGAAGATGCAGTCGGCACCGGCGGTGCGCAATTGGGCGTAGTCCTGGGCGGGAATCACGCCGCCCACCACCACCACCACGTCGCCTGCATCCTGCTCGTTCAAGGATTTCACCAGGGCCGGCACCAGGGTCTTGTGGCCGGCGGCCAGGGTAGATACGCCTACCGCATGCACGTCGTTTTCCACGGCCTGGCGGGCCGCTTCCTCCGGCGTCTGGAACAGGGGTCCGATATCCACGTCGAAGCCCAGGTCGGCGAAGGCGGAGGCAATGACCTTGGCGCCCCGGTCGTGGCCGTCCTGGCCCAGCTTGGCGATCATGATGCGCGGGCGGCGGCCGAAGTCGGCAATGAAGGTGTCGATATCCGCCTTCAGCACTTTCCAGTCATCCTGGTCTTCCATCACGGCACCATACACGCCGGAAACGCTTTGCGTCGTGGCGCGGAAGCGGCCATACACCACTTCCAGGGCGTCGGAGATTTCACCAACCGTCGCACGCAGGCGCACGGCCTTGATGGCCAGATCCAGCATGTTGCCGGTACCGTCGTGGGCTGCGGCGGTGAGGGCCGCCAGGGCGGCATCCACCGCAGCCTGGTCCCGGGTGGCGCGGATGCGGGCCAGGCGCTCCACCTGGCCTTCGCGCACGGCGTGGTTGTCCACGTCGAGAATCTCGATGGGGTCTTCCTTGGCCAGCTTGTACTTGTTCACGCCGACAATGACGTCCTTGCCGGAATCGATGCGCCCCTGCTTCTCGGCGGCGGAGGCTTCGATTTTCAGCTTGGCCCAGCCGGAATCCACCGCCTTGGTCATGCCGCCCATGCCTTCCACTTCCGCCAGGATGGCCTCGGCCTGATCCATCATGTCCTGGGTCAGCTTTTCCATCATGTAGGAACCGGCCCAGGGGTCCACCACGTTGGTGATGTGGGTTTCTTCCTGGATGATGAGCTGGGTGTTGCGGGCGATGCGGGAGGAGAACTCGGTGGGCAGGGCGATGGCCTCGTCCAGGGAGTTGGTGTGCAGGGACTGGGTGCCGCCGAACACCGCCGCCATGGCTTCAATGGTGGTACGCACCACATTGTTGTAGGGGTCCTGCTCGGTGAGGGACCAGCCGGAGGTCTGGCAGTGGGTGCGCAGCATGAGGGACTTGGGGTTCTTCGGATTGAACTCCTTCATGATCTTCCACCACAGCAGCCGCGCAGCGCGCATCTTGGCCACTTCCAGGTAGAAGTTCATGCCGATGGCCCAGAAGAAGGACAGGCGGCCAGCGAAGGCATCCACGTCCAGACCCTTGGCCAGGGCCGTCTTCACATATTCCTTGCCGTCGGCCAGGGTGAAGGCCAGTTCCAGGGCCTGGTTGGCGCCCGCTTCCTGCATGTGGTACCCGGAGATGGAGATCGAGTTGAACTTGGGCATGTTCTGCGCCGTGTACTCGATGATGTCGCCGATGATCCGCATGGAGGGTTCCGGCGGATAGATGTAGGTGTTGCGGACCATGAACTCCTTGAGAATGTCGTTCTGGATGGTCCCGGCCAGCTTGTCCTGGCTCACGCCCTGTTCTTCGGCCGCCACCACATAGCCTGCCAGGACTGGCAGCACGGCGCCATTCATGGTCATGGACACGGAAACCTTGTCCAGGGGAATCTCGTTGAAGAGGATCTTCATGTCTTCGACGGAGTCGATGGCCACGCCGGCCTTGCCCACGTCGCCCGTCACCCGGGGATGGTCGGAGTCATAGCCCCGGTGGGTGGCCAGGTCGAAAGCCACGGAGACGCCCTGTCCGCCGGCAGCCAGGGCCTTGCGGTAGAAGGCGTTGGAGGCTTCGGCGGTGGAGAAACCGGCGTACTGGCGAATGGTCCAGGGGCGCACGGCATACATGGTGGCCTGGGGGCCGCGCAGGAAAGGGGCGAAACCGGGCAGGGTGTCCGTGTATTTCAGGTCCGCCACATCCGCCTTGGTGTACAGGGCCTTGACCGTGATGCCTTCCGGCGTTTTCCAGTTGATGGCGTCCACGTCACCACCTGGCGCGGATTTTGCTGCAGCTTTCGCCCAGGCGTCCAGGTTGCTGGAATCGAGAAGTTTGGCTTGTTCGGTCATTTGTTGCCTTTCACGCGAGTTTTGCGGCACGGGGTGACGCCGGTGGCTGTGTCAATCTGCAGCAGCACCCGGACAAAAACGGCCCAAGGAGATACAGCTTGACATCCCGAATTCGAAATAATACTTTATCCATAATTATGGACGCAACACTGTCTCCGTCATCCGACGAAAATAACACGACTTTTCCTGGTTCAGGCCCGCTCATGAGCACAGCCCGCATCGCCCAGACTGCACTCTACCAACAAGTGGCCGAGCGCCTGCGCAGCCGTATCTTCGCCCATGAAATGCCGCCCGGCACCTGGATCGACGAACAGGCCCTGGCCATTTCCTACGGCATCAGCCGCACGCCCCTCAGGGAAGCGCTCAAGGTGCTGGTGTCGGAAGGCCTCGTCACCCTGAAGCCGCGCCGCGGCTGCTACGTTACCGAGCTTTCCCAGCGGGATCTGGACGAACTCTTCCAGGTCATCGCCCTGCTGGAAGGCCGCTGCGCCTTCGAAGCCACGACCCAGGCCACCCCTGCCGATATCCGGAAGCTCGAAGCCATCCATGAGCGCCTGGAACAGGCGGCGGCCGGGAACGACATCGAAGCCTTCTTCGAGGCCAACCAGGATTTCCACTCTGCCGTGCAGGAACTGGCGGGCAACCGCTGGGCGTTGCAGGTCATCAACGATTTGCGCAAGGTGCTGAAGCTCAACCGCCACCTGTCCCTGTTCCTGGAAGGCCGGGTGCAGCAGTCCCTGTGCGAGCACCGCTCGCTCATGGCCGCCATGAAGAAGCTGGACCCGGCCGCCGCCGAAACCCTCATGCGCGACCACCTTCTCAACGGCCGCCAGGCCCTCGCGCGCCTGCCGACGCCAGCGGCAGAAAACGCCGCGTAGGGCGCAATAACCGAAGGGCATTGCGCCGACTTGGCCGATAACGGGGAGACGGCGCAATGCGGCTGCGCCTTATTGCGCCCTACTTCCGCAACTCCCACTCCTTCACCAGCGCATAGATGGCCGGAATGACCGCCAGGGTCAGGATGGTGGAGGAGATCATGCCACCCACCATGGGGGCCGCGATACGGCTCATGACTTCAGAGCCGGTGCCCCGGCTCCACAGGATGGGCAAGAGGCCCGCCATGATGGCCGTCACGGTCATCATCTTGGGGCGCACCCGCTCAACTGCCCCCTCCATCACCGCTGCGTAGAGGTCCGCCGCCGTCGCCTTCCCGCCTTCTGCCAACCTTTCGGCCTGGATGCGTTCCCAGGCGTGCTCCAGATAGATGAGCATGATGACCCCGGTTTCCGCCGCCACCCCGGCCAGGGCGATGAAGCCCACCGCCACCGCCACCGACAGGTTGTAGTTCAGCAGCCACAAGAGCCACACGCCCCCCACCAGGGCGAAGGGCACGGAGAGCATGACGATGAGGGTTTCCGTCAGGCGCCGGAAGTTGAGATACAGCAGCAGGAAAATGATGAGCAGGGTCACCGGCACCACCACTTTCAGCTTTTCCCCGGCCCGCTCCATGTACTCGAACTGGCCGCTCCATGTTGCGTAGTAGCCCGGCGGGAACTTGACCTTGTCCGCCACGGCCTTGCGGGCTTCCGCCACATAGCCGCCGATGTCCCGCTCCCGGATATCCACGTAGATGTAGGCGGACAAGAGGGCGTTCTCGGTGCGGATGGACGGTGCCCCCAGGACTACCTTGACGGTGGCCAGCTGCCCCAGGGGAATCATGCTGCTCATGCCGCCCACGGGCACCAGCACTTCCCGGGCGATTTTTTCCGGCGTGTCCCGCAATTCCCGCGGATAGCGCACCGCCACCGTGTAGCGTTCCCGGCCTTCGACGGTGGTGGTGACCACTTCGCCCCCCAGGGCCGTGCCGATGACGTCCTGCAGTTCCCCCACCGAGAGACCATAGCGGGCCAGCTGGCCCCGGTCCGGCTCGATGTCGAGATAAAAACCGCCGGTGATGCGCTCGGCGTAGGCACTGGAGGTGCCCGGCACCGCCTTCACCACCTGCTCGATCTGCCGCGCCAGCTTCTCCATTTCGACAAGGTCTTTGCCGAACACCTTGATGCCGATGGGCGTACGTATGCCGGTGGACAACATGTCGATGCGCGCCTTGATGGGCATGGTCCAGGCGTTGGCCACCCCTGGAAACTGCAGGGCCTTGTCCAGGTCGGCGATGAGCTTGTCCGTGGTCAGGCCCGGCCGCCATTCGGCCTCCGGCTTCAAGTTGATGACCGTCTCGAACATCTCTGTCGGCGCCGGGTCCGTGGCGGTCGCGGCACGTCCCGCCTTGCCCCACACGGATGCGACTTCCGGGAAGCTCTTGATGATCTTGTTCTGGGTCTGCAGGAGTTCCGCCGCCTTGGTGATGGACATGCCGGGCAGGGACGTGGGCATGTAGAACAGGGTGCCCTCGTTCAGGGTTGGCATGAACTCGCTGCCCAGCCTTGATGCAGGGTAGAGGGACACCAGCAAGGTCAGCAGGGCCAGGGCCAGGGTGGTCTTCTTCCATTGCATCACCGCCGCGATGATGGGCCGGTAGACGCGGATGAGCGCCCGGTTCACCGGATTCTTCGCTTCCGGCATGATGCGGCCCCGCACGAAAAACAACATCAACACGGGCACGAGGGTAACGGATAAAAGGGCCGCCGCCGCCATGGAGAAGGTTTTCGTGTAGGCCAGGGGCGCGAACAGCCGGCCCTCCTGGGCCTCCAGGGTGAACACCGGCAAAAAGCTCACCGTGATGATGAGGAGCGAGAAGAACAGGGCCGGCCCCACTTCACGACAGGCAAGAATCAACGCCTCCGTGCGGGATTCCCCCTCCTTCAGCCGTTCAATGTGCTTGTGGGCGTTCTCGATCATGACGATGGCCGCGTCCACCATGGCGCCGATGGCGATGGCGATGCCTCCCAGGCTCATGATGTTGGAGTTGAGGCCCAGCGCGTGCATGGCGCTGAAGGCCATGAGTACGCCCACCGGCAACATGATGATGGCCACCAACGCAGAGCGCACGTGCATGAGGAAGACCACGCACACCAGGGCCACGATGAGGCTTTCCTCGATAAGCGTGTGCTCCAGAGTGGCTATGGCCCGGTGGATGAGTTCGGAACGGTCATACACTGCCTGGATGGACACCCCTGCCGGCAGGCCCGTGGAGATTTCCGCCACCTTGTCCTTGAGGTTCTGGATCACCTCCAGGGCGTTCTGGCCATAGCGGGCCATGGCGATGCCCGACACCACCTCGCCTTCGCCGTTGAGTTCCGCGATGCCCCGCCGCTCTTCGGGCAGCATTTCCACCCGGGCGATGTCGCGGATGAGTACCGGCGTGCCCTTGTCCGCCTTCACCACCAGACCCGCGATGTCCTGGGCGTTCCGCAGATAGCCCCGGCCCCGCACCATGTACTCGGTTTCGGCCATTTCCAGCGCCCGGCCCCCCACGTCCCGATTGGAATCCCGAATGACCTGGGTAATTTTCGAGAGCGGTATGCCGTAGGAACGCAGCCGCACCGGGTCCACCGTCACCTGGTAGGAGGACACGAAGCCGCCGAGGCTGGCCACTTCCGCCACGCCCTGGGCCTTGGTGAGTTGGTAGCGGATGAACCAGTCCTGCAGCGTCCTCAGTTCCGCCAGGGTCTTGTCCTTGGCCAGCACCACGTACTGATAGACCCAGCCCACGCCGGTAGCGTCCGGCCCCAGCTGGGGCGTGATGCCCTTGGGCAGGCGTCCGGCCACGGCGCTGAGGTACTCCAGCACCCGGGAGCGCGCCCAGTAGATGTCCGTGCCGTCCTCGAAAATCACATACACGAAGGAGGCGCCAAAGAACGAGAAGCCCCGCACTACCTTGGACTTGGGCACCGACAGCATGGCCGTGGTCAGCGGATAAGTGATCTGGTCTTCCACCACCTGGGGCGCCTGGCCCGGCGCCTCGGTGTACAGGATCACCTGCACGTCGGAAAGATCCGGCAAGGCGTCCAGGGGCGTCTTCAGCACCGACCAGATGCCGGCGATGACGATGAAGAGGGTGGCCAGCACCACCAGGAACCGGTTCCGCGCCGACCAGGATATGAGGGCGTTCAACATTGGGTGGCTCCGCTGTTAACTCCCTCCCCTTCAAGGGGAGGGTTGGGGTGGGGATGGGGTTGAACCAGCAGTGCCGCGCGAATCGCCTCCAACACGCCCTCTTTGTTGTTCAACACGTCGTTATTCCAGAAACGCAACACGCGAAACCCGGCTTCCGCTAATCGCTTATCCCGTAAACCATCCGCACGGGATTCAAGATGCTGCCCCCCGTCCACTTCCACAACCAGCCGACGCTTCAGGCAAACAAAATCGAGCACGTAGTCCAGAAAAGGATGCTGCCGCCGAAACTTGCAGCCTTCCAACTGTTCGCGATTGATCGCATGCCACAGTGAAGTTTCAGCATCGGTCATGTTCTTCCTCAGGCGGCGCTGCAGCTTGCCGTCGAGAATCGCGTGATTGGTCTGTCCCTTCATGTCCTTCTCCCTGCACAAAACCCCATCCCCACCCCTGGCCCCTCCCCTTGAAGGGGAGGGGAATCCGTCGCCGACCGTCGTCTTTTATTTTCCGGCAGGCTTCAGGCTCGTAATCACCCATTCGCCCGGACTCCGCTCGACGATCTCGATGGCGATCTTCGCGCCGGGCTTGAGGCCCTGCACCAGCGCCGGATTGGCCAGGACGAAATCCATGGTCATGGCGGGCCATTTCAGGCTGGGGATGGGCTGGTGGCTGACGCTCACCGTGCCGGCTGCAAGGTCCATGGACAGGAGCTTCCCTTCGGCATGATGGCCGACGCTCTTGGCTTCCGGCGTAGCTGCGGGCTTGGCGCCTTCCACTGGGGTGAAGCCACCCAGGGCTGCCTTCAGGTTGCTTTCGGCGTCCAGCAGGAAGTTGGCGGCAACCACCACTTTCTCGCCTTCCTTCACGCCGTCCAGCACCGCCACAAAGGCGTCGCTCCGATCCCCCAGCTTCACTTCCCGAGGTTCGAACTTGCCTTCAGCCAGCTGCACCAGCACCACCCGGCGGGTGCCGCTGTCGATGACGGCGGAGACGGGCACGGTCAGCACCGGCCCCTTGCCCGCAGCCGGGATTTCCACCTGGGCGAACATGGCGGGCTTCAAGAGGCCCCCCGGGTTGGCCAGTTCGATGCGCACCTGCACCGTGCGGGTTTCCGCCTTGAGGGTCGGATAGATGTAATCCACCTTGCCCGCGAAGACCTTGTCCGGATAGGCGTCAATTTTTACCTTGACCTTGGCGCCGGGCTGAACAGCGGCGATGTCCTGCTCGAAGACATCCGCCTGCACCCACACGCTGGAGAGGTCCGCTACCTGGAAGAGGGCGTCACCGGGCTGGAAGCGCATGCCCTCTACCGCTTTCTTCTCCATCAGTACGCCGGAAACCGGGGAACGGAAGGTGATGGTACGCTTCGCTTCGCCACTTTTCTCCAGGGCCTTGATCTGCTCCACCGGCAAGTCCCAATTCCGGAGGCGCGCCAGGGCCGAGTCGGCCAGCTGCTGCATGCCGGCCCGGGATTCGTCGCTGGCCTTGCTCAGATAGGACGCCCCCTGGGCAGCGATGGCATATTCCCGCTGGGCAGAAACCAGTTCCGGGCTATACACCTCGAACAGCGCCTGACCCTTGGCCACCCTTTGCCCCGTGGCATTTACATGCAGGCGCTCGATCCAGCCTTCGAATTTCGGCGCCACTGTGTAGGTACGGCGCTCGTCCACCTCGATACGTCCCGCTGCGCGCACCACCTTGTCCAGGGAGCGCAGGCTGGCAGCTTCGGTACGCACGCCAAGCTTTTGCACCTTGTCCGGGCCGATGTTGAGCACTTTTCCGGAGTCGGCCGGCCCATCCTCTCCCGCATACACCGGGATATAGTCCATGCCCATGTTGTCCTTCTTGGGCGTGGGCGAGGTATCCGGCAGACCCATGGGGTTGCGGTAGTAGAGAAGTTTCTTCTCCGCCTTGGCCGGTGCCGCCGTGGCGGCGAGCGTTGCGGCATGCTCGCCGCTGTGCCCGGCCCAGTAGCCCCCCCCGGCGGCCAGGATCACCGCCACCGCCGTGGCCAGAACACGTTTACCTTGGGTCATAGTTCTTCCCCGATGAGTCGTTCGATGTCGGCCAGCCGCGCCCGCTGGGTGGCCTGGGATTTGTAGAGATTTTGTTTTGCCTGCTTCACCTGGCGCTGGGCGTCCAGCAGGGTGGCGAAATCCACCTTGCCGGTTTCATAGCCCGCCATGGCCGACTTGAAGCCCAGTTCCGCCAGAGGCAGCAGGTTTCCCGCAATCAGCTGTTCCGTCAGGCGGGCCGCATGCAGGGCCGCCCGGGCGTTGCCCAGGTCGGCGCGCAGGCGCTCCGTGACGCCGGCCTTCTTCGCCTCCGCTGCTCTCAACATCAGTTCAGACTCCCGCTCTTTGCTGCGGCGGCTTTCCTGCTGCAGGGGCAGGTTCATTTCCAGCATGAGGCTCCAGGAGCTGACGCCCTTGCCCATCTGCATGGGCACCACGCCCAAGGCGAAGTCCGGATAGCGTTCCCGGTAGGCCAGGTCACGGCTGCTGCGCGCCCCGCCTATACGGGCATCCTGCCCCGCCAGTTCGGGGTTCGCCGCGATCAATTTTGCGCCGAGAATCTCCAGGCTCAGCTGTTCCGGGGGTGGCACGGGCCGCAGGGCCACGCCGCTTTCCAGGGGCGCGTTATAGGGGCGGGCCAGCAATCCATTTATCTGGGCCAGCAGCACATCCCGATCATGGTCGAACATCAGCACGTCGGACAGGAGGCCGGTGCGCTCCACCTGGGCGCGGATGGCGTCCTGCTGGGGCGCCAGCCCGGCCCCATAGCGGGCCTGGGCCAGCTTCTCCACACTGCCCATCAGGTCCAGCATTTCCCGGTTGAGGCTGGCGTTGCGGCTGTTGAGCCACCAGTCCGCATAGGCGGATTTGATGCGCCCGGAAAGCTCCAGCCAGACATCCTGGCTGCGCTTGCCGGCCTGGTCGGCATCGGCGCCCGCCACCGCCCGGCGCAAGTCCCGCTTGCCCCAGAAGGGCAGGGACTGGATAACGGTGTACTTGGTGTCCCCCACCCGGGATGGCGAGAGCGTCGCCCCGGTGGAGCCGCCGTTGGTGATGTTTTCCAGCTCCACCCGCAGCACCGGGTCCGGCAGGGCACCGGCGGGCTGTACCCGTTCCGCCGCCGCCGCCGCTTCCAGCCGCGCCGCCGCCAGGTCCGGGTTGCGCTCCCGGGCCAGGGCCAGCAGGCTCTCCACCGTGGCGCCGGGGATGGGTTCTGCGGCAAACCCAATGGCCGAGAACACGCAAAAAGCAATTGAAACACCGAGGCGCAGAGGCGCAGAGAAAACCTGAGAGCCTCGTAGGTCGGGCTTCAGCCCGACAGGGATGCCGAAGCGCCACCGTCGGGATAAATCCCGACCCACAACCTCCTCGGCGCCTCGGCGCCTCGGCGTTTGGCCTGGCGTTGTCATGGCTTTACTTCGCGAGTTCGATGCGGGAGGCGGAGAGCACGCCTTTCTTGTCTTCGGCCAGGAAGCGCACCTTGTCGCCCACCTTCAGATTGGCCAGGGAGGCCTTGTCGGCCACGGCAAAGCTCATGGTCATGGGTCCCATGTCCAGGTTCTTCAGGGGGCCGTGGGCCAGGGTGATGCTGCCGGCAGCCTTGTCGAGTTTCTTCACCACCCCTTCGGACAGAGCAGCGCTGGCGGCGGCAGGCGCGGCCATGCCGTGCATGTGGGCGGCATGGTCTTCCGCTGCAAAAGTGGGCGTGGCGATGAGGGCGGCAAGGGCGAAGATGGAAATGGAACGATTCATGGCAATTTCCTTGGAAAGGTGAAAACGCTTTGGTCCCATGGCCGAACGATTCGGTCACGGCAGGCCGGCTGAAGCCGGCCCTACGATGGGGTATTCAGGGGGCAAGACGAGCGCGAGCGCACAAGGTCCGCGCAAGCGTTACCCTGTGCCGGCAGGCAGCGGTCTAGGAGTGGAACACCTGGAACAGGATGGGGATGGGCGGATCGCCCGTGGTGCGGCGGGATTCCTCACCGGGCTGCCGGGCGGCAGGGGCGGGTTCCGCTGTCAGGGCCACTTGCAGCACCGGCAGGGCCGGCATGGCGTGGATCGTGACCTGGGGAATATCGGCGCTCTGGTCGCCGGCCTGGGCGGCACAGAGGTTGGCGGACATGCCGGCGGGTGCGTTGCCGGCGGGTGTCTCATCCATGTCCATATTCATATCCATGCCGTGGCAGGGATGGGCCGCCGGCTGCACCATGCTCAGTGAATGTCGGGGCGTGACGCAGGCCTGGGCCGCCGTGGCCAGCTGGGCGAACAGCATCACGGCCAGCAGCAGGCGGCCGAGAAAGCGCATCGTCAGACGGGTCAGGGGGGCAGACATGCTCGCGAATGTAGCAGGGTCAATTCAAGAGTCAAGTGACATGGATCAAATAACCGGAAGCGAAACTCCCTCCCCTTCAAGGGGGCTACGGCGGGAATTCGCGGAGCACTGCTCCGCGCCGCCATAGCCGGCCCGCTGTGCAAAGCGGGCCGTGGGCGGGCCGGGGTGGGGATGGGGTTGGAAGACGCGACTGGAACCCCATCCCCCCTCCAACTCCCCCCTTGAAGGGGGGAGAGTGGTCATCACAGTTCCAGCGGATCCACGTCGATCTGCCAGCGCACGCCCTTGGAGACCGACAGGCCGTAGAGGCGCGGCATCCACTCCGAGAGGAAGGCCTGCAGGTGGGGGCGTGACGGGGATTCGGCCAACAGCTGGGCCCGTTCCAGGTTGGCGCGGCGGGCCAGGCGCATGGGCACGGCATCGTAGAGCATGACCTGTTCCGGTTCGCCGGCCTCCATCTTGGCGGCTTCGAGGAATTCCAGGGCCCGGGCCAGTTCCGGCGCCTCGGCCCGCAGCAGCACCTGGAAACTGAAGGGCGGGAAGCCGGCCTGGCGCCGCTCCGTGAGCTGGCTGGCGGCGAATTTTTCGAAATCGTGGGCCTTCAAGGCCTGGAACAGGGGATGGTCCGGGTACTCGGTCTGGATCAGCACCTCCCCCGGCAATTCGCCCCGGCCGCTGCGCCCCCCCACCTGCAGCAGCTGGGCAAAGAGGCGCTCCGGCGCGCGGAAATCGGCGGCGAAGAGGGACGAGTCGGCGTTCATGGCCCCCACCAGGGTCAGCTTGGGAAAGTCATGGCCCTTGGCCAGCATCTGGGTGCCGATGAGGATGTCCACCTCGCCGCCGTGGATGGATTCCAGCAGGGCATGCCACTTGGCCGGCGTGCTGGCGGAATCCCGGTCCACCCGCAGCACTCTGGCCGTGGGGAAGCGCTCCGCCAGGCTTGTCTCCATGCGCTGTGTGCCCCGGCCGAAGGGGTGGATGTCCTGGTTGCCGCAGGTGGGGCAGGCCTTGGGCACTGCGGTTTCGGCGCCGCAGTGGTGGCAGCGCATGCGCCGGTCCGCCAGATGCAACACCTGGTTGGCGGAACAGTGGCGGCACTGGCTGACCCAGGCGCAGGACGGACAGGACAGCACCGGCGCGTAGCCCCGGCGGTTGAGAAAGACCAGGCTCTGCTCGCCCTTGTCCAGACGCAGCTGGATGGCCGCCAGCAGGGCCGGGCTGAGGCCGTCCTCCAGCTTGATGTTGCGGGTGTCCAGGATGCGCACCGCCGGCAGGGTGTCGGCCACGGCGCGCCGGGTCAGCTTGAGCATGCGGTAGCGGCCGCTGCCGGCGGCGTGCCAGCTCTCCAGACAGGGAGTGGCGGAGCCCAGCAGCACCGGCACGCCGCACTGACGCCCGCGCCACACCGCCATGTCCCGGGCCGAATAGCGGATGCCGTCCTGCTGCTTGAAGGAAGGATCGTGCTCCTCATCCACCACGATGAGGGAGAGGCGCGGCATGGGGGTGAACACCGACAAGCGGGTGCCCAGCACGATGTCCGCAGAACCTTCCATTGCGGCAAGGAAGGCCCGGCCCCTTGCACCATCCGCCAGGGCGCTGTGGAGCGACGCAATGCGCGCCCCCGGGAAGCGCCCTCTGACCCGGCCTTCCAGCTGGGGCGTCAGGGCGATTTCCGGTACCAGCATGAGGGCTTGGTCGCCCCGCTCCAGCACCGTCTCGATGAGCCGCAGATAGACTTCGGTCTTGCCGCTGCCGGTAACACCGTGCAAAAGGAAGGGGGCAAAGCTGCCAAGCGTGGCTGTCACGGCGTTGATGGCCACCTCTTGTTCGTCGGTGACCACCGGGCCAGGCACGGCGCGGCGGTCCGGCGTCGCCAGCACTTCCTCGATCCAGCCTTGCGCCAGCAGCTCCGGCAGGCTGCGGCCGGTGCTGGCGGACAGGGGTTTCAGCAGGCTCTGGGGTAGCGGGCCGCTCTCGGCCAGCGTGGTCAGCAGCTTCAGGGCCACGGAATTCTTGCGCAGTTCCGCCATGGCCAGGAGGCCCGCATGCGTGGCCCGCCATACCGGATCCCATTCCGGGGCCGGCAAGGGACCGGCACGGCGCAGCACCGGCGGCAGGGCGAAGGCCATCGCCTCCCCCACCGGGTGATGGTAATAGCGGCCGCAGAACGCCACCATTTCCAGCCAGTCCGCCGGCAGGGGCGGCATGTCCCGCAGGATGGCGGTGGCGGATTTCAGGCGGCCCGCCGGCACCTCGCTGGTATCCGCCATTGCCACGATGACCCCGAGCTTCTCGGCGCCGCTGCGGCCAAAGGGCACCACCACCCGCCGGCCCACGTCGCCCGGCGTGCCGTCGTCAGCGCGGTAATCCAGCAGCCGGGGCAGCGGTACGTCGAGGGCAACGCGGAGGATGGTCATGGAACAGTGGATAAATGGGCGGGGGAGGCGGAAGGAAATGGGCGCGGCATAGACGGAGCGCGGCCCGTAATGCCATGAGGACTGTCACTTCTGACGAAGTTTTTGGCGCCCTCTGAAAAGGGTTTTTGTGCAACGCCGCAATGACTTGGATTCCTGAGTCAGCTCAGGTGCTTACGGCGGGTTCCTGTGAAAAGGTTTGCCATTGGCGCCTAATTACCTGCCCGGAAACCCTTTCTCGATGCGCCTGAAACCCTGTGGATAACTTTGTGAGTAATCCTGGTGAGTGGCGCCCCCGCCTATCGCCGCAGGCCTCAAAACCTCTGACCTTTGGCCTATTCTCCTAAAAAAAACTTTTTATTACAGTAGCTTGCAAATAATTTCCGGCATTACCCATGGGCCTTGTCAGGCTTCTGCGGAAAAGCGGCATTCTGTGTATAAGTCAAGGTTTTGTTGGCGCCAGTAAAGCCAGATGGGCCGGCCAGAGCCGGCCCCAGGGACTTTACAGGTGGTATTGACGGCTGTGCTCGTGCACCGCCTTGACCAGAGCGGTGACGTTTTCCGGCGGGGTGTGCTGGTTGATGCCGTGGCCCAAATTGAACACGTGGCCGCTGCCATGGCCATAGGAATCAATGACCTTCTTCGCTTCGGCGGCCACTACCTCGGGCGTTGCGAACAGGGTCATGGGGTCCAGGTTGCCCTGTAGCGCGACCCGGTCACCCACTCGGCTGCGGGCCGAACCGATATCCACCGTCCAGTCCAGGCCCAGAGCATCGCAGCCGATGTCGGCGATGGATTCCAGCCACAGGCCGCCGCCCTTGGTGAACACGATGGAGGGAACCTTCTCGCCGTCCTTTTCCTTGGTGAGGCCCGCCACGATGCGCTGCATGTATTGCAAGGAAAATTCCCGGTAGGCGGCGTGGGACAGTACCCCGCCCCAGGAGTCGAAAATCATCACGGCCTGGGCGCCGGAGTCGATCTGGGCGTTCAGGTAATTGATGACCGCCTGGGTGGTCACGTCGAGGATGTGGTGCAGCAGGTCGGGCCGCTCGTACATCATGGTCTTGACGCGGCGGTAGTCGCTGGAGGCACCGCCTTCCACCATGTAGCAGGCCAGGGTGAAGGGGCTGCCGGAGAAGCCGATGAGGGGCACGGAGTTGTCCAGGGCCTTACGGATCTCCAACACCGCGTCCATGACGTAGCCCAGGCTGTCGTAGGGGTCCGGCGCGGTCAGGCCACGGATGGCCCATTCTTCCCGCAGGGGGCGTTCGAACTTCGGACCTTCACCCTCGGAGAAGTAGAGGCCCAGACCCATGGCGTCCGGCACTGTCAGGATGTCGGAGAACAGGATGGCGGCATCCAGCTCATAACGGGCCAGGGGCTGCAGGGTCACTTCCGTGGCCAGGTGCTTGTTCTTGCACAGTTGCAGGAAGCTGCCGGCGCGCTTCCTGGTTTCGCAGTACTCGGGCAGGTAGCGGCCCGCCTGGCGCATCAGCCAGACCGGCGTGTACGGGGTCGGCTGGCGGAGCAGGGCGCGAATGAAAGTGTCGTTGGCGAGGACGGTCGTGGACATGGGCGTTCCGGAAAAGTCCCGCATTCTAATGGCTCGTGCGGGTCGATCGTCAGGATGCAGCCATTAGACTGCGCACCTTCGAATCCGGGACGCAGTCCATGGCCAAGCTGTACTTCCGTTACGCCGCGATGAACGCCGGCAAGTCCACCGCGCTGCTGCAGGTGGCGCACAACTACGAGGAGCGCGAGCAGAGCGTCGCGCTGTTCACGTCCGCGATCGACACGCGCTACGGCACCGGCCGCATCGTGTCGCGCCTCGGCGTCGAACGGC
>JAYTVW010000008.1:0-21605 GCA_043743785.1 Rhodocyclales bacterium | reverse complement strand
ACTCGCGTCAATGCTGCTGAGGGGGGCTCTCCGCCATCCTTGACGCCATGAAAAATCCTCGTTCCCTGATGTTGCTTCTGGCCCTGCCGGCGGGCCTTGCCTTGGCAGCACCGGATGGGCCACGAGAGCGGGAGCTGGTGCATCTGGTACGCCAGGATTGCGGTTCCTGTCATGGCATGACCCTGAAGGGTGGCCTGGGGCCGGCGCTGCTGCCGGAGTCCCTGCGCGACAAACCTGCCGAGTCCCTCAAATACACGATTTTGCAAGGTCGCCCGGGCACGCCCATGCCGGGTTGGCAGCGCTTCGTCTCTGACGCCGAAGCCGACTGGATCGTCGCCCGGCTACAGACAGGTTTTCCCAATGAATGAAGCTGGAAATAGCGATTGATTAAACGCCGAGGCGCCGAGGCGCGGAGAAGATCAAAACCGGGAACAAGGCGGGAAGTTCATCCGTTGGGCAACGCGCCATGCTTGTTTCTTATTCGGGTTTCTCGGCGCCTCTGCGCCTCGGCGTTTCAATATAGGGTCTGAATGATGAACAAGCCTGAAGATTGCCCGAACTGCCCCGTTCCCCGTTCCCTGATGTGGCTGCTGGCCCTGGGGGTCATCACCCTGTTGCTGGCGGGCTGCAGCGCTGCCCCTGTGCGTGGCACCGGGGATATGGGGGTGGTCATTGAACGGGCCGCCGGCCGGGTGCAGGTGGTTGAAACCTCGGGATCCACTTCCCTGGGGAGCGTGGGGGGGCTAGGGGATCTGTCCCATGCCTCCGTGGTGTATTCCCGGGACGCTCGCTACGCCTATGTCTTCGGGCGGGACGGCGGCATCACCAAGGTAGACATCCTGACGCAGAAAATAGCGCGGCGGGTGGTGCAGGCAGGCAATTCCATCGGCGGCGCCATCTCCCAGGATGGCCGCCTGGTGCTGGCACAGAACTATGAACCGGGCGGCGTGAAGGTTTTCAGCGCCGACACCCTGGAACTCCTGGCGGACATCCCGGCCGCTTACGGCACGGCAGGCAAGCGTTCCCGGGTGGTGGGCCTGGCGGATCTGCCGGGCCAGAAATTCGCCTGGGCCTTGTTCGATGCCGACGAGCTGTGGGTGGCGGACCTGTCCGACCCGCGCCAGCCCGTCATCCGGAAATTTGCCGGCATCGGCCACCAGCCCTACGACGGCTTGGTGACGCCGGATGGCCGCTGGTACCTGGCCGGTCTCTTCGGCGAAGACGGCATCGCCCTGGTGGACCTGTGGAACCCACAGCAGGGCGCCCGGAAGATACTTCAAGGCTACGGCCGCGGTGAAGAAAAACTCCCGGTGTACAAGATGCCCCACCTGCGGGGCTGGTCCGTGGCGGGCAGGAATGCCTACCTGCCTGCCGTGGGGCGTCACGAAGTGCTGGTAGTGGACACCGAAACCTGGCTGGAGACCGGGCGCATCCCGGTGGCGGGTCAGCCGGTGTTCGTCATGGCGCGTCCCGACGGCCGCCAGGTGTGGGTGAATTTCGCGTTTCCTGATAACGGCAAGGTGCAGGTGATCGACACCCTGGACAAGCGCATCGTCAAGACTCTGGAACCGGGCAAGGCGGTGCTGCACCTGGAATTCACGCCCCGGGGTGAAGCCGTGTGGGTGTCCGCCCGGGACGACAACCGGGTCACGGTGTATGACACATCAAGCTTCGCCAAACTGGCCGAACTGCCGGTGGACGCCCCCTCCGGCATTTTCTTCAGCTCCCGGGCTAACCGGATAGGGTTCTGACATGGCAAGCATTGAATTGAACCGCAGAGGCGCAGAGGCGCAGAGGAATAGCAGGGGCTGGAAAGATTGTGCCTGTACCGGCGAATCCTCCGTCGTTGCGATGTCTTGGTCTTCTCCGCGTCTCTGCGTCTCTGCGGTTCCATGTCTTTATTGTCTTGTCTGAGGACTTTGACATGCTCCTCGATACCGACAGCCCCGATTTCGCCCTGCTGAACGACTTTCAGCGGGACTTCCCTCTCACCAGCCGGCCTTTTGCCGTGTTGGCGGAACGCCTGGGCATGAGTGAGGAAGGGGTTCTGGCGGCCCTGGCCCGGCTACAGGCTGCGGGCCGGGTGAGCCGGGTTGGGCCGGTGTTCGCGCCTAACCGTATCGGCGCCAGCACCTTGGCCGCCCTCGCGGTAGCGGAAGCCGATCTGGAAGCCGTGGCGGCAAGGGTCAGCGCCCGGCCGGAAGTGAATCACAACTATCGCCGCGAACACGCTTACAACCTGTGGTTTGTGGTGGCCGCCAGTGATGAAATGCGCCTGGCGGAAGTGCTGGACGAGATTGCTGCCGACGCAGGCCTGCCGGTGCTGTCCCTGCCCCTGGAGGGGGAGTTCCACATCGACCTGGGCTTTGATCTGTCTGCCGGGATCGTAGGTCAGGTTGGGCAGCAACCTGACATCCCAGCAAAACACTTGTCAGGTTTCCTGCGGAAACCTGACCTACAGCCCCTCCCCGGCCTCGTCGCCGCCCTGCAGGGCGGGCTGCCCCTGGTGCCCCGGCCGTTTGCCCTGATCGCCGAGACCGCCGGGCTGAACGAAGTCTGCACCCTGGCCATGATCGAGGACCTTGTGGCGAGCGGTCTCATCAAGCGCTTCGGCGTCGTGGTGCGGCACCATGAACTGGGCTACCGGGCCAATGCCATGTGCGTGTGGGACGTGCCGGACGCCGTGGCGGATGAACTCGGCGGGCTGCTGGCAGGGGAGGCTGCCGTGACGCTGTGCTACCGGCGGCGGCGGGGCGCGCTTGAACGGGCGGCGGGCTGGCCCTACAACCTTTTCTGCATGATCCACGGTCGGCAGCGGCAGGAAGTGGAAGGCCTGCATGCCGATCTGTCCCGGCGTCTGGGCCTGACGGCCTTTGCGGGCGATGTGCTCTTCAGTACCCGCCGCTACAAGCAGTGCGGTGCCCGCTATATGCCGGAGGCGTGCCATGGATAACATCGACCGGGCCATCATCAACGTCCTGCAGGGGGGCTTCCCCCTGGTGGATGAGCCATACCGGGCTGTGGCCGCATCCCTGGGAATGGAAGAGGCTGATCTCATTCAGCGTCTGCGGCGCCTGCTGGACGATAAGGTGCTGACCCGCTTCGGCCCCATGTTCCAGGTGGAACGCATGGGGGGCGCCTTCGTGCTGGCAGCCCTTGCGGTTCCGGAAGAATATTTTGACGCCGTGGCGGCCCTGGTGAATGGCCTGCCCCAGGTGGCCCACAACTATCGCCGCGAACACCGCCTCAACATGTGGTTTGTGCTGGCCACCGAGACGCCGGCAGGTATCCCGACGGCGATTGCCCGGATCGAAGGCCTGACCGGCCTTCCCGTGTATGCCTTTCCCAAGGAACAGGAGTACTTCGTGGAAATGAGGTTGAAAGCGTGAGGAGTGAGGGGTAAAGCCATGGACCACATTGATCGTCAACTCATTCTCTCTACTCAGGGTGGTCTGCCGCTGGTGTCCCGGCCTTACCACGCCTTGGCCGAGCAACTGGGCGTGAGTCCGGTGGAGGTCATGGCGCGCCTCGCAGCCATGCTGGAATCCGGAGTCATCCGACGCATCGGTGCCGTGCCCAACCATTACGCCATCGGTTACAGTGCCAACGGCATGTCGGTGTGGGATGTGCCGGACGAGGTGGTGGATGAACTGGGCGCAAGAGTTGGCGCCCTGGAATTTGTCACCCACTGCTACCGCCGTCCCCGGGCGGAGTCAGCGTGGCCTTATAACCTCTTCGCCATGGTGCATGGCAAAAGCCGGGACGAGGTGGAAGCGAAAGTTCAGGACATCGCCGCCCTGCTGGGCGCGGCCTGCCGCAGCCACGACATTCTTTACAGTAGCCGCATTCTCAAGAAGACCGGCCTGCGTATTGGCGCTTGACTAGCGCCAGGCCTGGGTCAGCAACTCGTCCAGGGCGTCGAGAATCCGGCTGCCGTCGTCGCTCAAGGAACAGACGTATTCCCCCAGTTGCTCACAGGGCACGGAGACGATTTCCAGCGGGTGCAGCACGACCCCGTTCCCTTCGATCTCGAAATCGGGGTTGAAGCGGGGGCTGCTGATATGGCCCAGCAACGCGCGCCTGACCAGGGGTAGCACGACCCGGCGGCGATAGGCGTCATACAGGGAAGACTGGACCAGAACCACATAAGGGATATCGTCCCGGTGGCGTCCCTTGTTCCGATGTACGTCGAACTGGGCCATTACAGGGTGGAGTACTCGTCGGCAAAGGAGCCCTGCCGATCGTTGAAGGCATTCCAGCTCGTCACGGTGGCGGCCAGGGCTTCGCTGCGACTCAGGCGTTTTTGGCGCTCCTGCACCACGTATTCCGCCAGCAGGGATTCCACCACACTGGAAAGATTGTCGGTCATACCCCGGGCCTGCAGCACCAGGTCTTCGTTGAGCGTCAGGTTCACCGGCCGTTTGCGGGCATCGGTTTTGTAGCTGTGGTTCATGGCGGGCCTCCCATGCGCAGTCTATGCGCATTCGTGTGTGCAAGACAAGTGCCTTGTTGCTCATTTTGCCGTCTTGACCCGAATCAACGCGCCGGGCGCCCCCTTCGCCTAACTTGCAGGCTCCGAAAAGAGGAGTTTTGCAATGTTTCGCATCAGTCAGTTCATGCAGGAAATCGCCCATCCGACACCTCTCGGGACGGTGCGGAAACCGCCGGGGCCGGTGGTGATTTGGAACCTGGTGCGGCGCTGCAACCTGACCTGCAAACATTGCTATTCCGTCTCCGCCGATAAGGATTTCGAAGGCGAACTGGATACCGGCGAGGTCTTCCAGGTCATGGACGATTTGAAACGCTTCCGGGTGCCGGTGCTCATCCTCTCCGGCGGCGAACCCCTGCTGCGGCCGGATATTTTCCAACTCGCCAAATACGCCAAGGCCAAGGGCTTTTATGTGGCCCTGTCCTCCAACGGCACGCTCATCGACGAGCACAATATCGATGCCATTGCTGCCTGCGACTTCGATTACGTCGGCGTGAGCCTGGACGGCATGGAGGCCGTGCATGACCGCTTCCGCCGCATGGATGGGGCTTTTGCGAAATCCCTCCATGGCATCCGCCTGTGCCGGGACTTGGGCGTGAAGGTGGGGGTACGCTTCACCCTGACCCAGGATAATTTCGACGATCTGCCGGCGCTCCTGCGCCTGGTGGAATACGAGGGCATTGACCGCTTCTACTTCTCCCACCTGAACTATGCGGGCCGGGGCAACAAGAACCGGGGCGACGATGCCCACCACCGCATGACCCGGCAGGCCATGGACCTGCTCTTCGATACGGCCTGGGCCTGCGAGGAAGCGGGCATCAAGCGGGAATTTACCACCGGCAACAACGACGCGGATGGCGTCTATTTGTTGTCCTGGCTGCGCCGGCATTTTCCCGAACGGGAAGACCACATCCGCGCCAAACTGGCCCAGTGGGGCGGCAATTCGTCCGGTGTGAACGTGGCCAATATCGACAACCTGGGCAATGTGCACCCGGACACCATGTGGTGGCATCACACCCTGGGCAATGTGCGGCAGCGGCCCTTTGGCGACATCTGGATGGACACTTCGGACCCCCTCATGGCCGGCCTCAAGGCCAAGCCCCGGCAGGTAAAGGGGCGCTGTGGCGGCTGCAGCTATTTCGACGTCTGCGGCGGCAACACAAGGGTGCGTGCCCAGCAACTCACCGGCGACCCCTGGCAGGAAGACCCGGCCTGCTACCTGACGGACGAGGAAATCGGCTATGCCGGGGGTGAGCGCCTGAAGACGACGCCGTGGGTACGCATGGAGGTGGTCGTATGAATTATTTTGTCAAACGCCGAGGCGCCGAGGCGCCGAGGTTTCCTCGTGTTCAAAAGGTTTTCTCGGCGTCTCGGCGTCTCGGCGTTTCATTGGTTTTTTTGTGCTTGCCCCTGGCCTCAACGGCTGTCGAGCCCGCCGCCAACTACCAGCAGCACTGCGCATCCTGCCACGGGCCGGATCGGCTGGGGATCATGGGACCGGCCCTGTTTCCAGAGAACCTGGAGCGCCTGCGGCCCGCCGAGGCCCTGAAAGTGATTGCCGAAGGCCGGCCCGCCACCCAGATGGCCGGCTTCAAGGACAAGCTGTCTCCTGATGAAATCGCCGCCCTGGCGAAGTGGATCGCGGCCCCCGTGAATCCGGCGCCGGCCTGGACCGAGGCCCAGATGCGCGCTTCCCGCATCGTGCATTTTCCGCGGGGTAGCCTGCCGGACAAGCCGGTGTTTACGGCCGACCCCTTGAACCTGTTCCTGGTGGTGGAAGTTGGGGATCATCACGTCAGCGTGCTGGACGGCGACAAACTGGAAGCCATTCATCGCTTTCCCTCCCGCTTCGCCCTGCATGGCGGGCCGAAATTCACGCCGGACGGGCGCTATGTGTACTTCGCTTCCCGGGATGGCTGGATCAGCAAGTTCGACCTGTGGAACCTGAAGACCGTGGCGGAAATCCGCGCCGGCATCAATACTCGGAACGTGGCGGTATCCGGCGATGGCAAGGTGGTCATGGTGGCCAACTATCTGCCGCGCAACTTGGTGGCCCTGGACGAGGATCTGAACCCCTTGAAGACCCTCGACGCCCGTTCCCAGGATGGCAAGGACCTGTCCCGGGTGTCGGCGGTGTATGACGCCTCCCCCAGGAAGAGTTTTATCGCCGCCATGAAAGATATGCCGGAGATTTGGGAAATCAGCTACGACCGGACGGCGGAGGATATCCCGGCGGGCGTCATCCATGACTTCAAGTACCGGGAAGGGGCCTTCGTGCCGGCCTATCTCAATCCGCGCCGCTCCCTGGTGTCCGAACCCCTGGACGATTTCTTCTTCGACCAAGCCTATACCCACGTGATGGGGGCGGGCCGCAGCGGCGGCATGGGCCAGGTGGTGAACCTGGATGTGCGCAAGAAAATCGCCGACCTGGACCTGCCGGGCATGCCCCACCTGGGCTCCGGCATAACCTGGCAGCGCCAGGGCACCACGGTGATGGCCTCCGCCAACCTGAAGGATGGCGTGCTCTCCGTCATCGATATGAGCACCTGGAAGACCCTGGCCCACATCAAGACCCTGGGGCCGGGCTTTTTCCTCAGGAGCCATGAGAATTCCGCCTATGCCTGGACGGACTCCATGATGAGCCCGAAATTCCGGGACACCCTGCAGGTTATCGACAAGGAAAAACTCGAAGTGGTGGCCCAGTTGCGCCCCGAACCCGGCAAGATCCTGGCCCACGTGGAATTCACCCGGGACGGCCGCTATGTGCTGGCCAGCCTGCGCGCCCCCTTGAACCAGGGTGGCGCCCTCATCATCTTCGATGCCAAGACCCTGAAGGAAGTGAAGCGCCTGCCCATGAACGAGCCGGTGGGCAAGTACAACGTCTGGAACAAGGTGATGAAGTCGGAAGGAACGAGCCACTGAGGGTCGAGGGCGGGCTACCGGGCGTTTTGGCGCGGGCGTGGTTTTAGTTCAAGCTCTTCCGCCAGCCAGGCCCGGGCATCTTTCAGGGTGAAGAACATCCGGGTGGGATAGGAGTTGAGGCCGGCGGCGATATAGGCTTCACCCACGGTGCGGAGGGCGGGTTTGTCGGCGACGAGGGCGATGCGGATGTTGGGGTTGGACAACTCCGCGGCGCCGTCTACGGCGGAGATTTCCGCGAGGGCGTCCTCCGTGATGCTGACGCCTTCGCTTGCCAGCATGTCGTTGAGCACGTAGCGCAGCTGATCGAAACGCGCATCGTGCTCCACCTCGAGGACCGAGCGGGCCAGTTCCACGCTGTCGGTGTGGCCAAAGTAGCGTCGGCAGACGCCTTTATCTTCCCAGATGAGTTCGTAGGGCATGGGGCAGCCTTTGGGGTCAGGCTTGGTGCGTGCGCTCGCGCCGCAGTTCGGCCACTTCCGCTTCCAGGCGCGTGGTCTGCTCGAACATGCGTTGCAGTTCCAGATTGGTGTTGTCCAGGATCTGACTGTTGATCTGTACCTTGTAGGCCAGGCTGAGACTGGTGGCGATGGCGCCCCCCAGCAGTAACTGCAGCCCCAGGCTACCCTCCACCAGGCCATGCACCAGGGCCAGGGAGAGGGTCCAGCCGATGATTTCCCGCAGCATGTCCTTGTTCATTGTGTGTCCGGCCAGAAGAGAATCAGACCGGCATTGTGCCTCAGGTATGGGCGTCCTTGTTCACAAAAGGGCTGGCAGGGATTCGGCGGCCTTGTGGTGTGGACACGCAGCCATTTCGCGTAAATATTCCGTGTCGTCGTGTGTATAGCGTACCTTCACGTACCCAAACGGCAGAGCCTGACACCTGCACGGAATCACCCGCTATTCACGCCGCGACGCAGGCGGTCTACAGAAAACATCCCAATAGCTTCACCGAAACGCCGGGCGTGGACGTGGGAAGCTGGGTGGCGCCGGCCCGTTGTGGACCTGCGAGGGGTCGAAAACGTGGGCGCTGGGCGTCAGCTGTCAGCCATCAACCGCCGCTCAGAATTTTTCTCCATTGCGGCCATTCATTTTTACGCTCCCTCAGAAGCGCTCATTGCCCGAGTCTACTCAGACTTTCAGCATGGTAGGCAGTTGTGCAAATAAGAGCCTTCACGGCACTGTAGGCCCGGCACCTTGATCTGCTGTACAACGGGCGAGTGACAAGATCACCTGGCAGGCCTATATTGTGCTTTTTGATTTTTTGAACGATGTCAACGGAGGAAGCCATGAAACTACCCCTGTCCGCCTTGCTGCTTTCCGCAGGCTTGCTTGCCATGCCAGAGGCCAACGCCCAGGTGCCTGCCGATCTGCAAGCCAAGGTCGATGCCGCAAAGGTGACGCTGGCCGAATTCGCCAAGAATCCTGCCCTGGTCTCCGCTGTGAAAGACGCGAATGCCAAGGGCGGCATCATCGTCGGCATGAGTAACGGCAAGTGGGACGAAATTGCTGAATCGGATGCACAGGTGACAGGTATCAGCGGCAGCGCCGCGAGCAAGGCGCTGGCCGGCTTTGCTGGCAAGCACGCAGAACTGAACAAACTCTACCTGCGTGACGAAAAGGGCAACCTGATTGCCGCGGGGTCTGGCGGAAAACCATTGCTGTGGAACATCGCATCCAGGCCATTTTTCAAGCCCGCAATGGAAGGCAAGGCCTGGTCGGACAGTGCCGTAAAGCCTGATGCCAGCACCCAGGTCAAAGGCGTTCTGTTTGCCGTACCTGTAATGAATGGCGGCAAGGCGATTGGCCTGCTGCAGAGCAATTTCACAGCGAAATAAGTCGCAGGGCCGGGATGTGATTCCGGCCTTCAGTTTCAGACCCTGCCCAGGGCAAGGCTCCATCGGAGTGGTCTCATGAACAGATTTCTTTCCAGCGTCGGTGCCCGGCTGCGGGCAGGCTTTGGTTTGCTCATCGTTTTGTCGGTTGTCCTGACCGGCATTGCCTATGTCCGCATGGCAGCAATGCAGAAGGACCTCGAAACGGTGGTGGGCGATGACATCGTGCGTATTCGCCTGACCAATGCCATGCTGGAAGCTGTGGCCATGCAGGGCATTGCGCTGCGTGATGTGGTGCTGCAGATCGATTTTTCGCAAAAGAAAAAAGAGCTTGCACTCGCCCGTGAATCACGCAAGCGCTATCAATCCGCCGTGACGGATCTGCGTTCCCATCTGGCAAAAGCCAGCGACACCAGCATGGAGGCCCGTATTGCCAAGACCGAGGCACTGGATGCCCAAGTACAAAAAACGACCGCCGAACTGCTCGAATTTGCACTGGCCGAGAAGAATGCCGAGGCGGGTGGCGTGGTGCGCGACAAGATCCGCGTGGCCCAGGTGGAATTGCGCACCGAGATCAAATCCATGCTGGCTGACATGGAAAAGCATGCCCAGGAGTCGACTACCGCCGCGATTCAGGCAGGACAGTTTGCCAAGAACCTGATCCTTGGCTTGTGCCTGGCCGTAGCGATTCTCGGTGCCGTGATTGCGACGCTGATCATGCGCGGCATTACCCGCCCGCTGGCCGATACCGTGGAAGCCTCGCGCCGGATCGCAGCGGGAGATCTCTCGGTCCGTATCACGGCGCATGCCGATGATGAAATCGGGCGCTTGCAAACCGCCTTCGCCGAGATGGTGGGTCAGCTGCAACACCTTATCGGCAGCGTTAAAAGCACCGCAGACAAGGCATCCCAGCTTTCGCAGGGCTTGTACTCAGCGGCGAACCAGATTCTCGGCCAGGCGGATCGGCAGTCGTCGATGGCGGCGTCTACCAGTGCCAGCATGCAGCGCATGGCCGAATCGATCGCAGCCGTGTCAGGTGCCGTCGATCGGGTTGGGACGGCAGCCGACAACGCGCGCGACATTGCCAGGAGCGGCCATGCCAGCATTCGCAGTGGCGCAGAGGCCTCGCAGAACATTGTGGTTTCGGTCAACTCCTCCAGTCAGAGTATTGGCGAACTGTCCGATGCCATTACCCGCATCGTGTCTGTGACCCAGGTGATCAGCGAGATTGCCGAGCAGACCAACCTGCTGGCCTTGAATGCAGCGATCGAGGCGGCGCGTGCCGGCGAACAGGGGCGCGGCTTCGCCGTGGTCGCGGACGAGGTGCGAAAACTGGCCGAACGAACCAGTGCATCAACAGCCAACATACAACTCATCATTGACGGTGTGGCCAATCGCACCCGTGAAACCGTGGTGGCAATGGAAGCCGTCAAAAAGGCGGTGGATACCGGCGCCGCTCAGAATGCCGAGGCACTGGCCAAGTTCGAACAGATTCTCGACGCGGCGGGCGGGGTGGCGCAGGAAGCCGGTGCGATCCTTGGCGCCAGTCGCGAGCAGTCTGCCGCCAGCCAGGAAAGCCGGGATACCGTGGCGCAGATTGCCAGCATCGCTGCCGATAGTGTCAACAACATCCGTCACCTCGAAGAATCCGCGCAAGCCCTGACCGCGACAGCCGATCAGTTGCGCAGCTTGGTGGATCGTTTCCGTATTGCCTGAGCTTGACAACCTTGTCGTTGCCGCCAGCGATCTTGAGAGCGGCACCCTTCCCAGATCACCCTGCTACTGTCGAGACCCACTCCTACCGCGCGAGCAGCTTAGTCCTTCGCTGCACAGCTGGCCTTGGGGCATTCAGGGGCTGGTGCCAGTCGGCAGCCAGTCTCGAATTCAAGGATCGGATGCTGCGCGCTGCGGGCGTGGTGATCTGGCGCCGACTTTATCTGCCGGTCAGCTGCGCATACAAGAGTGGCAACCGGGCCGGCAGTTCTTCGGGCTTCCGGATGATGGTGTAGCCGGCGGGGCCGAAGAGGTGGGGCAGGTAGGCGGCGCCTTCACGGTCGATGGTGACGCAGAAGGGTTTCAGGCCGGCCTTGTGGGCTTCCAGCACCGCCATGCGCGTGTCCTCGATGCCGTAGCGGCCTTCGTACTGGTCCAGGTCGTTGGGCTTGCCGTCGGAGAGGATGAGCAGCACCCTGAGTGCCGAGGGCTGTTTCTGCAGCAGGCTGGTGGCGTGGCGGATGGCGGCGCCCATGCGGGTGTAGTAGCCGGGTTTCAAGGCCGCGATGCGCCCACGGGCTTCGGCGTCGAAGCGTCCGTCGAAGGTCTTGATCTCATGGAAGCGCACGTTGCCGCGCCGCAGCGACGAGAAACCGTAAAGACCGAAGCGGTCGCCGGTGGCAGCCAGGGCCTCGGCGAAGAGCATGAGGCTGTCCCGGATGACGTCGATGACCTTCTGGTGGTCGTTGGCGTGGGCGTCGGTGGACAAGGACAGGTCCGCCAGCACCAGGCAGGCCATGTCCCGTTCCTGGCGCACCTGGGCCTGGTAGGCGCCCATGGACACCCCATGCACCCCGGCGGCCCGGTCCGCAGCCAGGCGCACGCAGGCGTCCACATCCAGTTCCGCTCCGTCGGCCTGGCCCTTCAGCCAGCGCCGGGTGGGCTGCAGGGCGGCGAACTGGGAGCGCAAGCGCTTGACGGAACGGGAGAGGCGCTCCGGCACATCCACTGGCACCGCGTTTCTGGCCCCCATGATCTGCAGGCGGCAGTAGTCCGGTTTCAGCTGGCGTTTCTTCCAGTCCCATTCCGGCAGGGAAATGCCGTCCCCCAGCGGGGTGTCGTCCTCGGCGTCGGAGGGCAGGTCCAGATCGAAGCGCACCTTGGAGGCCACGGTCTTGCCGTCCCGGGCCACGGAGAGGAATTCCATGTCCTCGGCGGCTTCCGCCGCGTCCGGATTCTCGTCCTCGTCCGTGTGCCGGTCCACTTTTATGTATTCGCCCCAGGACAGGAGGCTCTCGGCGCGAAACGCCAGTAGCATGCCGCTCTTGCTCTCCGGGGTGTCGGCCCGTTCGGCGGCATAGCGTTTCTTGGTGCCGACCTCTTCTTTGCCGCCGCCTTCCGGGTTGTCTTCGGCATCCTTGTTTGCCGCCGTGGCCGCTTTTGCCGCGTCCGCAGGCGACGGATAGAGCCACAGGGGTACGGGTTGCAGGGGCCTGGTTTTCGGCAGGGCCGGCGGCAGGCTGCTCACGCTGCCGGGTTCAAGCAGGGCTTGGCGCAAGGCGCTTTCCCGGGCCGCTTCCTCCGGCCGCATTTTCGTCAGCGGCACCCGTTGGGCGATGATGGCCTGCACCAGCCGGGCGTAGCGTGAAGCCAGGCCGGGAAAGCGTTCGAGCACCGCCAGGGTGGATTGCTGGTTGGTCTGCAGCCAGAGGGTTTCTTGTGGGGCGGGCTGTAGGTTGGGTTTCAACCCGACGATTTCATCGAATTGTCGGGATAAATCCCGACCTACGTCTGGCGTGGCTGCATGGGCCGCCAAGGCGATAAGCCACAGGTAAAGATCCCGGTTGTGCTTCTGCTCCGGGAAAAGGGCGATCTCCGGCGGCAGGCGCAGGGTTTCGCCATCCACGGCGGCGTGGGCCGTTTTCTCACCGCTGCCCGCGATGCGCTGCAGCAGGCTGCGGCGGCTGCCGTGGGCCGTGTCGGCGGCGTGAGTCACCTTGAGGCCGGCATCGCCGCCGAAGGCGCGGAACAGGATGCCGGCGGTTTTCTCCATGTCCGCGAGTTGCACGGCCGCTTCCGGAAAGCGCCGGTCCGCCGCCCGGGTAATGAAGCGGTGCCAAATGCCGCCTATGTATTCTTCCATTTACCTTCCTGTGCTGTAGGGGCGAACTTGTTCGCCCGTAAATTGACTGGGCGAACAAGTTCGCCCCTACATGAATCAATCCCGCTTCCCCGTCAAACTCATGGTGGCTTCGTTCTGGCGGGCGGCTTCATCAGCGACCCAGGTCAGTAAGCTCGGGCGGTCCCCCTGTACCGTCTCGCAGGCGGAGACGCACTGGGCGCACTGGGTACAGGTGAACATGGATTGCTTCACGCTGCGGGGTTTCAGGCGCATGGGGCAGACCTGGTCGCAGGCGGAATAGCCGGCCCCTCCCACTTCCCGGCAGGCGGTGCAGTCCGCAGCCCGCATTCGCTCAAAGCCCACCACCATGGCGCCTCGATTGGCCATCCAGGCCAGGCTCTGGAACAGGCCCACGGCACAGGCATAGCGGCAGAACAGATGCCGGGCGAAGAGGAACTCCACGGACAGGGCGATGGTGCCGGCGGTGATAAAGACGAACTGGTTGCGGGTGGGCGTACCGTGCAGCAGGTTGCCGTACACCTCGAAGGGCGGCAGCAGGTAGGTCAGCAGCACCACGGCCCACAGGAAGGCGAAGGCCACCGCCAGGGGCAGGGTGGCGAACCACCAGCGCGCATCGACGCGGAAAAAGTGGCCGTTGGCCTGGCGCAGGCGCCCGTCCGGCAGTGTCGGGACGCTGCGGTCCCACAGGCTCTGTTTGCCCGAAGCCCGGCGCATCAAGGCGTTGATGGTTTCCACCACGGAAAAATGCGGGCACAACCAGCCGCAATACAGCCGCCCCCAGCGCCAGGAAACATAGAGCAGGACGCCCCCGGTGGCCAGGATGGGCAGGAACAGGCGCACCAGTAGATTGAGGGCTGCTTGCCCCGCGCTGATGTGTCCCGCCTGGAAGTCGGCGATGCCCAGTTTCCAGGGCATGCCGAGGAACCAGGCGTGGCCCGCCACCAGGTCATAGCGGAACAGGTCGAAGACCGGGGCCATGATGAACAGCACGAAGAAGCCGGCCTGCCAGAGCAGGCGCTGGTGCTGCCTTCTGTTTGAAACGCCGAGGCGCCGAGGCGCCGAGGGATTCGTGTGTTGAGTTTCGTTCCGGGGCGTCGCCACCACGATGGGAATGATGCTTGGTTGCGAGGCCTTCGGTTTTCTCGGCGCCTCGGCGTCTCGGCGTTTCAAATGGGCTTTTCCGGCTTCACTCATCGCAACGGCTGCCGATGAGCGGGTAGGACCAGGTCTTGCCGGCCATGGCCTTGGCCAGGCCGAAGATGCCGAAAAGCACCAGGGTCGAGTGGATGCAGGTGAAGTAGATGATGACTGCCATCCAGGTCCACGCCCCGTGCAGGCTGCCCGCCAGCAGTATGGCGGCCACCACCAGCACCAGGATGGCACCGCCCCACAGGCTGACCCGTAGGGCCTGGCCCAGGTGGCAGCGCACCAGAGCGGATTCCCGGTGTTTCTCGTTGCGCCACAGCCACAAGAGGGCCAGGAAGGCCAGGCCCGGCAGGGCCAGCAGGTTCAGCAGGAACAGCGCCTCTGCCGTGACCGCCAGGGTCTGGTCGGAAAGGCGACTATCGTCCGAATGTCGCATGGACCACTTCCATGAGGGCGTCGGCAATTTCGGCGTCGTCCGTGAGGCTTTCCACCAGGGCGGCACGGCAGGCTTCCACCGGGTCCAGGCCGGCACGCATGAGCAGGGCGCCATATACCAGCAAGCGGGTGCTGGCCACTTCCTCCAGGTCCACGTCCTTCAGGGCACGGAAACTCTGGCCGATGGACACCAGGCGTTTGGCCATCATGGCGTCGCAGCCGGTTTCGCCCTTGAGAATGGCTTCCTCCTGAGCGGCGCTGGGGAAATCGAAGCGCAGGCTGACGAAGCGCTGGCGGGTGGAGGGTTTCAGGCCTTTGAGGAAATTCTGGTAGCCCGGGTTGTAGGAAATCACCAGCATGAAGTTGTCCGGCGCCTCCAATAGCTCGCCGGTGCGGTCGATGGGCAGTACCCGGCGGTGATCCGCCAGGGGGTGCAGCACCACGGTGGTGTCCTTGCGGGCTTCCACGATCTCGTCCAGATAGCAGATGCCGCCTTCCCGCACGGCCCGGGTCAGGGGGCCGTCGCTCCAGAAGGTGGCACCGTCACCGATGAGGTGGCGCCCCACCAGGTCGGCAGCGGTCAGGTCGTCGTGGCAGGCCACGGTTTGCAAGGGCAGGCCCAGGCGCGCCGCCATGTGGGAAACGAAGCGGGTCTTGCCGCAGCCCGTGGGGCCCTTGATGAGCAGGGGCAGGCGATTCTTCCAGGCGTGCTCGAAAATTTCGACTTCTTTGCCCTGCGGCTCGTAGTAGGGGTGGTCGGCGGGGGCGGTCACGGCGTGCAGGGTGGTCATTAGCTGAACCTCGGGAAATCAATTTGTAGGGGCGAACTTGTTCGCCCGATGAATGGCCGCTGGGCGAACAAGTTCGCCCCTACAACAGCGCCGGGCCGGAGGCTCGGGATCATTAGTGCGCTCCCATGCGGAAGGCGATGGCGATGAGGGTGACGACCAGCACGAGCCAGCCGAGAATGAGGCCGCGCCAGAAGCGGCTGGTCTGGCGGATACCCATGAAGTCCCAGGCCACGAAGCGGCATTTCAGGAAGGCGATAGCCAGCATGGCCATGGCTGCCGGGTAGCCAGCGGCGCCCCCCACGTCGCCCAGGGCGAAGGTGACGCCGGTGGCGGCTAGCAGGAATAGCCAGATGGCGGAGAGGCGGAAGGTGGTGGGGCCGGTCATCTCAGTGCATCACATAAACAAGCGGGAAAAGGATGATCCACAGCAGGTCCACCATGTGCCAGTAGCTGGCGCCGGTCTCCATGCCGTGATGGTCGGCGGGGCTGTAGCCGCCCCTGCGGGTCTTCAGCCAGATGGCCGTCAGAATCACCATGCCCAGGATCACGTGCATGAAATGAAAGAAGGTCAGGGACAGGTAGAACATGTAGAAGGTGTTGGTGGACAGGTTGATGCCCGCCGCCAGCTTGTCCTGGTATTCGATGACTTTCACCACCAGAAAAGCCCCGCCGCACAACATGCCGGCGGCCATCCAGCGGGCAGAGTTTCGGGAGGCTTGTGCCCCCTCGACCTTGATGGCGGAAACGGCCCGGGCCACGCAATAGCTGGCGGTGATGAGGAACACGGTGTTCAGCGCGCCACCCTTTCTGTCCAGGGTCTGCTGCATGCTGTCGAAGAGGGCTACGTGCTTGGCCCGGGCGAAGGCGTAGGCGGCGAAGAAAACACCGAAGACCAGTAGCTCAGCGCAGATGAAAAACCAGATAGCCAGGTCCCCGGGGGGATGGCCGCTGACGACCGGATGCGGGGTGTCGGCCAGGGCCGCGTCGGACAGGGGAGTGGCAAGGGCGGTATGCATGGCACGAAGCTTAGGGGCTGGGCCACGGATGTTCCTTGACGCGTGATAAAGCGTATCCGCCGGGAAGGCTTTGTGGGGGCGAACTTGTTCGCCCGAAATTGCCAAATGGGCGAATAAATTTGCCCCTACAAGCGCACATCCCGAGGTCTCCCCCATGAAAAAAGCCCCGCCTGTTGCCAGGCGGGGCTTTCACAGCATCCCTTGCGGGATCAGTACATTACATCAAGCCTTGACGGCAGCCTTCTCGTCGCCGCCGACGAAGAAGCTGGCGATGTAGGTCACCAGACCAACGAGGAAGAGCACGCCGGTCACTTCACGCATCCAGTAGAAGACCGTGATCTGGGACTGAGTCTCCATGAAGGACATGGGGTTGGAAGCAACCCGTTGCAGCCAAACTTGCAGGATGCCGGCGCCGGTCAGGAACAGGGTGATCATGACGATGGAGACGGTCATGATCCAGAACGACCACATTTCCACGACCTGGGCCTTTTCCGAGTTGGCGGCACGACCGCGCATCAGGGGCATGGCGTAGGAGATCATGGTCAGCACCACCATCACGTAAGCGCCGTAGAACGCCATGTGACCGTGGGCGGCGGTGATCTGGGTGCCGTGGGTGTAGTAATTCACCGGAGCCAGGGTGTGCAGGAAGCCCCACACGCCAGCGCCCAGGAAGGACATCACGCCGGTACCCAGGGCCCACAGGGTGGCGGCCTTGTTCGGATGCTCGCGACGGCGACGATTCACCATGTTGAAGGCGAACACGGTCATCATGAAGAACGGAATCGGTTCCAGGGCGGAGAAGATGGAACCCCACCATTGCCAGTATTCCGGCGTGCCGATCCAGTAGTAGTGGTGACCCATACCGATGAGGCCGGTGATCAGGCTCATGGTGATGATGACATAGAGCCACTTCTCGATGACTTCCCGATCCACGCCCGTCACCTTGATGAGGACGAAAGCCAGCAGTGCGCCGAGGATCAGTTCCCACACGCCTTCCACCCAGAGGTGCACCACGAACCACCAGTAATACTTGTCCATTACCAGGTTGGTCGGGTTGTAGAAGGAGAACAGGAAGAAGATCGCCAGACCCCACAAGCCCAGCAGCAGCACCAGGGTAATGGAAGTCTTGCGGCCCTTCAGCACGGTCATGGAGATGTTGAACAGGAAGCCCAACACGACGATGACGATACCGACCTTGGTCGGCAGCGGCTGCTCAAGGAACTCGCGTCCCATGGTCTGCAGAAGGTCGTTGCCGGTCAGCTTGGCCAGGGCGGCATAAGGCACCGCCAGGTAGCCGACGATGGTCAGGGCGCCCGCGACGAGAAAGATCCAGAACAGGGCCCAGGCCAGTTTCGGACTGTGCAGTTCGGTTTCGGATTCTTCCGGCACCAGGTAGTAGGCGGAGCCCATGAAGCCGAACAGCAGCCACACGATGAGCAGGTTGGTGTGCACCATCCGCGCCACGTTGAAGGGAATGGCGGGGAACAGGAAGTCCCCGACGACGTACTGCAGGCCCATGATGAGCCCGAACAGTATCTGGCCCACGAAGAGCCCGATGGCGGCGATGAAGTACGGCTTCGCCACCGCTTGCGATTTGTATTGCATGTGTTCGCTCCTTCGGATCGAAAGTGAGGGGTGAGCTGTAAGCGGAGAGCGTCTGGCGCTAACTCTTTACTGCTTACCGCTGGCAGTTCTTAGCCCTCGATATTCGGCGGCCAGTTGTTGGTATTGATGCCGCTGGTGTACTTGAAGAAAGCCACCAAGTCGTCCAGGTCCTGTTCGGAGAAGTCGAAATGCGGCATCTGACGGCGTCCCGGGGCGCCCGTGGGCTGGGCCTTGATCCAGGCCTTGATGAAGTCCGGGCCGCGGCGCTTATACACATTGCCCAGTTCCGGCGCGAAGTAGGCGCCTTCTCCCAGCAGGGTGTGGCAGCCGATGCAATCGTTGGTCTCCCAAAGGTGCTTGCCGTGGGCCACGGCGGGCGTGATTGCTTGTCGGTTGTCCCGTTTCGGCAATGTGGACTGGCTGTCGAATGTGAGCGCAACCAACAGCAGGAAGAAGAAAGCCGTCCCGCCGTAAAAGATATTGCGCGCCATCGACTTGGTGAATGTACCGCTCATATGGCTTCCCCTTGTCTAGAAACAGTGCTGCCCAACGCAGCGCCAGCGCACTGTAGCGGCAGGCCGGGGGCGGCTTCCTTGATGGCCGTCAATTGTGAAAACTTGTAGTTTTCCAGGTATGACCCCGCCAGGCCTTTCCGGGGTAGCCCGGGGTGCCCGGCCAGTTCCCGAAAAACGTGACGGAATGCAGGTTTTGTCGCACACCAGCCTGCAGTTGAAGTGCGCAAGTCTTATATATGAGATAAAATATAGGACAAGAACCCGGGGAGAGGGTTTGCGACATCGGGCGGGAGGAGACCTGGCTGTTCCCGATGTCGCTGGGCACGGTCCGCGACACAGCAAAGACTGTCAATGCGGACCGGATTTGCCCTACAATTGAGCAGTTTTGCGCCCGTGTCGCCAAGTCACGCAGCACAATCAAAAAGTCCGGACAAACCGGGCAGTTTTCCTCAAGTATCGACAACTTTTTTGAGAGGACGTAGCCGTGCTTCAAGCCTATCGCCAGCATGCCGCCGAACGCGCCGCACTCGGGATTCCCGCGCTGCCGCTGACCGCTGCCCAGACCACCGCCCTGATCGAACTGCTGAAGAACCCGCCCGCAGGCGAGGAAGCCTTCCTGGTTGAGCTCCTGACCTACCGTGTTCCCGCCGGTGTGGATGATGCCGCCAAGGTCAAGGCCGAGTTTCTGGCCAAGGTGGCCGCCGGTACCGAAACCGTCGCGCTGGTTTCCCGTACCAAGGCTGTTGAACTGCTGGGCACCATGCTGGGCGGTTACAACGTGAAGCCCATGATTGACGTGCTGGGCGATGCCGAAGTGGGCGCTGCCGCCGCCGAAGGCCTCAAGAAGACCCTGCTGGTGTTCGACTTCTTCCACGACGTCAAGGAACTGGCCGACAAGGGCAACGTCAACGCCATCGGCGTGCTGCAATCCTGGGCCGACGGCGAGTGGTTCACCTCCCGTCCCGAAGTACTGGCCAGCCAGAAGCTGACCGTCTTCAAGGTCACGGGCGAAACCAACACCGATGACTTGTCCCCGGCACCCGATGCCTGGTCCCGTCCGGACATCCCGCTGCACGCTCTGGCCATGCTGAAGAATGCCCGCCCGGGCATCGAAGCCGACGAACCCGGCGCCCGTGGCCCGGTCAAGCAACTGGAAGCCCTGGCTGCCAAGGGCAACCTCATCGCCTACGTGGGCGACGTGGTCGGCACCGGTTCCTCCCGCAAGTCCGCCACCAACTCCGTGCTGTGGTTCACCGGCGAAGACATCCCCTTCGTGCCGAACAAGCGCTTTGGCGGCTTCTGCCTGGGTTCCAAGATTGCCCCCATCTTCTTCAACACCATGGAAGATGCCGGTGCCCTGCCGGTTGAAATCGACGTGTCCCAGATGGACATGGGCGACGAAATCGAACTGCGCGTGGATCAAGCCAGCGCCAAGGTCACGGCCCTGAAGAACGGCGCCGTCATCTCTGAAGCCACGCTCAAGACCGCCGTGATCCTGGATGAAGTGCGCGCCGGTGGCCGCATTCCCCTGATCATCGGTCGCGGCCTGACCACCAAGGCCCGCGAAGCCCTGGGCCTGCCGCCCTCCACCCTGTTCCGCCTGCCCCAGAACCCCGCCGATACCGGCAAGGGCTTCTCCTTGGCCCAGAAGATGGTGGGCAAGGCCTGTGGCCTGCCGCTCAACCAGGGTATCCGCCCGAACACCTACTGCGAACCCAAGATGACCACGGTGGGTTCGCAAGACACCACCGGCCCCATGACCCGGGACGAGCTGAAGGACCTGGCCTGCCTGGGCTTCTCCGCCGACCTGGTCATGCAGTCCTTCTGCCACACGGCCGCCTACCCGAAGCTGGTGGACGTGAAGACCCACCGCACCCTGCCGTCCTTCATCTCCACCCGCGGCGGCGTGGCCCTGCGTCCGGGCGACGGCGTGATCCACTCCTGGCTGAACCGCCTGCTGCTGCCGGATACCGTCGGCACCGGTGGTGACTCCCACACCCGTTTCCCCATCGGCATCTCCTTCCCCGCCGGTTCCGGCCTGGTGGCCTTTGCCGCCGCCACCGGCGTCATGCCCCTGGACATGCCCGAATCCGTGCTGGTGCGCTTCAAGGGCGAGATGCAACCCGGCGTGACCTTGCGCGATCTGGTCAATGCCATTCCCTACTATGCCTTCCGCCAAGGACTGCTGACCGTGGAAAAGAAGGGCAAGAAGAACGTCTTCTCCGGCCGCATCCTGGAAATCGAGGGTTTGCCCCATCTCACGCCGGAACAGGCCTTCGAGCTGTCCGATGCCTCGGCGGAACGTTCTGCTGAAGCCTGTACCGTGCGTTTGAACAAGGAACCGATCATCGAGTATATGCAGTCGAATGTCGCCCTGCTCAAGTGGATGGTGGCCAAGGGCTATCAGGATCGCAATGCGCTGCTTCGCCGGATCGGGAAGATGGAAGCCTGGCTGAAGAATCCGCAGATCCAGGAGCCGGATGCCAATGCCGAATACGCGGCGGTGATCGAGATCGATCTGGCCGAGATTACCGAACCGTTGCTCGCCTGCCCGAACGATCCGGACGATATCAAGCCGCTCTCGGCGGTGGCCGGGACCAAGGTCGATGAAGGCTTCATCGGCTCGTGCCAGACCAATATCGGGCATTTCCGTGCCGCCGCGCATCTATTGAAGGGCAAGGAGTTGCCGACGCGTCTGTGGGTAGTGCCGCCGACCAAGATGGATGCCGATACGCTGAACCGCGAGGGCTACTATGCGACGCTCGGGGAAGCCGGCGCGCGCATGGAGGTTCCCGGCTGCTCGCTGTGCTTCGGCAATCAGGCGCGTGCGCGCAAGGGGGCAACCGTCGTGTCTACCTCGACCCGCAACTTCCCGAATCGCATGGGCACCGAAACCAAAGGCTTCCTCGCTTCGGCCGAAGTCACCGCCATCTCGGCTCTGCTCGGCAAGATCCCGACCAAGGCAGAGTACATGGAGCACATGAAGAAGATCGATCAG
>JAYTVW010000007.1:0-31667 GCA_043743785.1 Rhodocyclales bacterium | reverse complement strand
CGAAATCCATGTAGGTCCCCGATGAGACATTTTGATGAACCGTTGCCCGGGCGCAGAAAGACTCCCTCCCCTTCAAGGGGAGGGCAGGGGTGGGGATGGTGTCGTAAAATCAAGCCCCATCCCCCCTCCAACTCCCCCTTGGAGGGGGGGAGAGTGCGGATCTGCCGCAGGAAAAAGTCTCGAACGACGCCTTACAGCTTGCACCCGCGGGCCGGGTCGGCCAGGGCCTTGATGGCGACATCAACGACCTTGTTTTCATTCCCGCTTGATTTACGGAGATAAAAATCCTGAACGGGGTTGTGTGCCTTTGACAAGGTGAATGCGCCACGGGGACTATCAATCCGCGCTGTTTCCATGGCTTTGATCAACTCCTGACGGTTGTTGATATCGCCTTTCACTGCTTTCAAACCACTGAGCAGCAGTTGTGCGGAATCGTAGCCTTGGACGGCATAAACATCAGGCTGACGCTTGTAGGTCTTGACGTAATTCAAGCGAAACGCGTCATTTTTTGGATTCTTTATCCCATCACCGTAATGCAGCGTGGTGTACAAGCCCTGCCCCGCCTCCCCCATGCTGGCCAGATTACCCTCGGTCAGAAACCCGGAGGCATAGAGCGGAATGTTCTTGTTGAGCCCCGCTGCCACGTAATCCTTCACAAATTTGGTGGCGCCCGCACCTGCGAAGAACACATAGACTGCATCTGGCTTGATGGCGGCGATTTCGGTCAGTTGCGCCTGAAACTCCACATCCGGGAATGGCAATGCCATTTGCTTGAGCACCTTGCCGCCGGACTTTTCAAACGATTCCTTGAATCCCTCGACATATTGCTGACCAGCAAGGTAATTCCAGGTCAGTGTAACGACGCGCTGAATCTTCTTGTCGCCCAGCACCTTACCCATGGCAAATGCCGGCTGCCAATTCGAAAACGATGTCCGGAAAGTATTCGGCGCACAGAAAGGCCCCGTAATCTCGTCAGCACCGGCGTTTGGCACGATCAGGAGCGTTTTGCTGTCACGCGCCACCTTGGCCATGGCCAGGGCCACGCCGGAGTGGATCGAGCCAACCAGAACATCGACCTTGTCCCGCTTGATCAGCTTGTTCGCATTTTCAACAGCCTTCGCAGGGTCGGATTCATCATCGACTGTGAAATACTCCACTTCCCGCCCGGCCAATTTGCCACCATTTTCGTTCACGAACAGTTTGAATCCGTTGACGGTCGCGGACCCCAGATCAGCAAAGGTGCCCGTGGCCGGCAACATAAGGCCCACTCTTAACTTCGCTTCTTGAGCCACTGCGGGGGTAACTAAAAAAATTGCAGCCGCTGCGACCGCGACACCCGCCAAGCTCTTCATTGCAAAATGATTCATGATTGTCTCCTCCTGGTTTTATATGATTCTGAGGCTCGCCCTGATACCAAGGCGAGCCCATTCGATCACTTAGATCGGTGTTGCCAACAAGCGAACTGACACTGAGCGTGTCAATGACAAGTTTAGAAAACCCGTATCACAACCAAGTTCCGCCTTGGCGTTCGTCAGGCTCGGCGAAATTACTGGCGTCGAAACCGTGAATCCAGCCGAGGTGGTGCAGCATGGCGTCATGTGAGGCAAGACGTTCATCCCGTCGATCCCGGTTTTCGCCCGGCGGCAGGTGCAACATGTCGCCGGTAGTGACTGAGGCATACACGACCTTGCGCGCCCGACCACGACGCAGTCGCTCGTAACGCTCAAAGGTCTCTGCAATCGGCTGGGAACCCGCTGCGGCAATACAGTCTGCAAGAACGACGGCATCCTCGATCGACTGGTTGGCGCCCTGTCCGTGGTGCGGTACCAGTGCATGGGCCGCATCACCGAGTAGCGTTACCCTACCCTTGCTCCAGCGGCCAAGAATCATTCGATAGACCATGCCCCATCGCTCATTGACCGTTTTCAACGTGTTCGAGGAAATCATTTCGACGAGAGCGGGATGCCAGTCCTTGAAGAGGCGCAATTGTTCACCGTCGTCGGCATGCGCGGTGGACTGTTTTACGGGCCACGTCGTCGGGGTGCGTTCAACGAGAAAGAAATTAATGTCCCCTTTCCTATCGCCGCCGATCGGGTAGTGAAGGCAGTGGCCGGACTCACCCATCCAGAACTGGATGGCGGTCGGATCAGGCATGCTGGGCATCTTTTCGACCGGCACGATGCCGCGGAACGCGGTATAACCCGCGTACATGTAATCTTCATAGCCGAGCATCAAGTTTCGTACGGTGGAGCGCGTCCCGTCAGCACCAATGACGATATCGGCTTCCGCCTTGCTGCCGTCCTTGAAGTGCAGTACAACCTGCTCGCCAGTATCATCGATATTTGCCAGACGTTTACCCAGGTGGATGCGCTCCATGCCCAACTTGGTGGAGAGGATTCTCTGCAACTCGGCCCGGTGGATACCGAGATAGGGGCCACCAAACAGATCTCGATAGGTCTGCCCGGCGGCGTGCCTGCCGATTACATCGCCAGTCTTTCCATCCCGATAGATCAAGGCTGAAATTTCAAATGCGGCCTCGTCAAACGACCCACCCATACCCCATTGGTCATAATAGAAACGCGTGGCATTGGCGGACAAGGCGACCGCAGCGCCCACCTCGCGCAACTCGTTCGCTTGCTCGTATATGTCAACATCGATGCCGTGGTGACGCATCGCAATCGCAAAGGTCAAGCCGCCGATACCGCCACCGACCACCGCAATGCGACGTAGTTTATTTATCCCTTTTTCATTCATGAAACTGTCTCCTTTTTTCTAGGTTTGGCCATACATTGACATGGCACCATGGCATCACGTCGGGGGGCTTCCCGCAGCACCAAAGATGCCATTAACATCATCTTGTCGCGATGTCGTTAGCGAGTGAGTCCGCCCTGACCACGCGCCCCGGAATGATGCGGTGGGCGAACAATAGAGAGTCTTGCTTTATAAGTACATAAACAAAGTAGTATTACGCCCATCACCAACGTGAATACTGGAAACGAAGCATGCAACTGCGGGATATTGATCTGAATCTCCTTGTCATCTTCAATCAGCTGATGATTGACAAGCGAGTCTCGGCGGTTGCCGAGACCCTGGGCATCACGCAACCGGCGGTAAGCAACGCATTGAAGCGTCTGCGGGTGCTGCTGAAGGACGATCTCTTCCTGCGCACCTCTCACGGGATGGTGCCCACGCCCTTCGCTCAGCAGCTAGCCGAGCCGGTGGACTACGCACTAGGGACGATCCACAGCGCGCTCAATCAGCAAACCAACTTCGATCCAGCCACGAGCACGCGCACCTTCACCATGGCAGTCACCGACATCGGCGACATCTATTTCCTGCCTGTCTTGATGAAGGAGGTGATGCGGTCTGCCCCCCAGCTTCGCATCAGCACGGTGCGTAACACTGCGGTGAGCCTCAGGGAAAACCTGGAGGTAGGAAAAGTGGATCTGGCCATTGGCCTGCTACCCCAACTGCAGGGAGGGTTCTTCCAGCGGCTTTTGTTCAAGCATCGCTACGTGTGCATGTTCCGCCGCGACCATCCAGCGGCCAGCCAACCGATGACCCTTGATCTATTCCAGTCGCTCGAGCACGTGGTCGTCATTTCCGCCGGCACCGGGCACGGTGAGGTGGACACGATCCTGGATCGGGCAGGTATCGTTCGTCGGGTACGAGCAGTGGTACCCCATTTCATCGCGGTCGGCCCCATCCTCCAGTCCACCGACCTGGTTGCCACGGTCCCCGAGCGCTTCGCGATGCGCTGCACGCAGCCCTTCGACCTGGTCTATGTGCCTCATCCCGCGCCGCTACCGGAGATTGCCATCAAGCTGTTTTGGCACGCCAAATATCACCGGGATCCCGCCAACCGATGGCTGAGGCAGCTCCTCTTTGAGAAGTTCAGCGACAGACCGGAAGGCGGCGCAGAGGCTTCGTCCTGAAGACTCCCAGCGCACGTCCGCAATGCCGGCGTGGTCCGGCGTCAGCGGGATACGGTACGAAGGCGAGTGATGCCGTGTGTCGCGCCGTTCGACAGGGCATGGCCACCGGGGGCATTTTGTATGCGCATCGAAATACGAAGGCGACTCTGCCTATTGGCATTAACCTTAAAAAGGCAGTTGACTAAACGCAGAGGCGCAGAGGCGCCGAGAAAACAAAGACATGGCTTTGATTTCTGTCTCACCAAATGGGTGAAACGCGTTACGCCGCCATTTATTATTTTTCCTCGGCGTCTCGGCGTCTCGGCGTTTCAAATAGCTTTTTCAGGTTCAAATCCCCCTCCCCGGCCCCGCAGCAGCGGCATGCCCCGCCTGCCAGCGCAGCCAGACCCGCAGGCTGCGCCAATCCTGCGCTGACAGAGCATCTGGAAAGAGGGTCACGGTACGGGAACGGCCGCCGCCAAGTGGTTTCAGGCACAGCACGGCAAAGAAGGGAGACAGGGTGCTGCGAGGCAGCAGGGAGAAAGCCAGCCATTCGCCGTCCCGGCTCAGGCCTTCCAGGCTGCCATCCGCCCGGCTCTGCAGGCGGATGAGGGAGCCAGGCTGGCGCAGCAGGGCATGACGGTAGGACAGTGTCCAGGCGGAGATGCCGAGGGCCACCCAGGTGAGGGCCATCAACCAGAGGGGCAAGGGGGCCGAGCCCATGCCGGCAGCAGCGCTTACATGGATGGCAAGGATCGCCGCCAGCAAGCGGGGCGAGGCTTTCAGGGGCAGAAAAAGCGCAGGCGGCGCATGCATGGCAAGCGCCGCCCGTATAGCCGGTTTAGACGCTCAGACTCTGCGGAAGGCGATGGAACCGTTGGTACCGCCGAAACCGAAGTTGTTCTTCAGGGCCACATCGATGTTCATGGGGCGAGCCACGTTGGCGCAGTAATCCAGGTCACATTCCGGATCCTGCGAGAACATGTTGATGGTCGGCGGCGCGATCTGGTGATGGATCGCCAGCACGGTGAACAAAGACTCCAGGCCACCGGCCCCGCCCAGCAAGTGGCCGGTCATGGACTTGGTGGAGCTGACCACGATTTTCTTCGACGCCTCGCCGAAGGCCAGCTTGATGGCTTCGGTTTCGTTCTTGTCGCCCAGGGGCGTGGAGGTGCCGTGAGCATTCACGTACTGGACGTCGTCCGGGTTCAGGCCGGCGTCCTTGAGGGCATTGACCATGGAGCGGCGCGGGCCGTCCTGATCCGGTGCCGTCATGTGATAGGCGTCGCCGCTCATGCCGAAACCGGCGACTTCAGCGTAGATCTTCGCGCCGCGGGCCTTGGCGTGTTCGTATTCTTCCAGCACCATCACGCCGGCGCCTTCGCCAAGGACGAAGCCGTCCCGGTCCTTGTCCCAGGGACGGCTGGCGGTGGCCGGGTCGTCATTCCTTGTGGACAGGGCCTTGGCAGAGGCGAAGCCGCCGATGGCCAGGGGGCAGACGGTGGATTCGGCGCCGCCACAGACCATCACGTCCGCGTCGCCATAGGCGATGGTGCGGGCGGAGAGGCCGATGGAGTGCAGGCCGGTGGTGCAGGCGGTGACGACCGCCATATTGGGCCCCTTCAAGCCGAACATGATCGACAGGTTGCCCGAGATCATGTTGATGATGGTGCCCGGAATGAAGAAAGGCGAAATCTTGCGGGCGCCGCCGGCAATGTAGTCGGTATGGGTATTTTCGATCATTTGCAGACCGCCGATACCGGAACCGATGGACACGCCGACACGTTCCGCGTTTTCCGGCGTGATTTCCAGGCCCGAATCCTTGAAGGCCTGGATACCCGCCGCCATGCCGTAATGGATGAAGGTATCCATACGGCGGGCTTCCTTGGGCGACAGATAGGCGCCCACATCAAAACCCTTGACTTCCCCGGCGATGCGCACCGTGGAAGCGGAGGCATCGAAGCGCGTGATTGCGGTAATGCCGGAACGGCCATTGACAATACTGTCCCATGCCTCGGCAACACTGTTTCCGACGGGAGAGATAGCTCCCAAGCCGGTTACGACTACCCTTCGACGCGCCACGATTCGCTCCTGATGTTTGCCAATAGAATCCGCTGCGAGGCGGACTTATACAGACCTCACGAACTTCCCGGCCCACTCCGTAGGGCGGACTTCAGTCCGCCACGGCCGGCTGAAGCCGGCCCCACATCCGAAAATTTCGTGAGGTTTGTATTACTTCTTGACGCCGTTGACGTAGTCGATGGCCTGCTGCACGGTGGTGATTTTCTCGGCTTCGTCGTCGGGAATTTCGCACTCGAATTCTTCTTCCAGGGCCATCACCAGTTCCACGGTGTCCAGGGAGTCGGCACCCAGATCATCCACGAAGGAAGAGTCGTTCTTGATCTCGGATTCGTTAACGCCGAGTTGTTCGGCAACGATCTTCTTCACTCGGGTTTCGATATCGCTCATTTGTTGCTCCTTACAATTCGTTAGTCAGCGGGCGTGACGAGAAAAAACCCGCGCATTCTATCAGAATCCCCCTGTCCGGCAAGCTTCGACAGATTACAGGGGTCATGCAAACACCTGCCGCCGCCCTCTACAGAGAGAGCCGGCGGGCGCTTTCAAGCCATGTACATGCCGCCATTGACGTGCAGCGTGGAACCCGTGACGTAGGCCGCGCCGGGCGAGGCCAGGAAGGCCACGGCCGCGGCGACCTCCTCCGGCTTGCCCAGGCGCCCCAGGGCGATGCGGGATGTCAGGGCGGCCTTCTGGGCCTCCGGCAACTCCTTGGTCATGTCCGTGTCGATGAAACCCGGCGCCACGCAATTCACCGTGATGTTGCGGCTGCCCAGTTCCTGGGCCAAAGCCCGGGTCATGCCTGCCACGCCGGCCTTGGCCGCCGCGTAGTTGGCCTGGCCCGGATTACCGGAACTGCCCACCACGGAGGTGATGTTGATAATGCGGCCAAAGCGGGCCTTCATCATGGGCCGCATCACGGCCTTTGACAGGCGGAACACCGACTTCAGGTTGGTGTCGATGACCGTATCCCACTCGTCATCCTTCATGCGCATGGCCAGGTTGTCGCGGGTAATGCCGGCATTATTCACCAACACTGTTACAGCCCCGAATTTCTTTTCGGTATCGCCCAGCAGGGCATCCACCGAGGCGGCGTCATTCACCTGCAGTACCGCACCCCAGCCCTTTGCGCCGGCCTGATCCAGGGCTGCCTGGATAGCGGCAGCGCCGGCTTCCGTGGTGGCGGTGCCCACGACGGTGGCGCCACGGGCCGCCAGTTCCAGGGCGATGGCACGGCCGATGCCGCGACTGGCGCCGGTCACCAGCGCGATTTGTCCTTCGAGATTTGACATGCTTGGTTCCAGAATCAAGAGCTTTTTGAACGCCGAGGCGCCGAGGCGCAGAGGAAAAACATCCGAGGACAACCAGACTCCCTTGGTTTTCTCGGCGCCTCGGTGCCTCGGCGTTTCAATAAATCAGCCGGCAACCGCCGCCAGGGCGGCTTCCAGGGTGGCGGCATCGGAGAAGGCGGCACCGGCCAGGCGGGGGTCGCAGCGCTTGGTCATGCCGGAGAGCACCTTGCCGGGGCCGCATTCATAGACATTGGTAATACCCATATTGGCGAAAGCCTGCATGGTCTCGATCCAGCGCACCGGGTTGTGGGCCTGGCGAATCAGCGCATCGCGGATTTTCTCGGGATCGTCAAAGGTCGCCACATCCACGTTATTCACTACCGGGATGCTGGGTACGCCAATGGCGATGGTGGCAAGGCGCACGGCCAACTTGTCCGCCGCCGGCTTCATGAGGGCGCAATGGAAAGGCGCGCTCACCGGCAGCAGCACGCCACGCTTGGCGCCCTTGGCCTTGGCCACTTCGATGGCCCGATGCACCGCCTCGGCATGGCCGGCGATGACGATCTGGCCGGGGGCATTCAGATTCACGGCTTCGACACACTGGCCTTGGGCCGCTTCAAGACAGGCTTCCCGCACCACGTCCGCATCCAGGCCCAAGAGCGCCGCCATGGCACCCATGCCCTGGGGTACCGCTTCCTGCATGGCCCGGGCGCGCAGTTCCACCAGGGGCACCGCGTCGGCGAAGGCCAGCGCACCGGCGGCCACCAGGGCCGAATACTCGCCCAGGCTGTGGCCAGCAACAGCTGCGGGCTTGGCGCCGCCCTTGGCGAGCCATTCCCGGTACACCGCCACACCGGCGGTTAGCATCAGAGGCTGGGTGTTGACCGTCTGGGCCAGGGCTTCCGTGGGGCCTTCACAGACCAGTTGCCACAGATCGCGGCCGAGAGCAGCGGAGGCCTCGGCAAAAGTGTCGCGAATCACCGCAGATTCGCCATAGGCGGCCATCATGCCGACGGACTGGGAACCCTGGCCGGGAAATACGAGTGCGAATTTCATCATTGCCCCTTCATTGCAGGATTTAACAATGTTCTAAACGCCGAGGCGCCGAGGCGCCGAGAAAATCAAACCCGGAACGAAATCACGCCCGGCCATATGTCATGGCCTTGTTTTCCTCTGCGTCTCGGCGCCTCGGCGTTTCAAATCAAAATCTTAAAAGCGCCCCACCCCAGGTGAAGCCGCCGCCGACGCCTTCCAGCAGCAGGGTCTGGCCGGGCTTGACGCGACCGTCCCGCACTGCCACGTCCAGGGCCAGGGGGATGGAGGCGGCGGAGGTGTTGCCATGCTCTGCCACGGTGGTGATGACCCGGTCCATGCCCACGCCCAGCTTCTTGCCGGTGGACTGGATGATGCGCATATTGGCCTGGTGGGGAATCAGCCAGTCCACGTCAGCCGACGTCATGCCGGCTGCCGCAAGGACTTCATTGGCCACTTCCGCCAGCACGCGCACGGCGAACTTGAACACGGCCTGGCCGTCCATCTGCAGGAAGGGCGAGCCGATGACTTTGCCTTCAGACACGCTGCCCGGCACGGACAGGATGCCGTTGTAGCTGCCGTCCGCATGCAGGGCCGTGGCCAGGATGCCAGGCGTGTCGCTTGCCGCCAGCACCACGGCACCGGCGCCGTCGCCGAAGAGCACGCAAGTGCCCCGATCTTTCCAGTCGAGAATGCGGGAGAAGACCTCCGCACCGACCACCAGGGCGCGCTTGTGGCTGCCGGAGGCGATGAATTTTTCGGCAATGGACAGGGCGTAGATGAAGCCGCTGCAGACTGCCTGCACGTCGAACACCGCGCCGCCGTTCTTGATGCCCAGCTTGGCTTGCAACAGGGCTGCCGTGCTCGGGAAAATCATGTCCGGGGTGGAGGTGGCGACGATGATCAAGTCGATATCATTCGGCTCGAGACCGGCGCTGGCGATGGCGGCCCGGCCAGCCTCCAGGGCCAGGTCGCTGGCGCAAACGTCCGGCGTCGCCAGGTGGCGGCTGCGGATGCCGGTGCGCCCGGCCACCCATTCGTCGGAGGTATCCACTCCGCGGAGCACCAGATCGTGATTGCTGACCGGCTTGCCCGGCAGGTAGCTGCCGGTACCGATGATGCGTGCGTGGGTCATGCTGAGGCTCCCGATGGGGGCATGAGTTTGCTGATGCGTTCCACCAGGTTTTCCCGGGCGGCGGTGGCCGCCCTCTGGAGAGCGCGCTCAAAGGCGAAGACGTCCGCAGAACCGTGGCTTTTCACCACCACGCCACGCAGGCCCAGAAGGCTGGCGCCGTTGTAGCGGCGATGATCCACCCGCCGCTGGAAGGCGCGCAGGGACGGCAGGGCCACCATGGCCCCCACCTTGGTGAACATATTGCGTTTGAGTTCGGCCTTGAGGAAATCCCCGAGCATCTGGGCCAGACCTTCCGAGGCCTTCAAGGCCACGTTGCCGACGAAGCCATCGCAGACCACCAGGTCCGTCGTGCCCTTGTAGATGTCGTTGCCTTCCACGTTGCCGTAGAAATTGAGGCTGCTGGCCCGGAGGAGTACCGCCGCCTGCTTCACCACCTCATTGCCCTTGATATCTTCCTCGCCGATGTTCAGGAGGCCCACGGTGGGGCGCTCCTTGTGCTCCAGGGCTTCCACCAGGGCGGAGCCCATGATGCCGAACTGCAGCAGGTGTTGCGGCGAGCAGTCCACGTTCGCCCCCAGGTCGAGGACGTAGGTGTGGCCCTTGGCAGAGGGCAGGATGGATGCGATGGCAGGCCGTTCGATACCCGGCAGGGTCTTCAGCACGAAACGGGATATGGCCATGAGGGCGCCGGTGTTACCGGCGGACACGGCGGCCTGGGCCTCCCCGGCCTTCACCAGATTCACCGCCACCCGCATGCTGGAATCCTTCTTGTTGCGCATGGCCAGGGCGGGTGAATCGTCCATGGCCACCACTTCGCTGGCGTGATGCAGCCGCAGGCGCTCACCGAAGTTAGCCCGATGCTGCACCAGCAAGGGTTCCAGAACCTCGACACGCCCCACCAAAATGGCAGTCGTATCGGGTTCCTGGCGGAGAAAACTCAGCACCGCCGGTACGGTCACGGCCGGGCCGTGGTCGCCGCCCATGCAATCTACTGCGAGGGTTACGCCCATCAAGAGATTCGTCGCAAGAATGAAAGAAGGCCAGGCCGGATCTGCCTGCGCCGCCGCAGCGACGCGTGATCCACCTGGCCGTCAGAAAACAAGGAAAAGAGAGATTACTCGCCCTTGGTCTTCAGGACCTTCTTGCCACGATAAAAGCCGTTGGGGCTGATATGGTGACGCAGGTGCACTTCGCCGGTGGTCGCTTCGACAGCGATGGGGGGCGTCGTGAGGAAATCGTGGGCGCGATGCATGCCGCGCTTGGAGGGGGACTTCTTATTCTGCTGAACTGCCATGGTTGTTTACTCCGTCAAATTATTTCAGCACCGGCCCTAAGCCTCAGTGCTTCTTCAGCCCCGCCAATACGGCAAAGGGAGAAACCTTTTTATCCACCCCGGAAACGCCCGGAGCCACTGCCGGACCGGAAGTTTCCCCCGGAGGCGAGCATTCTTCGTGTCGCGGCACCGGCGGCAAGATCAGCAAGATCTCATCTTCCAGCAAAGGCACCAGTTGCATATCCCGTTCCGCCTCGATGGCGTCGCAAGTATCGTCTTCCAGTTCCTCATCGGGCCATTGCTGGCCCGGTGCCATCAATTCCAGCCGGCTTTCAAGCTGCAAGGGATACACCAGGACGCCCAGGCAACGCTGGCAGACGAGGTGTAACTCCCCCTCGGCCTCCAGCAACAGGAACTTCCTGCTGCCACCTGCTTCGTCTCTTTCCTCGCTGCCCGATACCGTCCAGACAAGCTTTCCGCTGCCGTCCGCCAGCAAATCCGTCAGCCGTTCGAGGGAGGCTACTGCCACCTCGCCGGAGACATGCCGTTCCTCCCGGGCAAACTCGATGGGATCGGCAATCACGCTATTGGACTTATCTTGGTGCGACATAAACGCGGCATGATATTATTTTTGGCTTTCCCTGTCAAAGCTCTGTACCAATCGACCGCCAAGCCAGAGAGCGGGCGCGAAAGGTGACAGAAAATCAGCCCCATGTCCATGCATTCCCGCCCCCTCGTTCTCGCTTCCACCTCCATTTACCGCAAGGAACTCCTCGGCCGCCTGCGCCTGCCCTTCGACACGGCCCGGCCGGAGACTGACGAAAGCCCCCTGCCCGGTGAAGTACCCCGGGCACTGGCCCTGCGCCTGGCCGAAGCCAAGGCCCGGGCCGTGGCTGAAAACGTCCCCGGCGCCCTCGTCATCGGCAGCGATCAGGTGGCCTGGGCCGGCGACCACGTCTTCGGCAAGCCCGGTACCCGGGAGAACGCCATCCGCCAATTGCAGGAACTCTCCGGCCAGGTGGCGTTCTTCGACACCGCCCTGTGCCTGCTGGACACCAATACAGGTCAGAGCGAAACCGTCTGCGTGCCCACCGAGACCCGCTTTCGCGCCTTAAGCCTTCCGGAAATCGAACGTTACGTGGACGCGGACCGACCCCTGGACTGTGCCGGCGCGGCCAAGAGCGAAGCCCTGGGGGTGTCGCTCCTGGAATACATGCGCTCCGACGACCCCACGGCCCTCATCGGCCTGCCCCTCATCGAACTCTGCCGCCTGCTGCGCGGGGCCGGAGTTCAGGTTCCGTGAAGCAACGACAATCCTTTACTAAACCGCAGAGGCGCAGAGGCGCGGAGAAAACATTGACATCGACTATTGCCGACGGCACTACTTCCATCGCGGCGACTCACCCCGGCGTGTATTTCCTCCGCGCCTCTGCGCCTCTGCGGTTCAATCCGGTGTTTCCAGAATGAGCGCCGGAAAGCTCCACCTCATCCCCGCCGGTCTCGGCGAAGCGGGTTGGCCCGGCTGGCTGCCCCAGGCAACCCATGACGTGGCCATTGGACTCACCCACTGGGTGGTGGAAAACGCCAAGACCGCAAGAGCCCAGTTGAAGGCCCTGGGCCACCCGGTACCCATGAACGAGATTTCCATCATCGAGTTGCCCCGGGAACCGAAGCGGGAGGATCTGGATCGCCTGCTGGCGCCGGCCCTGGCGGGCCATGCACTGGGTCTCATGTCGGAAGCCGGCTGTCCCGCCGTGGCGGACCCGGGGGCACTCCTGGTGCGCCGCGCCCACGAAAAAGGTGTGGTGGTGAAACCCCACGTGGGGCCGTCGTCGCTCTTGCTGGCCGTCATGGCTTCGGGCCTGGAAGGCCAGCGCTTCGCCTTCCACGGCTACCTGCCGGTGAAGGAACCGGAGCTCCTGGAGGCCCTGCGCCGTCTCGAAAAAGACTCGGCCCGCCTGTCCCAGACCCAGTTATTCATCGAGACACCCTACCGCAACCTGCGCAGCTTCAACGCGGTGCTGGCCGCCTGCAAGGACGACAGCCGCCTGGCCCTGGCCGCCGGCCTCACCACACCGGAAGAATGGATCAGTAGCCGTTCCGTACGGGACTGGAAGAAGGCCCCTCCGCCCCCCATCGAAAAGGTGCCCACGGTATTCTGCCTGCTGGCCTGATTTCAAGCGGCCCACGCCGATTCGTAGGTCGGGTTTAACCCGACTGTCAAACAACATGTCGGGTTAAAACCCGACCTACAAGACTTATCATCAAGGACTTCAATGCAGGACTTTTATGCCAGATTGGGCATACCGCCCAACGCCACGCCGGAGCTGATCAAGGCGGCCTACAGGAAGAGCGCCGCCCGCTATCACCCGGACAAGAATCCGTCCGCGGACGCCGCCACCCGCTTCCGGGAAGTCCAGGAAGCCTACGAAACCCTTTCCGACCTTGACCGTCGGCAGGCTTACGACGACCATCGCCAGCGCAGCCTGGTAGACGACCCCCTGGCGGTCGCCCGGGAAATTTCCAGCAAATACATTCAGGACGCAATACATTGAAAAAATCACGCCATTTCGCGGAACTTATCAGCAACTACAGCGTAGAGATCGACGATCTGCTTTCGGATTCCGAAGGTAAATCGGTGCTGCAAAAACGCCTGAACCAGAAGCGCAAGGAAATCGACGCCATCCTGCCCATGATCGAATTCAGCCCGGAAATGGTCTCGGTGGTCTTCTACAACGCCTTCGGCTTCACGGCCCCGAAGACCATGCAGCAACTGGTGGCGAGCGAACCCTGGTTTCCGGGCTTCCCCACCTGGAAAGCACTCAGGAAGGAACTGAGCGTTGCCGACTGGGCCGAACCGCTTATCGCCGCCACCTTGAAGACCGAGGGTGGCGAGGACTTTCTGGTGGCCACGGCTGCCCTGGAATACCTGCGCAGCCATGATTCGGCAGACGCTCCGGCCCATGAGAGCGCCAAACCCGACGAAAATGAGGACGACGGGGACGATGGCGACGAGGACTTGAGGGAGTCGGGCGCCGCCTGGATGTCCGAACAGGGCTTCGACCCCCTGGAAGGCTAACCCAAACCATTCGCAGCAAAGGACATCGTATGCATCCGCTTGTAGTGCAATCCGCCCAGTTGATCCTGGCCGGCGACATTCAAGGCGCCGAAAGCGCCCTCGTGGCCATTGCCGACCAGCAGGGTGATTCCGCCCTGGTGGCGATTCTCGACGAGTTGCAGCCCAAGGATCTGCTGGCCCTCATGCGCGAGTTCGACTCTTCCAAGGAGTCCGTGGTGAACATGGTGGTAACGCCCGAGCAATTCGCCCGGGCCATTGTCCTGGAAAAGAAATACGGCGACCGCACGGGCGAGCGCCTGCGCGCCATGATGAATGCCGTCATCCACCGGGACCTGGGCACCAGCACCGAATACCTGGAAACCATCGCCGACCTCGAGGGTGGCAGTTCCACCCTGGCGGACTATTTCCTGGACCGCTATGACGAGATTTTCAGCTTCGTCACCAGCGGCAGCTTTCAGCCGGAATTCAATCCCGATCTGGGCCCCCAGAACCACACCACCTGGCTCATGGAGAAGATCGAGGAAATCGACCACGGCCTGTCCTTCGGCAATTCCATGGAAAGCGGCCGGCCAGCCGTTTCCCGGGCGGAAATCGCCGACAGTGACTGGATGGAAACCGCCTGGATCCTGCGCTACGAACTGCCGGACGCCTTCGAGGAAATCCTCATCATCCTGCGGGACCGGGCCGCCAAGCTCATGGAAGCCATGGCCGATTTCCCGCTCACTGCCCGCCCGGCCGCAGCCGAGGACGACGAGGAAGAATCCGCGATTTAACGACTGAAAAGCGATTTTCGAAACGCCGAGGCGCAGAGGCGCCGAGGAAGGGCGTACGGGAGCAGCGGCATCAAAGCGAACATTTGGACTGAGGGCAGTCCTGCATCCTGCTTTTCTCTGCGTCTCGGCGCCTCGGCGTTTCAAACTGAATCTATTTGGCTTTAGGAACCCCATGGCATCCAACGCACTTCTCGCCTTCGACAGCCGACCGTTCTTCGACAAGGCACTGCGCTACGGCGTTGAGCAAGGCATGTTCCCGCTGGAGCGCCTCAATCTCATGCAGCAGGATTTTGCCAAGGGCATCGTCCAGATCGCCAATTTCTTCGGCACGGCCCACCTGCGGCCGGACCTGGAATTCGCCTTGCGGCGCATGGTCAACCTGATCGGCCTCTATCTGGAAGATATGTCCGGCGGCGACCTCTGCATTGCTGCCGCCTCCCTGCGGGACAAGAGCTTCCTGTCCCACTCCAAGGCCGGCTCGGACATGTTGAAGCGCTTACATGCCCTGCCGGACAGCACTGCGATTGCCGGCAATGCGCTATCGCCTGCGGAACAGCGGGCTTTTCTCGACGAGAAAACCGCGTCGGATGGGATCAATCTCGCCGACTACCGGGCCGAACTGGCCCTGCGCCTGGAAAACCAGGCCACCCTGGAATTCGCTTTCTGGCTGGCGCGGAAGCTGGGGCTGCCCCGGGACGAAGTGGAGGACACGGACTCCCTCATTCGCAGCGCCATGCTGGTGCTGTTCGTGGACAAGGCCGAACTGCAAGTCCCGACCCGTAGCGCCTTCGTGAAGCTGGTCAAGGCCGCCAAAAGCGCCGGGGCCAGGTTGAACGACCTGCGCCTCAATATCTTCCTCAAGGATGCGCTACCGGACTTCCAGCGACTGGCCCAGGGCGCCATGCAGCGCTTTGTGGGCAAGGACCTGCCGGTGATCCGCCAGGCTGGCACCACGGCGGACAAACTGCTCTACGGCGACAATGGGGAAGGCTACTTTTTCCGCGAGAGCCTGGATGAAGATAATGGTGAATACGACCGCCTGGTGGCGAAGGAATGGCACCGGGTGACCAAGGGGGAATCCGACGACCCGGCGGTGCTGTCCACGGTATTCCTGCTCCTCGCCGCGGGCCTGCCCCCCAAGGCCAGCCTGCTGCAGCGGGAAGGCAAGGATCTCATCCGAAATTTCCGCGAGCGGGGTTTCGACGGCGCCGCCGTGACGCGCTTCATCAGCGAACATGCGCCCCATGCCTTGCAGGAGGAACTGCTGAAATTCTGGCAGGAAGAACTGGAAAGCGAAGCCGAAGGGCAACTGGCGGACAAGGATCCGAACTTCCCGGACAGCCACATGGACCGGGGCCTGGAATACCTGAGAAAAACCTGCAAAGCAAGCTGGAAGGCGCCACGTAGATAGGGTGACCTTGCCCGGCACACGAAGGCCTTGCACCCCCCTTTCAATCGGAGATCACCATGCCCGCTCTCTCGTTTCAGGACCGTGCCGCCGGCGCCTTGATGGGCGCCTTCATCGGCGACGCCCTGGCCCTCGGCCCTCACTGGTATTACGACCTGGATGAACTCCACGCCGCCTACGGCGACTGGATCACGGACTACACCGCCCCCAAGGCCGGTCGCTATCACGCCGGCCTCAAGGCCGGCCAGCCCTCCCAGTCCGGAGTGCTGCTACGGCTGACCCTGGACTCTCTGGTGGAAAAAGACGGCTACGACGAAGCGGATTTCTGCCGGCACCTGGACGAGGACTTTTTCCCCTTCATCGACGGCCAGCCCATGAGCGGTCCCGGCGGCTATACCAGCCAGTCCATCCGGGAAGCCTGGCGGCGCCGTGTCGAACAAGGCCTCCCCTGGGGCCAGACCGGCGGCAACGCGGACACCACCGAGGCTGCGGAGCGGATTCTCGCCATTGCCGTGCGCTACGCCCTGCAACCAGCCAGACTGGCGGCGGCGGTCTCCACCAACACCTTGCTGACCCAGACCGACGGCACAGTGCTGGCCATGACCGTGGCCTTTGGCGCCGTGCTGGGCCTCTTGGTGGAGGGCCATGCCCTGGACGGCGAAATCTCCGGCAAGCTCATGGCAAGGGTCAAGCGCGGCGAACTGCCTTTTCACGCCGTCACCAGCGGCAAGCTACAGGCGCCACGGCCGGGCGAGGCGGAGGCGCCGACCATGGGCCGCTTCCCCTCGCCGGACGCGCTGTTGGGCCCCGGGGACATCGCCCGGGCCGCCCGGGACCCGGGCATCCGCATCGAACCGGCGTGGAAGGTCTCCCTGGTGTATGGCATGCCCTGCGCCGTGTATCACCAGTTCCCGGCGGCCTATTACCTGGCGGCCCGTTTTCCCGACGACTTCGAATCCGCCGTATTGCACGCGGTAAATGGCGGCGGCCAGAACCAAGCCCGGGCCATCCTCACCGGCGCGCTGGCCGGCGCCCAGACGGGCCTCTGCGGCATCCCCCAGCGCTTCCTGGAGGGACTCGAAAACGCCACGGAACTGCTGCAGCTTGCCGCAACCCTGGCTGGCCAGGCCGCCCCTATCCTCTGACTAAACAAGGACACCCATGAGAACCGTCACTCTCGGCAACAGTAGGCTCCAGGTTTCCAGCGTCTGCCTTGGCACCATGACCTTCGGCCAGCAGAACACGGAGAGGGAGGCCCACGCCCAACTGGACTGCGCCATCAATCAGGGCGTGAATTTCATCGACACGGCGGAGATGTACCCGGTGCCCACCCGTGCTGAAACCACCGGGCGCACCGAGGAATACGTGGGCAGCTGGCTCAAGGGCCTGGCCCGGGACAAGGTGGTCCTGGCCACCAAGGCGACCGGCCCCGGCCGTCCCCTGTCCTGGATCCGGGACGGGGAACTCAACTTCACCCCGGCGAACCTGGGGCGCGCCCTGGAAGGATCGCTTAAGCGCCTGCAGACGGACTATGTGGACCTCTACCAGCTGCACTGGCCCAACCGCAACGCCCCCATTTTCGGCGGCACCCATTTCGACCCTGCGCTGGAACGGGAAACCGTGCCCCTGGCAGACACACTGACAGCCCTGGCTGGCTTCATCAAGGTGGGCAAGGTGCGCCATTGGGGCCTCTCCAACGAAACACCCTGGGGACTCATGACTTGCCTACGCCTGGCGGACGAACTGAATCTTCCCCGGCCCGTGTCGGTGCAGAACGCCTACAACCTGCTCAACCGTACCTGGGAGAATGGCCTGGCGGAAATCGGCTACCGGGAGAAGGTGAGCCTCTTGGCCTATTCGCCCCTGGGCTTCGGCTTTCTTTCCGGCAAGTACCTGAAGGATGTCAAGGCCCCGGGCCGGGGCACCCTGTTCGAAGGCTTCACCGCCCGCTACCACAAGCCCAATAGCGCCAAGGCCCTGGCCGCCTACGTGACCCTGGCCGAGCAGCACGGCCTCACCCCCACCCAACTCGCCCTGGCCTTCGTACATGGTCGCTGGTGCGTCGGCAGCAGCATCATCGGTGCCACCTCCCTGGCCCAGTTGCAGGAAGACCTGGATGCCTCCCAAGTCAGCCTGTCCCCGGAGGTGCTGCAGGCCATCGAAGCCATTCATCAGGAATTCCCCAACCCGGCGCCTTGATAGCCTGCGATACCGAGGCGAGAATCTCCGGAAAGGCGCATGATCTCCCGTGGTCCGCATGTACCGCGGGCGGTTCTGGAGTAAATGGCTCATGACAAGCAGGATCACCGTCGCCGCGGGCGATGTCCGGATCGGCGATTTTATCTACAACGGCCTCGGCACCAGCAAGCACCCGACCGATGCCTGGGAATCCATCACCCAGGTCAATTCGGTGGATGGTCTGATCCAGCTGATTACGGGCCGTCTCGACACGCCCCACGGTGAATTCTGGTTCGAGTCCGACGAACCCGTTGTCGTGGTTCGACACCCTCCGGCAGAACCCGAAGCGGATATCCCTATTCCCCACAAGAAGCATACTCACCGGCATTAGGGAAGCTTTGCAGAAACGGGCGAGGCGGGTGCCGTGCCCGGCGCACTCGCCAGCCTCCTATGCGCTGACACTGGCCAGTTTCGCCCCGAAGCCAATGAACAAGCCCCCCACGCCCCCGGTGGCGGCAGCCGACAGTCTGCGTCGGCGTCGGAAGCTTTCCGCCAGGAAGCTGCCACCGAAAATCAGGGCCAGCAGATACACCATGCTACAGGCTTGCACGATGCTTCCCAGGATAAGGAAGGAGAGTGCCGGGTGCCCATACGCTGGGGAGACAAACTGGATGAAGAAGGAAACGTAAAACAAAATCGCCTTCGGATTCATCAAGCTGATGCCCAGCGCGACCCGAAAAGGTCGCGGCGCACTGACCTCGAGTCGTTCGGTGGCCGTGCCGTCCATTCCGCGCCAGCGAGATAGGGCTGAGCGCAGAAGCCCCCCGCCAAGGAATACCAGGTAGGCGGCACCCGCGTATTTGAGTGCCAGGAAGAGTGCGGGATTCGCCCGGAACAATGAGGCCACGCCGGTGGCCGCCAAGCTCATCAGTATCAGGTCGCCAACAAAGATGCCCCCCGCGCCTCGGTAGCCGGCCGAAAGGCCAAACCGGGAAGCCACGGTCATCACATAGAGGGAGTTCGGGCCAGGCACCAAGACAATGAAAATGGTTCCCAGAACAAAGGTGGTGAGGTCAGTGATGCCGTAGAACAAAGTCGTGGTCCGCAAAAGCTGAGTGAGGCTTGCATCGTACAAGCTTATTAGCAATAGGTGCCCCGGCATCTTCCCTTTTCTGAGGGACGGCAGTGGGTCGTGCCCAGCCCCTCCCCGGCAAGCGACCCCCAGGGTAAGCCTGGCCGCGTAAGGTATCGGCGATGCGCGCACCGGGTTTCCCTTGAAAAATGAAACCAAACGATAAACCACGGGCACCTTCACCGATCCGGCTCCGCCGCCCGGTCAAAGGAATCGGATGGGTGGCCCTGCTTGACGAATGCTTTGCGGAAAATATACTTGCAAACATACTTGTTCGAACAAATGAAAGGAGCGGCCGCCATGTCACAAATCACGTTGTATCTGGACGATGCCACCCAGGCCCTGGTGGAACAGGCGGCCCAAGCCAATGGCCTATCAAAAAGTCGTTGGGTGGCGGAAATCATCCGCAAATATGCCAGCCATGAATGGCCCCGGGATTGCCTGGCCTTGGCGGGGCGTTTTGCCGATTTTCCCCTGCGCGAAGACAGCCCGGAATCGCCGTCGGCAGATGTACCGCGACTGGGTTTTTGATTGCCTGCCATGCTGATTCTCGACAGCAACACCATCGGCTACTACTTTCGCGGCGACCCCCAGGTGGTGCCGCGCCTGCAAGCCCTGCGCCCCGCCGATGTAGGCGTGCCGGCCATTGTGGAATATGAACTACGCTACGGGCTGCTGCGTTTGCCCAGTGATGCGGCCACGCCTCGTTTGGCGGCCTTGGCCCAACTGTTACAGCCCATGCAGTTTTTGCCGTTTGACAGCGAATGTGCCGCCCAGGCCGCCCGCATTCGCGTCGATCTGGAGGCTACAGGCACCCCCATCGGCCCACACGACACCTTGATAGCCGCCACGGCATTGCGGTATCAGGCCACCTTGGTAACGCGCAATGTGCGTGAATTTTCCCGTGTCCCGGGCTTGCAGTGGCTGAACTGGCACGAAGCCCCGTGATTGAGGTGGGACGATCGCCGGGTTTCCCTTGAAAAAGGGGCCGAAACGGTAGACCATGCGCCCCCTTCGCCGATCCGGCTCCGCTCCCGGGGCCGCCGACCGGCAGACACTGTGGAACCGCCATGGCCTTCAAAGACACCCCTCCCCTGTTCCAGATGCTCGACGTGACGCGGATCGCGCCGGATCCCCTGCATGCCCGCCAGAACATCGACGAGGCCAGCCTCAAGGGCCTGGCCAATTCCATAGCCAAGCTGGGACTCATTCATCCCGTGCTGGTTCAGCCGGCCGATGCCGGCGGGAAGTACACCCTCATCGTCGGTGAGCGGCGCTGGCGGGCTGCGGTGCTGGCCGGCGAAAAGTCGCTGCCGGCCCTGGTACGGGCCTGCGAATCCTTTGAAGTCCTGGAAGTGCAAGTCTTCGAGAACCTGGGGCTGGGGGTACGGGTGGCCCTGGAACCCCGGGACATGGCCAACGCCCTGCAAACCATCGCGGAGCGCTTCGCCAGCCGGGAAGCAGCTGCGGAACACTTCGGCCGGGCGCCCACCTGGCTGGAGCAGGCCACCGCCGCCGCCAATCTGTCACCAAAAGTAGAGGCGCTCCTGGATGCGGGCCGGATTTCCAGCACCGGCGCCGCCGTCCAGCTGGAAAAACTCAGCCGGAAGAACGAAGCCCGGGCCGAGGCCCTCATGGACGAGGTCAAACAAAGCCCGGAGGGGGAAAAGCTGGCGAAGAAGACCGTGGACCAGGCCATCGCCGAGGAAGGCGGCCGGCGCAAGAAAGAAGCCCCAGCCCCGGCGCTGGAGGACACCGACTTGCCGCCCACAGCCCCGGCCCGCCTGGAAATCGCGGATGCGCCACGCCGCATTCATCCCGGCAAGGTGCAGCAGGTGGCGGACATACTTGGACTCTCCGCCGACAACGAGGAAGAATTCCTGGCCCGGCTGATCGACGAATTCCTGGCCATGAAGGGCGAAGGGAATGCGCCGTTATAAGGGCGCCCCCTGCAGCGACGCCGAAGGCCATGTCCATCCCTTTGGCGGATGCTGTATATTCCCGCAGCCCTTTGCGTCCTGGAGTCACCATGCATAACCCCGTCCTTGATTTCATGCTCTCCCCCGGTTTCTGGCTCAGCATGGCGAAAATACTCGCCCCGGTGCTGATCTGGCTGGCGCTCTTCTTTCTGGCATCGGCCCTTGGCGTGTTCCGCCGCCCGGCCCTGGCCCAGTGGAAATGGGCCATTTTCATCGGCGGCCTGACCCTCAGTTTTACCCAGGTGGTCGCACCGTAGAGGCTGTGAAAGAGTAATCGGCTTGAATTTCGTGGGGAGGATGGTCGAGCATCCCCTTCCCATCGATCGTGTCCCGCCATAAGCAAATAGCCAAGGCTTATGACGCGGCCAGTGGGCTTTCGCTATACTTCGCCGCTCACGGGCATGGCGTTAGCCAGGTCCACATGAAGGTCGGCGCCATGCCCGTCCCCTCACCCCCAACCCCTCTCCCGGAGGGCGAGGGGAGCGGCGAGAGTCGCTGGCGTGACTTTGATACGATTGTCGGCCATGAGCGCCGACGCAATCCATAGAACGAGGAGAGGCAATCCATGAAGCTCGAAACCCTGGCGGTACATGCTGGCTATTCCCCCGATCCCACCACCAAGGCGGTGGCGGTGCCCATCTACCAGACCACGTCCTATGCCTTTGACGACACCCAGCATGGCGCCGACCTGTTCGACCTGAAGGTGGCGGGCAACATCTACACCCGCATCATGAATCCGACCCAGGACGTACTGGAAAAGCGCGTGGCGGCCCTGGAAGGCGGCATCGCCGGCCTGGCCCTGGCTTCCGGCATGTCCGCCATCACCTACGCCATCCAGACCATCGCGGAAGCTGGCGACAACATCATTTCCGCCGCCACGCTCTACGGCGGCACCTACAACTTGTTTGCCCACACCCTGCCCCAGTTCGGCATTGAGGTGCGTTTCGCTGATTACCGGGAGCCGGCCTCCTTCGAGAAGCTGATCGACGGCAAGACCAAGGCGATTTTCTGCGAGTCCGTAGGCAATCCCCTGGGCAATGTCACGGACATCGCGGCCCTGGCGGAAATCGCCCACCGGAACGGCATCCCCCTGATCGTGGACAACACGGTGCCCTCGCCCTACCTGTGCCGCCCCTTCGAGCACGGCGCCGACATCGTGGTGCATGCCCTGACCAAATACCTGGGCGGCCACGGCACTTCCTTGGGTGGCATCATCGTCGATAGCGGCAAGTTCCCCTGGGCCGAACACAAGGCCCGCTTCAAGCGCCTGAACGAGCCGGATGTGTCCTATCACGGCGTGGTGTACACCGAAGCCCTCGGCGCCGCAGCCTTCATCGGCCGCGCCCGGGTCGTGCCCCTGCGCAACATGGGGGCCGCCATCAGCCCCTTCAACGCCTTCCTGATCCTGCAAGGCATCGAGACCCTGGCCCTGCGCATGGACCGCATCTGCGACAACACCCAGAAGATAGCGGAATACCTGCAGGGCCACGCCAAGGTGAAATGGGTAAATTATGCCGGACTGCCGGCCCACCCGGACCACGCCCTGGTACAAAAATACATGGGGGGCCGCGCCTCCGGCATCCTGACCTTCGGCGTGGAAGGCGGTAGCGAAGGCGGCGCCCGCTTCCAGGATGCCCTGCAATTGTTCACTCGCCTGGTGAACATCGGCGACTGCAAGTCCCTGGCCTGCCACCCGGCCTCCACCACCCATCGCCAGCTCAACCCGGCGGAAATGGCCAAGGCCGGCGTGACTGTCGATACCGTGCGCCTGTCCATAGGCATCGAGCACATCGACGACCTGATTGCCGACCTGGAGCAGTCCCTGGCCGCAGTTTGAGGAAGCTCTCCCGTAGGTCAGGTTGCGCAGCAACCTGACAATTCCATGCAATCGTCAGGTTCCTCCCGGAACCTGACCTACGAACGAACCTTGAAAATGCTCAACTTCAGCTTCCAAAACCCCACCAAGATCATTTTCGGCAAAGGGCAGATCGCCGCCCTGGCGAAGGAAGTGCCGGCGGATGCCCGCGTGCTCGTCACCTATGGCGGCGGCAGCATCAAGCAGAACGGCGTGTTCGACCAGGTGATGTCGGCCCTGGATAGCCGCAGGGTCTTCGAATTCGGCGGCATCGAGCCAAATCCGACTTATGAAACCTTGATGCAGGCGGTGGCCGTGATCAAGACGGAAAACATCGACTTCCTGCTGGCGGTGGGGGGCGGCTCGGTCATCGACGGCAGCAAGTTCCTCGCCGCCGCGCCCTTCGCGGAAGGCGATCCCTGGGACATCCTGGCCAAGGGCCAGCGGGTACGCCGCGCCCTGCCCCTGGGCACGGTACTGACCCTGCCCGCCACGGGTTCCGAGATGAATTGCGGCGCGGTGGTGACGAAGAAAGCGGAAAACGCCAAGCTATTCTTCGCCAGCCCCCTGGTGTATCCGCGCTTTTCCATCCTGGACCCGGCCACCACCCTCAGCCTGCCGCCGCGACAGGTGGCCAACGGCATCGTGGATGCCTTCGTACATGTGGTGGAGCAATACCTGACCTACCCGGTGGGCGGCAGCGTGCAGGACCGTTTCGCCGAGGGCCTCTTGCTGACCCTCATGGAGGACGGCCCCCGGGCGCTTGCGGCCCCGGGAAACATTGATGCCCGCGCCAACATCATGTGGGCCGCCACCCTGGCCCTGAACGGTCTCATCGGCGCGGGGGTGCCCGGAGACTGGACCACCCACATGCTCGGCCACGAGATCACCGCCCTCTTCGGCGTGGATCATGCCCGCACCCTGGCGGTGATCCTGCCCGCCACCCTGGCGGAACGACGCGAAGCCAAGCGGGCCAAGTTGCTGCAGTACGCCGCCCGGGTGTGGGGCCTCACCACCGGCGCGGAAGAAGCCCGCATCGACTTCGCTATCGCCGCCACCCGCCGCTTCTTCGAATCCCTGGGCATGCCCACCCGCCTTGCCGACCACGGCATCACGGCTGCGGCCATCCCGGATTTACTGGCGGCCCTGGAAAGGCACGGCATGACGGCCCTGGGCGAACAGCGGGACGTCACCCCGGAAATCAGCCGCCGCATCCTGGAGCGAGCGCTGTAAAAGCGGTGAGCGGTGAGCGGTGAGCAGCAGGCGCCCGATTCGCCGCTTGCCTGCCGGGCGCACCAAAAAGAAACGGCCCGCCGAGGCGGGCCAAAAACCAGACTTCCATTCCTGGATCTGGAGGAGACCAAATAACTATATCAAGCGTGCTGCACGGCAACAAACGACTTTTCTTTATGCGTCACATTAGCAATACTTAACCATAATGTCCTACCGCCTCCCTCCCTTGTCCGTCCTGCGCACCTTCGAGGCTGCAGCACGCCTCTTGAGTTTCAAGAAGGCCGCAGAGGAAGTGCATGTGACGCCGGCTGCCGTCAGCCAGCAGATCAAGGCCCTGGAAACCTACCTGGGCGTGCTCCTGTTCCACCGCCTGACCCGGGCTCTGGAGCTGACCCAGCACGGCGAGGCCATGTTGCCCAAGATCCGGGAAGGCTTCGAATGTCTGGCCGCCGCCGTCGAAACCACCCGCCAGACCCGGGCCAGCGGACTCACGGTCACGGCGCCGCCCTCCTTTGCCGCCCACTGGCTGGTGCCACGTCTGCCGCACTTTTCCGCCGCCTACCCGGAGGTAGAGCTACGCCTGTCCAGCAACCCGGACACCGTGGACCGGCGGGGCGAGGCCGGCATCCTGGATGAGAACATGGTGGACCTGCGGGCCGACCGCAGCCTGGTGACCATCCGCTACGGCACCGGGCTTTACCCGGGCTTTCGGGTGGAAAAGGTCTTTGCCCCGGAATATGTGCCGGTCTGCGCCCCGCGCCTGTTGCATGGGGATCCGCCCCTGATGAACCCGGCGGACCTGGCCCGCCAAACCCTGATCCATGACGAAACCCTGCAGGACGGCGAGCTGCAGCCGGGCTGGGCAGACTGGCTAAGGGTAGCCGGGGTGGATGGCGTGGATACCCGCCGGGGCCCCTGCTTCTCCAACGCCGTGCTGGCCATGGGTGCAGCCCTCGACGGACAGGGGGTGGCCCTGGCCTTGAAACCCATGGTGGAGGCGGACGTGGCTGCCGGACGCCTCGTCATACCTTTTGACATCAGCGTGCCCTCCCCCTACGCCTACTGGCTGGTCATGCCCGAGGCCGTCAGCCAGCGCCCTCCGGTGGCCGCCTTCCATGACTGGCTGCTGGCCGAAGCCCAGCCCCCGTCCCCGGCCCCGTAGGTCGGGTTTTAACCCGACATAAACACCCCAGAACCCGCTGTCGGGATAAATCCCGATCTACAAACCGGACAAATAACCATGCCCCATCTCTTCTCCCCCCTGCAACTGCGCAGCGTGACCCTGCCCAACCGCATCGCCATCCCCCCCATGTGCCAGTACTCGGCCAGGGACGGCGTGGCCCAGGACTGGCACACCATCCATTACGCCAGCCGCGCCATCGGCGGCGCCGGCCTGATCATCCTGGAAGCCACGGGCGTGACGGCCCAGGGGCGCATCAGCCCGGGGGACCTGGGCCTGTGGAACGACGCACAGGTGGAACCCCTCTCCCGCATCACCCGCCTCATCAGGGAACAAGGCTCGGTGCCCGCCATCCAGCTGGCCCATGCGGGCCGCAAGGCCAGCGTCGGCCTGGGCTGGCAGGACCAGCGTACCCTCGGCGAGGCCGAAGGGGGCTGGAGCGTCGTCGGCCCCTCCCCCATCGCCTTCAGCCCGGCCCACGCCGTGCCGCAGGAACTGGATGAAGCGGGCATCCGCCAGATCATTGCCGACTTTGCCGCCGCGACCCGGCGCGCCCGGGACGCGGGATTCCGCATGGTGGAAATCCACGGCGCCCACGGCTACCTGATCCATCAGTTCCTCTCGCCCCTCTCCAACCGGCGCACGGACGCCTGGGGCGGCAGTTTCGAGAACCGCACCCGCCTGGCCCGGGAAGTGGTGGCCGCAGCACGGGCCGAGTGGCCGGAGGAACTGCCCCTTTCCGTGCGCCTGTCCGCCACGGACTGGGAGGAAGGGGGCTGGAACGCGGACGAAACCGTGGCGCTCTGCCGCCTCTTCAAGGACATGGGCGTGGACCTGGTGGACGTGTCCACCGCCGGCCTCACCGCCACGGCAAAGATTCCCGTGGGCCCCGGCTTCCAGACGGAATTCGCCGCCCGGGTGCGTCACGAAGCCACCCTGCCCAGCGCCGCCGTGGGTCTCATCACCTCCGCCATCCAGGCGGACCACATCATCCGGAGCGGGCAGGCCGACCTGGTGCTCTTGGGCCGGGAAATCCTGCGGGATCCCTACTGGCCTCTGCATGCCGCCCGGGAACTGGGTCAGGCCACGCCCTGGCCGTCCCAATACCTGCGGGCCGCCCCGGCGGGAAGCCCGGCTCGCTGAACAAACTCTCTTGACATTCGCGAGCCTGCTCGCAATTACAACACCAAGGGAACTTCGATACAGCCCTTGTCGGGCTGAAGCCCGACCCACAAATGGCTACGCCCCGGCCCGGGGTAACCACTTCAGCAGGGTGTCGAAGAGGATTTCCGGGTCCACCGGCTTGCCGATGTGGTCGTTCATGCCGGCGTCCAGGCAGCCCTGACGATCTTCCTCAAAGGTATTTGCCGTCATGGCCAAAACGGGCGTCTGCCCATACCCTGGGATACCGCGGATAGCCCGCAGGGCATCAAAGCCGTTCATCTTCGGCATCTGCAGGTCCATGAGAATCAGGGCGTAGGGCGTCTGCCGCGCCATGGCCACCGCCGCCACGCCATCTTCCGCCACATCCACCCGGAGTCCGGCTTCCTCCAGCAACTCCCGGGAGACTTCCTGGTTGATGGGTTCGTCTTCCGCCACCAGAATGCGGGTGCCGGCGTGATGCTCACGCAATTGCGCCTCGCTGGAAGTCGACGCATGGGCCGCCTCCACCTCGGCTTGTTCATGGCGTCCCAGGCGGGCGGTAAACCAGAAACAGCTTCCCACACCGGTCTGGCTGTCCACCCCGATGTCGCCGCCCATCAGGCGGGCCAGGCGCAGGCTGATGGCCAGCCCCAGGCCGGTGCCACCATAACGGCGGGTCATGGAGTTGTCCGCCTGCTCGAAGGCGGTAAACAGCCGCCCCTGGTCTTTTTCCGGAATGCCGATGCCCGTGTCCCGAATTTCGAAGCGCAGCAGGACGGCCGACCCACTTTCTTCGGCAGCCTGCACACGGATATTCACCGAACCCCGGGACGTGAACTTGATGGCATTGCCAGCCAGGTTGAGGAGTATCTGCCCCAGGCGCAGAGGATCCCCCTGCAGGGACAGGCGGGCCAGTTCCGGCGGCAGATCCACCACAAGCTTCAAGCCCTTTTCCATGGCTTTCTGCCCCACCAAGCTGACGAGATTTTCCAGTACCGCCCCCAGCTTGAAATCGATGTGTTCCAGGTTGAGCCGCGCCGCTTCGATCTTCGAGAGGTCCAGGATGTCGTTGATGACGCCCAGCAGATGCCGGGAGGCCTGTTTCACCTTGGTAAGCTGGTCGATCAAGCGGACATCGGTAGCCCGGCGCAGGGCCAGATCGGTCATGCCCATGATGCCGTTCATGGGAGTGCGCAGTTCATGGCTCATATTGGCCAGAAAGGCGCTCTTGGCGATGTTGGCGTGCTCCGCCGCGTCCTTGGCTTCCCGCAGCTCCGCCGTACGGCTCTCCACCAGGACTTCCAGCTCATGGCTGGCCCGCTGCGAGGCCTCCTTCTCCCGGCGCAGGGACACCAGATAGAGCATGACGGCACCGACGGCAACAATGAGCATGTTGCCGGCCAGCGCAATGAGCAGGAACAGGCCTGCTTTCTGATTCTGCATCCGGATAATCTCCGGCACCCCGTGGGGCAGATACACCGTGATGTTGCTTTCAGGTGTGGTCCGGTGGAGCAGGATGACTGGGTTTTCCGAGAGGCCAAGGTGATACAGGCCAGGGAAAGTATGCTCATCCCAGGGATGCAGATCCAAGCTCTGAAATTCGGTGCGCTGGTATTGGGCGCGGCGTGTAGCCTCAGAGAGCTTGGCGATGCCGGCCCCGCCGGCTACAACACGAAACTCCAGGCTGTGATCGCGGGCCAGCACAACCACCCCGTTGGCATCCACCATGAAGGCGCCGGTGTGCTGGGTCCAGCGGGCGAAATCCGTGATGTCACGCTTGGCCACCACGGCACCGGCAAAGCGCCCCTGGACGAATACGGGATGAGAATAAAACAATCCCGGTACCCCGGTCTTTCGACCGACCGCGTATTGCTGGCCGGGACGGCCGGCCCGGGCCTGCCGGAAATACTCCCGATCCGCGTAATTCGTTCCGACGAAACTGGTCGGCAGGACCCCGTTGCTGGCGGCGAGACAATCCCCCGCTGCATTCACCAACCAGACCACGTCGGCATTCAGGGCGCCGGCCGAAGTCCGAAACAATTCATTGAGCTGGGCCAGCAGAGGCGTCTGGGTCCACAGGCGTCTGCGCGCCTCTTCGTCCAGGGGGGAAGACCGAGCATCGGCGCCGGATTGCCGCAAAGCCTCTTTTACCCCTGCTTCGCTGGACAGCAGCAACGGAATGCCGCGCAAGGTTTGCAGGGTGTCATCAATGCTGCCGTTCAATGAATCCAGGGTTTGACGGGCGGCGGCGGATTCCTGCTCAAATACACGAGCCTGCAGATTGTGGGTGTAATAGCCGGCGGCAAACCAGGCAATGACGGTCCAGCCTGCCATGAATGCGGCCACCGGCCAGAGATTTCGACGCTGCACTACCGACGCCTGCCGCGTGACATAGGTAGCGGCCAAAGTGATGACGATGATGGCGCAGGTCAGGGCCAGGACCACGGAGGCCAGAAAACTGGGATCCAGGGAGGCAGTGCCGGCCACAGGGGCGCCGTCACGCACGAAATAGGCGGCAGCCATGGCCGTGTAGTGCATGCCGGAAATCGCCAGGCCCATCACCAGGGCACTCAACAGCAAGGCCGCGGAGCTCCTTACCAAGCGCGTGGAACGGAGCCGGAAGCGTATCCACAGGGCCAGGGTGGCAAGCCCCACCGCCACGAGGATGGATACGGCGAACAGAATGACGTCGTAGCGAATAAGGCCATCCAGTCGGTAGGCGGCCATGCCCAGGTAATGCATGGAGCCGATACCTGCGCCGAGAAGCAGGCCCCCGGCGGCAAGTTGGTGACGACTCAGGGCATTACGGCTGATCAAGGCGATGGCCAGGGTACTGGCCAGGAGGCCCGGCAGCATTGAAACCAGGGTGGTGACGGGATCGTAGCGGGTGGAACAAGGCAGGCTGAAGGCCAGCATGCCGACAAAATGCATGGCCCAGATGCCGGTGCCCAGGGCCATGCCACCGGCGGCAATCCACAGGTGGCGCTGGCCGACCTGGGCCGTGGCGGCGATGCGTTCCGAGACAAGCAAGGCGGCAAATGCCGCGAACATCGCCGCCATGACGGAAAACACGACCAGCAGCGGGTCGTAATGTCCGACATAGAGCAGATTATTGTCCGGCGCTGTGAGCACGAATTGCATGACTTGGCATTCTACAGACATTAGCAAATGCGAATACAGACGCAATCCGTCTCATGAATGAAACCACCTGCGAAGATTGCTTTCAGTGTGGGCCGCAGATGCAGATTGGGCTAAGAGTCTGTGAATTTTTCTTCGACGGCGGTCCTGTTTTTAGATTTTTTCCGCCATGCAGCCGACGCTGGATCACTTTGAGGAAGACGCCGCCGCGGTGGCGGCGCTCAAGCCTCTGCCCGAGAAGCCAAAGGCGGCAGCGCGAGTGCTGCTGCCGAACCGGAGGCAGATCGAACTGCGCGCCAGTGATCTGGAGTCGCTGCTGCCGGAAGGGCATCGGGCGCGGATTGTCTGGGGCTATGTCGAGCGGCAAAACCTGGCGGGCCTCTACGCCGGGATCAAGGCGGTGGAAGGCGGCGTGGGACGTCCGGCGATTGCCCCCGAAATCCTCTTTGCGCTGCGACTGTACGCAACACTGGAAGGCGTGGGCAGCGCACGGGCAATGGCCCGCTTCACTCAGGAACATGACGCCTACCGCTGGATTTGCGGCGGCGTGCAGGTCAATTACCACACGCTGGCCGACTTCCGCAGCCTGAACGGGGACTTCTTCGACGGGTTGCTGACGGATAACCTGGCCAGTCTGATGGCGGCCGGTGTCGTCAAACTGCAGGCCGTTGCGCAGGACGGCGTACGGGTGCGCGCCAGTGCCGGCGCTGCATCGTTCCGGCGGGAAGAGCGACTCCAGGGCTTTCTCGATGCGGCGCGGCAGCAGGTCGAGGCGCTCAAGCGCCAGACCGAGGACGACCCCGCGGCAGAATCCCGGCAACGCCAGGCGGCCCGTGAGCGGGCGGCCAGGGAACGGGAAGCGCGCATTGAAGCGGCGCTGGCCCGTCATCCTGAAATGCTGGAGATCAAGAGACGCCAAGGTAAGAAGGCCGGGGAAGCGCGCATCTCGACCACCGATGCCGAGGCCACGGTGATGAAGATGGGCGACGGTGGCTTCCGCCCGGCCTACAACATCCAGTACGGTGCGGATGTGGCAAGCCAGATCATCGTCGGGGTGGGCGTGGCGACCGTCGGCACCGACCTTGCCCAGTTGGCGCCGATGGTCGGACAGGTGGTAAAGCGGTGTGGGCAGGCGCCGAAGGAATGGCTTGCCGATGGCGGCTACCCGGCCCACGAGCAGATCGACGCGGTGGCCGGGCAAACGACGGTGCTCGCCCCGGTGCCTCAGCCGAAGAAGAAAGCCAAGGACAGCGCGGTAAGCAGCGCACCGGCCAATGCCGCGGACAAGATTGAGCAGGCCGTGCCGGATGTGGCGTCGGACCCTCATGTCCCCAAGCCGGATGACAGTCTGGCGGTGGCGGCCTGGCGTCAGCGCATGGCCACGGACGAGGCCAAACTCCGTTACAAGGACCGCGCCGCGACAGCGGAATGCGTCAATGCCCAAGCACGCAATCGTGGCTTGGTCCTCTTGCCGGTGCGCGGGCTGAAAAAGGTCAAGAGTGTCGCCCTGCTGTTTGCTTTGGCCCACAACCTCATGCGCGTCGCGACGCTGCTGCCGGATTGGCTCGGGATAGGGACAGGCACGTCCACGGCCCCCGCCATGGCGGGTTGAGGCCGCAAAAAGGCCGAAAATCCGTCGAAATCGCGTCAGGGGGCGGAAGTTTGTTGCAAGTGACATAGTCGCCGGCCCTGGCCGCCTACCTCACAGTTGCGGCGCCTGTGGCGCGAAGTCGAAAAATTCTCAGCCTCTAAGAGGGTGTAGACAAAATAATCAGGCGGCAAGTCTTGTTGCGAGGATACGCGCTTCGGTGAGCCAAATCCAAGCGGTGGCGGCCCAGTTGGAGCGG
>JAYTVW010000006.1:0-13082 GCA_043743785.1 Rhodocyclales bacterium | reverse complement strand
ACGCGCTTCACCCATTTGGTGAAGGCCAAAATCCTTGCCATGTCTTTGTTTTCTCGGCGCCTCTGCGCCTCGGCGTTTAGTCAACTGCCTTTTTAAGGTTGATTCACCCGCGAAGGCTTGGGGACGCAGCGTTTGATCTGGCTGGTTTTCCTCTGCGGTCCCTTTGCGCCTTGGCGTCTTTGCGGCGAGGTTTTGAATTTTTGGGTAGACGGCCCTGATCTTGGCGTTGAAGCTTTCCGTGAACGCATTGGTCACTCGCGCATCATCGAAGTAGTTCAGGATGAATCTCACCTGGCAGCATTGACTCGGCACATTAGCCAGACTAGACTAACTGCCATATTTTATGGAGAAACCTATGCTCGCCGTGAATATGCTTCAAGCAAAATCCACCTTGTCCCGCCTGGTGGAAGCCATCGAGCTAGGCGAGGAGCGGGAAATCGTGATCGCCCGGAACGGCCGGCCCGCTGCCAAGCTGGTTCCCATTGACGTGCAGCCGACCGGCAAGCGCATCGGCGTGGCAAAAGGATCGTTCACCGTGCCGGACGACATTGACGCCCACAACGAGGAAGTGGCTCGCTTGTTCATGGGCGGAGGCCAGTCTTGAACCTGCTGCTGGATACCCACGTTGCCTTGTGGGCCATCACGGACAGCCCGAAACTCTCCAAGGAGGCGCGTGATCTGATCCAGTCGCCCAAGACCACGGTGTGGATCAGCGCGGCCTCGGTCTGGGAAATTGCCATCAAACATGCGCTGGGCCGGGGCGATATTCCGGTTTCCAGCCAGGATGCCACGCGATATTTCAAGGAATCCGGCTACCGCTTCCTCCCCATCGAACCGGAGCATGCCGTCGCGGTGGAAGGATTGGCTGCGCACCACCAAGACCCCTTCGACCGTATTCTTGTGGCCCAGGCCCTGGTGGAACCCATGCGCTTGATGACCCATGATCCCTTGGTGGCCCTCTACAGCGACACCATCATCAGGATTTGAGACGACCGCAGGTGTTTCCGTCCCTCTGCACTTCGGTTGTTGCCTTCCGGCCTCACGCCCCATGGTGCAATGCCCTTCGGTTATTGCACCCTACGCGGGCTGACGTACATAGCCAATCATTTTCACTGCACGCCAAGCACCACATGGTGTTCCCCATGATCATTGGTCAGGTTAACAAAAGGCAGTGTTTGCAGAACCCCATCCACCACCAGGCTGGGCGTTTCCCCGGCGCCAATTTTGCGGACCTCAATGTGGTACGGGGTTTCCAGGTAACGGTAGCGGATGCTGAAACCGGGCCAGTCCGCCGGCAGGAGCGGGGCCAGGGTGAGTTTGTTGCCGGCCAGGCGCAGCCCCAGGAGTGACTCCGTGATCAGCCGGTACATCCAGGCGGCGGAGCCGGTGTACCAGCTCCAGCCGCCTCGGCCGATGTGGGGCGGGAGGGCATACACGTCAGCGCTGACCACATAGGGTTCCACCTTGTAGGTGGCGATGCCCTCGGCAGAGAGTCCGTGGTTCACCGGATTGATAAGGGAAAACAGTTCCCACGCCCGCGCTCCATCCCCCAATTCGGCGAAGGCCATGGCGGCCCAGATGGCGCTGTGGGTATATTGGCCGCCGTTTTCCCGCACACCGGGCACGTAGCCACGAATGTAGCCCGGGTCCAGGTTGGCCTTGTCGAAGGGCGGGTCGAGGAGCTGGACCAGTTCAAACTCCCGGCGTACCAGGTGCTGATCCACCGCATCCATGGCCCGGCGGGCCCGTTCCGGCTCGCCGGCGCCAGAGAGTACGGACCAACTCTGGGAAATCGAGTCGATGCGGCATTCCGTGTTGGCGGCGGAGCCCAGGGCCTCCCCATTGTCGAACCAGGCGCGGCGATACCATTCCCCATCCCAGGCGTGTTCCTCGATGGACAGGCGCAAGCGTGCCTCTTCCGTGTGGCAAAGCTGGGCAAAAATGGCGTCGTTGTGAATGACGGCGACCTTGGCAAATTGGCGCAGTACCTCGCACAGGAAGAAAGCGAGCCAGACGCTTTCACCCTTGCCGCCTATGCCCACCAGATTCATGCCGTCGTTCCAGTCACCGGAGCCCATGAGGGGTAGTCCATGCTCACCCCAGCGCAGGCCATGGCGGATGGCCCGCACGCAGTGGGTGTAGACACTAAGGGCATCCCCTGAACGTACCGGCAGCTCGTAGTAGGAGTCCTCTTCCGCCCGCACCGGGCGGCCTTCCAGGAAGGCCACGTTGTCATCCAGGACGCCGCTGTCGCCAGTACTCAGTACATAGCGGCTCACCGCCAGGGGCAGCCACAGGTAATCGTCCGAGCAATGGGTGCGCACGCCCCGGCCCACGGGGGGATGCCACCAGTGCTGCACGTCGCCTTCCAGGAACTGGCGGCTGGCGCAGAGCAGAATGTGTTCCCGCACCAGGCCAGGTTTGGTGTGAATGAGGGCCATGGTGTCCTGCAATTGATCCCGGTAGCCGAAGGCGCCGCCGGACTGGTAATAGCCGCTCCTGGCCCACAGGCGGCAGGCCAGGGTCTGGTATATCAGCCAGCCGTTGGCCAGTACATTCAGGGCCGCATCCGGGGTCTCCACTTGCACGGCACCCAGGGTCTGTTTCCAGTATTGCCTTACTGTGTCCAGGGCGCTGCGGGCGGCATGGGCACCACGGAAGCGCTGCACCAGTTGCCCCGCGTCTTCCGTATTGCGGCCCAGGCCCAGGCGGAAAATGGTTTCCTTTTCTTCGCCGTTGGCCAGATCGATTGTCACCTGGAGGGCGCCGCAGGGGTCGAGGCCGGCGCCCACCTTGCCATTGAGCCGCACCCGGCCCAAGGCCGCCGGGGCCTGCGGGCTGCCGTTGCGACCGAGAAATTCCCGCCGGTCCCCACTCAGGCTGCGGTTGGCGTCATCCACATCGAAGAAAGCCACCCGTTCGGCAAAATCCGGTACATAGGGGTTGCGGGCGTAAAGGGCGCCATTGCGCGGGGCAATTTCCGTGCTGATGTGCATGGCCGATTTGGCCCTCAGGTCTCCCAGCACCCACTCCACGTAGCCGGTGACGGACAACTTGCGCGGACGACCCGAAACATTGCGCAGTTTCAGCACGGAGAATTTCACCGAGGCGTCCAGGGCCACATAGACCCACAGTTCCGACTGAATGCCGCCGGCCGTGGTTTCAAAGACGCTGTAGCCGAAGCCGTGGCGAATGCGACAGGGCTTGGCCGGTCCCGCCGGCAGGGGCGTCGGCGACCAGTAGTGGCCGGTCTCTTCGTCCCGCAGGTAAAACGCTTCGCCTCCGGCGTCGCTGACCGGGTCATTGTGCCAGGGGCTGAGTCGGAATTCGTGGGCGTTCTCGCCCCAGGTGTAGGCACTACCGCTTTCCGAGACGATGCTGCCGAAATGCGGGTTGGCCAGCACGTTGGCCCAGGGCGCCGGGGTAGTCTGGCCGGGGTCCAGTGTGATGACATATTCACTGCCATCCGCCGTGAAGCCACCCAGGCCATTCTCCAGGATCAGGGCGGGAGCCGGCGAGGCAGGGTGGGTGGCGGCGTAATGGACGCGGGTTGGAACGAGCTGAGGCTGGCGACCTTCCACCGCCAGGCGGCGCTCCAGCTGTTCCGTCAGGGAACCCCGTTCATCCGTGATGACGGCACGCGCCACCGCCTGGAAGAGCAAGCGGTCCTCGCTGGAAATCTGCTCTGCCAGACGCACGAAAATCCCGCCTGGCCGGTTCACTACATTGGGTTCCACGCCGGAAGCGATGAGGCCCAAGACCTGCTCCTGAAGCTGCTGCCGATAGCCGTTGTGGTCTTCATTCCAGATGACCAGGTCCACGGCCAGCCCCTTCAGGCGCCAGTAGGCATGGGCCTGTACCAGCTGGCGCACCAGGTCGATATTGGCCAGGCTGCCGATTTGCAGCAGCACGATGGGCAGATCGCCGGAAATGGCATAGCCCCACAGACCCGATTGGCCACGGCGGTTTTTGATGAGTACTCTCGGGTCGGCCCGCAGCACGGGGTTGGCGAATATGACGGAGCCGGCCAAGCGGCCATGCAGTTGAGCATCCGCCTCGGTGGCATTGATTTGTTGCAGAACCACCTGGCTGTGGGTCCAGGTCAGGTCGAAAACCCGGTCCGCCAGATGCTGGTCCTGGTATTTGTTAACCAGGCCGAGGGCCTTGTCCCGGCTTTCAGCCATGCCCCACACCATGTCGATGCTGGTGGCTTCACCGGGGTCAAGGGAAATGCGGTAGCGGATGGCGGCAATGGGGTCCAGCACCGAACCTTGTGTGCCGGAGAGCGCCCGTGGCTCCCGCATGGCAAGCGGTGAGGCGGTGCTGCCGGTACGGCCGACAAAGCGCAGGCGGTCGGTTTCAAAGGACATTTCCACCACATCCGCGCCGTGGGCCACCATCAGGTGAAACATCCAGGGGGACTGTTCGTCTGCGGAGCGGGGCCGGCGGGTGCACAGGATGGCATGGCGTTCCGGCAGGATTTCAGTTTGCACGAAGAGATTGCTGAAGGCCGGGTGCAGGGCATCCGCCGCCGCCGTCGCCATGACCACTTCGGCGTAGCTGGTCAGTTCCACCTCCCGGCGTTGCCGGGAGCGGTTGGTGATGCGTACCCGGCGCAGCTCGATATCGTCTTCCGGTGAAACGACGATTTCCGTGTAGGTTTCGAAATCCCCGTCACCCGCCACATCGCGGCGGCGGAATTCGGCCCGGCCTTCGGAAAATATCGCCTCGAAGCACTCCGGCTGTTTCAGGGTGGGCTGGTGGGCGCTGGACCAGAAGGCCCCGCTTGCCATGTCGCGGACGTAACAGAAGTTGCCCCAGTTGTCCCGGGTGCCGTCTTCACGCCAGCGGGTGACGTCCAGGTCTTTCCAGCGGCTGTAGCCCCCCCCTGAATTGGTGACCATCACATGGTAGCGTCCGTTGGACAGCAACTGCACTTCCGGAATGGGAGTGTCCGGGCTGCTGAAAGCGCGGATCGGAATGTCCACCGGCGCCATGGTGGCGCTGACGTGGGAGAGTTGATCCGTGTGGGCAAACAGGGAAGTGCTCTTGGGGATACGTTCCTGCAGCAGCAGCATGACCGCCTGGAACAGGCGGTCCGAGGCGAAGCGTCGTTGCATGGGGCGATCCAGCAGCAGCCAGGCCAGGGACAGCAGGCTCATGCCCTGGTGGTGGGCCATGAAGGAGCGCACGACGGCGCGGGATTGTCCCCGGCGCTGCCGCGCCGGGGTGTAGTCGATAGCCTCATAGAAGCCGAAGCTGCCCATGAAACCGTCTGCCGCCAGGCGCTGCAGATTCAGGCAGGCCGCCTCCGGTGCCACCATCAGCGCCATCACCGAGGCATAGGGCGCAATCACCAGATCCTCTGCCAGACCACGCTTGAGACCCAGCCCCGGCACGCCGAAAGCCCGGTACTGGTAGTTCAGATGCACGTCTACCGTGTTGTAGCCGGACTCCGAGATACCCCAGGGAACGCCACGCTGACGCCCATATTCGATCTGCCGGGCCACGGCGGCCTTGCAGGTCTGGTCCAGCAAGGTGTTTTCAAAGGACGGCATGACCAGGAGTGGCATGAGGTATTCAAACATGGAGCCACTCCAGGACAGCAGGGCTGGTTCGCCGCCGGTGCCGGTCAGGAGGCGGCCCAGGGAAAACCAGCTGTCCTGGGGCAAGGCCCCCTGCGCGATGGCGACAAAACTGCACAGGCGGGCTTCCGAGGCGAGGAGGTCGTAGTAACTGGAATCCGCCCGGCGCTCGTCCAGGTTGTAGCCAATCGACAGCAGATGCCGCGTTTTGTGGAACAGGAAATCATAGTCCATGCTGGCCATGTCGCCGGCCTGGCGGGCCAGGGCCTCAATCAACGCGAGGCTTTCCCGGGCCTGACGGCTGCCTGCAGCCAGGTGCTGCCGCAGTTCGGTGAGCCATTGGCGTTGGGCCGGCGAAAGCTCTCCGCCCAGGTGGTGGGCCAGGGGCGGCGCCATGTTCTCTGTCTGGCCCGCCAGTTGACGCAAGCTCGGGATACTGTCCAGGGCCGCGAATTCCGCCAGACCCTCGGGGCGGGTAGGCAAGGCCAGCCAAGGGGCAAGCCGACTCAACTCGTCCTGGGCTGCCCGGCATTGGCGGGCCAGGGCCTGGGCCCAGGCGTGGGCTTCCGTTTCCGGGTTGTCTTCCGCCGCCACATCCAGTGCAGGGGGCATCAGGGAGAGCAGGACATCGGCCTGAGAAGCCAGTCCTTCCAGCTGCAGATGTACCACCGCCAGGCTGTCCGGGGGCGACATCAAGGCTGCTGCCAAGGCAGACTGGAAACTTGCCAATGCAGCTGCCACGGCGCTGCTGGCGTCTTCCGAGAGGATCTCGAAGGTGTCCCGTAGTCCTTCAAAAAGGCGGGCCGGAACGATTTTTTCCTCCCCCATGGCCACGAGGCCGGCCCGCAGGGTCAGCAGGTGGCCCGCCAGGTTGCCACTGTCCACCGTCGAGATGTAGCGGGGTGGTAGGGGCTGCAGGGTCTGGGTGTCGTACCAGTTGAAAAAATGGCCCCGATACTTTTCCAGCCGGTCCAGGGTGCGGAAGGTATTTTCCGTGCGTTCCAGCAGCACGCCCGTCGGAATGTAGGCGAAGTCCCAGGCCGTCAGATTCGCAAGCAAGGCCATGCCAATGTTGGTGGGTGAGGTGCGGTGGGCAACGGCAGCCGTGCGGTAATGTTGAAAATTGTCCGGCGGCAGCCAGCAGTTTTCCGGCCCGACGAATTGGTCGAAGAAGGCCCAGGTGCGTCGGGCCAGACGGCGCAGGAAGCGGTTCTGATCGGCCGTCAGGCGGGCCTCGCGGCGTTGCAACGGGCGGCTCACCCACCAGGCGAGGGCGGGGGAGGCAAACCACAACACCAGCAGGGGCGCGGCCTGCAGCCAGGCAGGCGAGTGTGTCAACACCAGGGTGAGGCCGGTTCCGATGGCCAGGGTGGGGCCCATCCACAGGGCGCGTAGGGCTGTCCCCAGGTCGCTCTGGCCGGCGGCAGCGCGCTCGGTTTCGCTGGAGGGATTCCATTCCAGCAAACCCTTGTGGCTGAGCTTCATGCGCCACAGGGTGCGCAGGGCCGCATCCAGGCTGTAGCACGCCTCGTGGGGCAAACAAGCCAACTCGAAGCCCAGTTGCAGGAAGCGGCGGGAGGCGGAACGGGCCACGCTTCCCAGGTGTTGCCGCAGGAGAATCTCCTTTGGCTTATGGAATAGCTCCAGTATCGCGGCACCCATGGCGGGGATCAGCAACATGCCCAGGAGTACGCCGGTCCACCGGGGCGGCAGCAGGCTCCAGCCCGCCAGCAGCAGCAGGATCAGGGCCGCCGGTACCAGGCTGCGGCGCAAGTTGTCGAAGAGTTTCCATTGCGACAGGGTCGATAGGGGATTGCGCTCGCTGGACGCCTGGCGGCAAGGGCCGCCCACGCTGTCAGCTGTACAAGCGGGCGGCTGAACTGCCCATAGTCCGGGCACACGGCGCCGCAGCCAGCCGGCAAGCTGCCAGTCCCCGCGAATCCAGCGGTGACGCCGGCTCACGTCCGCGCTGTAGCGGGCCGGGAAATCCTCATACAGCTGTACATCGGAGAGCAGCCCGGCCCGGGCGTAGCAGCCCTCCAGCAAATCGTGGCTGAGGATGCTGTTTTCCGGAAAGCGCTCTCCCACGGCCAGCTCGAAGGCATCCACGTCGTAGATGCCCTTGCCGATGAAGGAGCCTTCGCCGAACACGTCCTGATAGACATCCGAGACAGCCCGGGTGTAGGGGTCGATGCCCGGCTCACCGCCGTAGAGGCGGGCGTAGCGGGAACGGTTGGTGCCTGGCAGACTCACCGCGACCCGCGGTTGCAGGATGCCGTAGCCTTCCACCACGCGCCCCAAGCTGGCGTCAAAGCGCGGCTGGTTCAGGGGATGAGCCATGGCGCCGACGAACTGCCGGGCCACGTCCCGGGGCAATTGGGTGTCCGTGTCCAGGGTGATGACGTATTTGACGTCCGCAAGGGCTGCAAGCTTGCCCTCCACCAAGGAAAACCGGTTGTTGGCAAGGCACTCGGCCGGGTTGCGTAGCAAGGCATTCAGGTCCGCCAGCTTGCCGCGTTTTCGCTCATAGCCCATCCAGAGAGCGTCCCGGGCGTTCCAGCGGCGCGGACGATGGAAGAGGAAAAAAATGTCCCCGTCCGTGTGCCCGCAGGCGTCCGGGTATTTCTGGTTCAGTTCGACGATGCGCTGCCGGGCCAGTTGTACCAGGGCGTCGTCTTCCGGCAGGCTGGCTTGCCGCGCGTCGAGAAAATCCGTGAGCAGGCCGAAGTGCAGATAGCGATCACGATTCGCCAGGAAACGGACTTCCAGGGCCTCCACCAGGCTCTCGATCCCGGCCAGGCTGGAGAGCATGGTAGGAACCACCACCAGGGTGCGGCAGTTAGGCTCAATGCCCTCCGAAAAATCCATGCGGGGCAAGCCGTGGGGCAATACCAGGCGGGTGGCCAGCCAATTCGCCAGCACCAGGGCCAGTTGACTGGCGGGCAGCAAGCCGACGAGCCCCAGGGACAGCCAAAGCCATTCGGGCAGGCCGACCGGCATGAGGGCGATGAGTCCGACGCCGGCCAGGGTGGTGATGAGGGCGATGGTGCCCAGATAGAGTAGCAGGGGCCGGCGGCTCGCCCCCTGGACCAAGGCCTTGATGGGTGCCCGTTGCACCCTCGCCTGGCGTTCCAGTGCCGGCAAACCCTTGCCGATCAGGTAGTAGCCCACGTGGCCGCTACGCTTTCCCGGGGTCTCGGCTTCTCCCGCCAGCGCCAGTGCCACGGCCAAGCGGGCCACCTCTAGCTCCGGCAGACCGCTCAATTTTGCGATTTCCTCCGTCCGGTGGCGGTAGCGGTCCCGGGTGGCGAACTCCATGCGGCCATATACGCCATTGGGGTCCGTCTGCAGGGTCTGCTCGACCACGCTCATGGTTTCGACAAAATCGCGCCAATCCATGGCGCCCAGCACCCGCAGGCTGCCGATGCTGTTGCTGATGGAGACCTGGTCGGCGGCCTGCTGCTGGTTTTCCGCTTGCACCAGCTGGGCGATGGTCAGCCCCGACTCCGCCAGCCACTGTTCGATCCAGGTAAGGGGCAGGGCCAGGGCCGGCCCGCGACCCTGCAGGCGTCGCGCCAGCTCGGCCACGAAGGTGCTGATCATGGGCGGCTTGGAACGGGCCATGTCCGATATCACCAGAATCAGTCCCTTGGGGTCTGTTTCGGCGGTCTCCGTCATCTTGTCGGCCCAGGCATCCGCCAGGTTGCGCTCGGCCCAGCCGGCGGAAATGCGCACGCCGACGCGCCGCAGGTTCTCAATGACCGCCAGGCGCAACATGATGGGGATGGCCCACAACTCGCCCAGCTGCAGGGCCGTGACGCTCTGGTAGGCCGTGACGAAGCGGCCGAGGCTTTCCATATCCACCCGGCCATCACCGTGGGCCACGGTCTCCAGGGCGATGTCGTACACCCGGGGGCGTCCGGCGGAGGGGCCTTGCCCCAGGCGCGGCAGTTCCCGGCTGAAGCCCTTGGGAAGATGCCGCTTGGCCGTGCGTATCTGTTCCTCAATGAGATAGAAGTTGTCCAGCAGCCACTCTCCGGCCGGTGCGATGCGCCGTTTTGCCGCCACCGCCCCCGTCAGCACATTGCACACCTCCACGAGCGTGCGCTCGTTGTCCGCCAGCCGCGCCAGCAGCCGGTCTGGTGCCGGCCCACGGGCCAGATGGTGGGCGCCCGCCAGAACCCTGCCGTGCTGCTCCATCTGATCCGCGCTGAAGAGTTCTGCCCGCAAGGGCGCTTCTTCCCGGGGCGCAAGTCGTGATTGCCCCTTGCCGAGTAACCGGGTCTTCAGGTTTTGAGAATAAAAATTGAGCTTGGAAGCGACGTTCAAGGGAGCCTTTCCTGAGGGAACTCGGTAGATCGCTCATCGCTGCAAGCAGCTGAAGAAGTTGGGGGTTGGCGTTGTGCTTGCCTCTCTGGCGTACAGCCGGAAGCTCCCAAACAGCGTAGCCGAGAGGGGACGCCGGGTCGGTACGCTGGCATACATAAGCCTGCGCCAGCCCTGGGGAAGACAGTTCCGCAAGGCCGCATGGCGTCCTGCCGCCCCGCCGACACGGCCCCATGTGCGTCAGCGTACCGACCGCCTCCAGAGGCAGGGCCATCCTGCGCAGCGAACCTGGTTGCGCTGCCCGTGGCACTGCATGAGGCCGGGCTTGACGGTGGCTTTTCCTGGAATGCGTGACATGACGCAGGTGTCGGGTCTCTTTGCCGTGCCGTTCTCTTATTCAATCAATCCGTGGAGAAAAAGATGCGTACCTCAAGAAAACAAGCTTCCAGCGTGTTCGGGATCGGCCTGCCCGCCCTCATGGTGGCGGCCTTGCTCGCCGGTTGTGCCAGCACCCCGGCACCGACGGAACAAATGGCCGTGTCCACGGCGGAGGTATCCCGCGCCGCCAGCGCCGGTGCCGCCGATCTGGCGCCGGTGGAACTGCAGGACGCCCGCCAGAAACTCGAGCGCGCCAAGGTGGCCATGACCGCGAAGAACTACAAGCTTGCCCGTTCCCTGGCCCAGGAAGCCCAGGTCGATGCCCGCCTGGCGGAAGTCAAGTCCGGTTCAAGCAAGGCCCAACTGGCTGCGGACGAATTGCGTGAAGGCATTCGCGTGCTGCAGGAAGAGCTGGACCGGAAAAGCAACTAAGCGACATGGCTTTGAAATCCGCCCCCGAGCATGAAAGCCATGCCGGTTTCCCCTCACCCCCAACCCCTCTCCCGGAGGGAGAGGGGAGCACAGTGAGTCGCTGACGCGACTTTCTCGCTAAACATTCACCTAAAGGAAACGATCATGAACAAGATTTTCGCCTTGAGTCTTGTCGCTGCGGCGATATTGACGGGCTGTAGCACCCTTGCCCCTAACGCCATGCTGGATCAGGCCCGGGCGGATTACCGCGTGGCCCAGGACACGCCCCAGACGCGGGATCTGGCGGGGGGCGAGTTGAAGCAGGCCGGCGATGCTCTCAACCAGGCCAACGACGCCTGGACGCGGGGGGACAAGCCTGAACAAGTGAGCCATCTGGCTTATCTGGCCAGGCAGCGGGTCGCCATTGCCCAGGAAAGCGGCCAAAAGAAGGGGGCCGAATTATCTATCGCCAATGCGGAAGGAACCCGCGACAAGGTGCGCTTGGCGGCACGCACGGAAGAAGCGGACAAGGCCCATCAGACCGCTGCGGTGGCGACGCGGCAGGCCCAGGCGGCGACCCGGGATGCGGAGGCGGCCACAAGGGATGCGGAGGCCTCCTCCCGCGCTGCGGAATCGGCTCGGCGCATGTCCGTAGCGGCCCTGCAGCAGACCAGCGATGTCCAGGACAGGAATCGCCTGTTGGAGGCTCAGCTCCAGGCCATGAATGCCAAGAAGACAGATCGCGGTTACGTCATCACGATTGGCGACCTGTTCTTCGATACGGACAAGGCCGAGTTCAAATCCGGCGGCCAGCGCAGCGTGGCGAATCTGGTGGCCTATCTCAAGGAAGTGCCGGGGCGCAAGGTGCTCATCGAAGGCTATACCGACAGCACCGGCAGCGCTGCCCACAACCAGGATCTTTCCAGCCGGCGTGCCGGTGCGGTACGTGCCGCTCTGGTGGAGCAGGGTGTTGCGTGGGATCGGGCGGAAATCCATGGTTTCGGTGAGGCCTATCCGGTGGCTGGCAACGACAGCGCCGGGGGCCGGCAACTGAATCGCCGGGTTGAAATTCTGCTTTCCGACGACAATGGAAAAATCATTTCCCGCTGAAAGCGCCCATGGCCGGAGCTGCACTCCGGCCATTTGGCGAATATGTACTCCGAATTGCCCGGCGGCACGGCTGAGAGTGTGTGGAATATTTGAAAAAGTAATTTGAAGCGCAGAGGCGCCGAGGCGCAGAGGAAAGCCAAGCTTGATCCCGCTCAGGATTACTGCCGGCTTTGCATCCAGCATTCTCTCAAGCCCTTGAATTCTCTGCGCCTCTGCGCCTCTGCGGTTCAATAACGCGGGGTTTCAATCTCGCCCTTTGACTTTCGCCTTGTCGGCTTTCGCCGCAGACTTAGTTCAATAACGCGGGGTTTCAATCTCGCCCTTTGACCCTCGGGCCATTTTCTTTGGGCCACCGAGCTATTTCAGCGGGTTTTGAATGTTTCACAAGCTCTGAGCTGGACCGAGAGGACATCACAGGAAGTCCCGGAAGAAATTCGTTGGTCCACGGCAACATACCGTTTGTAAAACTGCACAGGATCCGCCATGTCTGCCACACCACCGCTTGAATGGCACTACGCACCCAGAAATTTCCGTGACCGGATTGCCTTCGGCTTCATCCGATTTCTACGGCTCTGCGCCGACATGTTTTTTGCCCGGCGCTACGGACATCGTGCCGTGGTGCTGGAAACTGTGGCGGCCGTGCCGGGCATGGTGGGTGGCGCCCTGCAACACCTTCGCGCCTTGCGCCGCATGAAAAGCGATCATGGCTGGATACAGACGCTGCTTGATGAAGCCGAGAACGAACGCCAGCACTTGATGACCTTCATGCATATTGCGCAGCCCTCGCGCTTCGAGCGCCTGCTGGTTCTGCTGGTGCAAGGCGTCTTCTACAACTTCTATTTTCTGCTCTACATGATTGCGCCGAGGACCGCCCATCGCGTCGTGGGCTATCTCGAGGAAGAAGCGGTGCATAGCTATACCGAGTACCTGGCCGGCGTGGATGACGGGAGCTACGAAAATGTTGCCGCGCCGGACATCGCCATCACCTACTGGCAACTTGCGCCCGACGCCCGCTTGCGCGATGTCATCATCGCGGTGCGCGCCGACGAGCGTCTTCACCGCGACGTCAATCACCAATTCGCCGACGAACTGGGCTGATCTTCAGCGCTTTCCTGTGGAAGGCGCTGAAGGCGGGATTTTGAATTTCCCCCAGCCTCCAGGCCCGACAGGCTCCTAAGAGGGTGTAGACAAAATAATCAGGCGGCAAGTCTTGTTGCGAGGATACGCGCTTCGGTGAGCCAAATCCAAGCGGTGGCGGCCCAGTTGGAGCGG
>JAYTVW010000005.1:0-41304 GCA_043743785.1 Rhodocyclales bacterium | reverse complement strand
TGAATGAGGCCAACGTGCCGATACCGTCCACACTTCCTGAAGCGTTGTTTCCTGCCAGCGTGGACACCACGCCGGTCGCGATGACAATCTTGCGGATGCGGCGATTGCCGGCATCAACAACATACAGATTGGTGCCATCCGTTGTGATACCCGTCGGCCAGTTGAACTTGGCAGCCGTGCCCGTGCCATCGGTACTTCCCTGTGTGATGGACCCGGCAAGCGTAGACACCGCGCCCGTGGCGATCAAGATCTTGCGGATCATGTTGCTCTGTTGGTCAGCCACATAGAGATTGATACCATCGGTGGTGACGCCGGTGGGGACGGTGAACGTCGCCAACGTGCCCGTCGTGTGATCGGTTGCGCCGGACGCCCCGGACCCTGCAAAGGTACTGACGTAAGTAGCGGAGGCCGTGGAAAGTGAGAGCGCATTGCCCTGTCGAGCCCCGCCCAGCAGAGTGCCCGCCATGAAGGACTGGGGAGCGCCCGGAATGGAACTGGCCTCCGAGGAGGGGGCGCTCATCCCGGTGGCGCTCAGGGCCACCACCTTGTAGAAATAGGTGGTGCCGGTTGTCAGCCCTGTATCCGTGTAGGCGGTGAAATTGACGATGGGGCTGGCGGTGATCTTTGTCATGGAACCCAAAGCCTGATTGGCCGTGGTTGACCGATAGACATCGTAGCCGGTGGTTCCGGTCACGGACGACCAAGTCAGGCTGACGTCACCCACGCTGCCTGCGGAGGCGGAAAGGTTAGCCGGCGCAGCGGGTACGGTGGTGGTACTGGCGGCGCTGGAGGCCGCGCCGCTGCCGACCGTATTGGAGGCGACGACAAAGTAGTAGTAGACCGTCGCCGCCGACAAACCGGAATCCGCGTACGAGGTCCCGGCTTGGGGCGTGGCGTTCAGCTTGGTCATGGCCGACAGGGCCAGATTCGGATTGGTGGTGCGATAAACCGTGTAACCCGTGGCCGTATTGACCGCCGGCCAGGAAATATTGATGGCACTGGCGCTGGCAACGGTTGCCGTCACCGTCGGAGCAACGGGCACCCGGGGCGTAACAATGTTGCCAATGCCCTGGGCAGCCGCGCCCCAAAGAATCTTGCGCACCGCGCTCAGATTGTCGGTGACGTAGAGGGTGCTGCCGATGTTGGTGATGGCGCCCAGGCCGCTGAATACGGCCACGTTCCAGCCGCCATCCACGAAACCGGCGCCGGAGCCGCCGGCCAGGGTCGTGACGATGCCGGTGCTGATCTCGATTTTGCGTACCGTGTTGTAGCCGGAGACAACGGTGCTGTCCGTGACGTAGAGATAGGTTCCGTCCGTGGCGATATCAATGGGGGCGGTGAATACCGCTTCGGCGCCCAAGCCATCCCGCATGGAGGAAGCGGCAGGGTTGCCAGCGAGGGTGGTCTTCGCCCCGGTGGCGATGACGATCTTGACGATGGTTTTATCTGCACCGCTCACCACATACAGATTGGTGCCGTCGGTGGTGATGCCGCGCGGGCCGGCGGCGGTGAACGCATTGGACGACGGCATGGTGGTCACGGTGGTAAACACCTTGGTCGCCAGGTTCATCTTGATCACCGAACCGGCACCCGAGGTGTAATCCAGGTCGGAGAAGTACAGGTAAGTACCGTCGTTGGTGATGCTGCTTGGCTTCGAGGTGCCAGGCAGCGTTCCGATATGCACGTTGCCCCAGCCGCCCTGTACCTGACCATAGCGGTTGCCGGAGAGGATGGTCACGACACCCGAGGCCTTGGCGATCTGGTAGATGTTGCCCTGATCCGTGACGTAGAGATTGGTGCTGTCACTGGTGATGCCCTTGGGGACGTTCAGGGGGTTGTAGGTCTGGGCGGTGTCCGGATTGGTGAATTGAGCATTCAGGGTGCTCACGACGCCGGTCGCGGGGTCCAGCTTGCGAATGGCCTTGTTCACCGTGTCCGCCACCCACAGGGTGGTGCCGTCCCAGGTGATGCCGGAAGCGGTACCGAAGCCGTTGTCGAAATTGAAGCGCGCAGCGTTGCCCGGGGCGTCCAGGTAGTCGCCATTCAGGGACAGGGCGGTGCCGAAAGGTGTCAGCACCACCGCATCGCTGGCGATGGTGGTGAACACCGTTCCTGCCACGGCGCCACTGACGCCGGAACAGGAGGACAGGGCCTGGTAGGTCTTGCCGGTGTAGCCGGCGTAGCCCAGCACCCAGGTGCTGTCGTTCATGCCCGTAGCGTCACAGGTGAAAGGAACCGGCAGGCTGGCGTAGCAAATCTTCGCCGTGCCGGCGGTGATCAGACAGGCGGGGGTGCTGCCACCACCGCCTGCTGCGCCGGTACCGGCGTAATTGATCCAGAAGCCGCGACCGTACCCCAGAGTCATGGCGCCGAAATCCTTGTAGCCCTTGCCGGCGTTGTAGGATGCCAGGGTGTTGCCGGCCTGCAGGCTGGGGGAATGGAAATACCAGCTGCCGGTAACGGTATCCCAGGCCCACAGGGTCGTCACATTGCCGAGATTGCCGGACAGGGCGGAGGGCGTCGGCGCATCGCCGGTGGCAGTCAGGTTCCACCCTGTCACCAGGTTGCCGGCGGCGAGGGAAACCGGCGGGCCGGCGTGGATGCCCAAGGCAACGGGAGCCGAAGCGTTGACCCAGTAACCTTCCCCCTGCTGTATCGTCGTCAGCACGGAATAGCCCTTGGAGGCGGCATAGCTTGCCAGGGTTCCGGCGGCATCGTAGCTGGGAGAGTAGAACGCCCAGGACTGGTTGGTGGCGTCCCATTTCCAGACGGAAACCACGCTGTTCTGGGCGCCCAGAGTGCTGCGGACATCCAGGGGTGTGGACAGGCTGTTGCCCATCAGATTCCAGCCGGCAGCCAGGTCCAGGGGGTAGTTGATGGTGGCCGCATGCACCCAGCTCATGGCGGTCAGCACGCACAGGATGGCCCAATGCCCGAAAAGGCGCTTCAAAAAGTTCATGGTATCGTTCCGTGTCGCCAGTCGGGAGCGGCGCCAAGCATTCCTGGCAAGGAGCTTGCTGCCTATATATCTGCCATCGCAGAGGGCGGACGGTGAATGCCAATGAGGAGTCTGCAATCCCACGCCCGCCGCATGCTGCCGAGTTTAAGTGGGTAGGCTGGAACAACAACCCCTCTGCTGGGGGGGTTGACAAAAATCATTGCACATTGATTTTTGCAAGAATTTTTGAAGGGCGTGCAAGGGCAAGTGTGGGCGATCTCAAGGCCGGGAAAACCTCGGACTCGCCCCTTGCGGGAGGCCGGCTTGTGCCTCTCAGGCCCCGGCTTTTTCCAGTTCCTTGTACAAGGCCACGAACTCCTGGGCCACCTTGTGGTTGGGGGCCAGGTGGATCATGGGCTGGGACTGTTCGTGGGACTCGCGGATTTTCACCGAGGCTGACAGGTAGGTGGGTAGCACCGGCAAACCTTCATCCACCAATTCCTGCACCAGTTTTTGCGGCAGGGTCGCCCGGGGCTGGAACTGGTTCACCACGATGCCTTCCACCTGCAGGCCCGGGTTATGGTCGGCACGAATTTCTTCCACGCTGTCCAAGAGGGAATACAGGGCGCGGCGGGAGAAATCGTCACAGTCGAAGGGAATCAGGCAGGAGTCGGCGGCGATGAGGGCCGACTGGGTGTAGAAGTTGAGAGCCGGCGGCGTATCCACAAAGATTACATCGAACTGCTTGCCCAGTTCGTTCAAGGCATCCCGCAGCTTGAAGATCTTGTAGCGGGATTCCAGCTTGCTTTCCAGATCCTGCAGGGTCGGGTGGGAGGCCAGCAGGAAGAGATTCGGAAAGGGCGTCGGAATCACGAATTCCCGGGTCTCTTTCGGCCGCATGCGGAAGTTGAGCATCTGGTCGAAGAAGTCGGCGATGGTGATGTCCAGGTCAGCACCATTCTTGCCCAGCAGGTACTGGGTGGAGTTGCCCTGGGCGTCCAGGTCCACTACCAGCGTCTTTCTGCCTTCCGCCGCGCTGATGGCGGCCAGGTTGCAGGTGATGGTGGATTTGCCGACGCCACCCTTCTTGTTGAAAACGACCCGTTTCATCACCGCACCGCCGCTTTTAGGAAAGCGGCATTGTGCCAAACTCGGCCCCGATGGGGAATGGTATCGGTGAATATTCCCGGGTGGCCGCAGGACTTATGCACCGTTATTCATAATTACGGCGACGAATGTTTCGCGTTATGATGCGCGGCCGAATGCTTGTATGATGCGCGATCCTCCGCCGCAGAGCGGAGCCAGAAAAATACTATTGAGATAATTTCGAGGAAAGACATGGAAAAATTGGACAAGGACCTGGAGGCTGCAGCGCTGGAATACCACCGCCTGCCGACACCGGGCAAAATTTCCGTGGTCCCGACCAAGGGACTGACCAATCAACGGGACCTGGCCCTGGCCTATTCCCCCGGCGTGGCGGCCGCCTGCAACGCCATCGTGGCCGATCCGTCCCAGGTGGACCAGCTGACTTCCCGCGGCAACCTGGTGGCGGTCATTACCAACGGTACCGCCGTGCTGGGCCTGGGCAATATCGGCCCCCTGGCTTCCAAGCCGGTGATGGAAGGCAAGGGCTGCCTGTTCAAGAAATTCGCCGGCATCGACGTGTTTGACATCGAGCTGGCCGAGAACGATCCGGATAAACTCATCGACATGATCGCCGCCCTGGAGCCGACCCTGGGCGGGGTGAACCTGGAAGACATCAAGGCGCCGGAGTGCTTCTACATCGAGAAGGAACTCAGGAAGCGCATGAAGATTCCGGTCTTCCATGACGACCAGCACGGCACCGCCATTATTTCTACCGCTGCCGTCCTGAACGGCCTCAAGGTGGTGGGCAAGGACATCGGTGCCATCAAGCTGGTGGCTTCCGGTGCCGGCGCCGCCGCCATCGCTTGTCTGGACCTCATGGTGCGGGTTGGCGTCAAGATCGAGAACATCACCGTCTGTGACTCCAAGGGCGTCATCTACGTCGGTCGCGACGAGCACATGGAGCCGAACAAGGCCCGCTACGCCCAGAGCACCGCCGCTCGCACCCTGGCGGATGTGATTGTGGGCGCCGACGTGTTCCTCGGCTGTTCCTCTGCCGGTGTGCTCAAGCAAGACATGGTCAAGAGCATGGGCGCCAAGCCCCTGATCCTGGCCCTGGCCAACCCGGAGCCGGAAATCCGCCCCGAACTGGCCAAGGAAGTGCGCCCGGATTGCATCATCGCCACCGGCCGTTCCGACTACCCGAACCAGGTCAATAACGTCCTGTGTTTTCCCTTCATCTTCCGCGGCGCCCTGGATGTAGGCGCCACCACCATCACGGAAGAAATGAAGCTGGCCTGCGTGCATGCCATCGCCAACCTGGCCCAGGCGGAACAGTCCGACGTGGTGGCCATGGCCTACGGCGACGCGGACCTGTCCTTCGGCCCGGACTACATCATTCCCAAGCCCTTCGATCCGCGCCTCATTGTCACCATCGCCCCGGCCGTGGCCCAGGCGGCCATGGATTCCGGCGTGGCGACCCGGCCCATCACCGATTTCGACGCCTACCGCAGCCAGCTCACCAACTTCGTGTATCACTCCGGTGTCATCATGAAGCCGCTGTTTGCGGCGGCCAAGAAGCTGCCGACGGAGCAGAAGCGCATTCTCTACGCGGAAGGCGAGGACGAACGGGTGCTGCGGGCTGTGCGCGCCATCCTGGACGAAAAGCTGGCCCGGCCCATACTCATCGGCCGCCCCGGCGTCATCGATATGCGCATCCAGAAATTCGGCCTCAACCTGCAGGCCGGCCGGGATTTCGATGTGGTGAATCCGGATTCCGATGGCCGCTACCGGGAGCTGTGGAGCGAGTACTACAAGCTCATGGGCCGGGACGGCATCACGCCGGACATGGCCAAGGCCCAGTTGCGTCGCGACAACACCCTCATCGGCGCCATGCTGCTGCGCCGGGGCGACGCGGACGGCCTCATCTGCGGCATGTATGGCCAGTATGAGACGCACCTGCAGCAGGTGCACAACGCCATCGGCCTGAAGGAAGGCGCCCGCACCTATGCCGCCATGAACGTGCTGATGCTGACGGGCCGCACCCTGTTCATTACCGACACCTACGTAAACGAGAACCCTACGGCGGAAGAAGTGGCGGAAATCGCCCTGATGGCGGCGGACGAGGTTCGGGCCTTCGGCATCACGCCCAAGCTGGCCCTGCTGTCCCACTCCAACTTCGGCAGTTCCCGCTCCGCCTCGGCGCTGAAAATGCGCAAGGCGCGGGACATCATCCTGGCAAAGGCGCCGGATCTGGAAGTGGATGGGGAGATGCACGGCGATGCGGCCCTGTCGGCGGACATCCGCGACCGCTCTCACCCCGGGTCTTCCCTCGGCGGCGAGGCCAACATCCTGGTGATGCCCAACATGGATGCCGCCAACATCGCCTTCAACCTGCTGAAGATGACCGGCGAAGGCATTACCGTGGGTCCGCTGCTGCTGGGCACAGCCAAGCCGGTGCACATTCTGACCCCCACCGCCACCGTGCGCCGCCTGGTCAACATGACCGCCGTGGCCGTGGTGGACGCCATCCGCATGCGCTAAGGGTGTCGGGTTAAAACCCGACCTACAGGCCGTAGGTCGGGTAAGCAGCCCGATCATACGTTTCAACCTTAAAAAGGCAGTTGACTAAACGCCGAGGCGCAGAGGCGCCGAGAAAACAAAGATATGTCAAGGGTTTTGGCCTCACCAAATGGGTGAAGCGCGTTACGCTGCCAACTTCTTGTTTTTCCTCGGCGTCTCGGCGTCTCGGCGTTTCAAACAGAGTTTTTTAGGTTCAAGCAAAACGCCGGCGAGTCCGGCGTTTTGCTTTTTCCAAGGGCACCGGATTCGCCGAAATCCACTGCCCGCGTTCGCGTCGGGAGGGGCGTGCAAAAAGTTTCTTGCATTGCCTTGGGGTTTTCCTTATTATTCGAACGAACGTTTGAATTAGAGGAGGAAAGCATGCAAGAAGTCCGCACTACCGACACCCGCGAGCGCATCCTGGATGCGGCGGAACGCTTGTTCATGGAGCTTGGCTACGATGGCACCTCCATGCGCGCCATCACGGGCGGCGCGGAGGTCAATCTGGCTGCTGTCAATTATCACTTCGGCTCCAAGGAGTCGCTGATGCAGGAAGTGTTTCGGCGTCGCCTGGACTGGCTGAACGATGAGCGCATGCGCGTTCTTGATGAACTGGAAAGCAAGGCTGCGGGCCAGCCCCTCAAACCGTCGGCGATTGTCGATGCGTTTTTCGGCACCTTGCTGCGCATGGCCGATGACAAATCCCGTGGTGGCGTGACCTTTCTGCGCCTGCTCGGGCGCACCCTGTCCCAACCTTCCGAGTTCATTCGCACTTTCCTGGCCCATGAATACCAGGCGGTCGTGGAACGCTACAAGGAAGCCCTGTTCAAGTCCTTGCCGGACGTGCCAAAGGCGGAAATCGTCTGGCGTTTCCACTTCATGCTCGGCGCCACGTCCTACGCCATTGCCGGCACCGATACCTTGCGTCTGGTAACCGACTGGCAAATCGAGGACGAAGACGCGGTGGATCGCCTGGATCGCCTGGTGCCGCGCCTGATGTCGTTTCTCATCGGGGGCCTTCGTGCGTCACTGCCGCAGTATTCGGACGCTGCGGTGGACGGCCAATAAACCAGCAAAACAATAACCGCCATGGTGTTGGACGCCACTCCTGAGCATAAAAGCCATGGCGGTTTCCCTCACCCTCAGTCCCTCTCCCGCCGGGAGAGGGAAGCGTTGTGAGTCGGCTACGCCGACTTGCATGGTAAATATAAACGGAGACAGACAGCATGTTCCAGAGCACCATCCTGGGGTTCGCCATCCTGGCAACCCTGGCCGGCTTATTCCTGATACGGCCCTTGCGCCGTGTCCTGATCACCCGCCCGATTTTTGCGGCCTACCGCAAGGTATTGCCGCAGATGTCCGATACGGAGCGGGACGCCCTGGAAGCCGGCACTGTCTGGTGGGAGGGGGAGCTTTTTCAAGGCAAGCCGGACTGGCGGAAACTGCATGCCTACCCGACGCCGACCCTGACGACGGCAGAGCAAGCCTTTCTCGACAACGAATGTGAGGAAGCCTGCCGTCTGGTGGACGACTGGAAGGTGACCCACGAACTCTACGACCTGCCGCATGAGGCCTGGCGCTACATTAAGGACAAGGGCTTCCTCGGCATGATCATTCCGAAGCAGTACGGCGGCCTGGAATTTTCCGCCTACGCTCATTCCCAGGTGGTGACCAAGCTGTCTACCCGCTCCTCCGCCCTGTCGGTGTCGGTCATGGTGCCCAACTCCCTGGGGCCGGCGGAATTGCTGCTGCATTACGGCACTGATGCCCAGAAGAATCACTATCTGCCGCGCCTGGCCAAAGGCATCGAAGTGCCGGCCTTTGCCCTGACCAGCCCCTGGGCCGGTTCCGATGCCGCCTCGATTCCGGATAGCGGCGTCGTCTGCAAGGGCCTGTGGCAGGGCCGGGAAGTGCTCGGCATGCGGGTTTCCTGGGACAAGCGCTATATCACTCTGGCACCGGTGTGCACGGTGTTCGGCCTGGCCTTCCATTTGTTTGATCCAGAGGGCCTGCTCGGCGGCAAGAAACATATCGGCATCACCTGCGCCCTGGTGCCCTACGATCATCCGGGGGTGGATACCGGACGCCGTCACTTCCCCCTCAACGCCATGTTCATGAATGGTCCGACCCGGGGCCAGGACGTCTTCATGCCCCTGGACTTCATCATCGGCGGCCCGAAGATGGCCGGCCAGGGCTGGCGCATGCTCATGGAGTGCCTGGCGGCCGGTCGTTCGATTTCCCTGCCCTCGTCGAATACCGGCATGGCCCAGATGACGGCCCGGGCCGTTGGCGGTTACGCCCGGGTGCGCAGCCAGTTCAAGATGGCCGTGGGTAAGTTCGAGGGGGTGGAGGAAGCCCTGACCCGCATCGGTGCCTATACGTACATGATGGATGCGGTACGCAAGATGACTGCCGGTGCCGTCGATCTGGGCGAGAAACCCTCCGTCGTGTCGGCCATCGCCAAGTACCATGTCACCGAGCGTGCCCGTCAGGTGGTGAATGACGGCATGGATGTCATTGGCGGCAAGGGCATCTGCCTTGGCCCGTCCAATTTCATGGGCCGCGCCTACCAGCAGGTGCCCATCGGCATCACCGTGGAAGGCGCCAATATCCTGACCCGCTCCCTCATCATCTTTGGCCAGGGCGCCATCCGCTGCCATCCCTATCTACTGCCGGAAATGCAGGCGGCCCAGAATCCGGATGCGGCCAAGGGCCTGGTGGATTTCGACAAGGCGCTGTTCGGTCATATCGGCTTCACCATCAAGAATGGCCTGCGTGCCCTGTGGCTGGGCATGACCGGCTCCCACTTTTCGATGGTCAACACCGATGTGGCGCCGGAAATGAAGCGCTACTACCAGCAATTGACCCGTTTTTCCGCCGCCTTCGCCTTCATGGCCGACATTTCCCTGCTGGTCCTCGGCGGCAGCGTCAAGCGCCGGGAAAAACTCTCGGCCCGGCTTGGCGATATCCTGGCCCAGATGTACTTGATTTCCTGCACCCTCAAGCGTTACGAGGAAGAAGGGCGCAATAAGGAAGACGCGCCCCTGGCCCACTGGGCGATATGGGATGCCATGTACAAGGCCCAGCAGGCTTTCGACGGCGTCATCGCCAACTTCCCGCTACGTTTCATCGCGGCTTTCCTGCATCGTTCCATCTTCCCCTGGGGCCATCCCTATGTGGTGCCCTCCGATGAGGTGGGTCACGAGGTGGCGAAGTTGCTGATCAGCCCCTCCGCCACCCGGGACCGCCTGACGGCAGAATGCTTCGTGCCCAGCACGGAGAACGAACCGATTGGTGCCATCGAACTGGCCCTGCTGGCCACGCTGGCTGCGGAAGGCATCGAGGCGAAGGTTCGCATCGCCGAAAAGTCCGGGCGTTTCGATAACAATCCGGCAGCCAACGTGCGGGACATTGCCAATGTGGCTTTTGAGCTGGGGGTCATTACCCGGGAGGAGTACGCAGTCTTGCAGCGTCGTAACCACCTGCGTGACATCGTCGTGCGTGTGGACGATTTCCCCTTCGATTACGGCGTGGTCACGGCCAACAAGCCCGCCGACTGCCGGATGGCTGCCTGACATGGGCCGCACAATCTACGTGGTGGACGGTGCCCGTACCCCGTTCCTGAAGGCGCAGAAAGGACCGGGGGCGTTCGCGGCTTCCGATCTGGCGACCCAGGCGGGCCGTGCCCTGCTGTTGCGCCAGCCGTTTTTGCCGGGCGATCTCGATGAAGTGATTCTGGGCTGCGCCGCGCCCTCGCCGGACGAAACCAACATCGGCCGCATGGTGGCCCTGCGCCTGGGCTGCGGCAAAAAGGTGCCGGGCTGGACGGTGATGCGCAACTGCGCCTCCGGTATGCAGGCCATCGACTCGGCAATGGCCAATATCCAGGGCGGGCGTGCCGAACTGGTGCTGGCCGGCGGCGTGGATGCCCTGTCCCGGGCGCCGCTGCTGTATTCCGACCTCATGGTGAACTGGTTTGCCGGCATGCTGGCCCTGCGCACTGCCGGCCAGAAAGCCCGCCACTTCCTGAAGTTACCCGTGACGGCCCTGTTCAAGCCGGTGATCGGCCTGATGAAGGGTCTGACGGATCCGGTGGTGGGCATGCTCATGGGCCAGACTGCCGAAAACCTGGCCTGGCGCTTTGGCATCGAGCGCCGGCAGATGGACGAATTTGCCGTGGACAGCCATCAAAAGGCCCTGGCCGCACGTGCCGCCGGCCACCTCCATGAAATCGTGCCCCTCGTGGATGGCAACGGTAAGGTCTATGCGGAGGATGACGGCGTGCGGGCCGACGCCAGCATGGTCGGCATGGCCAAGCCGAAGCCTTTTTTCGACAAGAAATACGGCAAGATCACCGCCGCCAACAGCTCCCAGATTACCGACGGCGCCGCCTGGGTGCTGCTGGCCTCGGAAGAGGCGGTCAAGAAATGGCAGCTCAAGCCCCTGGGCAGGATTGTGGACAGCCAATGGTCCGGCCTGGAACCGGAACAGATGGGTCTGGGTCCCGTGCATGCCTCCACGCCCATACTGCAACGCCAGGGCCTGAGCCTGGCCGAGGTGGATTACTGGGAACTGAACGAAGCCTTTGCCGCCCAGGTGCTCGGCTGTCAGGCGGCTTGGCAGGATGAGGCCTATTGCCGCGAACACCTGGATCTGCCCGGCGCCCTGGGCACCCTGGCCACAGAGCGCCTGAATGTGGATGGGGGGGCGGTGTCCATCGGTCATCCGGTGGGCGCCTCCGGGGCGCGTATCGTCCTGCATCTGTTGCACGTCCTGCGCCGCAACAAGGCCCGGCGCGGCATGGCGACGATCTGTATCGGCGGCGGCCTGGGCGGCGCCATGTTGCTGGAGACTTGCTCATGAAACACTGGCAACTGCACAAGGAAGCGAGCGGTATCGCCGTGGCGGTGCTGGACAAGGCCGACGAGTCCACGAATGCCCTGTCCGCCGAAGTGCTGGCCGAGTTTGGGCTGATTCTCGACCAGCTGGACCTGAATCCGCCCCCTGGATTGATCATCCGTTCCGCCAAGACCGCCGGCTTCATCGCCGGGGCCGACATCGGCGAATTCTCCCAACTGGATACGGCGGAAAAGGGGCGTGCCCTGGTGGCCCGGGGCTGGCTGCTCTTCAATCGGCTGGCGGCCGTACCCTATCCGACCCTGGCCCTGGTGCGCGGTCACTGCCTCGGTGGTGGCCTGGAACTGGCCCTGGCCTGCCGCTATCTGTTGGCGGTGGATGAGCCGGGTACCAAGCTGGGCCTGCCGGAAGTCATGCTCGGTATCTTCCCGGGCTGGGGCGGCATGCTGCGCCTGCCAGAGCGCATGGGGCCGGCGGTGGCCCTGGATTTGATGCTCAGCGGCAAGACCCTGGACGCTAAACGGGCGAAGAAGCTGGGCCTGGCCGACGATTGCGTGCCGCCACGGGTCATGGAAATGGCGGCGCGGCAACTCCTGCTCTCCGGCCAGCGGCGCCGGCCCCTGCCTCTGCTGCAAGGCCTGTTGAACGGGCCGCTGAAGGCGCTTGTGGCCAGGGGAGCACGTAAGCAGGTGGCGAAGAAGGCCAGCCCTGCCCATTACCCGGCGCCTTACGCCATCATCGAGCTGTGGGCGAAGCATCAGGGCAATGCGCTGGCGGCGCCGGAAATCATCGACCGCATCATCACCTCGCCCACCGCCCGCAATCTGCTGCGCGTCTATCACCTGCAGGAACGGCTGAAGGGCTTTGGCAAAGCCTCGGACTTCAAGGCCAGACACGTGCATGTCATCGGTGCCGGCGTCATGGGGGGCGACATCGCCGCCTGGTGCGCCCTGCGTGGCCTGACCGTGAGCTTGCAGGATCAGACTATCGAGCGCATCGCCCCGGCCCTGGCCCGTGCCAGCCAGCTCTTTGACAAGCGTCTGCGGGACCCCCTCCTGGCCCGGGCGGCCCGGGACCGGCTGATACCCGACCCCCAGGGCCACGGCGTGGCCCATGCTGACGTGGTCATCGAAGCGATTTTTGAGAACGTCGAGGCCAAGCACGCCCTCTTCAAGGAACTGGAAGTGCGCATGAAGCCGGGGGCGCTCCTGGCCACCAATACCTCCAGCCTCAAACTGGAAGACTTGCGCAGCGTGCTGGCCAGGCCGGAGCGCCTGGTGGGCATTCATTTCTTCAACCCGGTGGCCATGATGCCCCTGGTGGAGGTGGTGGAAGCCGACGGGGCAGATGGGGCCGCCGTGCAGGCCGCCTGCGCCTTCGTCCGGCAGATCGACAAGCTGCCGCTGCCGGTGAAGAGCGGGCCGGGCTTTCTGGTCAATGCGGTGCTGGCCCCCTACATGCTGGCGGCCATGGGTGCGGTGGACGCGGGCGTCTCGCCGGAAACCGTCGATGCCGCCATGTTGGCGTTCGGCATGCCCATGGGGCCGATGGAACTGATCGATACGGTGGGCCTGGATATTGCCCTGGCGGCCGGCAGGCAGTTGGCCGGCGGAAGTGAAGCGCCAAAGTGTCTGCAAAGCCGGGTGGACCGGGGACAACTGGGCAAGAAATCCGGCCAGGGTTTCTACGACTGGTCCAGCGGCCGGGCGAAGAAGGGCGCCGCCGGTGCTGTGCCCGCCGGCTTGGCCGAAAAACTGGTCAAACCCCTGGTGGAGCGCACGCGCCAACTGCTTACGGATCGCATCGTCGCCGATGCCGATCTGGCGGACGCCGGGGTGATTTTCGGAACGGGTTTTGCGCCCTTTAGCGGCGGACCCTTGTGTTGGGAAAAATCAAGACCTTAAAATGACTTGGCCCGCTTCCGCACAGATTTTTTACGTTTAAACAGTGTTTCGAACGTTCGTTCGCTGTTTAATTACTTCCAGTCGTACCCATCACGATAAAAATACAGGAGACATTTCAATGCATAAGATATTCACACCGCGCCTGAGCGTAGTGCTGGTTGGCTTGGCTTTTTCCGGAACGGCAGCCGCCTCTGGTTTTCAACTCTGGGAGCAAAGTGGCAGCGGCCTCGGCAATGCCTACGCGGGTTCGGCTGCCGTTGCCGATAATGCCAGTACCGTCTTCTTCAATCCTGCTGGCATGACTCAGTTGCAAGCTCGCGAAGTATCCTTTGGCACCAATCTGATCAAGACCAGCTACAAATTTTCCAACAATGGATCGTCCACCGGCTCCCTAAGCGGAAGCGGCAACGACGGTGGCGGGTTGGGGGTCGTTCCCAACGGCTACATGTCGATGGCGCTCAATAAGGATTGGTACGTTGGCCTCGGTGTTGGCGCCCCCTTCGGCCTGGCAACGAAATATGACAGCCCGTGGATCGGTGCAGCCCAATCCGTCAAGTTTGAAATCAAAACCATCAACGTCAATCCCTCTGTTGCATGGCGGGCCAGCGAGACGGTGTCCCTTGGCTTTGGCGTGAACTGGCAGCGTCTGGATGCGGAATATATCCGTACCGTCGGAGTTACAAATATTCCAGGCACCGTCAATGTGGCCGGTGCAACCGCCACCCTGAACCTCGAGGATTCGGCCTGGGGCTGGAATGCGGGTGTCTTGTTTACACTGAGCCCGGCAACCAAGCTGGGGGTTTCCTATCGCTCCTCCATCAAACATGACGTGAACGGCGATGTGAAAGTCACCAGCAACGGCGATCCGACGGCAAACGCAACGGTTGCAGGCCTCAATGCCGCCGGTGCCTCGAGCAACACGCGAGCGACCATCACCCTGCCGGACACCTTCATTCTCAGCGGCACACATAAGCTGAACGACAAATGGGAACTTCTGGGCGACTTGTCCTGGACCGGGTGGAGCTCCATTCCCAAGGTAGACATCCTGCGCACCTCCGGTGTCCTGAATGGTGCAACGGCGCAAACACTGATCACCGATTTCCGCGACACCTGGCGTGTTGCCCTTGGTGCCAACTACACCCTGGACAGCACCTGGAAGCTGAAAGCCGGGCTGGCCTACGATCAAACGCCAGTCAAGGGTGAAAATACACGGCTGGTTTCACTGCCCGACAATGATCGTGTCTGGCTAAGCATCGGCGCCCAATACAAGCCCAATAAATCAACCAGCGTGGATGTGGGGGCCACCTACCTCTACGTGCGCGACTCCACGATCAATAACGATCAGACCTCGGCCTCCGTTACAGCCAACAAGGGCTTGGTCAAAGGAAACTACGACGCCAACGCGCTCATTCTCGGCGCGCAACTCTCCATGGCCTTCTGAGTCCCGGAGGCCTTTTTTGATCCCTGTTTGCGCCCCGCTTAGCCGGGGCCTTTTTTTGCAAACAACACAAATAATAAGTTGACCGCTCAGACACACGGCTTATAATTCAAACGTTCGTTTTAAGCCAATAAGTGCAGCATGATTCACAAAAGGAGACACGCTTGAACAAGCTGATCGTAAGGAAAGCCGCCGTGCTCGGGGCCGGCGTGATGGGGGCGCAGATTGCTGCCCACCTCGCCAATGCCAATGTGCCGGTGGTGCTGTTCGACCTGCCGGCCAAGGAAGGGGTCAAGAACGGTATCGTCAACAAGGCCCTCGACGGCCTCAAAAAGCTGGATCCGGCGCCCCTGGCCAGCAAGGCCAAACTGAAGTTCATCGATGCCGCCAACTACGCTGAAAACTTGGCCTTGCTCGCCGAGTGTGATCTGGTGATCGAAGCCATTGCGGAGCGCATGGACTGGAAGAACGATCTCTACGCCAAAATCGCGCCCCACCTCGCGCCTCATGCCATCGTCGCCTCCAACACTTCCGGCCTGTCCATGAATGCCCTGGCTCAGGGTCTGCCGGAAAGCCTGCGTCCCCGTTTCTGCGGCATCCACTTTTTCAACCCGCCGCGCTACATGCATCTGGTGGAAATCATCGGCACCCCGGGCACCGACGCCGGCACCCTGGATGCGCTGGAAACCTGGCTGACGTCCCGCCTGGGCAAGGGTGTCATCCGTGCCCTCGACACGCCGAACTTCGTCGCCAACCGCATCGGCGTTTTCTCCATTCTCGCCGTGATGCACCACACCCAGGCTTTCGGCCTGGGTTTCGATGAAGTGGACGCCCTGACCGGACCGAAGATCGGCCGGCCGAAGAGCGCCACTTACCGCACCGCTGATGTGGTGGGCCTGGATACCCTGGCCCATGTGGTCAAGACCATGCAGGACACCCTGCGCCCTCCCTCACCCCCCCGCCCCACTCCCGGAGGAGAGGGGAGCGTCGAGAGCCGCTCTGGCGGCTTTGATGGGACGGACCCCTGGCATGCCTACTTTTGCGTACCGGCCTGGTTGCAGGCCCTGATCGGGCAGGGCGCCCTGGGCCAGAAGACCCGCTGCGGCATCTTCAGGAAGCAGGGAAAGGAAATCCAGGTGCTGGACCTGGCGACCCAGGATTACCGCAAGTCGGCCGGCGAGATCGCCGAGGAAGTGGCCGCCATCCTGAAGGTCAGGAATCCGGCAGAGAAGTTTTCTGCCCTGCGTGCTTCCACCCATCCGCAAGCCCAATTCCTGTGGGCCATTTTCCGCGACATCTTCCACTACGCGGCGGTTCACCTGGAAAGCGTGGCGGACAACGCCCGGGACCTGGATTTCGCCATGCGCTGGGGTTTCGGCTGGAGCCAAGGCCCGTTCGAGACCTGGCAGGCCGCCGGTTGGTCCGAAACCGCCCAGGCAATCACCGCCGATATCGCTGCTGGCAAGGCCATGAGCGCCGTGGCGCTGCCGGCCTGGGTGCTGGAATCTGGCCGCAGCGGTGTGCATACCGCCGCCGGCTCCTACTCCGCCGGCAAGAATGCCTATGTGCCCCGTTCGACGCTGCCGGTGTATGAGCGCCAGTTGTTCCCGGAGCGCGTGCTGGGTGAAAGCGCTGCCACGCCGGAAAGCGTCGGCGAAACCCTGTATGAGAACCCGGGGGTGCGTCTGTGGCGCCTGCCCGTGGTGGATGCCGGCATTGGCATACTTTCCATCAAGTCCAAGATGCACACCATCGGCAACGAGGTGCTGGATGGCGTGATCGCCGCCGTGGCCCGGGCCGAAGCGAGCCTCGATGGCCTGGTGGTCTGGCACGAAGCGCCCTTCGCCGTGGGGGCCAACCTGCAGCAAGTCGGTGAAGCCTGCGCCGCCGGCCAGTTCGACATTCTGGAAGCCACCGTCGAGAAGTTCCAGCGCGCATCCCAATCTTTGAAGTATGCCCAGGTGCCCACCGTGGCCGCCGTGCAAGGCATGGCCCTGGGGGGCGGTTGCGAGTTCGTGATGCATGCGGGCAAGCGCGTGCTGGCGCTGGAAAGCTACGTGGGCCTGGTGGAAGCGGGTGTGGGCCTGATCCCCGCCGGTGGCGGCTGCAAGGAATTCGCCGTGCGCGCCGCCGAATGGGCCGCCCAGTCCGCCACGCCGGGGGAGGTGTTCAACTACCTGCAGCCGGTTTTCCAGACCATCGCCATGGCCAAGGTGGCCAAGAGCGCTCAGGAGGTCATGGACTTCGGCTTCGCCCAGCCCTCCGACACCATCCTCTTCAACGCCCACGAATTGCTCTGGGTGACGATCAAGGAAGCCCGCGCCATGGCCGATGCCGGCTACGCCCCGCCCCTTAAGGCTCGCGGCATTCCGGTGGCCGGCAAGAACGGCATTGCCACCTTCGAGATGATGCTGGTGAATATGCGGGAAGGCGGCATGATTTCCGCCCATGACTACAAGGTGGCCCGCGCCGCTGCCGTGGCCCTGTGCGGCGGCGAAATCGAGACGGGTAGCTTGGTGGATGAAGAGTGGCTGCTGACCGTCGAGCGCCGGCTGTTCGTCGAATTGCTGAAAACCCCCGAAACCCAGGCGCGCATCCAGCACATGCTGGAAACCGGCAAGCCGCTTAGAAACTGATAGTGCGTGAGGGGTGAGGGGGAAGGAGTGAGGCGTGGAAATTTGCGCGCGCAAAGCGCGCGGTGATCAAAACCCCTCACCCCTCACCCCTTACGCCTTACGCCTTTGGAGAAATACATGAGCAAACAGATTCAAGAGGCTTACATCGTCGCTGCCACCCGCCTGCCGGTGGCCAAGAAGAACGGCATGTTCCGTAATGTGCGTCCGGATGACATGCTGGCCGCTGCCATCAAAGCCGTCGTGGCCCAGGTGCCCGGGGTCGATCCGGCCCTGATCGGCGACGTCATCGTCGGCTGCGCCATGCCGGAAGCCGAGCAGGGCATGAACGTGGCCCGTATCGGCGCCCTGCTGGCGGGCCTGCCCATCACCGTGCCGGGCATCACCATCAACCGTTTCTGCTCCTCCGGGGTGCAAGCGGTGTCGGATGCCGCCAACCTGATCCGCCTGGGCCTGGCGGACGTGATGATCGCCGCCGGTACCGAGTCCATGTCGGTCATGCCCCAGATGTTGGGCAACAAGATGTCCATGAACCCAGCCATCTTCGCTCGGGAGGAAAATCTCGGCATCGCCTATGGCATGGGCCTGACCGCCGAGAAGGTGGCGCGGCAGTGGAAAATTTCCCGCGAAGCCCAGGATGCCTTCGCCCTGGCGTCGAACCAGAAGGCCTGCGCGGCCATTGCCGCCGGCCACTTCACGGCGGAGACCACGCCCTACACCATTCGCGAAAGCCTGCCCGACCTCACCAGCGGCCAGATCAGGACGCGGGAACGCAGCGTCGATACCGACGAAGGACCCCGGGCCGACGCCTCCCTGGAAAAGCTCGGCAAGCTGAAGCCCGTGTTCCATGCCCGTGGTTCGGTGACTGCCGGCAATTCCTCCCAGATGTCGGACGGCGCCGGGGCGGTCATGCTGGTGTCCGAAAAGATCCTGCGGGAACACAATCTGACGCCCCTGGCCCGCTTCGCCGGCTATGCCGTCGGTGGCGTCGCCCCGGAAATCATGGGCATCGGCCCGATCGCGGCCATCCCCAAGGTGCTGGCCCAGGTCGGCATCAAGCAGGACGACCTGGACTGGATCGAGTTGAACGAAGCCTTTGCCGCACAGGCCCTGGCGGTGATGCAGGAACTCGGTCTCGACCCGGAGAAGGTGAACCCACTGGGGGGTGCCATTGCCCTCGGCCACCCTCTCGGTGCCACTGGCGCCATCCGCATTGCCACCCTGGTCCATGGTTTGCAGCGCACCGGCGGCCGCTACGGCATGGTCAGCATGTGCATCGGCACCGGCATGGGCGCGGCCGGCATTATCGAGCGCCTGTGATGAGTTTGCCGCCCCTGTCCACATGCCTTGCTGGCAAGCGGCGGCATGCTCGCCTTGTTCCGGCCGCGAATCGGAAAATTGCCCCATGAAACCGAGCTGGTTGGCAAAAATTCCCGCTGCGTGGCGTGCCTGGGCGGTACGCCTGGGCTTCAATCTGCATCCGGCCTTTCGCGGCACGGGCGGGCGCGTTGTGCATGTGGCGAGGAATCTGCGCCACATCCGTATCCGCCTGCCTTTGAGTTGGAAAACACGCAACATCGTCGGCTCCCTGTATGGCGGCGCCCTGTTTGCGATTACCGATGGCGCTCATCCCATGATGCTCATGGCCGCCCTGGGGGAGGGTTACATCGTTTGGGACAAGGCCGCCAGTATTCGCTATCGCAAGCCGGGTTTGTCCACGCTGTATGCGGATTTTGTGCTGAGCGATACGGAATTGGACAGCATCCGGGTGGCATTGAAAACGCAGCCGGAGCTGGAGCGGACGTACACGGTTGAACTCAAGGACAAGCGCGGCACGGTGCATACCGTGGTGGAGCGCACGGTGTATATCGCCGAAAAAAATTACTACCGGCAAAAGAACGGTGGAGGAGACAAACATGAAAAATCATAGTACTCAGCGGGGCGTTCTGATGGCGGCCTTGATGGCTGCGTTACTCGCTGCCCCCGGTCTGCATGCGGCGGAGGTAGGGGGTATCAAGCTCGATGACAGCGTGCGAGTCGGCAACAAGGAGCTGAGCTTGAATGGGGCCGGCATTCGCAGCCGGCTTTTCATCAAGGTGTACGTCGGAGCGCTTTACGTCAGCCAGAAATCGGCGATGCCGAATGTGCTGATCGAAGCGACGACGCCGCGTCGCATGAGCTTGCGTCTGTTGCGCGACATCTCCGCTGAAACCCTGTACGGCGCCCTTGAAGAGGGCCTGGCGAATAATCACAGCGCCGCCGAACTGGCGGCATTGAAACCGGCCAGTACCCAATTCGCTGCCCTGATGACAGGCATCGGCAAGCTCAAGGAAGGTGATGCCATCTCCCTGGATTTTTCCAGCGAGGGGTTGAACGTGGGCCTGAATGGTGAAAGCCGCGGCAAAGTTGCCAGCGCCAGCTTTGGCAAGGCCTTGCTCAAGGTCTGGCTGGGTGACAAGCCCGCCGATGCCTCCCTGAAAACAGCCCTGCTCGGGAGCTAACCGTCATGGCTTTGGAATCCCCCTCCGAGTATGCAAGCCACGCCGGCTTCCCTCACCCTCGATCCCTCTCCCGGCGGGAGAGGGAAGCTTCGTGGGTCGGCTGCGCCGACTCTTAAGGTAACGATCATGGACAGAATCTGGCTCAACAGCTACCCGCCCGGTATTCCGGCGGACATCGATATCGACCACATTCCTTCCCTGGTGGATCTTTTTGATACGGCCTGCCGAAAGTACGCCGACAAGGTGGCCTATCTGAGCATGGGCAGAAGCATGAGCTACCGGCAACTGGCCGAGGAGGTGGACGCCTTTGCCGGCTGGCTGCAATCCCGGGGTATTCAAAAGGGCGATCGTGTGGCCCTGATGATGCCGAATCTGTTGCAGTACCCCGTCGCTCTTTTCGGCACCCTGCGGGCGGGGGGCGTGGTGGTCAATTGCAATCCCTTGTACACGCCCCGGGAGCTGGAACACCAGCTGCGGGATTCCGGCGCCACCGCCATCGTCATCGTCGAGAACTTTGCCCAGACTCTCGAACAAGTCATTGCCCGCACGGCGATCAAGCATGTGGTGGTGACGCCCCTGGGGGAAATGCTGGGCGCCAAGGGCCTGCTGGTCAATTTTGCCCTGCGCCATGTCAAGAAAATGGTGCCCGCCTGGAAGCTGCCCGGCGCCATCAATTTCCGTGGGGCAATGGCGGCCGGCCGTAGCCATGGCTGCAAGCCGGTGGCCCTCGATCAGGAGGACATCGCCTTTTTGCAATACACCGGCGGCACCACCGGCATTTCCAAGGGCGCCATCCTGACCCACGCCAACATCGCCTCGAACGTGACCCAGGCCCACACCTGGATCAAGCCGGTGGTGCATGAAGGGCAGGAATTCGTCATTACCGCCCTGCCGCTGTATCACATCTTTGCCCTCACCGCGAATTGCCTGACCTTCCTGATGATAGGCGCGCGCAATTTGCTGATCGTCAATCCGCGCGATATTGCCGGCTTGATCAAGGAGTGGGGGAAATACCCGGTGTCCGTGGTGACCGGCGTCAACACCTTGTTCAATGCTCTGTTGAACCACCCGGATTTCGCCAGGCTGGATTTTTCCACCATGAACGCCACCCTGGGGGGCGGCATGGCGGTGCAGGTTCCCGTGGCCGAGCGCTGGAAACAGGTTACCGGCGTGCCCCTGCTGCAGGCCTACGGCCTCACCGAAACCTCGCCGGCCGCCACCATCAATCCCCTCGACATGCAGGATTTCAACGGCTCCATCGGCTTGCCGATTTCCTCTACCGAGGTCTCCATCCGGGATGATGACGGCAACGAAGTCTCGCTCAAGCAGGTCGGTGAAATCTGCATCCGGGGGCCGCAAGTCATGCGCGGCTACTGGCAAAGACCGGGAGAAACAGCCCTGGTCTTCCACCCGGACCGTTTCCTGCGAACAGGGGATATCGGCTACATGGACCCCAAGGGCTTTGTTTTCCTGGTGGACCGCAAGAAGGACATGATTCTCGTCTCCGGCTTCAATGTTTACCCGAACGAGGTGGAAGAAGCCGTTGCCATGCATCCCGGCATCATGGAAGTGGCGGCCATCGGCGTGTTTGACGAGCACTCCGGTGAGGCCGTGAAAATTTTTGTCGTCCGCAAGGACCCGGCCCTGACCGAAAAGGCACTGATCGAGCACTGTCGCGGCGTCCTCACTGGCTACAAGATTCCCAAGCATGTTGAATTCCGCGATGACCTGCCCCGTACCAACGTCGGCAAGATCCTGCGTCGCGCCCTCAAGGAGCAAGGCTGATGGCAATACCCGCTTCCCTGGACAAGAACCTGGCGCTGCCGGTGATTTGCGCCCCTATGTTCATTATTTCCAACCCGGATCTGGTCATTGCCCAGTGCAAGAGTGGCCTCATCGGCGCCTTCCCGGCCCTCAACGCCCGCCCCCCAGGCGCTCTTGATGATTGGCTGACCCGCATCAAGCGGGAACTGGCCGAGGATCCCCGTGCCGCGCCTTTCGCGGTCAACCAGATCATCCACCCGTCCAACGAGCGCTTGGAGCAGGACATGGCCTTGTGCGTGCAGCACCAGGTGCCCCTGATCATCACCAGCCTGTCGGCGCCGACGGCCATCGTGCCTCAGGTGCATGCCTACGGCGGCCTGGTTTTCCACGACGTGATCAGCGTCCGCCACGCCGAAAAGGCCCTGGAAGCCGGCGTCGATGGCCTCATCCTGGTCTGCGCCGGGGCCGGCGGTCATGCCGGCACCCTCAGCCCCTTTGCCCTGGTGGGGGAAATCCGCAGGTTTTACGACGGCCCGATTGCCTTGTCCGGTGCCATCACCAACGGCCGCGCCATCCTGGCGGCCCAGGCCATGGGCGCCGACTTCGCCTACATCGGCACCCGCTTCATCGCCACCCGGGAGGCCAATGCCCTGGATGCCTACAAGCAGGCCATTGTGGATTCGGCGGCCAAGGATGTGGTGTATACGCCGTACTTCACCGGCGTTCATGGCAACTACCTGAAGAAAAGCATCATCGCCGCCGGACTCGATCCGGACGATCTGCCGGTCAAGGACAAGAGTGCCATGAGCTTCGGCGGCAGCAAGGATGCCAAGGCCTGGAAGGACATCTGGGGCGCGGGCCAAGGCGTCGGCACCATATCCGAAGTGGCCCCGGCCGCCCAGGTCATCGCCACCATGCAGGCAGAGTACCGGGCCGCCAAGGCAGCCCTCTGCAGCAAGCAGTATTAAATCCAGACAGGCTGACAACGATCAGCCGCCACCAGGAGACAGCAGCAATGAGTGACTACCGCGCCCCCGTAAAAGACATGCGCTTCGTGATGGACGAACTGGCCGGCTTCAAGGCGCTGAGCCAGATCGCCGGTTTCGAGGAGGCGACGACCGATCTGGCCGACGCCATTCTCGATGAAGCCGCCAAATTCACGGGCGAAGTCCTGGCACCCCTCAACCACAGCGGCGACAAGGAAGGTTGCCGGCTGACGCCGGAGGGCGTGACGACCCCGAAGGGTTGGAAAGAAGCCTATGTCCAGTACCGGGAAGCCGGCTGGAACGGCATCACCTCGCCCAACGAATTCGGCGGCCAGGGCTTGCCCGAGACCTTGGGCACCGCCGTCAAGGAAATGCTCTGCTCGGCCAACATGGCCTTCTCCCTGGGGCCTTTGCTGACCACGGGCGCTGTCGAAGCGCTGCTGACCTGTGCCAGCGATGAACTGAAATCGGTCTATCTGGAAAAGATGATTTCCGGCGAATGGACCGGCACCATGAATCTGACCGAGCCCCAGGCCGGTTCCGACCTGGCCCTGATTCGTTCCCGGGCCGAGCCCCAGGCGGACGGCAGCTACAAAGTCTTCGGCCAAAAGATCTTCATCACCTACGGCGACCATGACATGACCGATAACATCGTGCATCTCGTTCTCGCCCGTCTGCCGGACGCGCCGGCCGGGGTCAAGGGCATTTCAATGTTCCTGGTGCCCAAGTTCATGGTCAATGGGGACGGCTCCCTCGGTGCTCGTAACGATGCCTGGTGTGTCTCCATCGAACACAAGCTCGGCATCCACGCCAGCCCCACCTGCATCATGGCTTATGGGGACAAAGGGGGGGCCGTCGGCTACCTGCTGGGCGAAGCCAATCGCGGCCTCGAGTACATGTTCATCATGATGAATGAAGCCCGTCTCGGGGTGGGCCTGCAAGGTATCGCCCTGGGGGAACGGGCCTATCAGCAGGCCCTGGCGTATGCCCGGGATCGCCAGCAGGGCCGCGATGCCCTGACCGGCGAGGCCCTCGTCAGCATCGACAAGCACCCGGACATCCGCCGCATGCTCATGCTCATGAAGTGCCGCGTCGAAGCCTGCCGCGCCATGGCCTATTACACCTCCGGCCTGCTGGACCGGGCCCATGGGGCGGCTGACGGGGACGAGCGGAAGCGTAATCTCTTTCTCGCCGAATTCATGATTCCCATCGTCAAGGGCGGTGGCACTGAAATGGGTATCGACGTCACCTCCCTGGGCCTGCAGATCCACGGCGGCATGGGCTACATCGAGGAAACCGGTGCTGCCCAGCACTGGCGGGATGCGCGCATTACCACCATCTATGAAGGCACCACTGGCATCCAGGCCAACGACCTGGTGTTCCGCAAGCTGATGCGCGACCAGGGCGCCACCGCCCGGGTCGTTTTTGGCGAGGTTCACACCACCGCCAAGGCCCTGGGGGCTTCCGGTCAGCCGGAACTGAGGGCCATGGGCCAGCAGCTGGGCGCGGCACTCAAGGCCTGGAGCAGCGCTACCGAATGGCTGGCGGCCAATGCCAAGACCGGCTTGGGCGGTGTATTGACGGCGGCCGTGCCCTATCTGCACCTGGCGGTGACCGTCAGCGGCGGCTGGTTCATGGGCAAGGCGGCGCTGGCGGCCGCCGGCTACCTGGAGAGCGGCGAGGGCGACCAACAGTTTTACCGCAACAAGATTGCCACCGCCCGTTTCTATGCCGATCAGCTTCTGCCCCAGGCGGCGGCCTGCGCCGAAACGGTCATGGCCGGCGATGGGGCGATTGCCGGCAGCGGCGACGAGCTGTTTATGAACTAGGCAGACTTGCTCTTGGGCGTCGGGCAGGACTTGCAACTGCCGCAACCCGGGGAGCGGAAGGGGCCGCATTGGGGGTTCCGGGCGGCGAAGCGCCGGTAGGCCCGGTCCACGGCGATGCCGCTCATGAGTATCCCGAAGATGGCGGCCATGGCGATGAGATAGGTGCCCACACTAACTCCCCATGCCGGCAAAGCCCATGAAGGCCAGGGACAGGATGCCGGCCAGCATGAGGGTCATGGCGGTGCCCTGCAACACCTCCGGCACATTCGAGAGCCGCACCCGTTCCCGCACGCTGGCGAGCAAGGTCAGGGCCAGGGTGAAGCCGACGCCGCCGCCGAGGGCGAAGGCCAGGCACTGCACGAAGTCGTATTCCCGCGCGGTCTGGAACAGGGCCACGCCGAGCACGGCGCAGTTGGTGGTGATGAGGGGCAGGTAGATGCCGAGGGCACGAAAGAGCGCCGGGCTCTGTTTCTTGACGAACATTTCCACCAGTTGCACCGCCGCGGCAATCACCACGATGTAGCAGATGAGGCGCAGGAACTCCAGGTGCAGGGGCTCCAGCACCAGATTCAGGGCATAGGCGCAGAGGGACGACACGACGATGACGAAGGTGGTGGCCAGGCCCAGGGGAAAGGCCACGGACACGCTGTGGGTGACCCCCAGGAAGGGGCACATGCCCAGGAACATGGCCAGCACGAAATTGCCGGAGAGGATGGTGGTGACCAGTATCTGGCCGATGGATTCTTTCAACATGTCAGATCCTTGAAAAGCACAGCTAAACGCCGAGGCGCCGAGACGCCGAGGAAAAGCAAACTCGAGGATACCCCCATGCGGCCCGGCGCTACCCGGCAACCATGGACTCTCATGATTTTCTCGGCGCCTCTGCGCCTCGGCGTTTCAAATGGTTTTTTCCAATGTCGGTGCGCCCTGGTTACGGCGCACCACGGCGAAGAGCAGCAGCCAGCCGCCCATGACGAAGAAGCCGCCGGGGGGCAGGGCCATCACCACCCAGGGCTGAAAGCCCGGCCCGAACAGGGTCAAGCCGAAGAAGGTGCCGGCGCCGAGGATTTCCCGTACGCCGCCGATCATGAAGAGGCCCAGGGTGAAGCCCAGGCCCATGCCAGTGGCGTTCAAGGTGGCGGCTAAAGGCGGGGTGCGGGCGGCGTGGGCCTCGGCCCGCCCCAGCACCAGACAGTTGGCGACGATGAGCTGGATGTAGGCGCCGAGAGCCTCGTACAGGTCCAGGCTGATGGCCTGGATGGCGTAGTCCACCACGGTGACGAAGGTGGCGATGATGACGATGTAGGTGGCGATGCGCACTTCCTTCGGGATGATGCGGCGCATCACCGAGATCATGGCGCAGGAGGCGGCCAGCACGAAGGTGGTGGCCAGGCCCATGGAAATGGAGTTGATGGCCGACACCGTCACCGCCAGGGTCGGGCACATGCCCAGCACCATGACGAACACCGGGTTGCGTTTCCACAAGCCTTCCGTGAATTCCACCCAATTCGCAGGGGCGTGAGGGGTGAGGGGTGAGGGGTGAGGGGTAACACCGCCACCATGACAAGCTGCGCTGGATGTTTCTTTCTCATTCATGATTTCTTGCTCCTGACGCATTACGCCGTTTGTAGGGGCGAACTTGTTCGCCCGACAGCGGTTTACGGGCGAACAAGTTCGCCCCTACAGTCATGGTTTCTCCAGCTTCGGAATTTCGGCGACCAGTTTCGGCAGCAGCGCCTGGGCCGCGTCGTTGATGCCCTTGCCCACGGCGCGGGAGGTGATGGTGGCGCCGGAGATGGCGTCGATCTGCCAGTCCTTGGTCTTGGTGCCGTGCTTGACCACCTTGACCTCATTGGCGAGGCGCTGCAGGTCCGCAGTCAGGCGCACATCCAGGGCCTTGAAGTTGGCCAGGAAAGCCGCGTCGGTGAGGATGCGGTCGCCGATGCCCGGGGTTTCCCGCATGGACACCACGCTCATGCCCACGATGCACTGGCATGCGGGCTGGTAGCCGAACATGACCCGCACCACATCCGCGTAGCCCTTGGCGGCGCCTTCGGCGGCGATGCCAGCCAGCTTGCCGGCGGCGTCATGGGCGGCGTAGAACTTCAACGCCCCGGCGGGTGGCTCGGCCCCTTCGGCGCGTTTCAAGCCGCTGGTGGTGAGGTGGTACTCGGTGACGGATTTCGCTGTCGGCAGCACCCGGAATACGGCCCGTTCCGCCGCCAGGGTGCGGTTGGCCTTGGCCGCCCCCAGGGTGGCCTCATAGCTGCCGACGATGATGAGACCGCAGATGGCCGACACCAGGCCCAGGGTGCGGATCATGGCCACCGTCGGCGTGTTGCCGGCTCCCGGCAGGGCGATGGGATGTTCGGTCATCGCGTAGCCCTCTTGGACTCAAAATGCATTTTGAAACGCCGAGGCGCCGAGGCGCAGAGAAAACCGGAAGTTTCAAAAATTTTGGTATTACAAATCGTTTTTGTGGTGTCTCGATTTTGCTTTTCCTCGGCGCCTCGGCGCCTCTGCGTTGAAATAAGATTTTTCATTTCCCGCTCCTTCCGCCCATGCCGAACACCACCGGCTGGGTATAACGCTCGATGAGGGGCGTGGCGGCGTTGCCGATGAGGATGGCGTACATGACGCCCTCCGGCAGGCCGCCGAAGAAGCGGATGGTCACGGTCAAAAGGCCAATGAGCCCGCCGTAAATCCACATGCCCTTGGGCGTCACCGGCGAGGTGACCATGTCCGTGGCCATGTAGATGGCGCCGAGCACGAGTCCGCCGGAGAGCAGCATGAAGGCCGGCTCCGGGTAGTGGCCGGGTTGCCAGGCGTGCAGTAGCCAGGCGGTGGCGCAGGCACTGCCCAATACCGCCACCGGGATGCGCCAGTCGAGGAAACGCTGCAGGGCCAGCCAGACGCCGCAGAGCAGGATCAGGAGCGGCGACGGTCCCACCGCCATGTGGCCGGAAATGGAGGTGAGCAGGTCCATGGCATTGGCCACCACGCCCTCGAATTTCCAGGCCCCCAGAGGCGTGGCCCCGGCCAGGGCGTCCATCTGATGCAGCTTGAGCCAGGGGAGATTGTCGGCAGGCACCATGAAAGGCAGGGCCAGGCTGGAGGGCACGAACTCCGTGAAGCGCCCGGCCAAAAACGACGGCGTGTAGCCGGCGATGGCCGTGGGAAAAGCCGCCTGCACGAAGGCCCGTCCCACCAGGGCCGGGTTGAACAGGTTGTAGCCGATGCCGCCGAAAATGGCCTTGCCCAGAGCGATGGCGGTGAAGCCCGCCACAAAGCCCATCCACAGGGGAAAGGCGGGCGGCAGGCTGAGGGCCAAGAGCAGCCCGGTGATGGTGGCGGACCAGTCGCCGATGTCGCCGGCCTGGCCGCCGAGGCGCGCGAAGAAGCGCTCCCCCAGCAAGCAGGCCCCTGTCACCACCACCAGGGAGGCTGCGGCTGAAACGCCGTACTGCCAGACGAAGAACAGGCAGACAGGCACCAGGGACCACACCACCTGGCGCATGATCTGCACCACGCTACGCTTGCCCTTGATGTGGGGTCCAGTGCGGAGTTCGATTTGGGGAGAGGTCATGCGGCAACCCCTCCAGTGGCGAGTTCCTCCCCCTTCAAGGGGGAGGTTAGGAGGGGGATGGGGGCTGGTTGGCACCCCATCCCCACCCCAGCCCTCCCCTTGAAGGGGAGGGAGTATTGGATCTGACGAGTCATGCTGCCGCCCTGCCTTTCAGCACTGCCTTGGCTACCCGGAAGTGCTGCACCAGGGGGATGTGGGAGGGACAGACGTAGGAGCAGGTGCCGCATTCGAAGCAAGCGCCCAGGCGATATTCATCGGCCATGGTCTCGAAGTCCCGCTTCGCCGCCAGCATGCCCAGGGATGAAGGGTTGAGGCCCATGGGGCAGGATTCGATGCACTCGCCGCACTTGATGCAGGGATAGGTGTGGCCGGCCTGGTGGGCCAGGTCACGGCCGCGAAAGACCAGCACGCCTCCCACGCCCTTGGTGATGGGGGTGTCGAGCGACGCCACCGCCTCCCCCATCATGGGGCCGCCGAAGACCACCTCGACGGCGTCATCCGTGGCGCCGACGCACTCCAGCAGGAATTTCAGGGGCGTGCCCAGGGGCACAAGGTAGTTGCCCGGGCGCTTGACGGCGCTGCCGGCCACGGTCACTACCCGTTCGATGAAGCCCTGGCCGGAAGCCAGAAGCGCACCGATGTTGGCCAGGGTCGCCACGTTCTGCACGAAGGCCCCTGTTGTATAAGCCCTGGCGTCCGGCGGCACTTCCCGGCCCAGCAGGGTCTTGATGAGCATTTCCCCGGCCCCTTGGGGGTACTTGGTGGGCACGGCTTCCACGGTCACGCTGCCGTCATCAGGCAGGCAGCGGCGGATGGCTTCTACGGCATCCGGCTTGTTGTCTTCCACGCCGATGATGGCCCGGGGCATGCCCAGGAGGCGCCGGGCGATGCTGATGCCGGCCATGAGCGCAGCCGTCTGTTCCAGCATGATGCGGTGGTCGGAACTGAGATAAGGCTCGCACTCGCAGCCATTCACCACCAGGGTGTCCACCGGGTACTCCGGCGGCACCTTGAGCTTGGCGTGCGTCGGAAAAATGCCGCCCCCCAGGCCCACCACGCCGGTGGCCTGGATGGCTTCGATGAGTCCGGCCCGGTCCAGCTCTGCCAGATTTTGCGGATCGGCCCATTCCACTGCCTGGGGCGAGGCGGCATGGGTGCGGATGAGTATGGACTCGGTCCACGAGCCTCTTGCACTGGGGGCCAGGCGGATGTCCTCCACCACGCCGCTCACCGGGGCGTGGTGGGGCACGGAAAGGAAGCCGTCGGCGCTGGCGATGAGCTGCCCCCGCACCACTTCCTGACCGATGTGCACCACGGCCTTGGCCGGTCGGCCCACGTTCTGGGACAGGGGCACGATCATGCGCGGGGCAAAGGGCAGGCGCCGGATCGGCATGGCCGCCACGTCCTTGTGCTGGGGCGGATGCACCCCCCGGGCGAAGGCCTCGCCGCGAAAGAAAGAGAGCAAATTCATGATGGGAAAAGCGGGTTGAAACGCCGAGGCGCCGAGGCGCCGAGGAAAAGCGCTTCCATCAAGGCTTGGGCAATGCTCAAGGTACAGCTGTAGTTGCTCATGGTTTTCTCGGCGTCTCGGCGCCTCGGCGTTGAGTAATTTTCTTTTTCCAGGAACATCAATTGAACTTCGCCGCTCTGGCAACCAGCCGCTCCAGCCCCGCTTCCGCCGGGTTCCAGGGGGTGCCCGGGTGGAGACAGCCGGCCGTGCACTTCTCGGCGGCCTTGACGATGTCGGCGAACTTGCCGCCCCTTGCGTCTTTCACCAGGGCCTTCTTCTGGCCGTCGTAGGCGAAGATGCTGGGGGCGATGTTCATGCACTCGTTGCAGGCCGTGCATTCCGGGGTATCCACCCAGCAGGCTTCGAAGGTCAGGGGTTCTTCTTCTTTTGCAGCACCGCCCAGGCCTAGGCTGGTGCTGATCTTTTGCAGCAACTCGTTTCTGACCTTTTCCTCGATGGCCTTCGGGTCGCCGGCCCCGGTGCTGGCCAGATCCCGCAGCTGACGCCAGAAGCCCAGGCGTTCCTCGCAGGCCTTGACCATTTCCACGCTTACCAGCATGCGCAGCAGGTGGTTTTCCTCGTCCAGGCCCCAGATGTAGGGGAAGCGGCCTTCCCGTTCGTCCTTGTGCAGGGCCAGGAAGTCGGCCAGCAGCAGCATGTCGTCGTGCCAGGCACTGACGGGCACTTTCTTGAAATTCTTGGCGAAGCGGGCTTCCGTGGCGGCGAAGTCGGCGAAGGTCAGGGGCAGTTCCATGCTGCGCTCGGTACCCAGGTCGTCCAGGTACTTGAGGGCATAACTGGGCCAGTCCGCATCAATCACCGGGTTGCCTTCCAGGCTCACGCATTCGCTGAAGGTGGTGCCCTGGTCCGGGTCGAAGCGGAACAGGGGATAGGCCCGGCCTTCCACCGCCAGCTTGCTCTGGCGCACGCTGGTGTCGTCGCCGATGCCGTGTTCCGGCGGGCACACGGCGTAGATGTTGAAGAGGGCCGGCCGGCGGGAATTGAGGCCGTCGATATAGCCTTCCAGCAGGTGATTGACGTGGGCGATGGTGGATTGCAGCACGAAGGCGGAGCGGTGGGCCATGCCGATGATGCTCATTTCCTTCCGGATCTCGTCCTTGCCGTGCTTGGACTCACCCCAGGGCGCCATGTCGGAGGCTTGGCTGGTGAAGCCCGAGGTGCAGGCCTGGCCGCCGGTGTTGGAGTACACCTGAGTGTCCACTACCACCACCTTGATGGGCATGCCGGACATGAGGGCACGGGAGAGGTTCTGGAAGCCGATGTCGTACATGGCGCCGTCGCCCCCCAGGGCTACCACCGGCGGGGAAAGATGCCACTCCTCGTCGTTGAACTGGTGCCAGTCGAAGCGGGCGAAGAAATCCCCGTCCCGGGCCTCGTCATAACCCCCATCCAGTTCCTTTTCCGCCATGCGCACGGCCCGGAAGCCGTCCGCCATGTGGCCCATGTGGCCTTCGAAAATCCCCATGGCAACAGAAGGCGAATCCTGGAACAGGTGGTTGGTCCACGGGAAGGGATAGGGATTGTAGGGCCAGGTGGCGGCCCATACGGAGGTGCAGCCGGTGGAATTCACCATGCCCATGGGGGCGCGGCCCTGGTGCGCCGGGCCTTCCAGGTAGCGCCAGCGCAAATCCTTGAGTTTTTCCACGATGCTCGCCGTGCTCCTGACCCAGCTCGGGTCCAGGGGCCGGGAGGGCTTGTCCCGCATCATGCGATCCGACAAGGTGGCCAGGGTCATGTCCTGGCGCGTGCCTTCTCCAGGAGCCACGGCGGCCAGCATGGCCCGGGTGTCGGAGACATCCAGGGTGTCGGCGATCCGCAGGCGCAGATGGTTTTCCAGGCGCTGGATGAGATCGTCAATCTTCGTCACGAAGGCCGCCACCCGGGGCTGCATGAGGGCCGAGACGGTGGAGGTGAATAAGTGGATGGCGGTCTTCTCGCCGCAACCCAGGCAGGCGCCGTCGCCGCAGCTCATGGACTGGTAGTTCTTCTTGTCCAAGAGCAGGGTTTCCAGGGCGCCGATCTTCTCGTCCAGGCTGTCGATGCGCTTGAACTGGGGCGGCGTGGTGGGCAGATCCAGCCAAGTCTGCCAGTTCTTGCGCAGATCGACGATGGAATCCTCGGTCTGGGGCACCATCTTCAGGGCGTTGTCCTCGCACACCGTCACGCACAGGCCGCAGGCCTTGCAGGTATAGGGATTCACCGTGATGGAAAACAGGCCGCCGGTACCCCGGGCCTTCTTCTCCGGGATACTCCAGTAGGGCTTGGTGATGGCGAACTGGAAGTCCCCCAGGGCCGTCTTGAAGAGTTCGAATTCCGCCGCCAGCTTTTCCTGTTCCGCCTCCGGGGCTTGGGCCACGGTCTGGGTGATGATGTTGGAGAGGAGCGCGGCCACGTTCCAGCCGTCCCCATTCACGCCGATGCGCAGATGCTTTTCCACGCTGCGCACGGCTTTTCTAAGGTAGCGCGTGGGGCGGCCGCCGGTCTCGATCTTCCGGACGGCGTTTTCGAACAAGTCGGCCACGGTGCTCACCAGCCCCGGAATGGCGCTGTCCGGGCAGGCGGTGTAGCAGTTGCCGCAGGCGGTGCAGTTCTCCGCCACCCATTCCGGGTGCTCGAAGCGGATGCCGGTCATGTCGCGGAACACGCCGGTGGCGGCGGGCATGACGGACACGCCGATGAACGGGTCCACGAGATTGTCCGAGCCCCGGCCGGTGGCGTAGAAATGCCCGGTCTGTTCCCAGAAACGGTGCACATCCCCCAGCTTGTTGTCCGCCTGGGGGGCGTTCTTGAGCATGATGGGCAGGCCGGCGGTCTTGTTGTCCTTGGCAATGCGGCCGTTGTTGGCGCCCACAGGCTTGTAGGTGATCTCCTTGATCTCCCGGAAGCCCCGATGCACCACCCGCAGGTTGTTTTCCACCACGGCCCGGCCCTTGCCGCCGAACTTGCTTTCCAGCTGGGCCTCGATGGCCTTGAAGAGTTTTTCTTCGGTCAGGCCCGCCTGCTTCATGACCCTTGAGGCGGCGAAGAAGGCGCCCTGGAAGGCGTTGCCCTGCATGCGCAGCTGCAGTTCCGGGCTGCCGGCCTCTTCCCGGGCGATGCGGAAGGCGTCCAGGAAGAATACCCGGATGCCGTTATCCACGATCTGCTGTTGGGCCCAGGTGGGAATGGCGCCCCACACGGTGGCCGGCAGGGAATGGTTAGCCTGGATGATGAACACGCCGTCCTTGCCCAGACCCGCCAGGGGATTGGAGTGGCCGAACACCGCCGGGTCGGGGGAGAGCACCACGTCCACATGCACGTATTCGCAATTCACCCGGATAGGGGTCGGCGCCGCCGACAGGTAGTAGGTGGTGGGCTGGCCCTTCTTTTCCGAACCGTACTTTGGATTGGCCTTGATTTCCCAGCCCAGCAGTTCAAACAGCGTCACCGCCAGGTTCTTGCCGGTGGTGATGGCGCCCCAGCCGCCGACGGAGTGCATGCGCACCGTCACGGCGCCCTCGGGCATGAGGTTGGGGTTTTCGCTGCCGCGGATGGACATTTCCTGGATGCGCGGATAGGCGGCGGCCAGGGCTTCGTGGTGCAGTTCGTCCTTGGGATTGGCCGGCTTGTCCCGCAGGAAATCCACGGACAGGTAGTAGAACTTGCGCTTCGCGGCGCCCGGCAGCATGTTTTCGATGGCGGCGATGAGGGCTTCCGGCTGCAGATCCCGGGAACCCAGGCCGTAGCAACCCGAAAACAGCTGGGGCATGTCCGTCATGTTGTCGTAGCTGGCGTAGCCCGCGTAGGGCTTTTCAGCGTCACCCACCTGGCCGTTTTCCAGACACTTGCTGACGGTGGCGCGCACCTCCCGCATGAGGGGCAGGTCTTCCGCCAGGGGCTGATCCGTGCGCTCCAGTACCGCCACGCCCTTCTTGCCCTTGAGGAAATGGCCCAGCAGATCGCCGGGGAAGGGGCGGAACATGGTGAGGTTGAGCACGCCAACCTTGAGGCCCCGGGTTTCCCGCAGGTAATCCGCCACGGATTCCGCCTGCACGATCATGCTGCCCATGCCGACGAGGAGCCAGTCGGCATCCGTGGTCTTGTAGCCGGCGATGCGTCCGTAGCGCCGGCCCGTTAGGCTGGCGTATTCCGCCATGCAACTATCCGCCAGGGCCTCGATGTGGTCGAAGAAGTAGGGCCGCTGGGCGGCCGTGGCCTGCATGTAGGCGTCCTGGTTCTGCACCGTGCCGGAGAGCATGGGCATGTCCACGTCCCACAGGGCCGGAATGCGGCGGCGCTTGGGTCCGTGGATCATCTGCTGGGCCGGGGTTGGGGTGTCGATAAGGTCGTCCGGCCTGCCCAGGAACTCCGCCACCAGCGCCCGTTCCGGCAGGCGCAGGGATTCGATCAAGTGGGTTGTGAGGAAACCATCCTGGCCCACGATGGCCGGCGTCAGGGACAGTTCGGCGGTTTTGCGGGCGATGAGGTTCAGGTCGGCGGCTTCCTGGGCGTTGCGGGCCATGACCTGGATGAAGCCCGTGTCGTCCACGCAGTGGTAGTCGTCGTGGCCGCAGTGCACATTCAGGCTGGCCTTGGTGATGGCCCGGCAGCCCATGTTGAGCACGTAGGGCAGGCGCTTGCCGACGGCGGCGTACAGGGATTCGTGCATGAAGGCCACGCCCTGGGCGGAGGAGAAATTCACGGCCCTGAGACCCGACATGGCCATACCGGCGGTGACACCGGCGGCGGCGTGTTCCGATTCCGGCTCGATGAAAATCAGGGGGCGGCCGGAGATATTCAGGTGGCCCTGGCTCGCCGCTTCGGCCCAGTACTCGCCCATCTGGGTGGACGGGGTGATGGGATAGGCGCCGGCCGCGTCGGAAGCTTCCCGCTCCACATGGATGACGGCGGTGTTGCCGTCCACCGCGTCCCGTACGCCGGGATACTTCACCGTCTGTGCCGGCACGCCACCACCATGGCCCCATTCCAGCAGCCTGAGTTCCTTCAGAATCTTGAACATTTTTGTGTGCTCCGTATTCGGTTGTCGTTCTGAACCGACTTCCCGGGGCCTGGCGGATCGCGCCAGCCACCGGGTATTGCGCCAGTTTTAACGGCTGTTGCCGAATGCGGCTTCGGATCCCGGAAGGCCGTTCTGGCGCAGGATCTTCTTGGCCGCGGCGCCTTTGACCGGGTGGTTCGGGTCTTCGAACCAGACGATGGCGCCGGATGGGCAGCGATTGATGGCTTCGCGTGCCGCGGGGGTGCTGCTGTTAATGAAATCAATGACCACCAGGTTGTCTTCCAGGTGGAGGGTATTCGGGGCTTGGGCCACGCACTTGCCGCAGGCCGTGCAAGCCACTTCGCAGGCCAGTTCGGCCAGGTCGCCGGGGGCCTGGTTCTTGCAGGCCAGCCACAACTGGTGGCTGACGGGATGGACGGAAAAGAGTTTCTTCGGGCACACGTCGGCGCAGTCGCCGCAGCCGGTGCACTTGGCCGCATCCACCTGGGGCAGGCCGTGCCGGTCCAGGGTGATGGCATTGAAGGAACACACCGTGGCGCAGTCCCCCAGACCCAGGCAGCCCCAGGCGCATTCCTTGCCGCCGCCGCCCACCGACGTGGCGGCCCGGCAGGATTTCAGGCCCGTGTAGCGAGCGCGCATGAAAGCCACATGGCTGCCGCCGGCGCAGGCCAGGCGGGCCACCTTCTTCGCCACCGTGCCGGCGGCAACCCCCAGCATGTCGGCGATATTCTGGATGCGCTCCGGGGCGCTGGCGGAACACAGGGCCGCCTGGACTTCCCCGGCCACCAGCTTCTCGGCGAAGTTGCGGCAGCCGGCGGACCCGCAGGCGCCGCAGTTGGAATGGGGCAGCAAGTCTTCCACCGCGTCGATGCGCGGATCTTCAAACACGAACAGGCGCTTGTTGGCCATTGCCAGCATGCCCGCAAGGAGCACCCCCAGCACCGCCATGAACCCGCCTGCAATCGCCACCGAACCCATTTTCAACCCCGTCTTCGGGAATGTTCTTGTTTTTCATCGCACTGCAGCACGAACAGAAAAAGGATTTGCGCTGCACTGCAACAACATGACCCGGACTATAACAGGGATTTGGAAGTTGTTGAAAGATAAAGATATTAGTCGTGCAATGCGGAACATCATCGCGCATTGTGAAATGAAGTGGGGCAAAATGGTGGGGAAGGTGACGGCCGGTGCTGCGCTGCGGCAGGGGTTTTGAAAGGAAGATTGAACCGCAGAGGCGCGGAGGCGCAGAGGAAACAAGAGCTTGAAGCAAGGAGCGTCGAAATAGTTCTTCCAGACGTCGCCGCTAATTAACAAAAAACCCGCTTCGGCGGGTTTTTTCTGGTCCGGTGACGCCGATTCGCATCAGGCGTGCAGCGCCGCGTATTCCCGTGCGCTGGGCAGGCCCCTGGGTCTGGCCCGTTCTTCCGGGCGGATGGCCTCCCAGCCCAGGCAGGCGAGCCAGGTCTGGCGCGGAATGGGTTTTTGGGCGGTGCGGTAGTAACTCACCATGCGCCGACTGATGCCAAGGGCTTCTGCGGCGGCGCTGAGGGAAAGGCCATGGCGGTGCATCCAGCCATCGAACATCTGGTGGCTGACTTCGCCGGCCTGCTCCCTGGCCCAGGCGTAGACATTGTCGGCACCGAATTCCTCGTCGATCCACTCGATGCTGTTGCCCCATTCGCCCACATGCACCCGGGCGAACAGCTCCGGGGCAAGAATCGGCGCCAGGGTCGGGTGCCGGCGCAGCCTGTCTTCCACGTCAAGCTCCAGGATTTCCCCCCTGCTCCAGGTGGTGCGCAAGCGGTAGGGCGCCAGCGCCTCGACGGCCTGCAGCTTGGGAAAGAAGTAGTCGCTCATGATTGATTCCTTTGCCATTCGTCCAGCAGGAACGTCTGGGCGGACCTGATTCAGGCCAGGGCCTCTCGAATTTCCCGCTCCGCCACGCGCCCTGTGATCCTGAAGTGTTCAAGGCTCACCGTACAATCGCGGCCATCGCGCAGCTTGACATGCACATGGGGCGGCGGGTGATCGTCGAGGTACATCACGACTCGACAGTTGTCGAAGCGTTGCAGGCTTGCCATGGCAGGACTCTAGTGCAATGGTTGCTCTAGTGCAAGTGGGATCCATCAGGCTTGGGCAGAGTCATCCCGCCTTGACCTTGGCTCCAAGCCTGGGCCATACTTCTGCGCACCATGAGCACGATTACCTTTGATACCCTGCAGCTCGTCAAGGAGCTGAAAATTGCCGGCATCCCCCAGGATCAGGCCGAAGCCGTGGTTCGCGTCATCGCCGAGGCCCAGGAAACCCTGGTCACCCGGGACTATCTGGATCACAAGCTGGAAAAGGAGCTGGCGCCGCTCCGGGCCGACCTTCGGCTCAGTAAATGGATGATGGGGGTGCTCATTGCCCTGGCCGCCGCCAATTTCGCCAAGCAGTTTTTCTAGGCGCAGCCCCACTCAAAAAAAGAAACCCGCTTCGGCGGGTTTTTGCTGGGTTGATGTTTCGGAAAACAGGGAATTGCGGGAGCGATTCCAGGACTTCGATTTCTGCTCATGGCAAATCCAAAACGAAAACTCACGCTGGTGAGGTTGTCGGGATTGCCTGAACCTGGTGTTGTTGAAAAGCGATTTGAAACGCCGAGGCGCAGAGGCGCCGAGAAAAGCGAAAAAACGAGGGGCAGGTCGGGGGAAATTCTGAAATGCGTTCGTGCAAGACCTGACCCCGTTGTGCGCAAGACCTGACCCCGTTGTGCGGAAACGGCTATGCGGGAGAATGGCTTTTGAGCCAATCGCGCAGTGCGGCATTCATGCGGGTTTGCCAGCCGGGGCCGGCAGCGCGGAAAGCCGCCAGCACATCGTGGTCAAAGCGAATGGCGACCTGTTCCTTGGTGCCGCTCCCAGCCGGCCGGCCGCGCCTCTTGCTCGCCGCTTCGATGCCGGCCTGCATTTCCGTGGCCGTTGCCGGCCGCTCGTCCTCATTCTCGCCATCCCAGACAAAATCAGCGGACGGCGGGATGGCACGCACGGCTGCCAGCACCTCGTTACGCTTCATCGCATTCGTTTTCGAGCCAGGCATGGTAAATCTCCCTTTGTTCGCGGCTTGCACGGCGGAAACTGATGACGCGCGCCGCATCGTCGCGCTCGGTATGTACCACCGTCAGTACCGCAAGGAACCCGAGAGCATAGGACACCGTTCAACCCGGTCTTCGCCACCACGCCGCACCGGCGTATCCATCCTGAAGCGGGAGTCCAGTACCTTGCCGGCATCGGCGAAATCGAGACCGTGCTTGGCCAAATTCTCGCGCCGCTTCTTTTCGTCCCAGATCAATCGGGTGTTCATGCGGGTTATCGTAGATGCGTTAATGCCGGGCGTCAAGGAATATTTGTAGATGCGTTTTTGTGTACATGGCTTCCGCCATATTTGAAACGCCGAGGCGCAGAGGCGCGGAGAAAAGCTTGCATGAACGAGGGGTGGGGTTCGGTCATTGTCGAAATGTGTTCGTACAAGACCGGACTCCTCAAGTTCACAAGCGACTGGCCAAACTTATTGCTGCGAAGCTAGACCTTCCCCTGCTGCCTTCGAAATATTCCATTATCGAGACAAAGGCTGTCGTGCGTTGCTAGTGCTGTTTTTTTGGGCGGAGGGTGTTGCAGTGGATTTGCTCGCAGGCATTATTTTTGGCTTTCCTATCTCGGTTTCAACAAAATCTCTAAAGAATTTAAAGGAAGGGCACTTTGAATCAATATGAGATATCTGTATTTCTTTTGCGATATTTTCATTGTGTTCAGTGTTGACGTAATATTTGTGTTGTCCTTTTGAATGGGCTGTTATTAGCTTTCCCAGATATTCTTTTGGAGATACGATGGTCTCTGGTTCTTGTATTGATTTCGGTTCTTTTTCTAATTTAAATGCCTTTTTGATTGCGCTGGTATCCGAAAGAAGCCATGCTTCCAATTCTTCTGAGGGAATTGTTACATAACTTTTTTTAATCACGCATGTGGCTAGAATTTCTTCCAGTTCTTTGCGAAGTTGCTGAGCGTCTTTTTTGTCCCTGTCGTGAACAACCACGACCACTGTGCACCCTTTTGCTAGAAGTGCGCGACACCAACCTGGCGTTTTAGACTTGAGGGAGCCGCATCCTTTTCCGAAATGCGGTGATACAGAGAAATTTCTTCCAGATATTTTTCTTCCTAGTAGTGTTAATACTTCGACATCACTTTTGTCTTCGGCGATTATCCCAATATGTATTTTTTTCATGAAGTGAAGCCTCCGCTGCGCCAGTATTCGCCCAGCGTCCCCGACTCTTCTAAATATGCATTGAGAGCCAACATTCCATTCTCCCCTGCCCAATGGCTTAAGGAGCCAACGCGTGTTGATGACCGCTTCATGTCAACTACAAATATGTTATCTGGATCTATTAGGTCAATAGCCAAGTCCGAGTGCGTGGTAAATATTATTTGTCTGTCTCTTGAGTATGCTTTGATTGTGCTAATTATTCGTCGAAGTAGTCCGTGATGAATGCAGACCTCTGGTTCTTCTATCAGTAGGCATGAGCTTTTGTCAGTCATGATGTAGAAAATTAAGGCTAAGGTCTTAAACGTACCTTCTGATAGTTGATTGAAAGTAATGTGTGATGATCCAACCTGAACTTTTGGGACTACTAGGGTTTTGTATTGCCGAACTTTGTTTATTGAACCGCCAGATCTGAGTTCTACAACTTGAGAGCTTAATTTGACGGGTTTCCATGAAATTCGGCTGACAAGTCCAAGTGTTTTTGTTGATACAAAATATTCGTATTCTTGATATAGTGTAGGGTTTATTTTTTTTAATGAATACAGGTCGTAAAGAAATTGTAAGTGGGCGGGTGGGGGACGTCCATAATAAGGGCGATCCAAATCACCTGTTGCGTCAATCTCAAAACTGCTTGGACATCTACTCGGGTCAGTAAAAATTGATGCGCTGTAATATCGAATTTGTGTTCTGTAGGCGACTATAGACTTAAATACCGTTAGGAATTCATTGTTGCTAAATATTGCCGCCATGGCCTGTGCGTGGATGTCACTTTCATTGTTGCCCTGTGTTCCTTTGCGCCTATTGCTGTTGTATATGGTGTTTATCGCGTATTTGTTTCTGTATGTGTCATTCGCAAGATAGGATGGTATGTCTATCCAGTAGTCATCCTTGGTGAAGTCGACAAAATTCCATTGTTCGAGGCTGGAAATAACTTCTTCTGAGCCACTGCTGGAGGCAATTGTAAGGGTGAGTTTGAAGAGCACTCGTTTACTATTAATTCGGAACGTCGCCATAAAAATGGATTTTGGAAGAGAGGAGTCTTCTTTTGCGCTCCTGTTACTCCGTTCGTATAGTTCAGGGTTTAGTAACCTTAGTGCATTCAGAATATTTGTTTTGCCAGACCCATTTATCCCGATGAGGCCGCTAAGAGAAGAGTTTGGTCTGAAGACTGTGCCAGTGCACGATCTATAATTCTCTATTGATATTTCTTCGATATAGACAGAATTCATGCGATTTGTCTCCTAGTTAAAACGACGTCGTCAGGTCTAGTTTTGATGCGCGTCTCGGGGTCACGCGTCCGCGTCTCGGGGTCAGGTCTATCTATGTGGCATTGTCCGCGCTCTTGAGCTTGACCACGGCATGTTTGACCAAACCCCGCACCCTACTCTGTCGGGGTGCAATAGTCCATATGGCGAAAGTCCAAGGAATATGCGCACAGCCTGGGGAAGGCGGCAAAACCATGGGCATGAACGCCCCGGCCGGGGAGGGCGGTCAAGCCTTCGGGGGCGTGGGGACACCCGTCGCAGGGGGCGGCGCATTGCACTGGACGGCCGTTGCCCCGGATTCTCATGACTAGATCACCCAAAACACCGGAAACTGGAAAATAGTCGCGACTTTCTTCCAGTGGTGTATGAAATAGTCGCCATGAAACCTTAGCTTGACGATCTGCTCGCCCTTGATCTGGGGCGCAAGATGGTGCTCATCACGGGGCCGCGGCAGGTGGGCAAGACCACGCTTTGCCGACAGCTCATGGCGCGCCTGGGGCCGACTCAGAGCCTGTGAAAAATTCAAAATCTCACCGCAAAGGCGCCAAGACGCAAAGGAACGCAAAGAAAACTGGCTTGGGCAAAGGCCAGGAATACTCGACAACCAACGACAGAGTCGTTATAAAACAATCGGTTGAAATTCCGATTAAAAATGAAAACCGGCGCTCGGATTGCCCTCTGTCTTCTCTGCGCCTCCGCGCCTCTGCGGTTCAAATAGCTTTTTCCATATTTTCACAGCCTCTCAGTATTTGAACTGGGATGTGGCGGCGGATCGGGGCATCCTGCACCGGGCCTTGGCCGGCTTCGCCACGAAGTTCCCGCAGGCCCGGGCGATCCAGCTGGTGCGCGACCTGCGTCAGGAGGAACACCGGGGTGGGGTGGACATCACCGAGGCCGCCCTGTGGCTGGCGGGTCTCGACGCTTGAAGAAACCGGGGGCGGGGAATGCGCAATAACCGCCATGGTGTTGGACGCTACCCCTGAGCATGAAAGCCATGGCGGTTTCCCCTATCCCTCCGGGAGAGTGCTTGGGGTGAGGGAAGGTGAGATCTGTTCCCTTCCTCTATCGACCCGCAAAACCTTTCCTGATTAGCGCTGAACTTCAGCCAGGTGTCGTGGGGGGGGGGGGGGGGGGG
>JAYTVW010000004.1:0-45538 GCA_043743785.1 Rhodocyclales bacterium | reverse complement strand
GCCCGAAATCACGGGCGAACAAGTTCGCCCCTACAGTGAGACCCACAGCCATGCCAGCCGAACTGAAAACCACGAAAGCCACCTGTCCCTACTGCGGCGTCGGCTGCGGCGTGCTCATCCAGCACGACGGCATCCGTGTGCACAAGGTGGAGGGAGATCCAACGCATCCGGCCAACTTTGGGCGGCTGTGCACCAAGGGTGCCACCCTGCCCCTTTCCGCCCGGCCGGAAACCCGCCTGCTCTACCCTGAACTGCGCCTGGGGCGTACGGAGCCGCGCCGCCGCACCGATTGGGACACGGCCCTGGAAACCGCCGCCGAAAAGTTTGGCCAGATCATCCGGGAAGACGGCCCGGACGCGGTGGGCTTCTACATCTCCGGCCAGATCCTCACCGAGGACTACTACGTCTTCAACAAGCTGGCCAAGGGTCTCATCGGCACCAACAACGTGGACACCAATTCCCGGCTGTGCATGTCCAGCGCCGTGGTGGCCTACAAACAGACCCTGGGCATGGATGCGCCCCCCTGCGCCTATGAGGATTTCGACCAGACCGATTGCCTGCTCATCGCCGGCAGCAACATGGCCTTCGCCCATCCCATCTCCTACCGCCGCGTCGAGGCGGCCCGGGCTGCGCGGCCGGACATGAAGCTCATCGTGGTGGACCCACGGAAGACCGACACGGCAGCCGGTGCGGACCTGCACCTGCAAATCCTGCCCGGCACGGACATCTGGCTCTTCAATGCCATGCTCAATGTGCTGATCTGGGACGGCTTCCTGGACCGCAAGTTCGTCTCCGAGCATACCGAAGGCTTTGAAGCCCTGCGGGAACACGTGCGGGACATTACCCCGGTCATGGCAGCCCAAGTCTGTGGCGTACCGGCGGAAGATATTCTCAAGGCCGCCCGCTGGTGGGGTGAAGCCAACGCCGCCATGTCCGTGTGGTGCCAGGGCTTGAACCAGTCCCATCACGGCAGCCACAACGGCGCCGCCCTCATCGCCCTGTCTCTCGCCACCGGCAAGATCGGCCGCCCCGGCTGCGGCCCGTTTTCCCTCACCGGCCAGCCCAACGCCATGGGCGGACGGGAAGTGGGTGGCCTTTCCAATCTGCTTTCCGGCCACCGGGACCTGGCCAACCCGGCCCACCGGGCGGAAGTGGCAGCCCTGTGGGGCGTGGACGCCGTACCGGAGAAGCCCGGCTACAGCGCCGTGGAACTCTTCGAGGCGGTGCGGGAAGGCAAGGTCAAGGCCCTGTGGATCGCCTGCACCAACCCGGCCCAATCCATGCCGCAGCAGGCTTTGATCCGGGAAGCCCTGGAAAAGTGTGAATTCGTGGTGCTGCAGGAAGCCTATGGCAACACGGAAACGGCCCCCTATGCGGATCTCTTGCTGCCGGCCCAGACCTGGGCCGAGAAGGAAGGCACGGTCACTAATTCCGAGCGCCGCATCACCCACGTGAATGCCGCCGTATCAGCCCCCGGCGAAACCCGGGCTGACTGGCGCATCGTGCGGGACTTCGCCCTGGCCCTGGGTTCCCATATCGGCAAGGAGGCCCAGGCCAAGCGCCTGTTCGATTACCCGGATGTGGAATCCGTGTTCTCGGAACATGTGGAGAGCACCAGGGGCCGGGATCTGGACATCACAGGCCTTTCCTACGCCCTGCTGGATGAAAAAGGCCCCCAGCAATGGCCCTTCCCGGCAGGTGCTGCCGGCGGCAAGCTGCGTCTTTACGATGACGGTATTTTCCCGACCCCCAGCGGCCGCGCCCGTTTCGTGGTGCCCGTGGCCAGCCTGACAGCGGAAAGCGTGAATCCCCGTTTCCCCCTGCAACTCACCACCGGACGCCTTAGGGATCACTGGCACGGCATGAGCCGCACCGGCAAGGTGGCCCAGCTCTACGGCCACGTAGACGAGCCGCGCCTGGAACTCTATGTAGGGGATATGCAGCGCCGGGGCATCAAGGACGGAGAACTGGTGACGGTAACGAGCCGTCGCGGCAGCATCGTGGTGAAGGCCTGGGCTTCCGAGGAAGTGGCCCCCGCCCAAGCCTTCATGGCCATGCACTGGGGCAGGAACGCCCTGAACTCCAGCGGCGTGAATGAACTGACCTTGAACGCCTTCGATCCTTACTCGAAACAGCCGGAACTCAAGCACGTCGCCATCCGCGTCGAGAAGGCCAGCCTGCCCCACCAGGCGGTGCTGATCCGCACCGAAACCGACAACGAAACCGCCACCAGCCGCAGCCTGGAAATCGCCGCTGCCGCCCTCCCCTGGCTGCAACGCTTCGCCTACGCCGCCATCTTCCTGGCGGGCCGTAGCCACCCGGCGGTAGTGCTGCGCATCGCTCACGATCAACCCATTCCCAGCGAATGGCTCACGGAACTGGACGAACTCTTCGGCCTGAAACCCGAGGCCTGCCTGTCCTACAGCGACCCCAGGAAACATATTGCCAAGCGCGCCCTGGTGGAAGCCGGCGCCCTCACCGGCGTGCGCCTGTGCGGCGAAACTGTGGCCGCCCCCTGGCTGCAAGACGTATTGGTGGAACGCCAACCCGTCGGCGACCTGCGCCGCTGGCTCCTGGCCCCCGTGGAGCAGCCCCCCATGGCCACCGCCAGTCGGGGCAAGGTGATCTGCAACTGCCTGAACGTCACGGACCTGGAGATCAAGGCAGAAATCGCGGCGGGTTCAGGCCTGGAGCTGCTGCAAACCAAGCTCCAGTGCGGCACCAAGTGCGGGTCGTGCGTACCGGAAATCAAGCGGATGCTGAAGAAGGGGTAAGGTTAAAACTCATTCAACGCAGACAGCGTAGGGTGGGCAAAGCGTAGCGTGCCCACCCTACATGCAAGCTCAATTGCGGCACCAGGTGCGGGTCCTGCGTGTCGGAAATCAAGAAGATGTTGAAGAAGAGTACCCCCAAATCCCACCTGCCCCCATTTGCAAAAAGGCGAATGAGTGTGGTCGTGGAGTAAGCTTGGCAAGACCCAAGGCCGGCCGAAACCGGCCCCGCGTTTCACATTTCACGCTTCACCCCAGTGCCTTGCCCACCACCTCGAACACATCCGATGACAGCCCGGCGTGGGCGCGGATGGATTCCAGGGCGGCGCGGGCATGCATCTGACGAGCCGGATCGAATTTCTTCCAGCGATCGAAACAGCGGGCCAGGCGGGAAGTCACCTGGGGATTGATGGCGTCCAGTTCCAGGATGCAGCCGGCAAGGAAGCGGTAGCCGGAGCCGTCCGCGGCATGGAAGCGCACGTGGTTGGCGCCAAAGCCACGCCACAGGGCGTACACCTTGTTGGGGTTCTTTCTGTCGAAGGCCGGATGATTGGTGAGGCGCTTCACCTCCTCCAGGGTACCGGCCCGGCGGCTGCCGGACTGGACCTGCAGCCACTTGTCCATGACCAGGGCTTCCAGCTGCCAGCGATCATGGAAGGCTTCCAGGGCCTGCAACCGCTCCGACCCGTCCCCCTGGGCCAGGGAGGCCAAGGCAGAGAACTGGTCCGTCATGTTGTCGGCTGTTTCGAACTGAGCCAGGGCCAGGGCCCGGCCTTCTAGCGTATCGGTTTCCGTCAGGTAGCCCAGGCAGACATTCCGGAGGGCGCGACGGCCCGCATCAAGGGACTCCGGCTTGTAGGGACCGGCGGAGGCCAGCATGTCGTAGGTGTCCAGGAAGGTCGCACCAAGGCGCTCCGCGAGGAAGCGGCGCAGGCCGTTCCTGGCCGCGTGCAGGGCGTCCGGATCCACCACCTCCAGTTGCTCCGCCAGCGTCCCTTCGGAAGGCAGGGACAGGGCTTCGGCGGCAAATGCCGGCGATTCCAGGCCCCGCGCCAGCACCTTGGCAACAGCGGCGGCAAAGCTCGCGGGCCAGGCGGGGGTACCGCCGGCCTTGAGCGTCACACTTGCGGCCAGGATCAGGCGCCCGGCCAAGCGCTGTCCCGCCTCCCAGCGATTGAAGGAATCCACATCGAAGGCCAGCAGGTGGGCCAGGTCCTCATCCGTGTAGGGGAAATCCAGCAGCACCGGGGCCGAGTAGTCCCGCAGCAGCGAAGGCACCACGGGGCCGGCCACGTTCTCGAAGACGAAGGTTTGCTCCGCTTCGGTCAGGGACAGCACCATCGTTCCTCCCCCTTCAAGGGGGAGGTTAGGAGGGGGATGGGGTTGGTTACGGTTGAAGGCAGAACTGATAGCCCCATCCCCACCCCTGCCCTCCCCTTGAACGGGAGGGAGTAAATGCAAAACCACGCCGCTCCCGTCCGCCCCCACCAGGCCCACCGCCACCGGGATATGGCAGGGCAGGTTGTCCGGCTGGCTGGCAGGCGGGCTTTGCCGGAGGGTCAGGGTGTAGCGGCGGGCGGCGGCATCATGAGCGCCGCTGGCCGTGAGCCGGGGCGTACCGGCCTGGGTGTACCAGCGCATGAACTGGCCGAAATCCACGCCTGAGGCGGCGGCCATGGCGGCTACGAAATCCTCGCAGGTGACGGCCTGGCCATCATGGCGCTGGAAATAGAGGTCCATGCCGCGACGGAAGGCATCATTGCCGATGAGGGTGCGGATCATGCGCACCACCTCGGCGCCCTTCTCGTACACCGTGGCGGTGTAGAAATTATTGATTTCCACAAAGGAGGCTGGTCGCACCGGATGGGCCATGGGGCCGGCGTCCTCCGGGAACTGACCGGCCCTAAGTCCCCGCACTTCCCGGATGCGGGCGACGGAGCGGTTATGCACGTCGGCGCCGAATTCCTGGTCGCGGAACACGGTGAGGCCCTCCTTCAGGGAGAGCTGGAACCAGTCCCGGCAGGTGACCCGGTTGCCGGTCCAGTTGTGGAAATATTCGTGAGCCACCACCCGGTCGATATTCTCAAAGTCCGTATCCGTGGCCACATCCGACCTGGCCAGCACGTACTTGGTATTGAAGATATTGAGGCCCTTGTTCTCCATCGCCCCCATGTTGAAGTCGCCCACGGCCACGATCATGTAGTTGTCCAGATCGCATTCCAGGCCGAAGGTGTTTTCGTCCCACTTCATGGACTTCTTCAGGGCCGCCATGGCATGGGGGCACTGGTCCAGCTTGCCCGGGGACACGAAAATGGCCAAAGCCACGTCACGGCCAGATGTGGTCCGGTAGGAATCCCGCAGCACATCGAGGCGGGCCGCCACCACGGCAAACAGGTAGCTGGGCTTGGGAAAGGGGTCTTCCCATTTCGCCCAGTGGCGCCCGCCTTCTTCTGCGCCCTCGCCCACCGGATTGCCGTTGGCCAGCAAAATCGGCAGAGCTTCCTTGTCGGCGTGGAGCGTCACGGTGTAGCGGGCCATCACATCCGGCCGGTCCTGGAACCAGGTAATGCGCCGGAAGCCCTGGGCTTCGCACTGGGTGAAATAACCATCCGCCGAGCGGAACAGACCCGACAGGCTGGTATTCCCGTCCGGCCGGATACGCACCCTTGTTTCGAGCACGCAGACCTCCGGCAGGTCGGCAATCGTCAAATGGCTGGCCGTCAGGGTGTAGCGATCAGCGGCCAGTTCCACGCCGTCAATGGCCACGGACAGGGTTTCCAGCTCATCGCCGTCCAGCACCAGGGGCGCCCGAGCATCCCCGGCGGCCGGGTTGCGGCGCAGGGCCAGGCGGGCGCCGACCAAGGCACCATCGGGAAAAAACGCGATATCCAGGTCCACGGTGTCCACCAGGAACGGCGGCGGGGTGTAGTCCTTCAGAAAGATGGTGGTGTCGTTGGTCATGGGGAGTCCTGTTGTGTTTTGGTCCCGGTTTTCCCGGGTATTCCTCTGTTTCGTCGGCTTGAAACCCGACCTACGTTCCTTGGTGTCTCACGCGCTGTACCCGACGGGGTTTCCGGTCCGTTTTTTTGTCCTGGCGGCGAGCCCGGTTCTGTTTGGTGAGCATTTCATCCACCGTCGCCGACATGCTGCGGGCCAGGGACACCGCCGTTTCGCCGTCCGGGTAGAACTCCGGCAAGCGGTAGCCCAGCCAGGCGTAGGCCGAGTAGGTCTTGCAGGCATCTTCCGCCGCCTGCAGCGGGTAGCGGGCGTCCCCAATGACCTCGATCCGGAGGTGGAACGGGCGATTCCGGGCCAGCTCCTTGGCCCAGGTCTGCCAGGCGGTATTCAGGGAGGCAATCCGCGTGGAAATGGGCACCAGGGACAGGGTGAAGCGATGTTCCAGGGACAGGGTCAGGGTGTCCAGCCAGCGGGCCCGCTCGATCTGCTCGGTAAGGTCGCCCGGCAGGAAGAAGTCGTCCGTCAGATCAATGTTGCGCGAGAAGAGCTCCAGCAGCCGGGCCAGGGATTTCTCGCCGGTGGCGGCGGCAATGCCCTTCAGGTGATGGAGCGAGGGCGTGACGTAGAAGCCCCGGTTCGGCAGGGATTCCGGCGGAGTCTTCATAAGGCGCGCGATGATGCGGTGGGTGTGGTCGTCGAAGCCCGCCACCAGGCCCGCCTCCTTGAGGCCGAAGCGCCCGGCCCGCCCGGCGATCTGCTGGGTCAGCCAGGGCGGCAGGATGTCTTCCGAAATGCCGTCGAATTTCTTCGCGGTGGAAAACACCACTCGGGCCACCGGCAGGTTCAGGCCCATACCGATGGCGTCGGTGGCGACGACGATGTCCGCCTCGCCGTCCCGGAAGCGCTGGGCCTGGGCGCGGCGCACTTCGGGGGACAGGTTCCCGTAGATGGTGGCGACCCGGTGCCCCGCTTGGGCGATGTTGGCGGCCCAGTTCAGCACTTCCCGCCGGGAAAAGGCGATGACCGCGTCGCCTTTTTTCAACTGGCCCACGCTGGCCACGGCCTGCTCCGCCATTTCCAGAGGTGACTTGCGTTTCAGGGTGATGACTTCCAGTGAGGAGCCCAGGCGCTCCGCCAGGGCCTCCACCGCCGGGCGGGCCGACAGGGATCCTAGCAAATACACCACTCCGGCGGGGGCGCCGCACACGGCGGCGGTCCACGCGGAACCCCGTTCCAGGTCTTCCAGCATCTGGATTTCGTCGATCACCGCCACTTCCACGGAACGGGAGGTGTCGAGCATTTCAATGGTGCTGGCGATGTGGGTGGCGCCCGGGGTGAGGCGGCGCTCTTCGCCAGTCACCAGGCTCACCGCCACGCCCCGCTCCGCCAAGCGCTCGTAGTTTTCCAGGGCCAAGAGGCGCAGGGGCGCCAGGTACACGCCGCTCTTGGCCTTGGCCAGGGCTTCCATGGCCTGGTGGGTCTTGCCACTGTTGGTAGGCCCCAGGATGGCGATGAAGCGCCGCCGCATCATGAAGGCCGTCTCGAAGGATTCCGGGTAACGGGCCAGCTTCAGGGTGCCCCGGGCCACGTCAGCCTGGCTGCTCTCTCGCTTGCGCTGAATGGCGTCTACCAGGCGATCCTCGACGATGCGGAAACGCCGGGTCGCCAGTTCCTTGCCGGTGTCCAGTGCCCGCAGGAGGCCCAGGCCATCCACGCCCTCTTTTTCCGCCCGGGACAGCACGCTGCCGACGAACTCCCGCACGCTGGCGCGGAATTCATCCAGGGATTCCTGGTTGAGCCTTTCCTTGACCAGGGCCAGGTGGCGCTCCGCCGTGAGCTTGCGCCACTTCGGCACCCTTGCCAGCACGCCCTGGGCCGGCACCAGGCGGAAGGGCACTTCCATGCCGCCGCCGGGAACCCAGCCGGAGACCTCGATGGCCACGGCGCCCTCGTTATGCACCAGACGGGCATCGAACTGCTGCAGCCAGGCGTGCAGTTCCTGTGCCACGTCCAGGAGCGCATCGTCCTCCTCTCGGTCTGCCCCGGCGGGCACGCTCTCGGGGTCGCTGGAAAACGGCTGGTAGGATTCAGTCATGGGCAGCGCTGCAGTAAAAACGCGCATATTCTCACGAGACGGGGGCCTGGTGCATTTTGGCGAAGGCTGGGTCTGGAATAGCGGCGTTTCCGTGCCTGATTCTACCTGGCCAACTTAGTCCGGCACCTGGCCTGGGCTACCTGGATGACCGGCTGCATGTCTTTTGCTTCACCCCTGCGCCCGGTGGCATTCGAGTAATCAGCTTTCGCAAAGCCAACCCCAGAGAGATAAAAGACTATGAGCAAGCGGCCCCCCATGATTGACGATGAAGGCGAAGTCAGAGAGCTGACCGCCGAGGACATGAAGCAATGCGGTCACGCTGAACGCTAACTGGCGCCGCACCTTTCGCTTCGAAAACGACAATGCCGTGCTGGTGGATTACCAGGAATATCACTGAAAGGATTCACCATGAACCATATGCACAACCCACCACATCCCGGCGCGACGCTTCGAGAGGATGTACTACCTGCCCTGAAGATGACCGTTACAGAAGCCGCCGTACAGCTTGGCGTGAATCGTGCGGCCGTATCGCGGGTGCTGAACTGCCGCGCCGCCATTTCCCCGAAGATGGCCCCTCGCCTGGAAGCCTGGCTAGGCCCGTAGAACGGCGGAAGGGCTGATATGTGAGTAGCACAGCAGGACCTGTGGCAGCCCTGCCAATCCGACGCGCCGACCGTCCAACGCGCCCACATGCACCCCATGGCGGCCTGACCGAGCTTGCCCCCCATGGACTCGACGAAGGGGATAGCAGGCCATCTGGCGGCAAGGGCACCAATGAGCAAACATCGACAGTGAAGACATGACCAAAGAGGTGGGGTTCTCAGAAGGCTTCCAGTACGCTGTACGCGAAAGCAAGATCAAAAAGGATTTTGACGAACTGGATCAATCAAGCCCGCCAACTCAGCCCTATCCTCTAAGCTCTTGCGAGGAAGTCTCCCTGGCATGGCAGGCGGTTTCCCATATGATGTGGGAGCTAGAACTAGCGGGAGACTTTCTCTGAAGAGCTTACCGACAACTCCATCGTTTTTTGCTTCATCTCGTCCTGCCATCACCCCTGTCGAAGCCCTCATCGTATGACAGATAAGGTGCCCGCAGAAAAAATTACCGGCGGAAATTCTGTGGAGAAATTACCAATCCCGCATGATGTGGCTGCGGCAGGCCCGGAAAGCGTGCCGCCGGTTTAACTGAGCAACTGGAATACCTGATTGGCGCTGAACTTCATCCAGAGAATGAATGGGTGTTGTGGGTCGGGTTTTTAACCCTACAAGCTCTTCATCAACCCGTTTTGGAGCACCGACCCGGTTTGATGTTCGAGTGGCGTAGCCCTGCATAGACCCCGGGATTGCCAAAAAGCTTCCAGCAGAGAGCTTAAGACGCTTACTGATAAATTCGAATCATGTTACGCCCAGCGTTCTTTGCTTCATACATCGCAGAATCAGCCCTGCGTACAATTTCATCAAGACTCTCATCCCTGCTTATAAACACCACGACACCAACGCTTACCGTGCAGACATGCTGGACAACCTCTTTCTCTTTGGCACAATCGCCAATGTGCAAGACGTAAGGTTCAGACAAACTAGACTTCACCTTTTCCGCAACGACTCCCGCCTCTGTAAGCGACATACTCTTGTTGGAATCCAGATAACTTAAAACAACCACGAATTCATCCCCGCCAATTCGAGCAACCGTATCAACTTCACGGACACACTTTCTCAATCTATTAGCGGCCTCAATTAATAGCACATCACCGACCAAATGACCATATTTGTCATTTACAGGCTTGAAGTTATCCAAATCAAGAAACATCAATGCGCCGTAGGAGTCACTGCGTTTACTGACAGCCATAGCTTGCCGCAGGCGATCATAAAACAAACGTCTATTAGGCAAATTTGTCAGGGGATCAAAAAAAGCCAATTGCCGCACCTGATCTTCCATCTCCTTTCGTTCAGTGATGTCTGACACATGGGAAATAAAATACAGGGGATCGCCTTCTGCGTTTCTAACAAGGGAACTTGAAACTTGCCCAATGACTACGCGACCTGATTTATGGAAATACTTCTTCTCAAAAATAGAATTATTCAAACCCTCCACTTCCGCCTTCTGCATAAAGGTCCGACTTTCCCTCATAGAATCAGGATGAGCAATATCATCAACCTTCATTCTTTCCATTTCAGTCTTATCGTAACCAAACATTTCACACATCTGGCCATTGACTCTAAATATACTGCCAGACAGATCAACGAGACACATGCCAATGTTTGCATTTTCGAATCCCAAGCGAAACCGCTCCTCGCTTTCCCTCAGACTTTCTTCTGCATGCTTACGTTGGGTTATATCTGTGTGAGTCCCAATCATGCGCAAAGGAACGCCATCAAAACCACGACTTACCACCATCCCCCTGCCGAGAATCCACTTGTAACTTTCGTCCTTGCATCTCAACCTGTATTCGACAATATAAATTTCAGTTTTACCCTCAAGATAAGCTTGCATCGCGCCAGCGACATAGGGCTGATCTAAAGGATGAATTCTAACCACCCATTCATCATTAGTCGGCAAGATATCGTCTTCTGAATAACCAAGCATCTCCTTCCAGCGCTTAGAATATTTAACTTCATCAGTCTCAATATTCCAATCCCAAACACCATCACCCGAACCTTCAATTGCAAACTTCCATCGAAACTCACTTTCTTTCAATGCTTCTTCGGATTTTTTCCGCTCCGTCACATCGCGCCAAACACAATATAGGATATGCCGGTTCTCAAGATCAATTTTCGATAAAGTAACCTCCGCAACGAAATCACTCCCATCTGCTTTCGTATGAACCCAATCAAAGCGATTTACATTCTTGAGGTTGGCAATATCCAACATGCGTTCAGCCATCTCAAAAGAGTCTTCTCCATTTGGTTGCTTACAGGGAGATATCTTTGAGGGATGAACCTTCAGAAGGTCATCACGACTTGCGTATCCTAAAATCCTGACAGCAGCTTCGTTACATTCAACGAACTCCCTGCCATCAATTATCCAGGCGGGGTCTGGCGACAATTCGAACAACTGCTTAAACCAACCATTATCAACGGAATATTCTAATTTTTTCATTAGAGCTCTTGTTTTTTCAATTCATCATTTTGCCATACTTTAAATACTTCTGGCGCCCCCCACATACGCGAGCACTCTACAAGAACCATTCACAAAACAGCAGCTTCCATATAAAACAGCACATTAATTAGCCAGAAAACAATAACAGATATCATAAAACAGTACTTATAAGCTCTTCAGAGAAAGTCTCCCGCTAGTTCTAGCTCCCACATCATATGGGAAACCGCCTGCCATGCCAGGGAGACTTCCTCGCAAGAGCTTACCGTTTTCTGAATAAGCGCAAAACCATGAAGGTCGAACTTATTCGTCACTCTCTACAGCCTTGCCAAGCTTGGCAGCTACAGCGCCAGCACGAGCCAGGTCTTCGTCAGAGACAACGCCCATAAGGTGCAAGGCCATCAGAATTCGTGTAGGAGACGGCACAGTACGACCAGACTCGTAGCGAGATCCGCCACTTTGCGTAACGCCATACCTGGACCAATACTCAGACTGGTTTAGCTGAGCCTTTGAACGACTGCCACGCAAGTCGGTTAGTTGCGCTACGACCTTTTTTTGTGCGGCATCAAATTTCGGGGACTTCGTTACCATACTTACCTCCAGTTTTGAAGTATCGAATATACGCTCGTAACGATACTTGTGAAAAATCAATTTTTGTAACTTTTCCTTACCCATCGGTCGGAGCGAATATGCGCGGCCCAGTCGTAGCTGTAAGTGTCCGGCCAGACGTTCATACTGCAGAGGACTTTTGCCACCAAAAACAACGGCGGCAGGCCCGGAAGGCATGCCGCCGATTGCAGTGCGCGCAGGTGTGGTCAGGACTTGAACTTGCCCAGTACGCCCCGCACGGTTTCCTGGATGTCCGCCGGCAGCACCACGAGCTTGGCATTGTCGGATTGGGCGAGCTTGGTGAGGGAGGCGATGTATTTCTCACCCAGGAGATAAAGCATGGGCGTGTCCCGATCCCCCACCGCCGTGGCTACCCGCTTGATGGCTTCGGCGGAGGCGGCGGCCAGGGTCACCTGAGCCTCGGCGTCACAGCGGGCGGATTCCAGGCGACCTTCCGCCTGCAGGATCACGGACTGCTTCTCGCCTTCGGCCTTGGTCACCATGGCTTTGCGCTCCCGCTCGGCGGAGGCTTGCAATTCCATGGCCCGCTGCATGGACTGTGAGGGCTTGATGTCCTGGATTTCCACGGATTTGACGGTGAGGCCCCAGTCGATGGCCTCGTCGGCGATGCTTTCCTTCAAGCGAATCTTGATCTTGTCCCGGTTCGACAAGGCCTCGTCCAGATTCATCTCGCCAATGATGGAGCGCAGGGTGGTCATGATCATGTTGCGTATGGCTTCGGAGAAGTCCGTCACGCCATACACCGCCTTGATCGGGTCCGTCACCTTGATGAAGGCGATGGCGTTGGTGAGGATCACGGCGTTGTCCCGGGTGATGACCTCCTGCTCCTGCACATCCAGGATGATGTCCTTGGTCACCAGCTTGTAGGCCACCCGGTCCAGGTAGGGAATGATGATCCTGAGGCCCGGCAGCAGGGTGCCGTTGTACTTGCCCACGCGCTCGACGATCCACTCCTCGCCCTGGGGCACGATGCGCACCCCCTTGGCCAGGGTGACGACGACAAAGACCAAAATGGCGAAGACGACGATGAATCCTGAAGTCATGAGTTTCTCCTTGAATCCGCAGGTCGGGTTTCCACCCGACACCCATTTACTTTGTCGGGTTATAACCCGACCTACAATCTACGCCCGCCCAACCTTGAGCAGGCTGCCTTCCACGTTCAGAACCTTGACCCGGTCGCCACTGGATATGGCTTCGTCGGCGATGCACTCCCAGGTGTCCGCGCCCAGGACCGGCTTCTGAAAACGTACCGCCCCTCGGCCGAAAGGCGCCACCTCCCGGACCAGGAGGCCGATTTCACCAATCACCTCCGCATCCGATGTACCAATGCGGGTCTTGTGACTGGCTGAGCGGAAGACCTTGAACCACAGGAAGACCATGCATAGGGACGCGGCGATCCAAAGGGACAACTGCAGCGTGGCGCCGATTTCACCGAATACCGCCGTAAAGAGCGCCAGGATGAGGGCGCCAAGGCCAAACCACACCAGCACAAAAGCCGGCACCGCCAGTTCCGCCAGGACCAAGCCAATTCCCAGCAAGGCCCACTGCCACCATTCGAATGTCATCACGTTCTCCCAGTGACCCAATGGGCCGATTGTAAGGCGATTGCCGGAAATAAATGTACCCGATGGCGCCGGATTTTCGTTTCCCTGCAAGGCGCGGCCAGCAGCGCTCAGCGAGCCATGTAAGGGCGGCCGTAACGCCGCAGGGGAACGAAAAGACAAGTCAGCGGGGGCATTTATTGACAGAAATCGCCTAATCTCGACAGATTATTGCACCCGGCTAATAATAGTCATCCTCATCCTCTTCGTCGTCGGGCCCCGGTCCGGCGGCACGCAATTCTTCCAGCAGGGCCGCGAAGTCGTCCGCCAAAGGGGAGTCCCAGCGCATTTCCTTGCCGCTGACGGGGTGAATGAGGCCCAGGCGCCGGGCATGCAAGGCCTGACGGGGGAAGGTGGCGACGGAGGGCAGGGCCGACAGGGGCGCATGGCGGGGGCCATATACCGGATCCCCCACCAGGGCGTGCTTGAGGTGGGTCATGTGCACCCGGATCTGGTGGGTGCGCCCCGTGTCCAGCACGCATTCCACCAGGCTCAGGCCGGGAAAGTGTTCCAGCACCTTGTAGTGGGTGCGGGCCGGCTTGCCGTTGTTCACCACCGCCATCTTGACCCGCTGGGTCGGGTGGCGACCCATGGGGGCATCCACCGTGCCGTCCCGTTCCAATCGCCCCCAGACCAGAGCCAGGTAGTGGCGCTTGACGGTGCGGGCCTGCAACTGACGCACCAGATCGGTCTGGGCCGGCAGGGTCTTGGCCACCACCAGCAGGCCCGAGGTGTCCTTGTCCAGCCGATGCACGATGCCGGCCCGGGGAATGCTGGCCACCACCGGCGCATGGTGCAAGAGGGCGTTCAGCAGGGTACCGGTCCAGTTGCCGCTGCCCGGGTGCACCACCAGACCGGCGGGCTTGTCGATGACCAGGATGGACTCATCCTCATAGATCACGGAAAGCGGGATGTCCTCCGGCTTGTCCTGAAGTTCGGCCGGAGGCGGCTCGATCACCGTCAGGTCTTCGCCGCTGTTCAGCTTCTTCTTTCCGTCCACCTGGAGGCCGTCCACGAGCACGCGACCGTCCTTGACCCAGCCCTGCAGGCGGCTGCGGGAATGCTCCGGCAACAGCTTTGCGAGGACCTGATCCAGGCGCAGGCCAGCACACTCCAGAGGGACGCGGATGAGGCGGAAGGATTCTTCGGGGAGGTCGCCATCGGCAACCTCGTCGGCGGTATAATCCGCAAATTCTTTTAGCAAGGTTTTCACCATGCGGATTTTAGCGGTTCTTTTGGCATTGCTGCTCAGCGGATGCGGACTTCTGCCCGATATGAAGGACGAAACGTCCAAATGGTCGGCCGACAAGCTCTACTCCGAAGCCAAGGATGCCATGAGCGACGGCGCCTACGACAAAGCCGTCAAGTACTTTGAATCCCTGGAATCCCGCTATCCCTACGGCCGCTACGCCCAGCAATCCCAGCTGGAAGTGGCCTACGCCTACTACAAGCAAGGCGAGCTCGCCTCGGCCATCGCTGCCTGCGACCGCTTCATTCGCCTGCACCCGAACCATCCCAACGTGGATTACGCCTACTACCTGAAGGGCCTGGTGAATTTCAACGAAGACCTGGGCATCATGGGTTCCCTGTCGGACCAGGATCAGTCGGAGCGGGACCCGAAGGCGGCCAAGGATTCCTTTGATGCTTTCAAGGAACTGGTGGCCAAGTTCCCGGACAGCCGTTACGCGGCGGACTCTGCCCTGCGCATGAAGTACCTGGTGAACGCCCTGGCATCCAACGAAGTGCATGTGGCCCGCTATTACTTCAAGCGCGGCGCCTTCATCGCGGCGGCGAACCGGGCTCAGACCTGCGTACAGACCTACCCCAACAGCCCGGCCCAGGAAGAAGCCTTGGCCATCATGGTCAACAGCTACAACGCCCTGGGCATGACCGATCTGCGGGACGACGCGGCCCGGGTGCTGAAGAAGACCTACCCGACCAGCGAGTTCATCGCCGGCAACCCCGCCAAGAGCAAGTCCTCTGACGCCTGGTGGAAGGTCTGGAAAACCTGGAAAATGTGGTAAGCCACTGGAGAGTATGAAGAAAATGGGGCTGGATGCGAAACGAATCCGGCCCCATCTTTTTTGGCCCCAGCCCGGCACTTTGCACACCTAATACACTTCAAGGAGGCAGCATGCCCATCCGCCTCCTGATCGCCGCCCTCTCAATCCTCACACTCCTGCTGCTGTCCCTGTCGGTATTCGCCGCCAGCGGAGCCATGGGCGAGGCCGCCGCCCGCCTGTTGCTGGGCCGCAGCGGCTTCACACCCGCGCCGGAACAGGTACGGGAACTGGCGCCACTTACGCCCGCCCGAGCGGTGGATCGCCTGCTCGATCACAGCCTGAGCGCGGCCCTCACGCTGCCGCCGGCCTGGGTGACGGAACCCACCCAGGCCATCCGCATCAACCGCCTGCCGGAGGAGGAACGCAAGGCCTATTTCGCCGAGCGAGGCCGGCGACAGTCCCAGTTGCGCGCCTGGTGGTGGCAGGAAATGCTCGCCACGCCCTCGCCCCTGACGGAGCGCATGACGCTCTTCTGGCACGGGCACTTCGCCACCGGCATGCAGAAGGTCGGTGAACCCCAGCTCATGTATGCCCAGAACGTCCTGCTGCGGCGCCACGCCCTGGGCAATTTTTCCGAGCTGCTGCACGGCCTGGCCCGGGACCCGGCCATGCTGGTATGGCTCGACGGCCTGAACAACCGCAAGGGCCAACCCAACGAGAATTTCGCCCGGGAGGTCATGGAATTGTTCTCCCTGGGGGAGGGCCATTACAGCCAGCAGGATGTGAAGGAGGCGGCCAGGGCCTTCACCGGCTGGAGCCGCAACAACGAAACCGGGGAGTTCGTCTACCGCCCCGACTGGCACGACGACGGCGAAAAGAGCGTGCTCGGCGTCAGTGGCCGGCTGGATGGCGACGCCATCATCGATATTCTGCTGGGCCGGCCCGAAATGGCGGAATTCATCGTTGGCAAACTCTGGCGAGAGTTCATCGCCCCGACCGTGGGCAAGGCGGAGCAGCGTGAAGTAAGCCGCCTGGCCGCACTGTTCCGGGAGTCCGGCTTTGAGATCAAGCCCCTGCTGCGGGCCTTGTTCACCAGCCCGGCCTTCCAGGAGCATCGGGGCAGTCTGGTGAAATCCCCGGTGGAACTGATCACGGGCACCCTGCGCCTCTTCGAACTGCACCCCGCCGACTGGCCGCCTCTCATGGCCGAAGCGGAAGGCATGGGCCAGCAGCTATTCAATCCGCCCAACGTCAAGGGCTGGCCTGGCGGCGACGCCTGGATCAACAGCACCACCTTGCTCAAGCGCAAGACCTTCCTGGACCGCCTGCTGCGGGTCCAGGACCAGCCGCCCAACCCGAAAGTCCAAGGCGTGGAGGCCCTGCGCTTTGATGCGGAACACTGGCTGGCCCGCTTCGGCCGCCCCCGGGGCGACAAGACCTCGCCTTTGGCCCACGCCCTCATTCCCGTGCCCCCCCGTCCCCAGGAAGGCATGGATCTCATTCGTGACGTGCTCCTCGACCCGGGATACCAGTTGAAATGACCAAATGGCCCGCCCGGCATGGCTTTGAAAGGCCCCCACAAGTATGAAAGCCATGCCAGTCACCCTCGCCCCCAGCCCCTCTCCCGAGATGGGAGAGGGGAGCGTCGTGAGTCGCTACCGCGACTTTCCCAGTACGGTACCCGCCTGTCACGGCTGGCTGACCCTGACCCGGCGTGGGGAATGGCGGCTGGGCGACGCCCGCCTGGGCGCTGTGGAGCGGGTTCGCCACGCAGGCATGCGGGACTTCATCAACCGCCATTACTGCTTTGCCGAGGACGGTGCCTGGTGCGTGGAGAACGGCCCCCAGAAGGTGTACGCAGCCCTGGAATACACGCCCTGGGTGTTTCGCCTGGTGGCAGACCAGCTGCTGGCCCACACAGGCGCGGCGGCGGGAGACCCCGACGGCGCCTGGCTGGACGAGGAAGGCAGCCTGCTGCTGCGGACGAGCTTAGGCATCGGAGTACTGGATGACCGGGATCTGCCGGCCCTGCTGGATCAACTGGGGGATGGGGCCGGCACCAAACTGTCGGATGAAGCCCTGGAAGCCCTATGTACCGGAATCGGCCCGAGCGGCGGCGCCACCCTGCGCTGGGGCACGGCCCTGCTGCCCCTGGAATTCATCGCCCAACGCGACGTGCCAACCCGCTTCGGCTTCAATCCCGTACCGCAGGCGTAGGCCGGAATATCCACAAAAACCCAATTTCAAACGACGAGGCGCAGAGGCGCCGAGAAAAAAACATAGCAACAATCTGCGTCTCACCAAACGGGTGAAGCGGATTGCTCCATCAACTTCTTGTTTTTCCTCTGCGTCTCGGCGTTTCAAACAGAGGTTTTCAGGTTGATTTCTCGGCACCTCAGAATTTCACCAACCGGGCGTCCATGTCTACCCACCCCAGGCGGCGCCTGACCGACTGACAGAAATCCATCGGGTCATCCGGTCTGGCGTCCATGGTCAGCACGCAGGGAGCCTCGTCGGGACCGAGGGGTTCAGCGGTAGACATCTGCTGCACCAGCACTTCCAGAGTGGCCTCCGAAGCGTCCAGGCCTTTGGCGGCCCGGCGCGCCACCCGGCGGCGCAGTTCGTTGCCGTCCGCACGACAATCCAGAATGAGGAAAGGCAGCCCCAGCTCCTGTGCCAGGGCACGGAAGCTAGCCCGCTGCCGGCGCCGCAGGAAAGTGGCGTCCACAATGACCGGATAGCCGGCGGACAGCACCTGCCGGGCCAGGCGCAGCAGTTCGGCATAGGTGGCTTCCGCCATGTCCTCGCCATAGATGCCGCCGCCCAACGGGGAGCCGCTGGCCTGCCCGGCCGCCAGGCCCAGCAGGCGTTTTCTCTCCACGTCCGAGCGCAGGCGCACGGCACCGAGGGATTCCAGCAGGGCCTGGGTCGCCGTGGTCTTGCCTGAACCGGAAAACCCGTGGGCAATCAGCAGCGCGGGCCGTGCGGGCCGCGTCAGGCTTGAGGCCAGGCGCAGATGGGCGCGGAAATCCGCCTGGGCGGCCTGCACCTTTGCTTCAGGCAGACCCGGCTGGGCAGCCAGGATGCGCGCCACCTTGGCCCGCACCATGGCCCGGTACACCTGATACCAGGGCTGGAGGCTCAAACCGGCATAATCCCCGCTGCCTTGCAGCCAGGCGTTGAGGAAGCGGGCGGCGTAATCGGCCCGGCCCCGGGAAATCAGGTCCATGGTCAGAAAGGCTACTTCGCTCTGGATGTCGATCCAGCGCAGCTCCGGGTTGAATTCGATACCGTCGAAGACCAGCACCCGGCCCTCCACCACGGCGATGTTGCCCAGATGCATATCCCCATGACATTCCCGTACGAAACCGTCGCCGTGGCGCCGGGCCAGCGGTTCCGCCAGGCCGTCGAAACGCTCCTGGCTCCAGCTTTCCAGCGCCGCCAGAAGCGGGGCGTCCTCACCCATCCCCAGGCTGCGAATCTGGCTGAAATTCTGCTGCGCCGGGGCCAGCACATGCTCGGGCCGGCCCCAGGCCGCCTCGGCACCGGCCTTGGCAATGCGGCCGTGAAACGCCGCCATGGTATCCGCCAGCTCATCCAGGTGGACGGGCAGCAGCCCACCTGCCGCCAGCATGCGATCCGCCAGGGCCGACTGGGGGAAGCGGAGCATACGCACCGCGTACTCGAAGGCATGGCCAAGGGCGGGTGCCGCCACGTCGGCCAGGCACGGTGCTTCCGGACTGCCGCTGATGGCCACCACGTCCAGGTAAAGGTCCGGTGCCAGGCGCCGGTTCAGGCGCAACTCTTCCTCACAGAAGAAACGCCGCCGGGCCAGTGTGCTGAAGTCCAGGAAGCCCAGGTCCACGGGTTTCTTGATTTTCCAGGCGTGGCTGCCGGCCAGCAAGACCCAGGAAATATGGGTTTCCATGATGCGGGCCGCCTGGCCCGGCTCACCCAGTCGGCCGCTTGCCACCAGGCTGCGGAGCAGGCGCTGCTGAATGTCGGCGGCGCCTTGAAAAGGCGGCGAGGCAATACTTGACGGGCAGGACATAGTCAGTGCTCCTGGGGAAGCAATGTGTCAGGCTGAAGCCAGAGCTACTTGTTCTCTTCCTTGCCCGGCTTGCGTTCTTCGCCACCGCCGGCAAAGCTCTGGCGCGCCTGGGACAACTCGGAAAGTTGCGCCGCCACCAGGTAATTCACGGTATCGGGCGGCACCACGCCGTCCGGGTCAGGCTCGCCGGCCGTCACGCCGGTAAGCAATTCAATGGCCTGATCCACGTCCCGAATGCTCCAGATACGGAATTTTCCCTCCGCCACCGCCTCCACCACGTCCCGGCGCAGCATCAGATGTTTGACGTTGGCGTCCGGGATGAGCACGCCCTGTTCGCCGGTAAGGGCCCGGGCGCGGCAGATGTCGAAGAAGCCTTCGATCTTTTCATTCACGCCGCCGATGGCCTGCACCCGCCCGTACTGGTTCACGGAGCCGGTCACCGCCAGGGACTGGTTGATGGGCAGGCCGGACAGGGCCGACAACAGGGCGCAGAGTTCCGCCAGGGAAGCCGAATCCCCTTCCACCGGACCGTAGGACTGCTCGAAGACCAGGCTGGCGGCCAGGGACAGCGGCATATCCCGGGCGTAGCGGGAGGCCAGAAAGGAGGTGAGGATCATCACGCCCTTGGAATGGATGGCGCCCCCCAGCTCGGTTTCCCGCTCGATGTCGATGACGTCCCCGTCCCCCAGGCGCACGGTGGCGGTGATGCGCACCGGGTGGGCGAAGGCAAAATCCCCTACCTGGATCACCGCCAGGCCGTTGATCTGGCCCACGTGATAGCCCGAGGAGGTGATGAGCAGGGTTTCCCGCAGAATTTCCCGCTGGTAGGCCTGCCGCACCCGGTCGGCACGGCGAATGCGCTGGGCCAGGGCCGCCTCCACGTCCTCCCGGGCAATGGCGGCCCGGCCCTGGCGGGCTGCCAAGTAATCCGCTTCCGTCATGAGATCCGCCAGGGGCTGGCGCCCCAGGGCCAGGAGTTCACCGTCCCCCGCCAGCCGCGCCGCATGCTCGATGAGGCGGGCCACCGCAGCCTTATCCAGGGGTTTCAGGCCCGCATCCAGGGCCAAGCCCCCCAGCCAGGCGGCGAATTCCCGGCTGCTGGCCGGATTGCGCTCCACCACATCCTCGAAATCCGCCGCCACCTTGAAAAGCTCGTCGAACTCCGCGTCCGCTTCCTTGAGGAGGTAGTAATGCATAGGCTCACCGAACAGCACCACCTTGCAGGACAGGGGCACCGGTTCTGGTTCCAGAGACAGGCCGACGGCGAAACCATAGGCCTGACCGAGGGATTCAATGCGGATCTCTCCCGCCTTGAGGGTGCGCTTGAGACCTTCCCAGGCGTAGGTCTGGGACAGCACTTTGGCCGCATCCAGCATGAGAAAGCCGCCGTTGGCCCGGTGCAGCGCCCCCGCCCGCACCAGGCTGAAGTTGGTCACCAGGGTGCCCATGTGGGAAAGCTGGTCCACGCGCCCCACCAGATTCGGATAGGTCGGGTTGTCCTCGAACACCACCGGGGCCGCCTGGTTGCCGTGGTGATCCACCAGCAGATTCACCTGGTAGCGCTGCAGGGAAACTTCGTTGGCCCCTTCCTCGTCCCCATCGCGGGATTCCCGGATCGCCTCGCCCTGCTCCACCACATCCGCCAGTACCTCCTCCAGGAAAGCCAGCACCTTGGGCAAATCGGTGTAGCGCTCCTTGAGTTCCAGGACGAGATGACCGGCGGCCAGGGCCATGGTTTCCCGCCCGAGTTGGGTCTGCTTCGCCTGCATTTCCCGGCGCCAGCGGGGAAACTGGTGCACAAGCCGCGCCAGGCGCTCAGAAAAATCCTCGATAAGCTTGCCGATGCGCTCCTGCTCCGCCTCGGGCAACTGCTCAAACGCTTCCGGCCCCAGGGTTTCCTCGCCCTTCATGGGCGCGAAGACGAAGCCCTCGGAGGTGCGCAGAAGGGCGATGCCCACTGCGCCGGAGGCGTGGCCCAGTTCCCGCAGGGCCGTGTCCTCCTTTTCCTTGCATGCGTTCTGGATGCCCTCGGCACGCACCCGATGCTCGTCGCCTTCGAAGGCGGCGGTGATGGCCGGCCCCAACTCCTCGACGAAGCGCTGCATGTCCCGGTGCAATTCCTCGCCCCGTCCCGGCGGCAGGGGCAGCGCCCGGGGCCGCAGGGAATCCCCGTGCTTATGCACGTAACACCAGTCGCCGGCCGGCGGCAGGGTGGCGGCCTTTTCCTCCAGCAGACGCCGCACCAGGGCATGGCGGCCGCTGCCGGCTTCTCCCAGCACGAAAAGATTGAAACCCGGGCGGTCGATATCCACGCCAAAACGCACGGCCTCCACCGCCCGCTCCTGGCCAATGCCGGTACGGGGCGGCGGCAACTCCGCTGTGGTGGAAAAATCCAGAAGGGAAAGATCGCAGGCCCGGTAAAGGGCCTGGGCGTCGAGGGGAGCCGATTTATCCATGGGAAGCCACCAGTTTGCAATCGCGAGCTTGCCCGCGATTATCATGCCGGGGAGCGGAAATCGCGAAAATCGTTTTAGCGGAAGAAGCGCTTCATGGATCGGGACAGCCAGCCGCCTTCGCTCTTGTCCTTGGTGATGGTCTGCATGCTGCCCTTGACCGCCCCCACATAGGCCGAATCGTCGCTCTTGATGTGATTGAAGAGCCAGCGGCTCAAGAGGCCGTTGAGGTCCACGCCCACGTCCTCCCCCGCCTGGAAGCGCAGCCTGAACTCGGAAACCCGCTTGATGAACAACTCATGCACCCGCTTGTGGGCCCGCAGGAATTCGTAACCGGCGTCTTCCATGAGGGATTCCTCGAAAGCAAAGTGCGAGAGGGTGTAATCCACCAGATTCTCGATCACCTCGCCCACGGCCTCCCGGCTATGGCCCTGATTGGCGTCGTGCAGCTGGTTGATCATTTCCACGATGCGCTTGTGTTGATTGTCAATGACGTCAATGCCCGTGTTCAGGGCATCCGTCCAGATCAGATGAGACATGTTCAAACCTCCGGGTTATGGCCATTCGGCTTCTGCGAGCCAGTGGGCCGAATCAAGCAAATGTCTCCCCCAAGGTGTAAGCAGGTTACGCTTTAAGCCCCGCCATTGCACCCTTAGCGCCCGGGCGCTGCTCCGCGTATGATGGCAAACTTCAGCCGCAAAGGAGAGCAGCATGACAAGCAAAAGCGCGTCCGCCCCCCGTGCCACAGACACGCCGGGCATATTCGAAAGACCCGACGGCTTCTACTGGCAGGATCGCCTCACGGGCAAGGAGTACGGGCCCTTCCGGACCCTCGGCGAAGCAGCCCACGAGATGGAATACAACGACGAATCGGATTTCGAACCGGGCGAAACCCTGGCGGAAGCGGAGGACGAACTGGGCCTGTCCGGCTGGATCGACCCGGACACCGGAGAACTTTCCGAAGGCTCATACACCCACATCGAGGATCACTGAGCCATCCAGCTCCCGTCGCGGCATGCCTTCCACACTGAATCCCAGCCTGCCGGATTACCACGGCGGCAGCATCGTCAACCTGGCCGCAACGCTCATCGCCGCCCGCGGCGGCAGCAACGATCTTTACCCAACCCTGCGCCTCCTGCCGCCCCAGGACCTGGCGGATGCGCGGCACCTCATCCTGCTGGTGGTGGATGGACTGGGCCATGACACCCTGCTGCGCCTGGGCCATGGCGGCCACTTATATCGCCACTTGTGGGGCGGCATAACCTCCGTCTTTCCCTCCACCACCGCCAGCGCCATTCCCACCTTCCTCACGGGTCTTGCCCCCCAGCAGCACGCCTTGACCGGCTGGCACATGCACTTCCGCGAGATCGGCACCCTGGCCGCAGTACTGCCCTTCACGGCACGCCATGGTGGACCTTCCCTGAAGGCGGCCGGCGTGGATCCGGCCGCCCTGCTGTCGCCCAGGCCGATCTTCGACCGGATGCGGGTGAGCAGCCACGTGATCTCGCCGAACAAAATCATCCACTCGGACTTCAACAGCGCCTTCACCGGGCGGGCGAAAAAACACGGCTACGGCTCCCTGGAGGAATGCTTCGCCCGCATCGCCGCCATCGCAAAAGATGGCGAACAGCGCAGTTTCATCCATGCCTATTGGCCCACCCTGGATGCCATCGCCCACCAGCACGGCATCCAGAGCAGCCAGACGGCGCGCTGTTTCGAACGGCTGGATGAAGCCTTCGGACGCTTCCTGGGGGAAATCGCCGGCAGTGACAGCGCCGTGGTGGTCACGGCAGACCACGGCTTCATCGACCGTTCACCGGATCGCCTACTGGAACTGGACGACTACCCGGAACTGGCCCGCATGCTGGTGCTGCCCCTGTGCGGCGAGCAACGGGTCGTGTATGCCTACGTGCGCCCGGAATGCTGCCGTGACTTCGAAGCCTTCGTCACCACCCGCCTTGGCGCAGCGCTGGCCCTGTTCCCAAGCCGGGAACTGGTTGAGGCCGGCTGGTTCGGCCTGGGCCAGCCCGCCCCGCGCCTGCTGGACCGCGTTGGCCACTACACCCTGGTGATGCGGGACAACTGGACCCTGGCGGATCTGCTGCCCGGTGAAAAGCGCCACACCATGATCGGCGTACACGGTGGGGTCAGCGCCGCCGAAATGACCGTGCCGCTCATCGTCGCCAGAACGAGCGCACGCCCCCCATGCGACTAACATTGCCGGGCTGAGAGGGTGTAGACAAATTTATCCCTTTGCATGATATCGATCACCGCCATTGTTCGGTGCGCAGCAACGGCCAATGAAAATCAGGCAAGGGAAAAAAGCAAAACGGGGCGGAAACCCGCGCTGTCGTCCACAGATGTCGTGACGCTACGGGTAATCATTGAGGAAATGCCGCGTGCTTTGCTGGATAAAGTGACCAGTGAGTTGCATCGGCGTGGTGGCGTGGCGGTTTGTTCGGCCTCGGTGCGCGAGGTTCTCCGTATTTATTATTTGTCGGGCACGTCGATGCCATGGGCAGTGAGCCAGGGCTTGTCCAGTTCCCAGCGCATGGACTTGATGCCGGGGCGGGAGAGCACAATGGCGCGGGCCTCGCCCTGCACCGCGCCCAGGTCTTGCTGGGCCTTGATGAAGGCCGGATCGTTATTGTTTTTCACGTTCAGGCCCGGGTAGAGGGCACTCAGGGCGTGGAAGGCCGGCACGTCGAAATTGCGCGGCGTGGCGACAACGGCCGTGTCACCCTCCACCCGCAACACGTGGAAGCGGTAGGGGTAGGCCTTGAGTTGAGGACTGCCCAGTTCCCTCAGCGCCGTGTCGAGCACCCGCGTCCGGCCGTCCGGCCGTTGCATGAACCAATCCGCCACCAAGGCTAGCACCAGGGCTACAAGAGCCCACTGCCAGGTTTTCAGTTTCAAAGCCACACGCGTTCCTTTCAGGCTTTGCCGTCATCGCCGATAAGAATGCGGCTGTCCGACAGGTATTTGTGGGGCGGCACTTCCAGGTTGTCCGGTGCCGGCTTGTTCTTGAACACCCGCCCCGCCAGGTCAAAAGTGGAGCCGTGGCAGGGACAAAGAAAACCACCGGGCCAGTCCGCAGCCACGCCGCTTTCCGCCCCGGTCTTGAACTTGTCCGAGGGCGAACAGCCCAGGTGGGTACAGATGCCCACCACCACCAGAAGCTCGGGCTTGAGAGAGCGCCCCAGGTTGCGGCAGGACTCGGGCTGCTGGTTTTTTTGCGAGTCCGGGTCGCTGACCTGATCCTTCAGCTTCGGCAGGGTGGCCAGCATTTCCGGCGTGCGGCGCAGGATCCACACCGGCTTGCCTCGCCATTCCACAGTCATCATCTGGCCCGCTTCCAGCTTGCCGATATCCGCTTCCACGGGAGCACCGGCGGCCTTGGCACGCTCCGAGGGCGTCAAACTGGCAACGAAGGGTACCAGAGTCGCTGCGGCAATGCCGCCCCCCACCGTGGCGGTAGCGGCGAGTAACTTGCGGCGGTCGGGGTTTGAAGCAGTCATGGGGGCATCCGTTCATAAAACACGGAGTGAGCTTCTCAAGGAGCGTGCCAGGTTTTCGACAAAGCATAAGTGATTGTTTATAAACGCTACACCAAGCTACCCCAGGCGAAACCACACGGACAAGCCCTTGTACCATGCCAAACGCGGCACTTGAGAGCAGCGAACGCGCTATAGTTCTGCCAATTCCGTCACCTACCCACTCCACTGCCATGAACTTCTCCAGTGATTCCTTGCACGAACTGCTTTCCTTCCTGGAAACCCAGCCGGAACCGCGCATTGTCATGGATACGGAATACCGCATCGTGGCAGCCAATCGGGCCTACACGCGGGAGTTTAGCCAGGGACGCCCCATCCGGGGCCGCCATTGTTACGAGGTATCGCACCGTTTCACCGTGCCCTGTGACCAGGCCGGCGAGTCCTGTCCCATGCGCATGGCCAGGGACAGCGGTGAGCCTCACCGGGTGCTGCACCTGCATCACACCCCCCGGGGCGAGGAACATGTGGACGTGGAAACCACGCCCATCAAGGATGGGGCCGGCGAGTTGCGCTATTTCGTCGAAACCATGCGGGTGGTCAAGCACGCCTCCGGCCAGGCAGCCCAGGAAGGACTGGTGGGGCGTTCCGCCAGTTTCAAGTACCTGCTCTCCCAGGTCATGCGGGTAGCGCCAACGGACGCCTCGGTGATCCTGCTGGGGGAAACCGGCACGGGCAAGGAACTGGTGGCCCGACTGGTGCACGAATCCAGCCGCCGGGCCGCCGGACCCTTCGTGGCCGTGGATTGCTCGGGCCTGACGGAAACCCTCTTTGAAAGCGAACTCTTCGGCTACGAGAAAGGTGCGTTCACCGGCGCCAACTACCGCAAGCTAGGTCTGGTGGAATCCGCCAGCGGTGGCACTCTCTTCCTGGACGAAATCGGCGACATGCCATTGCCTTTGCAGGTGAAGTTGCTGCGCCTCCTGGAAAGTGCCACCTACCGGCGGGTCGGCGGTATTGAGACCCTGCGGGCCGATTTTCGCCTGGTCTGCGCCACCCACCGGGACCTGGGCGCCATGGTGGAAGAAGGCAGCTTCCGCCGGGATCTTTATCACCGGGTGCGGGTCTTCCCCATCCACACACCGGCCCTGACGGAACGGGTCGAAGACATCGTCTTGCTGGCGGAATCCTTCCTCAAGCGGGTGGCGCCGGAAAAGAAGCTGACGCTCTCCGCGGACGCCGCCCTGGCCCTGCAGCAGCGCACCTACCCGGGAAATATCCGGGAACTGCGCAATATCATCGAGCGGGCCACCATCCTGGCGGACGGCAGCGAAATTCAGCCGGCCCACTTGGAAGAACCAGACCTGCCCGGCCTCCCCCGGCCGGCACCTCCCCCCTTGGCGTCCTTGGACGGTGCCATGGTCATTCGGGACATCCTGGAACTGGAGGAAATGGAACGCCGCTACCTCATCTGGGCAGAGGAGAGCTTCAAGGGCGACCGCCGCTCCCTGGCGCAACGCCTGGGCATGAGCCCCCGCACCCTGTTCCGCAAACTTTCCGGGCTGGGGGAAGAAGAGGCGTAGGAGCCTGTCGGAACAAGTGCTGACCCACAACCGCCATTTTCGACACTCCCTGTCATGCGGCGCTGCCAGTGCTGGCTTTGCAGCGCCGGCCGGAATGCAGCCAGAAGGGTATTTGCGGGGAGATTCGCCGGACACGGGGCTGGAACGAAACTTGTATGTGTACGCCTTCACTGCCCAAGGAGACCCCCATGCAAAAATCCCTTTCCCTGCTCATCGCCGCCCTGTTCGCCGCTGGCCATGCTTTTGCCGCCGATGTTCCTGCCGCTGATGTTCAGCCCCTCAAGGCCGCCGTGGGCGCCCTGGCTGGCCAACTCGGCGCTGAATTGAAGAAGGAACTCAGCACCGGTACGCCGGAGAGCGCCATTGCGGTTTGCAAGGACGCGGCCCCGCGCATCGCCGGGGAAATCTCCCGCCAGACCGGCATGAAAGTCACCCGTGTCAGCTTGAAGACCCGCAATCCCATGCTCGGCAGCCCGGATGCCTGGGAACAGGCCGCCTTGCAAGCGCTTGACGCCCGTTTCGCCAAGGGCGAAAAGCCGGAAACCCTGGAAGTGGCCGAAGTGGTGACAGAGCCTGCGGGCCGTTCCCTACGCTACCTGAAAGCCGTTCCGGTCCAGCCCCTTTGCCTGAGCTGCCACGGCACCCCGTCCGACATTACGCCGTCCCTCAAGGAAAAACTGGCTGCCGCCTACCCCCATGACCGAGCCACGGGCTACAGCGTGGGCCAGCTGCGCGGAGCGGTATCGGTGAAAAAAGCGCTGGACTAAGCCGACAAAGCAGCTCTCGCCAGCGTGATCCCTTCGGGATAAATCCAGTCCCACAAACGCAAACGGCGGCCTCGGCCGCCGTTTGCGTTCGTGGGGCCGGCGTCAGCCGGCCTGGGCTTACTTGCCCATTTCCATCATGAGCTGGTTGATGCGCTTGACGAAGGCTGCCGGGTCGTCCAGGGTGCCGCCTTCCGCCAGCATGGCCTGGTCGAAGAGCACAGAACTCCAGTCGTCGAACTTCGCTTCCTCATACTTCAGGCGCTGCACCACCGGGTGCTTGGGATTGATTTCCAGGATGGGCTTGGAAACCGGGGCGTTCTGGCCGGCGGCCTTCATGATGCGGGCCAGGTTGGCGCCCATGTCGTGCTCATCCGCCACCAGGCAGGCCGGGGAATCGGTCAGGCGGTGCGTCACGCGCACTTCCTTCACCTGCTCGCCCAGGGACTTGGCGATCTTGTCGGTAAGTTCCTTGTACTCGCCGGCTTCCTGCTCCTGTTCCTTCTTCTCCGCCTCGTCCGCCAGGGCGCCCAGATCCAGGCCACCCTTGGCCACGGATTGCAGTTGCTTGCCGTCGAATTCGGTGAGGTGGCCGGTGACCCACTCGTCCACCCGGTCGGTGAGCAGCAGCACTTCGATACCCTTCTTGCGGAAGATTTCCAGGTGCGGGCTGTTCTTGGCGGCGTTGAAGGATTCGGCGGTGACGAAGTAGATCTTGTCCTGACCTTCCTTCATGCGGGAAACGTAATCCGCCAGGGACGCGCTTTCTTCCGTGGTGTCCGCATGGGTGGAGGCAAAGCGCAAGAGCTTGGCGATGCGTTCCTTGTTGGCCTGGTCTTCGCCCACGCCTTCCTTCAGGACCTTGCCGAATTCTTTCCAGAACTTGACGTACTTTTCCTTCTGGGCGGCATCTTCGTTGTCCGCCAGGTCTTCCAGAGCGCCCAGCACCTTCTTCGTGCAACCGGCGCGGATGGCCTCGATGGCCTTGGATTCCTGCAGGATTTCCCGGGAGACGTTGAGCGGCAGGTCGTTGGAATCCACCACGCCGCGCACGAAGCGCAGGTACAGAGGCATGAGCTGTTCGGCGTCGTCCATGATGAAGACGCGGCGCACATACAGCTTGATGCCGTGGCGGGCATTGCGGTCCCACATGTCGAAGGGGGCGTGTCCCGGGACGTAGAGCAGCTGGGTGTATTCCTGGCGGCCTTCCACCCGGGCGTGCACGTGGGTCAGGGGCGCCTCGAAATCGTGGGAGACGTGCTTGTAGAACTCTTCGTATTGCTCATCCGTGATGTCCGACTTGGAACGGGCCCACAGGGCGCTGGCCTGATTCACGGTTTCATCTTCATCCGTGGTCTTCTGGGCCTTGGCTTCCTCGTCCCACTTTTCCGCCTTCATCACGATGGGCTGGACGATGTGGTCGGAGTACTTCCTTATGATGGACTTTACCTTCCAGGAGGACAGCAGGTCATCCTGGTCTTCCCGCAGGTGCAGGACGATTTCGGTGCCCCGGACCGGCAGGTCCAGCATGGCGATGGTGAATTCGCCGCCGCCATCGGATTCCCACTGCACGCCCTGGGCCGCCACTTCGCCGGCCCGGCGGGTACGCACCGTGACCTTGTCGGCGACGATGAAGGAAGAATAGAAACCCACGCCGAACTGGCCGATGAGGTTGGCGTCCTTCTGCTGGTCGCCGGTCAGGTGGCTGAAGAACTCCCGGGTGCCGGACTTGGCGATGGTGCCCAGGTTCTGGATCACTTCTTCCCGAGACATGCCGATGCCGTTATCAGCCACCGTCAGGGTGCGAGCTTCCTTGTCATAGCTGATGCGGATCTTCAGATCCGAATCGGCCTCGAACAGGGCGGCGTTGTTCAGCGCCTCGAAGCGCAGCTTGTCGCAGGCGTCGGAAGCGTTGGAAATCAGCTCCCGCAGGAAAATTTCACGGTTGCTATAGAGGGAGTGGATCATCAGCTGCAGCAGCTGCTTGACCTCGGTCTGGAATCCCAGGGTTTCACCGGCGGGGGTTTGCACGTCTTGCATGGATTGGTCTCCTTGAATCAAAGTCTGACCGCCCCTTGATGGGGGCGGGCTTGAGGATTTCAAGGGGCCGGAAAGCAAATCGCCCCTGAACGGGGCGAAGAAAGCAGGAAATCCGAAAGTTCCCTGGGCGCAAGCGGGCCGGAGACACTCAACCCGGCGCTGCCAGCTTGGCGGTTACGAAAGCCACCAAGCTGCCGAGATTCTGAAAGGTCTCGCCGGAAATATCATCGTCCTCAACCGAAAATCCGAAACGATCCTCAAAATTCGTGATGATGGCTACCACCACCATGGAGTCCATTTCCGGCAGGCTGCTCAGGAGGGGCAGGCTTTCGGTGAACGTGCGGCTGCGCCCGTTCAGGACCATGGCATTTTCGAGAATATCGAGAATTTCTGCTTTTACGTCCATACGAGTATGCGGTCCTTTGCAAGTTGGAGCAGCTTGCCCCGGTCGTTGCAGAAGCTGTTCGCCCAAAATTACGACGAGGCCGAATATTACCCGAAACCAATGCAAGCTTCACGAAAGGTTTGCGTTGAAGTTTCGAAAGACGTCTTTTAGAGCCTATGGACACCTGAAAATACCAATGGCCATCATGCCATGACTTCCGACAAGGCGGCTAGGCTGCCTTCCACCAACAGGCGGGATTCGGCTTCGTCAATGACGTAGGGCGGCATCCAGTACACCGTGTTGCCCATGGGTCGCAGCAACACCTCCCGCGCCAGTCCCGCCGAGAACAGGCGCCGGGCGAAATCCGCTCCGGCGCCGTCCACTTCAAACGCCCAGATCATGCCCACATGGCGGAAGTTCCGCACATACGGCAAGGCCGCCACTTCCCCGGCCAGGCCTGAAATCAAGGCAGCCCGGGCCTGGTTGGCATTCAATACGTCGCCCGACTCGAACAGGTCCAGAGTAGCCAGAGCGGCTCGGCAAGCCAGGGGATTGCCGGTGTAGGAATGGGAGTGCAGAAAGCCCCGGGTCACATCATCGGAATAGAAAGCCTGGTAGATATCTTCCGTCACCAACACTGCGGACAGCGGCAGGTAGCCGCCGGTGATGCCCTTGGACAGGCAGATCAGGTCTGGCCAGATGCCCGCCTGCTGACAGGCGAAGAAGGAACCGGTGCGGCCAAAGCCCACGGCGATTTCATCGGCAATAAGGTGCACCTGGTAGCGGTCGCACAGTTCCCGGGCCTTCCGCAAATAGGCCGGGTGATACATGGCCATGCCGGCGGCCCCCTGCACCAGGGGTTCCACGATGAGGGCCGCCGTGCTGCCGTGATGCTCCGCCAGGTGGGCCTCCAGCGCCGTCGCTGCCCGCAGCGCAAAGGCCTCTGCCCCCTCCCCGGCTTCCGCCAGGCGCCAATCCGGCGTCGGCACCTGCACCGACTGGCGCAGCAGGGGTCCATAGGTGTCCTTGAACAGGGCCACATCGCTAACCGACAGGGCGCCCACGGTTTCACCGTGGTAACTGTTGGTCAGGCTAACGAAGCCCGTCTTCTCCGTTTGCCCTTTGTTGCGCCAGTAGTGAAAGCTCATCTTCAGGGCGATCTCCGTGGCGGAGGCGCCGTCGGAGCCATAGAAGGCATGGCCCAGGCGCCCGCCGGTCAGGGCGGAGAGCCGCTCCGAGAGTTCCACCACCGGGGCGTGGGTGAAACCCGCCAGCATGACGTGTTCCAGCCGGTCCAACTGATCCTTGAGGGCGGCATTAATGGCTGGATTGGCGTGGCCGAAGAGATTGGTCCACCAGGAACTCACTCCATCCAGGTAACGCCGACCATCGTAGTCAAAAAGCCACACGCCCTTGCCATGGGAAATGGGCAGCAACGGCAGGGTTTCGTGCCGCTTCATCTGCGTGCAGGGATGCCACACCGCCGCACGGCTGCGGCTCAGCCAGTCGTTGTTGTTCATGAGGGATTCGGTTTGCGAAAAAGGGAGTTCTGGGAAACCGGCGCAAGCTGCCGAGGCAGTCGGATTCTAGAGGTTTTTGCACCGGGAAGGGGCAAGAGTGCGCCCCTGATCTTCCCTGCCCTATTGGAGAATTGCGAAATGCCAAAAATATCACGGCAAGCCCCTGCGTTAGAGCGTATTTTAGACGGACTGATGTGTGCGTCGTCCCGGGCCCGGCTTGGAACAAGCATCAGGTATGGACAAGGAGGAACAGCATGCTTGCCCCCTGCAAAGCTCACTGGGGCGTGGACCAGTGGACGGCCTTCCTGAAAGACAAGGACATCCCCATCATGCCCGCCAGCCGCATGATCCTGCTGGCCATGGGCGGTGGGCAATCGGAAGCCCTGGCGCCGAAAGACCTGATTCGAGTCGTGACCGGAGACCCCTTCCTGGCGATCCGGCTGTTGCGCAGTGCCGAACATCACCGCTCCCGACACCTGGGGCGGGAAAGCACCACGCCCCTGGCCGCCATTCTGCAGACCGGCCTGGACGGCCTCATCCGCCTGGTGCGGGACAGCCCGGTTTGCGATGACAGCGTACGGGGACTTTCCGACGGCGCTTTTCGCTCTGCCACGGCAGCCTACCTGGCGCGCCGCTGGGCCCAGGGCCATGCGGACATGTCACCGGAGGAAGTGGCCCTGGCGGCCCTGCTGGCGGATATTGGCGAAATGATGCTCTGGCATTTCGCCCCGGATATCCCGGCCACGGTCCAGGAGGAATTGCAGACGGGCCGGGCACTGCGGGGCATCCAGGCCCAGCAGCAGATCATCGGATTCAGCTTCAAGAGCCTGTCCCTGGCCCTGGCCGACGCCTGGGAGCTGCCGCCCCTGATTGCCCTGCTCATCCGGGGCGTGGACAATGTGCGCGCCAATATTGCCCGCATCGCCAGCGATACCGCCCGCCACCTTCAGAGCAACCCGGAGAACCCGGCGATTCCGGCGGACATCATTGCCTTGAAGACTTACCTGCCTATGGCGAACTTCCACAACCTCCTGGCGCCCCTGCCGATCTCCGACGAATTCCGCGAAGCAATCCTCCGCGCCGTGACGAAGGAAACGATATGAAAGACAAGGCGATCGTTCCGACGGGCGTTGAGCGCCCCCTGCGGAAAGGCGAGTACATCATTTCGACCACAGACATGAGCGGCCGGATTACCTCTGCCAATGGGGTGCTGGTGGACTATACGGGCTACACGGCGGAAAAACTGCTGCGCCTGCCGCACAGGCAAACTGCTCCCTTGCGGCGGGAAGACGATAGTATGGCGGGGTTAACCGTCATGGTTTTGGAATTCACCCCAGAACATGAAAGCCAAAACGGTTTTCCCTCACCCTCAATCCCCGCTTCGCGCCCACGGCAAGCACTGCATTGCCTGCCGGCTGCGTGAGCAGAGAGCTATGCTCTCCGAATTCCCCGCGCAGCCCCGGCGGGAGAGGGAGGCATCGTGAGTCGGCTACGCCGACTTCCACGGTAACGGCGTCCGCCCGGCAGCAGGCGAGTGGGCGCTACCATCCTTGGCTTCCTATACCGCCGAAAGACTTGCCGTGACCCCCATCAAAATTCAATTCAACCAGGCACTGAAGAAGCTCGACGCCCTGTTCGGCCACGGACTGGTGCTGTCCCTGGGCGTCATCCTGCTGATCGGCGCGGTCATATCCCTGGCGGCCCTGGCCTTCATCAACTCCGCCACGCCCAGTACCCTCACCATTACCAGTGGCCCGGCCGGCAGCACGTTTCAGAGAAATGCTGAAAAGTACAAGAAGATCCTGGCAAGAGAGGGCGTGAGCCTGAAGATACTTCCCTCGGGAGGCTCGGAGGACAACCTCAAAAAACTCTCCGACCCGAAGAGCCGCGTCGATGTGGGTTTCGTTCTGGGGGGAGAAGCCATTGGCGACAACATTGATCAGCTGGTTTCCCTGGGCAGCATCTCCTACCAGCCCCTGATGATCTTCTATCACGGCAAGACCCGGGAGCTGATTTCCGACTTCCGGGGGCTGCGTCTGGACATCGGCCCGGAAGGTAGCGGCGCCCGCTCCCTGGCCCTGGCTCTCCTCAAAGCCAACGGCATGAAAGAAAAGGACGTCAGCCTGGCGGAAAATGCCGTATCCACGGAAGCGGTGCGTGCTTTCCTGGACAATCGTATTGACGCCATTTTCCTCATGGGGGACTCCACCGCCACCGAGCAGATGCGCCAACTGCTCCACGCCGAGGACATCCACCTGTTCAGCTTCAGTCAGGCCGACGGCTATACACGCCGCATCAATTACCTGAACAAGCTGGAACTGCCCCGGGGTGCGCTGGATTTCGGCAAGGATATCCCCTCTGACAATATCCACCTGGTGGGCCCCACGGTGGAACTCATTGCCCGCAACAACTTGCATCCGGCCTTGTCCGATCTGCTGCTGGATGCGGCCAAGGAAGTCCATGGCGCGCCGGGGATTTTCAAGAAACGGGGCGAATTCCCGGCCCCGCTGGAGCATGAATACCCCATCAGCCCGGATGCCAGTCGCTTCTACAGCTCCGGCAAGAGCTTTCTTTACCGCACCTTCCCCTTCTGGATGGCGGGCCTCGTGGCGCGAACACTTGCTGTCATCGTCCCCCTGGCCCTGTTGCTGATTCCGGCCCTGAAACTGGCCCCGGTGATCTACCGCTGGCGCATGGAATCCCGTATCTACCGCTGGTATCGAGCCTTGCTGGAGGTGGAGCGGGATGCCTTCCAACCCGCCATCGACGCCAGGCGGCGCGATGAAATCCTGCGCCAGCTCGACCACATCGAACATGCGGTAAACAAGATCGTGGTGCCCGCCGCTTTCGGCGATCTCTTCTACGGCCTGCGTGGCAACATCAACTTCGTGCGGCAAAGCGTGCTATCGCGACACCCGAGTCCGCCGGAAGATACGCCTGCGACACCTTGCCCCCTGTAGGTCGGGTTTTAACCCGACAAGGGCGCTCCATGGAAGGTCAATGTCGGGCTGAAGCCCGACCTACAGGGCCAGGATGCCGCTCAGGTCAAAGTCGGTTTCAACGGCGCCATGGGCCACCAGCCCCAGGGGCTTCCCCAGGTGGCGAACCAGATAGGCCAGGTTGTCGTCGCGACGGGCCATGGTCGGATCCACGCAATTGGCGACCCAGCCAAGGCAAGGCAGGCCCGATCTCCGGATGGCCTCGTACGACAGCAGAGCATGGTTGAGGCAGCCCAGGCGCAGGCCCACCACCAGCAGCACCGGCAGTTCCAGGGCCGCCGCCAGGTCCGCCATGCTGGCGCTGTCGGACAGGGGCGCCAGCCAGCCGCCCGCTCCTTCCACCAGCACCATATCCGCCTGTGCCTCAAGGCCAAGCAGGCGCTGCCGCAGTAGGTCCAGCTCAATCTTTACGCCCGCCTCCGTCGCCGCCAGGTGGGGTGACACGGGGGGCAGGAAGACATAGGGATTCATGGCCTCCCGGTGCACCGGGAAGGAAGCGGCGTTCCTGAGCGCCTCCACGTCCTCGTTTCGCCAGCCCTCTGGTGTCTCCTCGCAGCCCGCCGCCACCGGCTTCATGGCCAGCACGGTCCTGCCGGCCCGTATCACGGCCTGCAATAACTGAACGGAGACATAGGTCTTGCCGACTTCCGTGTCGGTGCCCGTTACAAAGAATGCGCTCATGATCAACCCAATAATTGAAACGCCGAGGCGCAGAGGCGCGGAGGCGCGGAGAAAAGCTTGGCCTAACAAATCCCTTTGAAATTTCCATTGAAGGCAGGCCCAGAATGCTTTCTGTTTTGACTTTCTCGGCGCCTCGGCGTTTAGTTCGCCTTTTTTGCCAGCCCGTAGATCACATCGTAGGTCGCCGGCAACTGTCCGTCGCGACGCAGGGTCTCGTAGTTCTCCACCGCCCGCTGCCAGCGGTCCTTGCCCATGAGGCCCGGCACCCCATCCTCCAGCACCCGGCGGGCGCCGATGGCCTTGAGGTCCCGCATGACTTGCCGTGCCTCGTCGTATTCCACCACGATGTCTTCTTGTTCCAGCGCCGCGACCTCAAGGTCCGCCCGTTCCAGGGAGGCCCGCAGTGTCGATGGTTCAGCGAAACGATTCACGTGGCGGTACTGATCCACGCCGGCGAAGGCCCGGCCCAGTTCCCACAAGCTGCGGGGCCCCAGGGTGGCAAACAGCAGCACCCCGCCAGGAGCCAGGCAGCGGGCCAGTTCCGGGAAGGATCGCCCCCCGTCACCGGTCCATTGCAGAGCCAGGCTGGACCAGACCAGGTCCACGCAGCCACCGGACAGGGGCAGGCATTCCACGTCACCGCACACGGCCGGATGATGATCTTCCGCGCCCCGCCGTTCCCGGGCCACTTTCAGCATGGCGGGGGCAATGTCGAGTTCCAGGAATTCCACGCCCGTGAGCCAGGGGCGTAGCAGGGTCTCGCCGAATCCTGTCCCTGAACCCACATCCAGCAAGCGCCGGGGTGGGCGCCCCAGCAGGGCCAGGGCTGCCGCCATGCGCCCGGTGAGACGCCGCGCCACCTCCCGCTGCAGGCCTGCCGCGCCATCGTAACTGGCCGCCGCCCGGTCAAAGGCCCGGCGTATGGAAAGGCTGCTCATATTGCGGCCGCCAGCAGAAATTCCCGCACCAGGCCCGCCACTTCCCCGGGCCGGGTCAGGAAGGGGGCATGGGCGCAACCAGGCATGATGTGCAGACGGGCATCCGGCAAGCCCCCGGCCAGGTAGCGGCCGGCGCCAATCGGCACCACCGTGTCCTGTTCGCCGTAGATCAGGCTGACCGGCTGGCGTACCTCCGCCAGCAGGGGCCGTACGTCGCCCGCCCGCAGAATGCCCAGTCCCGCCCGCAGGGTCTCGTCGGAAGGCAAGGGGCGCTCCAGGAGATAGCGTTTCAACAAGGCGGTCTGGGCCCTTGCGTCTTCCCCTCCCATGGCCTGCACCGCCAGAAAGCGGTTCAAGGTCGCTTGCGGATTGCCGCGTATCTGGGCCTCGAAGGCGTCCAGAATGGCGGGTGCCATGGCGTCCTGCCAGCCTTCTTCCTGGCAGAAGCGGGGCGAACTGCCAATGAGCACGAGTTTTTCCACCCGCTGCGGCGCCAAGGCGGCAATGCGCGTCGCCACCATGCCGCCCATGGACCAGCCCAGCACATGAACCCGGGCCGGCATCAAGTCCAGCATGGCCTGGGTCACGCCTTCAAGGTCATGACATGCACAATCAGCGCTGCCGCCATAGCCGGGCAGATCCAGGCAATGCAGTTCAAAGTCCACAGCCAAACGCTCGGCGAATTCGCCCCAGATGCCGCCATGCATGCCCCAGCCGTGGAGCAGGACCAGACTAGGCCGGCTCATTCCAAGCCTCCGATTTGCGGCCCTTGTAGGGGCGAATTCATTCGCCCTGATTCGCGGCCAGGGCGAATGAATTCGCCCCCACAAACCTGCAGGGCCTCAAGGAGTTGATCCACATCGGCCTCGGTGTGGGCGGCGGACAGGGAGATGCGCAGCCGGGCCGTGCCTTCCGGCACCGTCGGCGGGCGAATGGCCGGCACCCAGATACCGTGGCCGCGCAGGGCCTCCGCCAGATCCAGGGCCGCCTGATTGGCGCCCACCACCAGGGGCTGGATGGGCGTCATTGAGGCCATCAGCGCCCAGGGCAGGTCGGCGCAGCCGCTCCGCAGGCGCTTGATGAGATGCCGCAGGTGCTCGCGCCTTTTCGGCTCGTGCTCGATAATGTCCAGGGAAGCCAGGAGCGCCGCCGCCAGCAGGGCCGGTGGGGCGGTGGAAAACACATAACTGCGGGCCGACTGGAGCAGCCAGTCAATGACGTTCTGCTCGGCGAATACCGCAGCGCCAGCCACGCCGGCCGCCTTGCCCAGGGTGCACAGGTGGATGAGGCGCGGACTCTTGATGCCGAAATGCTCCGGCAGGCCCCGCCCGCCCTGCCCCAGCACGCCGAAACCGTGGGCGTCATCCACGTAGAGCCAAGCGTCGTAGGCCTCCGCCAGGCGCAGCAGTTCCGGCAGGGGTGCGATGTCGCCATCCATGCTGAACACGCCATCCACAGCAATGAGGCAGCGCCGCCCGGGGGTCGTCTTCAGCAGTTCTTCCAGGTGGGCCGGGTCGTTATGGCGAAAGCGCTTGAGCTTGGCCCGGGACAACTGGGCGCCGTCGATGATAGAGGCATGCACCAGCTTGTCGGCAAAGATGGCGTCCTCCCGCCCGACCAGGGCCGGCAGGATGCCCACGTTGGCCGGGAAGCCGCCGGAGAAGCCCAGGCAAGGCCGGCCCATGAAAGCGGCCAGTCTGTCCTCAAGCGCCTGATGCAGGAGGTGATGACCGCTCACCAGGGGCGAGGCGCCGCCGCCCACCCCATGGCGCCGAGCCGCCTCTACCGTGGCTTCGATCAGCTTCGGATGATTGGCCAGGCCCAGGTAATCATTGGAGCAGAAGGACAGCCAGTCCCGGCCGTCGGCGCGGAGACGGGGCGCCTGGGGCGATTCCACCATACGGCGGTGCCGACGCAGCCCGGCCTCGTCGAGCCGGGCCAGTTCAGCAGAAAAATCAGCTTGGGACATGAGAATTCTGAAAATACGATTGGAACCGCAGAGGCGCGTAGGCGCAGAGAAAGACAAAACCCGTCAGGAGCGGCGCACTTTGAGGATTTTCCTCTGCGTCTCTGCGCCTCTGTGGTTCAATAAAATGTTTGGGCAGGGTCAATCCACGTACGTCACGCCGACGATCTCAATTTCCCGGAGCCCGGCCGGACTCTGGAAACGTACCGTGTCTCCCTCCCGTGCCTTGAAGAGGGCCCGCGCAAAGGGGGAAAGCCAACTGACCAGGCCATGGGAGGCATTCGCCTCATCAATACCGACGATCTGGTAGGTTTCCACTTCCCCCAGTTTGCCGCCTGTGACGTCACAGATCTCCACCGTGGCGCCGAAAAACACCTGTTCGCAGTTTTCCTGGGCCGAAGGGTCCACCACCGTGGCGGTTTCCAGGCGCTTGATGAGAAAACGGATGCGCCGGTCGATTTCCCGCAGGCGCTTCTTGCCGTAGATGTAGTCGCCGTTCTCGGAGCGGTCGCCGTTGCCGGCGGCCCAGGACACCACCTGAACCACCTCGGGACGTTCCGTTTCCAGCAGGTGTTTCAACTCGGCCTTGAGCGTCTGGTAACTCCGCCGGGTCATGTAGTTGTGGCTGCCGGCGGGCAGGGCCGGGACGCCCGGCAATTCCTCGTCGTCCCCGTCCCCGTCACTATCCTTGACGAAGGCCTTGCTCATGAGGAATCAGTAACCCAGGGTAAATTCCGGCAGGTCCACCCGTACCGTATCCCGCTCCAGGGCCAGGGCGGCATTGCGCGCGAAGGCCCAGGCCTGGGAGGAGCCCTCCGAGAAACTCTTTTCTCCCAGGTACTTGGCGACGTTCAAGACCTTGTCGGCCATCAACACCTTGCCCATGGGATTGCTCGGTTCGCACTCCAGTTCCACGAACATGTCATCCAGCCAGTCCCGGCCAGTGGTGGGCGTACCGCCCAGCATATCCGCGGCCTGCAGCTTGAATTCATATTCACGGCCCGGGCCAAACTTGACAGTAACATTACGGATCATGTAACCCCCAACATACGGTGACGAATGGAAGCGCGTATTCTACCGTGAAAGTCGGCGCAACCGACTCACAACGCCGCCCTCTCCCGCCGGGGCTGCGTGGGGAATTCGGAGAGCATAGCTCTCTGCCCACGCAGCCGGCAGGCAATGCAGTGCCTGCCGTGGGCGCGAAGCGGGGATTGAGGGTGAGGGAAACCGACATGGCTTTCATACTCGGGGCGGGATTCCAAAGCCATGTCGGTTAGCCGGGTTGCCCGCGAACGGGGAATATTCGGAATAGCCCTTCGATGCGTAAGACATTTGTCTTTCGCCCCGCCCGCGCTACCATACGCACGACGCCGGAATCCGGTGAAACCCACGGAGCCACCCATGGACATTGACGAAATAGAACTGCGCGCCCGCCTGGAGGAAATGCAGGTGGAACACCGGGATCTGGACCAGGTCATTGCCCACCTCATCGTGGCACCGCCCCCCGATGATCTGCTGATGCGCCGCCTGAAGAAACGCAAGCTTCTGTTGAAGGACCGCATCTCCCAGATGGAGCGCATGCTGGAGCCGGACGAACCGGCTTGATGTTATCCGGCAATCCATCGCGGACAGGGTCCGCTCCTACAAACCCCAGCGCCCGATGATGTCGTAGTGAGCCCCCGCCGCCGAGAGTTTCGACTCCACCAGCACGAAATCCCGTACCGGCCAAAGGATCGGTCGAGCCGGGGGCAAGGATTCGCCCTTGGCCGCCTTGCGCAGCAGGGTGACGTGGGGCACGAAGGGCCGCGTCTCCAGGACGAAGCCCGCTGCCCGCAAGTTCCCGGAGAGGTCCGCCGCCAGTTGGGCCAGAGCTTCCGGCACAGAATCGGCACCCATCCACACGATGTGCTTGTCCGGCCAGCAGGCCAGCCTGTCCAGCAGGAATTCAAACGCCCCCCGCTTGATGGCTGCGGCGGCAGCCTCTACCACCGGCACCCGCTCCCCATCCACGCCCCCCAGAAAAGCCAGAGTCAAGTGCAAGGTTTCCGGCCCCATGGCCCGCCCGCCGCAAGCGGCCCGGGCGTCCTGCTGCGGAGCCTCGAGTTGCCGCCTCACGGCTTTGTCTGGCCACAGGGCGAAGTACAGCCGCCGTTGGGCCGCGGCGGGGGGCATTACAGCCTCGCCAGCAGGGCCACCGCCTGGGCGGCGATGCCTTCGCCGCGTCCGGTGAAACCCAGGCGCTCCGTGGTCTTGCCCTTGAGATTCACGCAGGCCACCTCGACACCCAGGTCGGTGGCGATATTGGCCGCCATGGCCGGCACGAAGGGCAGCACCTTGGGGGCCTTGGCAATGATGGTGGCGTCCACATTCACCACGCCCCAACCCGCCTCCCGTACCGCCTGGGCCGCCCCCCGCAACAGCACCCGGCTGTCGGCCCCCGCGTATTGCGGGTCCGTATCAGGAAAATGCCGTCCGATGTCCCCCAGGCCCGCTGCCCCCAGGAGGGCGTCGGTGATGGCATGCAGCAGCACGTCCGCGTCCGAATGCCCGAGCAGTCCCTCGCCCCAGGGAATATCCACCCCCCCCAGGATCAATTTGCGGCCCGGCACCAGGGCATGCACGTCGAAGCCCTGGCCGATGCGCCAAGGGATTGCGGAGAGTTCGGTCATGGCCATTTCCAGTTTTGTAGCGGCGAACTTGTTCGCCTCTGATTTCGTCGGGCGAACAAGTTCGCCCCTACAGTCGGGCGGCGAGGATCACTGCCGCCAAGTGTAAATCCAGCGGATAGGTGACCTTCAGGTTGGTCATGTCGCCAGCCACGAGTCTGGGCGCATGGCCCGCCGCTTCCACGGCGCTGGCCTCGTCCGTCACCACCGGGGCACTGTGCAAGGCCGAAAGCAGGAGGCCGTGGCGGAACATCTGGGGCGTCTGGGCCTGCCAGAGGCCATCCCGGGGCACGGTTGCCGCAATGCGCAGCCCGCCCGCCGCCCGCTTCAGGGTATCCGCCACCGGCACCGCCAGAATGCCCCCCACCGGGTCCTGCGCCAGTTCCGCCACCAAGGCATCCAGATGCCGTTGCGCCAGGCAGGGTCGGGCCGCGTCATGCACCAGTATCCAGTCGTCGGCCGCCACGTCCCCGGCGATGGCGACAAGGCCATTGGTGACGCTTTCCGCCCTTGTGGAGCCGCCGCGGAACAGGGGCGTGAGCTTGTCACCGAGGGCGGACCAATCGAAGGACGGCCACCACTCGTCCCCCGGCGACAGCACCACGAACACCTTTTCGATGGATGCGTGGGCGCAGAGGGCGGCGAGGGTGTGGTGAATGAGGGGCCGGCCGGCCAGCTCCAAATACTGTTTGGGCCGTTCCACCCCCATGCGGGAGCCGGAACCGGCGGCGGGAACGAGGGCGAAGTGCTTGGACATGGGGCGGGATTTTAACAGGCCCTGGCCACACCCCAGTGCCGCGACTGCATTCGCAACTGAAGGAGGCGGATGTCCCGTTGGAGCAGCGGCAGAGGGAAGCCATGGCAGGGTCTGAGGATGGCCTATTGCGCGTATTGAATTTACAGGGAGGGATACTTCCTCTACTCTTCCCATTCCTGCAAGCCCCTGGACCAGGGATGACGCGCCCCCTTTCGTAGACAGACCATGCTCGACATCCAGGCGATTAGCACGCCGATCTACATCCTCATCTTTCTTGGCTTCCTGCTGACGCAGAGGGGGCGGTGGCCTTGCTGCTCGCCACGAGCACCGCGACCACCGCGCTTTTTCACCCTCAGCGGCGTTCAAGACTTTTCCGGCTCTGGCCTGACCCGAACCTTTACCGAATAACGTAGGCACGCCCATGTCACATCGCGAATCCCGTACCGAGTCCATTGATATCCGCGGTCATCGATACACCGTCCGGCACTGGGGCAAGAAGAGTGCGCCCAGAGTCTTTCTGCTCCATGGCTGGATGGATTCGTCCCCCACTTTCCAATTCGTCGTCGATGCCCTGGCCCAGGACTGGCATGTGATTGCGCCGGACTGGCGTGGCTATGGCGCCTCCGAATGGCTCTCCCGCCCCTACTGGTTTCCGGATTACTACGCGGACCTGCATTGCCTGCTGGCCCATTACTCGCCGGACCAACCGGCGAGGCTGGTGGGTCACAGCATGGGCGCCAACATCGCTGCCGTTTATGCCGGCGTGCGCCCTGCCCGTGTCTCCCAGGTGGTCATGCTGGATTTCCTGGGCCTCAAGCCCCCGTCCGACACGGACTCCCCGGGCCAGATCGACAAGTGGCTGACCGGCATCCAGGACGAACCGGCGCTACGGGCCTATGCCAGCCATCCGGCACTGGCCCGGCGCCTGATGCTCATGAATCCCCGCCTGAGCGAGCCCCGCGCCAACTTTCTCGCCGAAACGGTGAGCCGGGTTCGTCCGGACGGACAGGTCGAGATGGCCTGCGATCCCTGGCACAAGGTGCCGTCCCCGGCGGTCTATCGAATCGAGGACGCCATGGCGAGCTGGCGAAAAATCACCGCGCCCGTGCTGATGCTCATCGCCGACAAGGGCTTTGTGATGGATCGTTTCGGCAAGGATCCGGCGGAATACGCCCGCCGCATGGGCTGTTTTGCCAGAGCCGAAGTCCAGGCGATTCTGGAGGCGGGCCATAACGTCCAGCACGACCAGCCGGCACAAGTGGCAGCGGCCCTTGAGCGCTTCCTCACGCGGGACTGAAAAAACAGGCGTTCAACCGGGATTTCCAGGTTTAAGGTTTTGGCTTACCGCGTGGGGCTTGCGACTTTGACGGGCGCTTCCCGGATCGGCAGGTTTACCAGCGCCGCCAGGAGGGCCAGGGCCATGTCCGCGTACCACATCCAGGAATAATCGCCGAAACGGGCGAAGGCCAGGCCACCGAGCCAGGCGCCCAGGAAAGCGCCGATCTGGTGGGACAGTAGCGTCATGCCGAACAGCGTTGCCAGATAGCGCACGCCGAACAGCTTGCCGACGATGGCCGCCGTGGGCGGCACGGTGGCCAGCCAGGTGAAACCCAGACCAATGGCGAAGGCGTAGAAGAGCATGGCGGACTTGGGCATCAGCAGGTAGGCGCCGATGAGCAGAACCCGGGCGCCGTACAGCGCCGCCAGCACGTATTTGCTGCGATAGCGGGACACGCAGGAGCCGGCATAGAGGCTGCCGGCGATGTTGGCCAGGCCGATGATGGCCAGGGACCAACTGGCAACCGAGGGCGGCAGGCCGCACAGGTTCACCTCCCCCGGCAAATGGGTCACCAGGAAGGCCACGTGGAAGCCGCAGGTGAAGAAGCCGAGGTGCAGCAAAAGGTAGCTGCGGTCCGTCATGGCGCTTTTCACCGCCGCCCAGGGCCGTGCCTCGGACGCGTCCCCATGAATGGCTTTCGCCCCTTGGTGCCCGGTCAGCACCCGCACCATGGGCAGAGCCAGCAGGGTCATGGCGGCCAGGGACCACATGGCCCCCATCCAACCCAGGCCCTGGATGAGGCGCTGCAGGATGGGCGCAAAGACGAACTGGCCGAAGGATCCGCCGGCATTAATGACGCCCGCCGCCGTGCCCCGTGCTTCCAGGGGCAGGCGCTGGGCCGCCGCGCCGATGAGGACGGAGAAGCTGCCGGCACCGGAGCCAATGGCGGAGAGGATACCCAGGGTCAGCATGAGGCCAAAGCTGGAGGCCATGAAGGGCGTGAGGGCGGAGCCGACAGCCAGCAGCAGCACGCCGTAGAGCAGCACTTTGCCCGGGCCATAACGATCCGCCATGGCCCCCGCCAAGGGTTGGACCGCGCCCCACATGAACTGGCCCACCGCCAGGGCCAGGCTGATGGTGGGCAGGCCCAGGCCCGTATCGGTATTCAGGGGGGAAACAAAGAGACCCAGGGATTGCCGCGCCCCCATGGTCACCATGAGGATGCCGGCCGCCGCCAGAGTCGGGATCAGGACGCCAGGCTTGTTCAGGGTGCGAAACATCTGGAGTAATCGAGGTTTTGTAGGTCGGGTTTTAACCCGACATGGTCAGACGGTATCGGGTTAAAACCCGACCTACGCGGTGTCCGGTTTGCGCCGGGGCACCACCAGCTTTGCCACCATCACCTGCCGCACCTTGTCATGCTGGTTCAAGGTCGTGCTCTGCAGCGTGAGCATGCCGCGGCCCGGACGGGAGCGGGACGGGACGATTTCCAGCACTTCGCTGACCACTCGCAGCACATCGTCCGGCCGGGTTGGCGTTGGCCAGCGAACTTCCACGCCGGCACCGATGACACCGCCGCTGACCGGCGCGCCGCCATCCACCAGAAGGCGCATGGTGATGGCGGCGGTATGCCAGCCGCTGGCCACCAGGCCACCGAACAAACTGTCCGCCGCCGCGTCGTGGTCCAGGTGAAAAGGCTGAGGGTCAAACTGGCCGGCGAAGGCGAAAATCTGGGCGTCGTCCAGGGCGTGAGTCCCGCTGCCGAAGCTTTGTCCGACTTGCAGGTCTTCCAGAAAAAGGGGCTTGGCGTCCATGGTGTGCTCCGGTTTAACAGGGGCAGGCCGGTAGCCCGGCCCGGCGATGGCGCACGTTGGCATGAGTACGCCTGCCACCCCGCCCGGTAAAAGTCCAAGCGGTGCTGCAGGCGCTGGAGGATAACTTTGCTGCCGTTTTGCCCGGCAACCCGGACGCGGCGCAGGTGGCCGGATGCATCCGGCCGGACGGATTATTTCTTACCGACTTCTTCGTGCCCCGGCAGGTGGGGGAAGGGAAAACCCACGAAGAGATTACGGGTCTGATCCTCGATCTGTTCCTGCATCTGCGAGAACATCTTCTGGCTTTGATCCACGTAGGTACTCATCATGCTCTGCATGGCGGGGGCCTGAAAATTCAGGAACTGGGTCCACAAATCCTTGTTCATGGTGCTGTTGGTGTCGCCGCCGTAGACCGCCTTGGCCTGCTCCTGCAACTTCACCTGCATATCGGTAAAGGCGCTGATGTTGCTTTCCAGGTACTTGCCGAGCATTCCCTGCATGGCGTTACCATAGAAACGGATCATCTGGGCCAGCAGGTCGCTGGTAAACAGGGGCGCGCCACCGGCTTCCTCTTCGAGGATGATCTGCAACAGAATGCTGCGCGTGAGATCTTCACCCGACTTGGCATCCACCACCTGGAACTCTTCACTTGCCAGCACCAGTTCCTTCACATCCACCAGGGTGATGTAGGAGCTCGTCTGGGTATCGTAGAGCCGGCGGTTGGGATATTTCTTGATCAATCGGGATGCAGCCATTACAGGACTCCTCGGCAGTGCCGGCAACAAATGATAATACGCAATTTTATTATTTCTTATAATGGAACAAACCCCGCCGCAGCGGGGTTTGCTTGAACCAAAGCTGCTTACTGGTAGTACAGACCGCCGTTGATGTTCAGCGTGGCGCCCGTCATGAAACCGGCCAGTTCGGAGGCCAGGTACACCACGGCCCCACCGATTTCTTCCGGCTTGGCCAGACGCTTCATCGGCACGGTGTCGATGAT
>JAYTVW010000003.1:0-18900 GCA_043743785.1 Rhodocyclales bacterium | reverse complement strand
CGCGGGCTTGCCCGCGTTTTTTTATGCCGCTCCAAGCTGGCTTTACAGTTGGAAGTAGCGTCGGGTGTCCTCGAGGAACTGTTGCAGGTTTTCCATGGTTTTCTCTCTGTTGGCTATTATTTTGGGGTTTGATGCAGGCCGCAGGATAGCGCAGGCCCTTTTGCGAAACTGTCCGATTCTGTAATGACTTGTTGCAGGCATCTAATACTTTGGTGGTATTGGCATGCGGCCCGCCCGCTGTCAGCATGTCCGGTGTTCGATGATCACGAACACTTGGACTTGGGCCCGCCCTGGAGGCGGGTTCTTTTTTGCCTAACTACCCCATGCGCTGCCTGTGACGTTCTGATGAATCAAGGCGACGGACAAGTCCTGGCCTGGCCGTCGAGGCCCTGGGAGTCGCGCTGGAAGCGGGCGCGGCGTCTGCCCTGGGTGTCCTCTTCCAGGGTGACAACGTAGAGGCTGTCGAAATCCTCGCTCCGCCATTTGGGAACATCCGCCGGATTGCCGCCAAAGCTTGACACCAGGTTCCGGGCCAGGTTTTCCGCCAGGTGATGTTCCCAGGCCACGAAGACCGTGGCGTTTTGCAGGCCGGGGGCGAGTAGGGCGGCCTGCAAGGGGCCTATCTGGTCGAAACCGAAGCGGGTATCTACCGGCAGGCCGGCGCGGATGGCCGTGGGTTCGATGGTGGCCAGGGGGCGCACGTAGCTGAACACGATGCCCCGGTCTTCCTTCTGCTGGCCCGGGTTGGCGGCGAAGATGGCCGCCGGGACGCCATAGCGACCCAGCAATACCCCGGGCAGGGCCAGCGCCCGGTTGAGGCCCTGGCAGGTGATCTGGCCGAGGCCGGCCTCGGGTTTTTCACCATGGCGCAGGAGGACGATGGTTTCTGCGGCCTGGGCCGAACAAGTGGCGACCAGTAACGTGGACAGGATGAGATGGAGCTTCATGGTGGCAAGGAGAACGGCGATTCGGCCGGCGAGCATATCATGACAGTCCCGTGTCAGCATCCTGTGAGCTTTGGTCAGAATTTGTGCCACGCTGTATAGCTTCGTAGTATCCGCGTTGCCTTGCATGTCCCATCACAACAGGGTGTCTTATGTCCGACCCCCGGCAACAAGAAAATAATAATTTGACTGATTTGTCTCTCAATCTGAGCGTGCGCTTTCTGGCCCTGGAAAGCTTGTTCCTGCCCTTGCTGAACGCTACCTCGCACGGGATTCCCCCCGAGGCTGCGGAGCAACTGGCGGAATTGACCGACGAGGCCATGCGTCATGGCCTGCTGTCTGCCGCCGAAACCTGCCGCTCCCTGGCGTCCTTCGACCAGGGCGTGGCCGGGGGTTTCCTCGATCCGCGAGATATTTCCCAGATTCGCCTGCTGATGGACAACCTGGGCGAATCCCTCGATATACGCCGGGAAGCGGGCCGCCCGTCCTTTTCGGCGACGCTGGTTGAGCCTACGGCCCCCACGGCCTCGAATCCCCATGACCGGGTGGCGCTGTACCTGGAGAGCCGGGCGGTCGCTGTGCTGTTGCAGGACATTCTCAAGCGCCACGGATTTTCGCCTTATGTGCTGACGGCCATGGGCAAGCTGGGGGAGCCTGGCCGAGAGAAGCCACCGGCGGCCATTGTGGCGGACCTTTCCCTGTGTCGGCATGATCCGGATACCCTGGCCACCATCACGGCCCTGCGGCAACAGGTAACGCCGCCACCCCATCTATTCTGCCTGGCGGGGGCCGGCGATATTGCCGCCCGCCTTGAAGCCGTACGCCTGGGGGCGACCCGCTTCCTGCCCAAGCCCCTGGATATTTCCCGCTTGCTGGCAATTCTGCGGGGCGTGACGGAACGGGCTCCCATGGAGCCACTACGGGCCTTGCTGGTGGATGACGACTCCCTGCAGACCATGCTGCACTCGGCGGAACTCATGGAAGCGGGCATGGAGGTGCAGAGCGTCAATGATCCCCTGGCGGCACCGGCGCTGGTGGAATCCTTCAGGCCTGACGTGATTGTCATCGACCTGTACATGCCGGGGTGCAACGGGCTGGAACTGGCGGCCTTGCTGCGCCAGGACGATGCCCTGGCGGATACTCCCATCCTGTTTCTGTCGGCCGAGACCAATATTCCCCGCCAGATGGTGGCCCTGGGCCTGGGTGGGGACGATTTCCTCACCAAGCCGGTAGCGCCCGAAGTGCTGCAGGCCGTTGTGACCGCCCGCGCCCGGCGTGCGCGCATGCTCCGGCGCACCCGGGAGGAATACCGCCGCATGTCCAGCCAGATCCACTCCGCCCTGTCGCCTGCGGCAGCCGTGGCGGTGGCGCCGACCTGGCGTTTTGATGGCGTGCAACGAAAATTGTCCGCCCCCAATGGCGCCAGCCTGTCCTTGACCGCGGCGGAAAGTGCCTTGGTCCAGCAAGTCTTCTCCCTCCCCGGCGGCAACTCCACCCGGGAGGCATTGATTGCCAGCCTGCGGGAGCTGCCCGGCGTCTATGACGATCGCCGCCTCGAGGCTTTGATCAGCCGCCTGCGGCGCAAGGTGCTGGACAGATGCGGCGTGAAACTACCCCTGCAGTCGGAATACGGACGCGGTTATTCGTTCGCCGGGCACGTGCTGGTGCTTTAGTTCGCTGGGGCGGGGCGTCCCGGGGGACTGTGGGTGCGTCCGGCCCTCAGCAGTTGGTCACGGCGAGGTAAAGGACGAGGCTGCCGTTGCCGATGGCCAAGGCTGAATAGAACATGCCGAGGCGCCAATTAACCGCGTGATTCTTCCTTCGGTTGTCCAGGTTCACCAGCACCTCGCCCACGGAAACGAAGGAAAACAAAACGAACACGATGCCAGCGATTATTGCTCCCAGGGCCTGGAACTCGTTCGTCCAGCTGCAGTGGGAGATGGCCATGCCCGACAGCCGCAGAAGGTGGTCGTAGCGCAGCATCAAGTAGAACACCACGCCCACCAACAGCAGCAGGGCGCCGCCCAGGGCCACGGCGGGCTGGTTGCGGCGGTCTGCCATGTAGCGCGCGGTGTTCATCAACTGCCGGGCGATGTCCGGCACGATGGAAAAAACGCTCTTCAGGGCGTTCCAGAGTTTCATTCTTACTTTTCTCATCTGTTTGCGGGGGACGGCGCGGCCCCATATCCTTCGCTGCTATTACGTCACGGCTTGGGCAACAGCGCAGGGCACGACCGATATATTTTTTACGGGATCCATGGGCCGCGCCAGTGGTCGGCGGCACATCGGCGGGGTGGTGGCAGGGGGGGGCGATGGCTCACTGCTGCCCGGGAACTTCATAAATCGCTTTAACTTCAGCCGCTAACAAAGGGGCCTCCGCATGGCTTTTCGGCTTATCCACAAAATCTGTGGATAACTTTGTGGGTGAAATGGGCGTTTCGTCCCTAACTGCCTGCCGGGTAAGGGCTTACCTTACCCTGAGGAAAACTTGGGCAACTTTTTAAGTATTTGATATTGTGTGATATTTGTTTTTTGGTGGCGCGTCCGCACGCTGGCCTGTGTTGCGATGCAAAAAATTTCTGGATTTAAGCCGTTTGTGCATAAGTCAAGTCTTGACAGCCATTTTTGCCGTGTCTTTTTCCCTTGTAGCCGGTTCGGAAACGGCGTTGGGAATGGGCGCGGCCCGCTGCTCCCGCCGTCGCTGAATCCACTGCTTCAACTCTCGTAGTGCACCGTCAGGAAGGGCCGCTCCCGCTCGTCCAGGCCGGCGGCGATGCGATGGAGGGCCTGAGCCCCGGTCGTATCCAGTACTGCCGCCAAGTCCGCCGGGGGAATGCCGAAGCGGGCCACCAGGGTTTCCAGGCGCGGGCGGATCAGATCCAGGCTGAGTTCCGCGGCGGAGATGTCCAAGTCGAAGGCCGTTGGGGCGCCATTGTCCCGGGTGACTTCAACGTAGGCCCAGTCCAGCGGGTTTGAACACTGCAGGGCCTCGCTGATGATGGAGAGGGCGCCGGCCTGTAGTGCCGTGGCCGTGCCGAGCAGGGCTTTGATGCGGCGGGCGATGGCCCGGGCATCCAGTTCCGGCCACCACTGATAGCCGCTCTCGGCCATGTCCCCGAGACCCCCGGGTTGCCAGCGGTAGCCTCGGCCCATGAGGATGGACGCCGCGTCTCCGTCCTCTGTGCCGTGCCCCAGACCGGGGGACAGCGGAAATTCCAGCAGGGCCGTGAGGGTGCAAGCCGATTCGTCCTGCTCGAAACCCAGCCCGAGCATGTCCGCCCGGTCCAGTTGGGCGAGAAATTCCTGTTGCAAGGTGCCGGGCATGTCCAGGTGCTCCCGCAGGGAGGCCAGTGGCAGGAAGGCCCAGCCGGCGGGTGGAATGCCGAGCACGAAGCGCCGGCTCTCGACTCTACCTGGCAACAGGCAGAACGAGCGTTCCTCGCTGGCCTGGGGGATGCCGCGGGCCAGTGCGCGCAGCCGGCTGGCATATAGTCGGGGGTCGGGAGCGGATTCAGGCATGGTGGTGGTCGATGACGTATCTTGGCTTATCGGCAGTTGGGCACTTTTCTCAAGGCTGCCTTTGCTGCCGGTGATGATTGGAAACTCTTAAGGATTTCCGCCCTGCTTGCCGTTAACGCCTGAATCATGGCCCAGGGTCCGCAGCATGATCCCCCGCAAGAAGAAAAGCAGCGAACAACTCCTGATTGTCGTCAAGCGCCCCCGCAAGGTGGCGGACGACAAGCCCCATGGCACCTGGAAGATTGCCTACGCTGACTTCATGACGGCGATGATGGCCTTCTTCCTGCTCATGTGGCTGCTGGGGTCCACCACCAGGGGCGATCTGAAGGGCATTTCGGATTATTTCAAGAGCCCCATGACGGTGGCGCTCATGGGTGGGCCGGGTACCGGTACCGCCACCAGCATCATCCAGGGGGGGGGCAATGATCTGACCCGGGCCGACGTGGGCGAGGTCCGGAAGGGCCTGTCGGAGCCGGGCAAGGAGGACCCCTTCAAGCCCCGCCTCTCCGCCCAGCAGCGGGAGGAGGACCGGCTGCGCCTGGAAGGCCTGCGCAGCAAGCTGCTGGCCTTCATTGAGCAGACGCCCTTTCTCCAGGCTTTCAAGAACCAGATCCGTCTGGACCTGACCCATGAAGGCTTGCTCATCCAGTTGATCGATGAGCAGAACCGGCCCATGTTCGACTCCGGCCGGGCCCGCTTGAAGGACTATTCCCGTTCCCTTTTGCGCTCCATCGGTCCCATGCTGAACGAGGTGGGCAACCGGGTCAGCGTAGCCGGGCACACGGATGCCAAGCCCTATTCCGGCGGCGAGGCCGGCTATTCCAACTGGGAATTGTCCTCGGAGCGGGCGAATGCGGCCCGCCGTGAACTCATCGCCGGCGGCTTGGTGGACAACAAGGTCTTGCAAGTGCGCGGCCTGGCGGATGCCCTGCCGCTCTTCGAGGACCAGCCCCTGCATCCCGGCAACCGGCGCATCACCATCCTGGTGCTGAACAAGGAAAGCGAACAGAGCTTCTTCCTGGAAGGCAAGCCCAAGCCGCCATGAGCACGTCGGCTTCTCCCCGATTTCTCCCAGATTCCTCCTTCGTGCCGACACAATGGAAGCACACCATGCAGTCCATGGGTGCGCTTGTCCGGGAGGGCGCAGCGGCCAAGCAAGCGTCCGGCAGCATGGCGGACTTCGATGACCCGACCGAGATGAGGCATGAAATGACTTTCCAACTCCGCCACACCCTGCTTTGCGCCGGACTTGCCTGTGCTTCCCTGGGGGCACAGGCCCTGTCTCCCCTGGCCAGCCTGGGCCAGAGCCTGTTCAACGATCCGCTTCTGTCCGCCTCCGGCCGGCTGTCCTGTGCCACCTGCCATTCGCCCCAGAATGCCACGATGGCGCCCAATAGCCTGCCGGTTCAGTTGGGGGGTGCGGCCATGAATCTGCCGGGCTTCCGCAATGTACCCACCGTCGCCTACGCCCGCTTCACGCCCCGGCGCAGCCCGCCGGGAGCGCCAACCCGAGCCGGACTCCAGCTCGACGGTCGCGCCCTGGATCTGGCGGCCCAGGCGGCCATGCCTTTTACCGCGCCGAACGAAATGGCCAATGTCACCACCACCGAGGTGCGCCAACGTCTCGTTATCCGCCCCTATGCGGCCGCCTTCCAGGCCCAGTTCGGCGCTGCCGTGCTGCGGGATCCGGATGCCACCGTGCGGGCCATGGCCCAGGCCATCGCCGCCTACGAGCAGGAAGGCCCGGAGTTCCAGCGTTTCACCAGCAAGTTCGATGCGGCCGCCGTCGGGCAGGTGGCGCTGACGGCCCAGGAGCAGAACGGCCGGCGCCTGTTCAACGCACCGGACAAGGGTAACTGCACCGTCTGCCATGGTGGCCCGGGCAGTACCCAGGGCGCCCAGTTGTTCACCAATTACAGCTTTCACGCCTTGGGCGTGCCGCGGAACTGGAAGATCAGTTACAACCAGGATGCGCTGGCCCAGCCGGCTTTCGTGCCCGCCAACGGCAGTACCCTGGGGGCGCCGAACCATCGCTATTACGACCTGGGGGCCTGCGGCCCGTTCCGCAGCGACCTGAGCACCCAGACTACCGAGTGCGGGAAATTCAAGGTGCCGACCCTGCGCAACGTGGCCCTGAAGGGCGCCTATTACCACAACGGGGTATTCGGTAGCCTGCTGCAGGTGGTGGATTTCTACAACACCCGGGATGCCCAGCCCACGCGCTGGTACAGAAAGGCTGACGGGGTCACGCCGGAGCCTGCCTACAACGATCTGCCGGTAATTTATCAGGCCAATATCGTGCGCCACCCGCCCTTCCAGCCCCTGCCTGGCAATGTGCCGCGGCTGCAGCCGGGGGAAATGCGGGATATCGTAGCCTTCCTGTGCACTCTGACCGACGGCTTCGATCCGCGCAATCCCGCAGCTAACTATCCCCCCCAATGCCAGGCGGTAAGCCGCTGAGCTTCAACCTTGAAAAGGCAGTTGACTAAACGCCGAGGCGCAGAGGCGCCGAGAAAACAAAGGCTTCGCAGCAATTGGTGCCTCACCAAACGGGTGAAGCCGATTCCGCCGTCAAGCTCTTGTTTTTCCTCGGCGTCTCGGCGCCTCGGCGTTTCAAACTGAGTTTTTTAGGTTCAATGCAAAAATTTGGGCGCCTCGCGGCGCCCAAAATTATTGCGCTAGGTCGACCCCGGATCAATCAGGTCGCCGGTAGCACGGAAATTACGCGGCGAAGTTGGCTTCCGCGAAGGCCCAGTTGGCCAGGCTGTTCAGGAAGGTTTCGACGAACTTGGGGCGCAGGTTGCGGTAATCCACGTAGTAGGCGTGTTCCCACACGTCCACGCACAGCAGGGCGCGGTCAGGGGTGGTCAGGGGGGTGCCGGCGGCGCCCATGTTGACGATGTCCACGGAACCATCGGCCTTCTTCACGAGCCAGGTCCAGCCGGAACCGAAGTTGCCCACGGCGGAAGCCTGGAAGGCCTTCTTGAAGTCGTCAAAGGAGCCCCACTTGGCGTTGATGGCATCAGCCAAGGCACCAGTGGGGGCGCTGCCGCCGTTGGGGGTCAGGCAATTCCAGAAGAAGGTGTGGTTCCACACCTGGGCGGCGTTGTTGTAGATGCCGCCGGCCGGGGCCGTCTTGACGATGGCTTCCAGGTCCAGATCCGCGAAAGCGCTGCCCTTGATCAGGTTGTTCAGGTTAACCACGTAGGCGTTGTGGTGCTTGCCGTGGTGGAATTCCAGGGTTTCCTGGGACATGTGGGGCGCCAGGGCGTCGATGGCGAACGGCAGTTGGGGCAGGGTATGTTCCATTGTTCTTCTCCGGGGGGGTGAATATTGTCCGACAATTCTAGTGGGGAATGCGCTACATAACAAGCCGCTCATATTGCCGGGAGTCCATGTTCTTCGTCAATTGTTACGTCAATTGCTGGGGCTATCCTTTTGCGTGACGCTGACACGGACGCTGCCCACGGCGAACTGCAGGGCCAGGGTCATGCCCGCCTCCACCTGGGCGCTGTCCCGGATGATCTCCCCCCGGCCATCCCGGACGATGGAAAACCCCCGGCTGAGCACGGCCTGGGGATTGAGGTGACCGAGGTGGGTGGCCAAGTTGTCCAGATGCTTGCGGCGGGTTGCCGCCATGACTGTGGCGGCCTGGGAGAGGCGTGCCCCCAGTGTTCGCAGGTTTTCCCTGCGGCGTCCCATGTCCGGCTTCGCCCGGCTGAGGCGGGCGCCAAGCTCAATCAGGACCGACTGGCGGCGCTCCATGCCCCGCCGCAGGGTAGCCCTCAGGCGGGTTTCCAGGTGGGAGGCCGCCAGCCGGGCCCTCGCGATACGCTCGCCCGGATGCACCAGTCGATAGCCCAGGGTGTCCAGGCGCTGGGCCCGGCTGTCCAGGCCCCGTTGCATGGCCCGGGTGAGATGCTGGTGCAGGGCAGCGAGACGCTGGGCGGCTTCCATAAAGGCCGCGCTGACCAATTCCGCTGCCGCCGTAGGGGTGGCGGCGCGCTGATCGGCGGCGAAATCGGCAATGGTGGTGTCGGTCTCGTGGCCCACGCCACTAACTACCGGGATCGGGCAGGCGCGGATGGCCCGGGCCACGATCTCCTCGTTGAAGGACCACAGATCCTCGATGCTGCCGCCGCCCCGGGCCAGCAGGATCACGTCACATTCCTGGCGCGCGCCCGCCGTGGTCAGGGCGTTGGCGATCTGCGCCGCGGCCCCTTCGCCCTGGACAGCGGTCGGATAGATCACCACTTCCAGGTGGGGCGCCCGGCGCTTCAAGGCCGCCAGGATATCCTTCAGCGCGGCGGCCTGCAGCGAGCTGACGACGCCGATGCGCCGTGGGAAGGCGGGCAGGGGGCGCTTCCTGTCCGCGTCGAACAGGCCCTCTCCCAGCAAGCGGTCCCGTAGCCGTGTGAAGGCTTCGAACAGGGAGCCGATGCCGGCCCGGCGCAGGCCCTCAACATTGAGCTGATAGTCGCCCCTGGCCTCATACAGGGTCACCAGGGCGCGGGCTTCCACCTTCATGCCGTTTTCCAGGCGCCAGGGCAAGACCTGGGCTCGGTTGCGGAACATGGCGCAGCGTACCTGGGCGGCTTCGTCCTTGAGCGTGAAATACAGGTGGCCGGAGGCGGCCCGGGTGAGGTTGGACACTTCACCGGAAATCCAGCACAGGGAAAAGCGCTGTTCCAGGGCTTGCCGTGCCAGGCGGTTCAGATCGGAGACCCGCAGGATGGTTTCCGCCGGGGTGAAAGTGCCTGATGGCGCAGGGAAAAGTGGCGCGGAAAACGCGGGGCGGGCGGACTCGTTCATGGCCGCATTGTAACCGAAGGTGTATTTCCAGATCCGCCTGGGGCCGTGCACAGCCACTTCCATGCTCCGGGACTAATGTCGCAACCATATGATTTTATGCGATAAAAAATAGTCGCCTCATTTTTCATCGGTGTAAGAAAAAGTCTTACAAATGGCCCACTTATAGATTTCATCCAGTGACTATCCACATACTTATCCACAGGTTTTGTGGATAAGCGTAATAAGCCTGTAACACCGGGGAAATATCAATCGCATACACCGGGCGGCCGGCCCGGTTTTTCCGGGGGCGGGGGCCGTGCATCAGCCGGCCTTGCCGAAACGCTCCCGGCAGGCTAAAGTTGCCGGCTGAATTTTTCCCTTGGGAGTTGCTCCGTGTTTGCCATTCTTCAGGCCGCCGGCTGGCCAATCTGGTTCCTGCTGCTGGCATCCATTATTGCCATGGCCTTGATCATCGAGCGTTCCATGACCCTGCGCCGCAGCAAGATCGTGCCGCCCGGCCTCCTGGACTCCGTGGTGGCCGAGTACACTGCCAAGGGTGTGAGTCCCGAAACCCTGAAAATGCTGGAGGCCCACTCGCCCCTGGGCCGGGTGCTGGCAGGCGGACTGCGTAATGTGAGCTGTTCCCGGGAAATCATGAAGGAAGCCATCGAGGAGGCGGGTCGGGGTGTGACCCACGAGATGGAACGTTTCCTCACCACCCTGGGCACCATCGCCTCCATCAGCCCCCTCATGGGTCTCTTCGGTACCGTGGTGGGCATGATCGAGATCTTCGGCTCCCAAGGCCCCTCCGGCAGCAATCCCCAGCAACTGGCCCACGGTATTTCCATCGCCCTCTACAACACGGGCTTCGGCCTCATCATCGCCATTCCGGCCATGATCGCCTACCGCCATTTCCGCGCCCTGGTGGATGGCTTCGTGGTGGATATGGAACAGCAGGCGGTGCGCTTGGTGGAACTGGTGCACGGCCAGCGTTCCAATTGAGGCGAGGGAGACGTCATGAACTTCCAGCGCGGCCGTAACCGGGAAGAGCCGGAGATCAACCTGATCCCCATGATCGACGTGCTCCTGGTGATTCTTATTTTCCTGATGATCACCACCACTTATTCGAAGTTCTCCGGGCTGGAGATCAACCTGCCCACCGCCGATACGGCGGCGGTGCCGGAGCAGCCCAGCGAAGTGAATGTGGCGGTGACTGCCGGCGGCGACGTGTTGGTAAACCGGGTGGCCGTGGGCAGCCGGGATGTTGGCGCCCTCTCCGCCGCCCTGCGCCGGGCTGCCGGGGGCGGCAAGGAACCCATGGTGGTTATTAATGCCGATGCCAAGGCCACCCACCAGAGCGTCATCGACGTCATGCAGGCGGCCCAGCAGGCGGGCCTGGCGCGCATTTCCTTCGCCACCCAAAGCGCCACGAAGTGAAAACCGGGCCGGTGGCAAGGCATGGTCTCGCTGAAAGGCCTGAGGACAAGCACTGATGCCGACTATTCTTGTCCTGTTTGGCTGGCGACTGTTCTTCTACGCCAATGAAGGCAGCGAACCCATGCATGTCCACTGCCAGAATGCTGACAAGGAATGCAAGTTCTGGTTGAATGCAGACGGTTTCGATATTCAGGAAGCTTTTTCGTCAAACATGTCGCCCCGGGATACGCGCCAGATTCGCAAGATTGTCTTCGAGCACTTTGAATACATCGTTGAGCAGTGGCAGGAATTCCAGAGGAGACGCTGAAATGGTCAGCTATCACCGGGTCGATGACGTGAAGTTCGAAGGGCGGGAGTTGCTGCTGGTGGTGGACGGCAGGCAGCTTCGCATGCCGCTGTCCGAAATTTCTCCGGCACTGGCCCTGGCGACCGGGGAAGAGATCGCCCGTTTTGTGGTGTCCCCTTCGGGTTATGGCATTCACTGGCCCCTGATCGATGAAGATGTGTCCATTGATGGCTTGCTGGGTCTGGCCCACTCACCCCAACCCTGGCGAAGAACGGCCTGAGTACCCACACTGCGGTTTGCCTGAAACCTCATATTCATGTCCCTGACGGACACCCTCACGTCCGCCTGGATGCGCCGCAGCCTCCTGGCTTGGCTGCTCTTGCCCCTCGGACTGCTCTTCGCCGGCCTCTCTGCCCTGCGGCGCGGTCTTTATCGCCAAGGGTTTCTCAAATCCATTCGTCTGTCCCGGCCTGTAATCGTGGTGGGCAATGTCACCGTGGGGGGCAGCGGCAAGACGCCCCTGACTCTGTGGCTGGTGGATGCGCTGATCAAGCGGGGCTACCGGCCCGGCATCATCAGCCGGGGTTACGGAGGCAGCGTCTCAGCCGGGGGCGGCATGCGGCAGGTGCTGCCGACGGACAATCCGGCCCAAACCGGCGACGAACCCCTGCTCATGGCAAGGCGGGGCCTCTGCCCGGTGTGGATCGGCCGGGACCGGGCGGCGGTAGGTCTTGCGCTGCTGGCGGCCCATCCTGACGTGGATGTGCTGGTCACCGACGACGGCCTGCAGCACTACCGACTGGCCCGGGATGTGGAAATCGTGGTCATGGATACGCGGGGGGCCGGCAACGGTTTTCCTCTGCCGGCCGGACCCTTGCGGGAGCCTCTTTCCCGGATTCGCCGCGTCCAGGCTCTGGTTTTCAATGGTGGTAGGCCTGATTCCCGCATCCCCGGGGACGTGCCGGCCTTTGCCATGTGTCTGACGGGCCGCACTTTTCAGAATCTGGTGGGTCCGGGACTTCATTGCGATGCGGCGTCCTTCGCGGGCAAGCGCGTTGAGGCCCTGGCGGGCATCGGCCATCCCCAACGGTTTTTCGACCACTTGGCCAGCTTGGGCGTGACGGCCTCTGACCATCCCTTCCCCGATCACCATGCCTATACGGCGGCTGACCTGAATTTTCCGGGGGCGGACGTCCTGCTGATGACGGAAAAAGATGGGGTAAAATGCGCCGCTCTCGCGCCGGCCCATGCCTGGGTGCTGCGGGTGGATGCCGAGGTGGATGCCGCCCTGGTACAACTCATTGTGGAGAAATTGAATGGACGCCCGCCTGCTTGAGATTCTTGTCTGCCCCGTCTGCAAGGGGCCTCTCACTTACCGCAAGGCGAAGCTGGAACTGGTGTGCAAGCCCTGTCGCCTGGCCTTCGCCGTCAAGGACGACATCCCCGTGATGCTGGAAGAAGAAGCCCGCCAGCTCTCCGCCGAGGAAGCCGCCGAAGCGTAGAAAAGGCAGTTTGAAACGCCGAGGCGCCGAGACGCAGAGGAAAAGCAAAGGCTGAGTCGTGCTCCTTGGGGGCTGGTGGTTCGAACGCGATACAGGTTCATGGTTTTCTCGGCGCCTCTGCGCCTCGGCGTTTCATTCAATCTCTGGTTCTGGGGGTAAGCATGTCCTTCTCCGTCATCATTCCTGCCCGCCATGCTTCCACCCGCTTGCCGGGCAAGCCTCTGGCGGATATCGCCGGCAAGCCCATGGTGGTGCGGGTGGCAGAACGGGCACGCCTGTCTTCTGCCAGCGCCATCTGGGTCGCCACGGATCACGAAGACATCCGGGCGGCCTGCGCGGCCCACGGGGTGCCCGTGCTCATGACCCGCGCCGACCATCCTTCCGGCACCGACCGGTTGGCGGAGGTGGCGGAACTGCTGGGGGCGGGCGACGACGACATCCTGGTGAATGTGCAGGGGGACGAGCCCCTCATCGATCCGGCTCTCATCGACCGAGTGGCGCTGGACCTGGAGGGGGACCCGCTGGCAGCCATCGCCACCGCAGCCCACCCCATCTCGTCCGCCGAGGATTTCTTCAATCCCAACGTGGTCAAGGTGGTGCTGGAGGCGGGCGGCCGCGCCCTGTATTTCAGTCGGGCGCCGATTCCCTACGCTCGGGACGCCTTCGCCGCCAGTCGGGGCGAACTGCCTGCCGGTCTGCCGGCCCTGCGCCACATCGGCCTCTACGCCTATCGGGCCAGTTTCCTGAAGCGCTACGTGGCCCTGTCCCCGGCGCCCCTGGAGCAATTCGAGGCTCTGGAGCAGTTGCGGGCACTTTGGCATGGCTTCCCCGTCCGGGTGACGGTGGTGATGGATGCGCCCCACGCCGGCGTGGACACCCAGGAAGATCTGGACCGCATCTGCCGGCTGTTCCCGGGGGAGTGAGGCAACGCAGGGGCCATGGGCGGGGGCGTGGTTTTACCCCTCACTCCTCACCCCTCACTCCTCACGCCTTTCCTCGCGTTTGACCGTCAGGGCGAATGCAGGTAACGTAGCCGACTTGAACCAAGGCGGCACCCAGAGGCACCGAGATACCGATCCGCCGTCCGAGCACGGCACTACAACAAGGAAGAGACTATGCGACTGATTCTGTTGGGACCCCCCGGCGCCGGCAAGGGCACCCAGGCTACTTTCATCAAGGAAAAGTTTGGCATTCCGCAGATTTCCACGGGTGACATGCTGCGCGCAGCGGTCAAGGCCGGCACGCCTCTGGGCGTGGAAGCCAAGAAGGTCATGGATGCGGGTGGTTTGGTGTCCGACGACCTGATCATCGGCCTGGTGAAAGATCGTCTGCTGGCTGACGACTGTAAAACCGGCTACATGTTCGACGGCTTCCCCCGTACCATTCCCCAGGCCGAGGCCATGAAGGAAGCGGGCGTGCCCATCGACTTCGTGCTGGAAATCGACGTGCCCGATGCCTCCATCGTCGAGCGCATGTCCGGCCGTCGTGCCCACCTGTCCTCCGGTCGCACCTACCACGTCAAGTTCAATCCGCCCAAGGTGGACGGCAAGGACGACGTGACGGGCGAAGACCTGGTGCAGCGGGAAGACGACAAGGAAGAAACCGTCAAGAAACGCCTGGACGTGTATCATTCCCAGACCAAACCCCTGGTGGCCTACTATTCGGACTGGGCGGCCAATGGTTCCCCCGCAGCGCCCCAGTATCGCAAGATCGAAGGCCTGGGTGGTGTTGAAGAAATCCGCGACCGCGCTTTTGCGGCGCTGAAGTAAAAACGAGGTGAAGATGACGGTCAGGAACGCTTTCTACGCACAATCCGGCGGCGTCACTGCCGTCATCAACACCTCCGCCTGCGCCGTCATCGAGACGGCGCGGCAGTTTCCGGAGCAGATCGGTAAGGTCTATGCGGGCCGGAACGGCATCATCGGGGCACTCACCGAAGATCTGATCGACACCACCCTGGAAGCCCCGGAAGACATCGCCCGCCTGCGGCACACGCCCGGTGGCGCCTTCGGTTCCTGCCGCTACAAGCTCAAAAGCCTGGATCAGCACCGCGCCCAGTACGAGCGCCTGATCGAGGTCTTCAAGGCCCACGACATCGGCTACTTCTTCTATAACGGTGGCGGTGATTCCGCCGACACCTGTCTCAAGGTTTCCCAGATTTCCGAAGCCATGGGCTATCCCGTGGTGGCCGTGCACGTCCCCAAGACGGTGGACAACGATCTGCCCATCACCGATTGCTGCCCGGGTTTTGGCTCCGTGGCCAAGTACGTGGCCACCTCCATGAAAGAGGCCGGCTACGACGTCGCCTCCATGGCGCTCACGTCCACCAAGGTTTTCGTGCTGGAAGTCATGGGCCGCCACGCCGGCTGGATCACCGCCGCCTGCGGCCTGGCCTCCGAACAGGAAAGCGATCCGCCCCACATCCTGCTGTTCCCGGAAGTGCCTTTTGACGAGCCCCGTTTTCTGGTGCGGGTGCAGGAATGCGTGGAAAAGTACGGCTACTGCACCATCGGCGTCTCCGAAGGCCTGTTGACCCCGGATGGCAAGCTCATGGCGGAAACCGGGGTGCGGGACGCCTTTGGCCACGCCCAGCTCGGGGGTATCGGTCCCATGATCGCCGGCATCGTCAAGGACAAGCTGGGCTACAAGTATCACTGGGCCGTGGCGGACTACCTGCAGCGCGCCGCCCGCCATCTGGCATCGAAAACGGATCTGGAGCAAGCCTATGCCCTGGGCAAGGCCGCAGTGGAGCTGGCGGTAGAGGGCCGGAATGCCGTCATGCCCGCTATCCGCCGCCTCTCCGACAGCCCCTACACCTGGGACATCGCGGTGGCGGAGTTGAAGGATGTGGCCAACGTGGAGAAAATGATGCCGCCAGAGTTCATTACGGCAGACGGCTTCGGCATCACCCAGGCCTGTCGGGATTATCTGGCACCCCTGATCGCGGGGGAGGACTATCCGCCCTTCAGGAACGGCCTGCCAGATTTTGTCAGATTGCAAAACAATCCGGTGGCGAAAATGCTGCCAGGCGAGTTCAAGGTTTAAAACAATATCAAGGCGGAGACGGCGGCGTCTGCCGCCGCCCCCCAAGCCTCCCCGTAGAGAGAACGTGGCAGAGGGTGCGCAAACACCCCCTGGCATGGTGTAAAAACAAGCGTGGATACACTGCGCGAGGCTATTTTTCGGTTTAACACGAAAGGGAGGAAGTATGACAACACCGCTGTTGTTCGCACTCGTCTGTGCGGTCCTGGCGATTCTGTACGGTATCGTCTCAAGCAAATGGATTCTCGCCCAACCGGACGGCAACGACCGGATGCGGGAAATCGCCGCCGCAGTCCAGGAAGGCGCCCAAGCCTACCTGAACCGCCAATACACCACCATCGGCATCGTCGGCGTCGTGCTTTGCGTCGTCATCGGCGTCTTCCTGGACGCCAAGACCGCCATCGGCTTCGTCATCGGCGCCGTGCTTTCAGGCGCTGCCGGCTACATCGGCATGAACGTCTCCGTGCGCGCCAACGTGCGCACCGCCGAAGCGGCCCGGCGCGGCATAGGCCCGGCCCTGGATGTGGCCTTCCGTGGCGGTGCCATCACCGGCATGCTCGTCGTCGGTCTGGGTCTGCTGGGCGTGGCGGGTTATTACACCTATCTCAAGGCCACCAGCGGCGTGGACGCCAAGCTGGAAGACGTGATCCATCCCCTGATCGGCCTGGGCTTCGGTTCCTCCCTCATCTCCATCTTCGCCCGTCTGGGCGGTGGCATTTTCACCAAGGGCGCGGACGTGGGCGCCGACCTGGTTGGCAAGGTGGAAGCCGGCATCCCCGAGGATGACCCGCGCAACCCCGCCGTGATCGCCGACAACGTGGGCGACAACGTGGGTGACTGCGCCGGCATGGCCGCCGACCTGTTCGAAACCTACGCCGTCACCATCGTGGCCACCATGCTGCTGGGGGCGCTCACGCTGCGCGCCAATGCGGACGCGGCTGCCGTGTATCCCCTGGTGCTGGGCGGTTTCTCCATCATCGCCTCCATCATCGGCGCCTTCTTCGTGAAGACCGATACGGGCAAGATCATGGGCGCGCTGTACAAGGGTCTGATCGTTGCCGGCGTGCTGTCCGTTGTGGCCTTCTACCCGCTCACCACCTGGATCATCCCGGACGACATCCTGAATTCCGTGATGAACATCCAGGGTGGCGGCCAGATGCGCCTGTGGGGTGCTTCCATCGTCGGCCTGGTGCTGACGGGTCTCATGGTCGTCATCACCGAGTACTACACCGGCACGGAATTCAAGCCGGTGAAGCACATCGCTGAAGCCTCCACCACGGGCCATGGCACCAACATCATTGCCGGTCTGGGCGTCTCCATGCGCGCCACCGCCTGGCCGGTGCTGTCCGTGTGTGCCGCCATCTGGACCGCCTTCAACCTGGGCGGCCTCTACGGCATCGCCATTGCCGCCACCTCCATGCTCTCCATGGCCGGTATCGTGGTGGCCCTGGACGCCTACGGCCCCATCACCGACAACGCCGGTGGTATTGCCGAAATGTCCGATTTGCCCGCTTCCGTGCGCGCCGTGACCGACCCCCTGGACGCCGTGGGCAACACCACCAAGGCCGTCACCAAGGGCTACGCCATCGGCTCCGCCGGCCTCGCCGCCCTGGTGCTGTTCGCCGACTTTACCCACGCCCTCTCCAGTTCCGGCAAGCCAGCCTTGCTGGACCTGAAGTTCGACCTGTCCGACCACATGGTCATCATCGGCCTCTTTATCGGCGGTATGGTGCCCTACCTTTTCGCCGCAATGGGCATGGAGGCCGTAGGTCGGGCCGCTGGTTCCGTGGTGGTGGAAGTGCGTCGCCAGTTCAAGGAAATCAAGGGCATCATGGAAGGCACAGCCAAGCCGGAATACGGCACCTGCGTGGACATGCTGACCAAGGCCGCCATCAAGGAAATGATCATTCCGTCGCTCCTGCCCGTGCTGGTGCCGGTGGTGGTGGGTCTGACCCTGGGTGCCAAGGCCCTGGGTGGTGTGCTGGTGGGCACCATCGTCACCGGCCTCTTCGTGGCCATTTCCATGACTACCGGTGGTGGCGCCTGGGACAACGCCAAGAAGTACATTGAAGACGGCCACTTTGGCGGCAAGGGCAGCGACACCCACAAAGCCGCTGTGACCGGTGACACCGTGGGCGACCCCTACAAAGACACCGCCGGTCCGGCTGTGAACCCGCTGATCAAGATCATCAACATCGTGGCCTTGCTGATCGTGCCGCTGCTGCCTGTGGGCACCACGGCACCTGCAGCCAACCATGCAACGGCGGCCGTTGTGGCACCGGCTGTGCTTGCAGCACCTGCAGCCGCGCTGGACGCTGCGTCCATCAAGGTGGAAGGCGGTGTCGTCAAGTTTTTCTTTGCCACCGGCAAAGCCGAGCTGGCGGGCGGCGCTGCCGCAGCGCTGGGCGATGTGGTCAAGGGTGTGGCCGATGGCAAAAAAGCAGTGGTCAGCGGCTACACCGACACCACCGGCGACCCGGACAAAAACGCCGAGTTGGCCAAGCAGCGCGCGTTTGCGGTGCGTGACGCGCTGAAAGCTGCCGGCGTGGCGGACGACAAGGTCGAGCTGAAGAAGCCTGAAGCGGCCGCTACCGGTGGTGATGCTGCTGCAGCACGCCGGGTGGAGGTTGCATTGCAATAACGCCGTGGCGTAGCGGCCGGTGATCCCGCCGGATCTCCTGTGCTGGCGGTCCGCATCAAAAATGGGCCGGATCCTTGAGGGATCCGGCCCATTTTTTGCCGCACCGCTGCTGTTGCAAATCTGCGGCGCGCTGTCGCAAACGGCGGGCTGCTGGCCCGCCGACACACATCAAAACTTGTAGCTGGCCGCCGCGTAATAGTTGCGGCCGCGCGGGTCAGTGAACGACGCTGCGTAGCCCGCCGCGTGTGAACCGTAAGACGACGACGCGGTAAACGGCGGCGCTTTGTCAAACAGGTTCTTGACACCCAGTCGCAGCGTCAGGTTCTTGACGCCGGTGTAGGCGCCGGACAGGTTCCAGCGGTCAGAGTCTTTGACGTGGTAGTCGGTGGCCACGCCGATGTTGGCGTCTACCAACGCGGCAGACTCGGTCCAACCCTTGACGAACTGGTTTTCCAGCCTTGCGCCCCAGGCACCACTGGTCCAGTCGAACACCAGCGTGTGCTGCCAGCGCGGCACTGGCTGCACTGTTGCACCATCACCTGCCGTGCCCAGGTAGCTGACATACGGGCCGTCCTTGCCGTTTTGGCGCGTCCAACGGGTGATGTAGGTGCCGTCCAGCTCCACCCCAAGCCGGCCCAAGCCAGCCAGCGTCCAGGCGGCCTTGACATTCAAATCAATGCCCGCAGTGCGCAGCCCGCCCAGGTTCTCTACCGGCGTCTCGATGTAGCTGATGAAGCC
>JAYTVW010000002.1:0-13341 GCA_043743785.1 Rhodocyclales bacterium | reverse complement strand
GTAAAAGCCTGTCTGGTTTTCTCTGCGCCTCTGCGCCTCTGCGTTTGGTTTGACGGGTCGTGGAACCCGCTGACGCGCCCATCGGCGTCTTTGATTCCGGGGTGGGCGGCTTGTCTGTGCTGCGCCAGATTCGCGCCGCCCTGCCCTCGGAAGACCTGTTCTACGTGGCCGACTCCGGTCACGCACCCTACGGCCCCCGCCCCGCTCATTACATCGAGGAGCGATCAAGGCTCATCGCCGCCTTCCTCGTCGAGCGGGGCGTGAAGGCCCTGGTGGTGGCCTGCAACACCGCCACCGCAGCCGCTATCCACAGCCTGCGCCAGTATTACAGCCTGCCGGTGGTGGGTATCGAGCCGGCGGTGAAGCCGGCGGTGGTGGCCACGAAAAGTGGCGTCATCGGCGTACTCGCCACCCATGGCACCCTGAAAAGCCCCCGTTTCGCCGGCCTGGTGGAACGCTTTGGCAGCGGCGCCCGGGTTATGGTGCAGCCGTGCCCGGGGCTGGTGGAGCGGGTGGAGGCGGGGGACCTGGCCAGCAGCGAAACCCGGGCACTGCTGGAATCCTTCGTCCGGCCGTTGCTGGTGGAGGGGGTCGACACCCTTGTGCTGGGCTGCACCCACTATCCCTTTCTGATGGAACTGGTGCGGGAACTGGCCGGCCCGGATGTGGCGGTAGTGGAGCCCGGCGAGGCAGTGTCCCGGCAACTGGTGCGCCGTCTGGGGGAGCATGGCCTGCTGCGCCAGGGCGTAGCCCCGGGTGAGGAGTTTTTCTGGACCAGTGGTGATCCGACCCAGCTGGCGGGTATTCTGCCGCGCCTGTGGCATCAATCGGCAACCGTGGCGCTGCTGCCCGCTTGACGCCGATGCATTCGGCAAGTAAAAAGGCGCCTTCGGCGCTGGCCAAATTATGAAGAGGAAGAAGAACATGAATCGACTGTACGCCCTGGCCCTGGCCGGCGCCCTGATCCTGCCCATTGGCGTCACCCAGGCCCAGGATCCCAAAGCGGCCGCCCCCGTACCGCAGCAGGTCGCCGCGCCCGCGCCCGCCACTGCCAGCGCCACGCTGGCGGCGCCCCAAGCTGCCGCCAAGCCGGCCACTAACGCCGCGCCGAAAGCCGTCCCCAAAGCCAAGCACGCCAAGGCGGCCAAGCACGCCAAGCATGGCAAACATGCCAAGGCGAGCAAGCACGCCAAGCACAAGCATGGCGCGAGCGCCAAAAAGCACTCGGGCAAGCATGCCAAGAAGCACGTCAAGAAACACGGCGCAAAGAAGCATGCCGCCAAGAAACGCTACGTAAACGACCCGGCGTCCTGATGCTAATTCTTGAAACCTTGATTTGAACCGCAGAGACGCAGAGGAAAAACAATGTTCTGCGCCCTTTCTTGCAGTCACCCAACAGGTGAGTCCGAAAAACACTGCAAGCCCGGGTTTTCTCAGCGCCTCTGCGCCTCTGCGGTTAATAAACTGCTTTTCCAAGTCTGAATCCTGAGTGGCGCCCGTACCCTTCATCGTCGTCGCCCAGCTCTTCGGCACCTCCCTGTGGTTTTCCGCCAACAGCGCTGCGGATGACTTGTCCCGGGCCTGGGGCCTGACCCCGGCCGATATGGGGGCACTGACCAACGCGGTCCAGCTCGGTTTCATCCTCGGCACCCTGGTGTTCTCCCTCTCGGGCCTGGCGGACCGCTACCCGGCGAGCCGCATTTTCACGGTCTGCGCCCTCGGCGGCGCCCTGGCCAACGCCGGCTTCGCCCTGCTGGCGGGGGGCGTGGCGGAGGGCATGGCCTGGCGTTTTCTCGTCGGCTTCGCCCTGGCCGGCGTATACCCCCTGGGCATGAAGCTGGTGGTGAGCTGGGTGCCGCAGCAGGCGGGCACCGCCCTGGCTTGGCTGGTGGGCATGCTCACCCTGGGCACGGCCCTGCCCCAGGGGGTACGCATGGCGGGGGCTGGCTGGTCCTGGCAGGCGGTGATCCTGGTTTCGTCGGTGCTGGCCGTGCTGGCGGCGGCTCTGGTGTTCCGTCTGGGTGACGGTCCCCATTTGAAACTGCGTGCCCACGGCGCGCCGCTGCAACTGGGGCGGGTGCTGTATGCCTTTCGCCTGCCGGATTTTCGCGCTTCGGCCCTGGGTTATTTCGGCCACCAGTGGGAGCTGTATGCCTTCTGGACCCTGGTGCCCATGCTGGTGAAGCTCACCGGCTTGCCGGCCCGGCTGGGGGACGGCTGGAGCGTGGCGGGGTTGTCGTTCGCCATCATTGCCAGCGGTACCGTCGGCTGCGTGTTGGGGGGCAGCCTGTCCCGGCGTATCGGTAGCGCCAGGGTGGCGGCCATTGCCCTGACCCTGTCCGCTGCTTGTTGCCTGGCCTTTCCTTTTCTCGCTCACACGCCGGCTGCCTTGCCCCTGCTTATCCTGTGGGGCATGGCGGTGGTGGCGGATTCGCCCCATTTCTCGGCCCTGTCGGCCCGGGCCTGTCCACCGGATCTGGTGGGCAGCGCCCTGGCCATCCAGAACAGCATCGGCTTTGCCATCACCCTGGGTTCCATCGCTCTGACGACCCGGGTGATCGGCACGGTGGGAACGGATATTTCCTGGTGGCTGCTGCCCGGCCCGGTGCTGGGCTGGCTGGCCCTGGCGCCCCTGTGGCGGAAGGGGAAGTGGTGTCAATGACTGTATCAGGGCATGGCCGTGAAGTTTTCCACCCGGGCCATGACTCGTGCGAAGAGTTCCGGGGCCAGACAGTCGAAGTTTTCCACTTCCGTGAAGCCGCGTAGCCAGGTGAGCTGGCGTTTGGCAAGCTGGCGGGTGGCGAAAATCCCCCGGTCCCGCAATTCGGCAGCCGGCAAGTGTCCTTCCAGAACCTCCCAGACCTGGCGATAGCCGACGCAGCGCATGGAGGGCATGTCCGCCGTCAGGTGGTATTTTGCCCGTAGGGCCACCACTTCATCGACGAAACCCGCCTTGAGCATGGTCTCGAAGCGTTCGGCGATGCGCTGGTGCAGCACGGCCCGCTCCGTGGGGATGAGACCCAGGGCCAGCAGGCGGCAGGGCAGCGTGGCGTCCTGCTTTTGGGCGTAACTCTCCGCCAGGGGCCGCTGGGTGACGCGCACGATTTCCAGTGCCCGCTGGATGCGCTGGGCGTCCGTGGCATGCAGGCGGGCGGCTGCTGCCGGGTCCAGGGCCGCCAACTCGGCGTGCAGGGCCGGCCAGCCCAGCCTTGCCGCCTGTTCCTCGATCTCCGCCCGCAGGGCCGGGTCCGCCTGGGGCAGATCGGAAAGACCTTCCCGCAGGGCCTTGAAATACAGCATGGTGCCGCCGGCCAGCAGGGGAATGCGTCCCCGCGCCGTGATTTCCAGCATGAGCGCCACCGCTTCTTTCCGGAAACGGGCTGCGGAATAGGCTTCCTCCGGCGTTATGAGGTCAATGAGGTGATGGGGGCAGGCCGCCAGTTCTGCAGCCAGAGGCTTGGCCGTGCCGATGTTCATGTCCCGATACACCAGGGCCGAATCGACGCTGATGATCTCCACCGGCAAGTGCCGGGCGATTTCCAGCGCCAGCGCCGTCTTGCCGCTGGCGGTTGGCCCCATGAGCAGAATGGCGGGCGGGAGCGTGGGTGTGGAAAGCATTATTGGAAACGCCGAGGCGCCGAGGCGCCGAGGAAAACCCGGAGCGAATTCCTTTGACGACTTGAGCGGCCCAGCCACCAAGGCAAGCAAGAGTGCTCTTGTGTTCTCGGCGCCTCGGCGCCTCGGCGTTTAAAAATAGTCATTTCCCGCGCAGGAACAGCTTGTCCAGGTCGGCCATGGAGAGCTGGCTCCAGGTGGGGCGGCCGTGGTTGCATTGGTCGGCCCGCTCGGTGGCTTCCATTTCCCGCAGCAGGGCATTCATTTCCGGTAAGGAAAGGCTGCGGTGGGCGCGTACGGCGCCATGGCAGGCCATGGTGGCCAGCAGTTCGTTCCTGTGGGCACTGGCGGCGCCCGAGGCACCGAACTCCCGGAAATCGCTGACGAGGGCGCGTACCAGATCCGTTACCTGAGCCTGGGCCAGCAGGGCCGGCACGGCCCGCACCACCAGTTCCAGGGGGCCGGCGCCGGCCACGTCGAAACCCAGGGCCGAGAGGGCTTCCGCTTGTTCCAGGGCCACCGCCATGTCGGCGGCCCCCAGGGACAGCACCGCCGGAATCAAGAGCTTCTGGGTCGCCGGTTCCCGGCCGTCCAGGCCCGTCTTCAGCTTCTCGTAGAGGATGCGTTCGTGGGCAGCATGCATGTCCACCACCACCAGACCCTGTGCGTTCTGGGCCAGCACATAGACGCCGTGGAGCTGGGCGATGGCGTAACCCAGTAGGGCGGGTTTCAACCCGCCACCATCATCCGACGGACTGTAGTCGGCCCCCCGAATGTCGGCTCCACCAACGCCGACTCCGCTGCGCACAAAATCGGCATAAGCGGAAACGGGTTGCTCCACTTCCAGCCGTTCCTGGTGGGGCGGGAAGAAGGGGGGGCGGGCACCGGAGGCGCGGGGCGGGAAGGCGGTGGGGACGAAGTGGCCGGTGGGCAGCATGGAGTCCCCTTCATCCATGAGGGTGCTGCTGGCCGCTTCTGCCCCCAGGGGCGAGGCCAAAGCCCGCTGCACGGCGTGAAAGACGAATTGATGCACCCCCCGGGAATCCCGGAAACGCACCTCGGTCTTGGCCGGGTGCACATTTACATCCACCCCGGTCGGATCCATTTCCAGGAACAGCACGTAGGCCGGGTGGTGGCTGCCATGGAGAATGTCCCGGTAGGCCTCCCGGATGGCGTGGGATAAGAGTTTGTCCCGCACGAAGCGGCCATTCACGTAGGAGTACTGGCTGTCCCGGCTGCTTCGGGCATAGGCGGGCAGGGCGGCGAAGCCACTCAGGGCCAGGCTACCGGCCTCGGCATTCACAGGGCGGGCCTGGGTGGCGAAGTCCTCCCCCAGGATCTCGCCGATGCGCCGGGCCGCATCGGCGACGACCAGGCGATGGCGCACCTGGCCGTTGTGCTGCAACTGGAACCGTACGCCGGGGCGGGCCAGGGCGATGCGGCGGAAAACCTCGTCGCAATGGCCAAATTCCGTGCCTTCGGACTTGAGAAACTTGCGTCGGGCCGGGGTGTTGAAATACAGGTCCGCCACTTCCAGCAGGGTGCCGCCGTTCAGGGCCGCCGGGGCGATGCTGCCATCCATGCCGTCGATGCGCCAGGCGTGGGCCGCGTCCGGCCGCCGGCTGGCAATGGAGACCCGGGCCACGCTGGCAATGGAGGCCAGGGCCTCGCCGCGAAACCCCAGGGAGGCCACCTGTTCCAGGTCTTCCAGGGTGGCGATCTTGCTGGTGGCGTGGCGCGCCAGGGCCAGGGGCAGGTCGTCCTTGTCGATACCACAGCCGTCGTCCGCCACCCGGATGAGGCGCACGCCGCCTTCGGAAAGTTGCACCTGGATGTCCGTGGCCCCGGCGTCCAGGGCGTTTTCCAGCAGTTCCTTCAATACGGAAGCGGGGCGTTCCACCACTTCGCCAGCGGCGATCTGGCTGATGAGGAGGTCGGGCAGGGGGCGGATGGCAGGCATGGGGCGGGATTATAAGCTAGGCCGGGAGGTGAGAGCAGGCAAGCCAGGTTCTTGAATCGCCTATGACCTTTGGGGAATGCTGTTAAACTACACGGCGGCCTGGATTAGACTTCCGGCGGTAGATTTCATCTGAATGCGGTGGTTGCGCCGCAGGATGGCGCGAGGGGACGGTGTGTGAGACAGTCGGCAGCTTTGATAGCGGGCGCTGGTTCGGGGGCCGGTGCCGATAGATCCTTTTCCTCGTCCGGCGAGAAGTCCGCACTGATGCCGTGCCTTCCTGCTGCCGCCATCGTGGCGGACATCGCACCCGCCCTGGCACCCTTGATTCTGGCAGCAGCGGGTTTCTCCAGCTTCTGCACCGTGGCATTCATCGTCAGCTATGGTCCCCACTTTCACAATCTGTCGGGGCTTTTTGCCACGCTGCTGCTGGGTGTCAGTGCCGTGTTCCTGCACGCCGGACGAGTTCTGGTCGCCCTGCGCATGATCATTTGGGGCTTGTGGCTGCTGGTGGCCGCCTGGGGCTTTGTGATTGCCGGCATCCGCACCCCACTCCTGTTTGCCATGCCCTTGTTGGTGGCGCTCTCCGGTTGGTTGCTGACCCCCCGGGAAACCGGCCTCCTGGTTGCCATGAGCGTCGCCCTGCTGACATTTTTTGCCTGGGGCGAACAGGCCGGCTGGATTCAGGTGCATGTCACGCGGGATGTCTGGGCCTATTGGTTCGCCATGGAGTCCATCCTGGTGTTTGCCTTGGTGGTGGCGGTATCCCTGAATCGGAGTTTTTCCGCCCACCACCAGCGGGTGATGGACCTGACCCGGGAATTGCGCCATCTGGCTCGGCACGACAACCTTACCGGTTTGCTCAACCGGGTGGCCGCGATGGATTTTCTGGTGGCGGCCCTGGCCCGGGCGGAGCGAGCCAATCACCTGGTGGTCGTGCTGTTCATCGATCTGGATTGCTTCAAGGGCATCAATGACAGCCTTGGTCATCGCGCGGGCGACCAGGTGCTGATCCGGGTGGCCGAGCATCTGCAAGCTGCGGTGCGCGTCACTGACGCAGCGGCCCGCCTCGGTGGCGATGAATTCATTGCGGTGTTGACAGACTTGGCGGATATGGCGGCGGTGGAGCATGCGCTACAGCGCCTGCGGGCCAGCCTGACTACCCCTGTCGTACTGGACTCCGGTCAATCCCTGGAGGTCGGCGCCAGCATTGGCCTCGCCGTCAGCCCCCGGGATGGTGCGGACGCGGAAGCCCTCATCCACCACGCCGATGCGGCCATGTACCAAGCAAAGGCGCTTGCCAGCACAGAGCGAGCAGCGTCAGGCGAGTTCTATCAATAAATGCCCCTTGGGGTGAACCTGCGTGTTGCCCGTGGGTTGGCGCTGTATTCCTTTACATCGCATATGATTTTTCGTAAGTGTGCCCGGGCCTCTTGTCGCGGTTTTCTGCTACCGTGCTGCACTGCAAGGAGGCCTTATGTCAGATGAACGTACAACGCACGACGGCGCGCTGCCGCCCTACGCCGGCTTGACGCCGGAAACCATCCTGGACGCGGTGGACGGCTTGGGTCTGGTGACGGACGGGCGTCTGCTGGCCCTGAACAGCTTCGAGAACCGGGTCTATCAGGTGGGTCTGGACGAAGGGGGCTTCGTGGTGGCCAAGTTCTATCGGCCAGCCCGCTGGTCCGATGGGGCTATCCGGGAGGAGCACGCCTTTGTGGCGGAACTGGTGGAGGCAGAACTGCCGGCGGTGGCGCCTCTGGTCATCGGCGGCGAGACCCTGCACAGCCACGGGGATTACCGCTTCACCGTGTATCCGCGCCAGGGCGGACGTTCGCCGGAGTTCGATACGCCGGACACCCTGGCCTGGATGGGGCGCCTCCTGGGGCGCATCCACGCCATCGGCGCCCTGTCCCCTTTCCATGCCCGGCCGTCCCTGAATGTGCATACCTTTGGTGAGGAACCCCGAGCCTACCTGCAGCGCTACGCCTGCCTGCCGCCGGAACTGGAAGCGGTGTATTTCGGCCTGGTGGATCTGGCCCTGGAAGCGGTGCGCCGCTGCTATGGCCGTGCCGGTGCGGTGCGCCCCCTGCGGCTGCATGGCGACTGCCACGCCGGCAATGTGCTGTGGACCGACCGAGGCCCCCATTTCGTGGACTTCGACGACGCCCGCATGGGGCCGGCAGTACAGGATTTGTGGATGCTGCTGTCAGGCGACAGCGCCAGCATGTCGCTGCAAATGTCCAAGGTGCTGTCGGGCTACCGCCAGTTCCATGACTTCAACCTGGCGGAACTGCAACTGGTGGAGGCCCTGCGCACCCTGCGCCTGATTCATTACGCCGCCTGGTTGGCTAGGCGCTGGGCGGACCCGGCCTTTCCCGCGGCCTTCCCCTGGTTCGGCACGCCGCGCTACTGGCAGGACCGCATCCTGGAACTGCGGGAGCAGATCGCCCTGATGGATTCCCCGGAGCCCTGGGATCTGAGTTGAGCTACAAGTGTCAAGTTGCAAGTTACAAGGAAAATCTTGCAACTTGTAACTGACGTCAGGCCTGTCTGACCACCACGGCCTGCGTAGGCTGGGGCGCCTGCCTCAGCGGATGCCGTGGGCCAGCAGGAAGGGCACGTAGGCCTTGTCGCGGCCCTGGGTGTGGTTGACGAGCCAGTCCTTGAGAGAATCCAGCACCTCGACGCCGACGGCTTCGCCAGCTTCGTGGCGCTGCAGTAGCTCCAGGATGCGGGCCGCGAAGCGGTTGTGCTCCGCCCGGTGCGCCGCCAGATCCGGGTAGCCGAGATACTGGAACAGATATTCCTCGTTGATGAAGTGGTTCATGGTGTAGTCCATGAGGCTGTTGAGAATTTCGCCTATGAGTTCCCGTCGGGGTGCGCTCTCGTCTAGGGCGTCGTGCAGCCGGTTGGTGGTTTCCACCAGCCAGCGGTGCCGGCTATCGATCAGGTGCACGCCTGTCGCCAGATCCTCGCGCCACTCCATGAATGCCATGTTTTTGCCCCCCGCCCGGTTTTCTTATCGTCATTTTGACCGCGAAAGATAACCCCGGAGGGCGATGCTTGTCCACCGGCGATCACGGCGCCAGGCTTGGCCCCAAGGCAATCCACATTCGGCGTGCACAAGGCTTCGGGGAAGCTGTTGATAAGCGGGAAAAACAGCACGACATCAGCGGCTTGGGAGATTGCCTAAAAATCGGGCAAAAAGGCCTTTCCGGCGGCGGATTCTGCCTGGCAGATGCGACTAAGGTAGGGGGAGGGATGCTTGTGGCCGACGCGCCAGTGTGTCCACAATTGTCGGGGGCAAGCCTGTTTATAGCCTGTTGATAAGCGGGATTTTCCCCGATGCTTCAGGTGCTTGGGGACTTGCCTGATTTTTCAGCAGAGGCGCTGCTACACTCCTCGCTTTTGCGCCTTCCCGTTCAGCCATGCCCCGTTTTCTGCTGTTTGCCATTGTCTTCATTGAAGGTTTCTGTTCCCTCGGCGCCGAAGTCATCGCCCTGCGGCGCCTGGTGCCCCACATGGGCAGCGCCATCGTGGTCACGGCTCCTACCATCGGTTTCTTCCTGCTGGCCCTGGCCCTGGGCTATCACGCCGGGGGTCGGGTGGCGGGGGAGTACATGGCGGTGGTGCGCCGGAATTTCCTCCTTTCCGCCCTGATTTGCGGCCTGGGCCTGGCGGGGGCGGTGGTGGATGGCCTGTTTGCCCTTGGCATGCCCCTGGCCATGGCCTACCTGAGCTTCCTGTGCCTGGTGTTGTGCCCGGTGGCCTATCTGCTGGGCCAGACCGTGCCGGTGCTGACCAACCTGAGCTTGTTTGACCGGGTGGGGGAGGCCGCTGGCCGTGCCCTGTTCTGGTCCACCCTTGGCTCCTTCCTGGGGGCGGCGACCCTGTCGGTGGCGGTGATGCAGTGGTTTGGCGTGTCCGCCGCCGTGCTGCTGACGGTGGCGCTGCTGTGCATGGGGGGCCTTTTGCTGGGGGACTCGGGCTGGCAGAGCCGGGCCGTGTCCGTCGGCATCCTGGCGCTGGCGCTGCTGGCCGCCCCTCGGGTTCTGGTGGGGGAGACGGCCTACGCGGATTACAAGGTGGAACCGGTACCCCTGGCCGGCGTGAATCCCCGGGGTTTCCTGGTGAACAATTCCCTGGCCTCCGCCCTGGACGAGGGGCGTCCCGCCAGCTACACCCGCTACATCCGCCATATCCGCGCCCTGCTGCAGGAGGGCCTGGGGGAAGGGGCCAAGGACGTGCTGGTGCTGGGGGCCGGGGGCTTCACCCTGTCCCATGAGGAGCCGCGGCACCGCTACACCTATGTGGATATCGACCCGGCCATTCGCGGTCTGGCGGAGAAGCACTTCCTCAAGGGGCCGGCCCGGGGCGAGTTCCTGGTGGATGATGCCCGGCACTTCGTGGCCACCACGCCCCGGCGTTTCGATGTCCTGGTGGTGGATGTGTTCAGCAACCGCATGAGCATCCCCGGCCATCTGGTGACAGCGGAATTCTGGACGGCCAGTCGCCGGGTGCTGGCTCCCGGTGGCCTCATGGTGGCCAACCTGATCCTGGATGGAAAGCTCGCCAGCCCCTATGCGCGTAATTTGCTGGCCACCATCGAGAGCGTGTATGGCCGCTGTGCCGTGGAAGTGCTGCACAAGGGTAAACCGGTCAGCAACGTGGTGGTGAGCTGCCAGGCCGACCCGGTCAGTGAGGCGCCCCGCCTCTACCGGGACGAGAAGAGCAGCGTGGATTTCGACGCGGCGGGGATGAACTGAGAATCTCGCCGCTATCCACATCTTCCGTGGGCAAGGCGCGGGGTTTCGTGTGGATAAGCCGGAAAGCCGCTTTTCCTTCAATCCCTTGCGGGATTGCCTTATTTTTGGGCAATGGCCTTCCTGCATGGGAAAACCCCGGGGGTGCATGAATTGGCAAGGCTGTCCAGTGGAGAAAATCCGCTCCATGGCGGGGGTGGGGCGTGCTTGTCCCCAGAGGCCGTGGGCAAGCCTTCGGCTTTCTTGTGGATAAGCGGGATTTCCCGTGCCCCGTCAGTGGCTTGCAGGATTGCCTGAAATTTAGGCAATAGCGCCTTTTCCCCAGGAACTTTGTGGCCATGACCCTGGCTGAATTCCCGTACAATCCGCACCCCATGGAAGCTGCTACCTCGATTTTGTCCCTGCCGTCATATCGGCCGGACCTGAAACCCGCCCCTTTCCTGCCCATGAACCGGGAGGAAATGGACGCCTTGGGCTGGGATGCCTGCGACGTCATCCTTGTCACGGGCGACGCCTACATTGATCAGCCGAGCTTTGGCATGGCCCTCATCGGCCGCCTGCTGGAGTCCCAGGGCTTTCGCGTCGGCATCCTGTCCCAGCCGGATTGGCACTCGGCCAAGCCCTTCCGGGCGCTGGGCCGGCCCCGGCTGTTCTGGGGCATCACGGCGGGCAACATGGATTCCATGGTGAACCGCTATACCTCGGATCGGAAAATTCGCTCCGACGACGCCTACACGCCGGACGCCGAGGGTGGCAAGCGCCCGGATCGGGCCGTGCTGGTGTACGCCCAGCGGGCCCGGGAGGCCTATCCGGAAGTTCCGGTGGTCATTGGTGGCATCGAGGGCAGCCTGCGGCGCATCGCCCACTACGATTACTGGTCCGACAAGGTGCGGCGCTCCGTGCTGCCGGATTCCAAGGCGGATATCCTGCTCTTCGGCAACGCGGAGCGGGCGCTGGTGGAACTGGCCCACCGCCTGGCGGCGAAGGAACCCGTCGCTTCCATCCGGGATCTGCGGGGCACCGCCTTCATGGTGGCCCCGGGGGAGCGGCCGGAAGGCTGGGTGGAGGAGGATTCCACCCAGGTGGATGTGCCGGGCAAGGTGGACGCCTACATCAATCCCTATGCGGACGAAAGTGAACGGATAGGGGCTGCTGTAGGGTCGGCTTCAGCCGACCAGGACTATGTGGGCGCCGATGGCGGGTTAAAACCCGCCCTACAGCCCGCCCTACAGCCCGCCTCACAGCCCCTGCGCTTCATGCCCCCGGCGGAGCGGGTGGCGGCGCGCCGCGCCCAGCGCGCCCTGACGGTGATCCGATTGCCTGCCTATGAGCAGGTCAAGGATGATCCGGTGCTCTACGCCCACGCCTCCCGCACCCTGCACCTGGAATCCAACCCGGGCAACGCCCGTGCCTTGGTGCAGGCCCACGGCGAAGGCGTGACGGCCCGCGACGTCTGGATCAACCCGCCCCCCATTCCGCTGACCACGGCCGAGATGGACCTTGTGTTCGACCTGCCGTATGCAAGAAGCCCGCATCCGCAGTATGCGGACGAGAACGGCAGTCACGACCACGCGACCAAAATCCCCGCCTGGGAAATGATTCGCTTCAGCGTCAACATCATGCGCGGCTGCTTTGGTGGCTGCACCTTTTGCTCGATCACAGAGCACGAGGGCCGCATTATCCAAAGCCGCTCGGAAGAATCCATCATCAAAGAGGTGGAAGACATCCGCGACAAGGTCAAGGGCTTCACCGGCACCATTTCCGATTTGGGCGGTCCCACGGCCAATATGTACCGCCTGGGCTGCCGCAGCCCCGAGATCGAAGCCGCCTGCCGCAAGCCGAGCTGCGTATACCCCGGCATTTGCCAAAACCTGACTACCAATCACGACCCGCTGATCAAGATCTACCGCCGTGCGCGCGCGCTCAAGGGCATCAAGAAGATTTTGATCGGCTCCGGCCTGCGCTACGACTTGGCGGTGAAGAGCCCCGAGTACGTGAAAGAGCTGGTGCAACACCACGTGGGCGGCTACCTGAAGATTGCGCCCGAGCACACCGAAGCTGGCCCGCTGACCAAGATGATGAAGCCCGGCATCGGCAGCTACGACAAGTTCAAGCAGATGTTCGAGAAGTTCAGTGCAGAGGTGGGGAAGAAGCAGTTTCTGATTCCCTATTTCATCGCCGCCCACCCGGGCACCACCGATGAAGACATGATGAACCTCGCCATCTGGCTCAAGAAAAACAGCTTCCGCGCCGACCAAGTGCAGACCTTTTACCCCAGCCCCATGGCCACGGCAACCGCCATGTACCACAGCGGTCGCAACACGCTCAAGCGTGTGCACCGCACGGCGCAAAGCGACGACGAGACCGTGGACATCGTGCGCGGCGAAAAGCGCCGCCGCCTGCACAAGGCGTTTTTGCGTTACCACGACCCCAACAACTGGCCGCTGCTGCGCGAAGCCTTGAAGGCCATGGGCCGGGCAGACTTGGTCGGCAACGGCAAGCACCATTTGATTCCCACCTTCCAGCCCTTGGGCGACGGTGGGTACCAGAGTGCGCGCAAGAAAAATTCCACCGCCGCGCCCGCCAAACCCACTGCGTCGGCCAAGGCCGCAGCGCCAATGAAGGGCCGCCTGCTGACGCAGCACACCGGGCTGCCACCGCGCGTTACCGGCTCCGCCAAGCCCGGTGCCCGGCTGCCGCGCAAGCCGCGTTAGGCTTTTTTTCAAGAAAAATAGGCCTGCAGCCCCCATGTGCATTGCGCAAGCAGCTACCAAGTTGATAGCAATAGGGGCGTTGATATGGCTGTGCGCCACTGCGTATGCCGCCGAAGCGCAGCCACTAGCTCCTGCTATGTGCCCTGCGCCCCCCGGGGCTTTTTCAGCCGCATTGTTCCAAAACGCCGCCGCACATGCCCAAGACCGGGGGCCACTGTGGCGTATCAGCAAGAACGGGCACAGCTCTTACCTCTATGGCACTTTGCACCTGGGGCGCGCCGAATGGATG
>JAYTVW010000001.1:0-77497 GCA_043743785.1 Rhodocyclales bacterium | reverse complement strand
CACCCCGGCCGAGATCTCCGATCCCCAGGAAGTCATCGCGCGGGCCAAGGCGCTGAGCTTCGAGTTGGGCACCGAGATTGCACCGGGTTTCGAAGCTCTCGTATTCAAGGCCAGTCGGGGCATCGAGGATATTTACGAGCTGACCTACTTCCGCAAGGACGGCAGCCGCTTCCCGGCTATCGTGTCGGTGACGGCATTGCGGGACGATCAGGATGCCATCATCGGCTACCTGCTGATTGGCACGGACAACACGGCACGCAAGCAGGCCGAGGAAGCTCTGCTGCGGGCGGGTGCTTTGCAGAGCGCGATTTTCAACAGCGCCAATTTTTCCAGTATCGCCACGGACGCCAATGGCGTGATTCAGATTTTCAACGTGGGCGCCGAGCGCATGCTGGGCTACGGGGCAGCGGAAGTGATGAACAAGATCACCCCCGCCGATATTTCTGACCCCCAGGAAGTCATTGTTCGGGCCGAGGCGCTGAGCCTGGAACTGGAAACCCCCATTGCGCCGGGCTTCGAAGCCCTGGTCTTCAAGGCCAGCCGGGGCATCGAGGACATCTACGAACTGACTTACATCCGCAAGGATGGCAGTCGCTTCCCCGCCGTGGTGTCGGTTACGGCCTTGCGTGACGCGCAAAAGACCATTATTGGTTATCTGCTGATTGGCACAGACAACACGGCCAGAAAGCGGGCCGAGGAGGCCCTGCTGAAGGCGGGCGCCCTGCAGAGCGCGATTTTCAACAGCGCCAACTTTTCCAGTATCGCCACGGATGCCAACGGCGTCATCCAGATTTTCAACGTGGGCGCCGAGCGCATGCTGGGCTACGCCGCCGCCGACGTCATGAACAAGATCACGCCGGCCGAGATTTCCGATCCGCAGGAAGTGATTGCCCGGGCCAAGGCCCTCAGCGTGGAATTGTCCACCCCCATCGCACCGGGCTTTGAAGCCCTGGTCTTCAAGGCCAGTCGGGGCATTGAGGATATTTACGAGCTGACTTACATCCGCAAGGATGGCAGCCGCCTCCCGGCGGTGGTGTCGGTGACGGCTTTGCGCGACGCGCAAAACACCATCATCGGCTATCTGCTGATCGGCACCGACAACACCGCCCGCAAACAAGTGGAAGCGGAACGGCGAAAGCTCGACCAGCGCCTGCGGGACCATCAGTTCTATACCCGCTCCCTGTTCGAAGCGAATATCGACGCCCTCATGACCACGGACCCGTCGGGGATTGTCACCGACGTCAACAAGCAGATGGAGGCGCTCTCCGCCAGCACCCGGAACGAACTGATCGGCACGCCGTTCAAGGACTATTTCACCGATCCGCACTGGGCCGAAGCGGGTATCGAGCGGGTGCTGAGCGAGAAAAAAATCACCAACTACGAACTCACGGTGCGCGCCCGGGATGGTCTGGAGACAGTGGTGTCCTGCAATGCCACCACGTTTTATGACAGAAACGGCAAGCTCCAGGGCATGTTTGCCGCCGCCCGGGACATCACCGAAGGCAAGCGCCTGGACCGGGTGCTGCAGGACAAGAACCAGGAGCTGGAAGGCGCCCGCGCCCTGGCGGAAAAAGCCAACCTGGCGAAATCCGACTTTCTCTCCAGCATGAGCCACGAATTGCGCACGCCGCTGAATGCCATCCTCGGCTTCGCCCAGCTCATGGAAACCGGCGTCCCGCCGCCGACCCTGACCCAGAAGCGCAACCTGGAGCAAATTCTCAAGGCCGGCTGGTATCTGCTGGAACTCATTAACGAAATCCTCGATCTCGCCCTCATCGAGTCGGGCAAGGTGGATTTGTCCCTGGAACCCGTGTCCCTGGTGGAAGTCATGCTCGAATGCCGCTCCATGATCGCGCCCCAGGCCCAGAAGCGCGGCATCCGCATGACGTTCCCGCGTTTCGAACAGCCCTATTACGTCAATGCGGATCGCACCCGGGTCAAGCAGGTGCTCATCAACCTGCTTTTCAATGCCATCAAGTACAACCGGCCGGGCGGCACGGTCAGCGTGGACTGCACCCTCAGCCCGCCTGATTCGATACGCATCAGCATCCGGGATACGGGGGCGGGACTGGCGCCGGAACAAGTGCATCAGCTTTTCCAGCCCTTCAACCGCCTCGGCAAGGAAGCCGGCACCGAAGAAGGCACGGGCATCGGCCTGGTGGTCACCAAGCGCCTGGTGGAATTGATGGGCGGCACCATCGGGGTGGACAGCACCCTGGACGTGGGCAGCGTGTTCTGGGTCGAACTGGGCCTGACCACGGCCCCCCAGCTGGCCATGCTGGAAACCGAGCATGTCTCCCAGCCCCACCTGCAGGACGGCACCCTGATACGTACCTTGCTGTATGTGGAAGACAATCCGGCCAACCTGGAGCTGGTGGATCAACTCATCGCCCGCCGCCCCGACCTGCGCCTCATCAGCGCCGCCGATGGTACCCTGGGCATCGAGTTCGCCCGCGCCTACCAGCCGGATGTGATACTCATGGACATCAACCTGCCGGGCATCAGCGGCATCGAAGCCATGAAGCTCCTCGGCGCGGACCCGTGCACGGCCCACATCCCCATCATCGCCCTCAGCGCCAATGCGGTGCCCCGGGACATCGAGAAAGCCCTGGAGGCCGGCTTCTTCAATTACCTGACCAAACCCATCAAGGTGAAGGCGTTCATGGACGCCCTGGATGTGGCCCTGAGACATACCAAACCGGCGCTTGTAAGCCAGAAAGAACCCGTGTGAAGCCGACCGAGTCCGATATCCTCCAGGCCCGCGTTTTGATCGTGGACGACCAGGAGTCCAACGTCCTCCTGCTGGAACAACTGCTGGAGGAGACTGGCTACACCAATGTCAGCGCCACCATGAATCCGCTGGAGGTTTGCGCGCTGCATCGCAAAAACCACTACGACCTGATCCTGCTGGACCTGCAGATGCCCGACATGGATGGTTTTCAAGTCATCGAAGGCCTCAAGACCAATCTTGCGGACGACTATCTGCCGGTGCTGGTCATCACGGCCCAGCCCGGCCACAAGCTGCGTGCCCTGCAGGCAGGTGCCCGGGACTTCATCAGCAAGCCCTTCGATGTACTGGAAGTCAGGACACGCATCCGCAACATGCTGGAAGTGCGCCTCCTTTACAAACGCCTGGAGGAATACAACCAGTTGCTGGAGCAAACCGTCCTGGAACGCACCGCCGAGTTGCGGGAAAGCGAGGCCCGCTACCGCAGCCTGACGGAACTGGCCTCCGACTGGTACTGGGAACAGGACGAATACATGAACTTCACCAAGGTCTCCGGCCCGGTCCTGGAAATGCTCGGCATTCAGGTCGAGTCCCTGGCGGACAGCCCCGCCAGCCTGGCGCCCCAGGCCGGCTGGAATGAGGCGGAGCGGCAGGCCTTGCAGGCCACCATTACCGCCCGCCAGCCCTTCCTCGACTTCGTCTTCAGCCGCATCAATGCAGATGGTTCGCAGCAGAAATTTCAGGTCAGCGGAGAACCCATGTTCAACCAATCCTGCCGCTTCATCGGCTATCGTGGCATCGGCGTGGAACTCAGCGCCGACAAAACCGATTGCGGGGCCTGAAGCCATGCACTGCCCCATCGGTCCGAATCAAAACCATCTTCTCGCCGCTCTGCCCCCCACGGAATACGCGGATCTGCTGCCCCATCTGAAAGCGGTGCCCCTGGCCCTGGGTGAAATTCTCTACGAACCGGGCCAGCAGTTGCAGCACGTCTATTTCCCCACCACTTCCATCGTCTCCCTGCACTACGTCATGGAGTCCGGCGCCTCCGCCGAATCCGCCGGCGTGGGCCGCGAAGGCGTGGTCGGCATTTCCCTGTTCATGGGGGGCAACAGCACCACCAGCTCTGCCGTGGTGCAAACGGCGGGCCAGGCCTATCGCCTGGAAGCGCGCTTGTTGAAGCAGGAATTCAATCGGATGGGCTTGTTGCATCGCCTGCTGCTGCGCTATACCCAGGCCCTCATGACCCAGATGGCCCAAACCGCCGTCTGCTATCGCCACCACTCGGTGGAGCAGCAGCTCTGCCGCTGGCTGCTGCTGACCCTGGACCGTATGCCGACGAACGATCTGGTCCTCACCCAGGAATTGATCGCCAATATGCTCGGGGTACGCCGGGAAGGCATTACCGAGGCCGCCGGACGACTGCAACTGGCGGGCCTCATTCGCTACCGCAGAGGGCATATCTCGGTACTCGACCGCTTTGGCCTGGAAAAGCGCGCCTGCGAATGCTACGCCGTGGTCAAGAAGGAACTGGCGCGCCTGCTCTGCGACGTGCGCCATCGCCAGGAGACTGTCTAAACCTCCGGATCAGCGCCGGCCCCGGCGCTCCTCGGAGCGGGGCCGGCGCACTCAATTGACTATTTCCGGCCAAGCGTGTGGACTCCCGGCGGCGACAAGGATGTCCTTGTATTCGCCGACGGCGGCCTGGATGACGGCCCGTGCAATGGACGTCTCCTGGCGCGTCCGGGTATCCACCACCAGCACCACCTGGCCGTTCGACAGCGCGTCGCTGAGCGGCGCGGCGTCGGCTGCGAAAATATGGAAGCTCTCCTGCGGCAGGCCCTGCTTCATGAGCCGGGAGGACACCTTTTCGGCATCCTGGCGATGGGAAAAGCACCCGGATACATGCTGAGGGTATGCGTTCATGCGGATTCTCCTTGGTGAGCCCCGGATGGGACAAAAAATTCAAGCTTAAAAAGGCAGTTGTCTAAACGCCGAGGCGCAGAGTCGCCGAGAAAACAAAGACATGGTAAGGATTTTGGCCTTCACCAAATGGGTGAAGCGCGTTACGTTGCCAAGTTCTTGTTTTTCCTCGGCGTCTCGGCGTCTCGGCGTTTCAAACAGAGTTTTTTAGGATCAAGGGTTTTTTCAGGCTCACGCCCCCCTGCAGTCCCGGGGGGGGGGCATGTGGACGAATGGCGACCCGGCTATGCGGGGGTTGCCCGCAACAGGCGCCGACGGGCCTGCCATTTCCGCACTTCCTCCAGGGCCAGCATGCCCAGCGCCAGGGGAATGACCAGACCCCAGACCCGCTCGCCGATGGCCGCCGTGCCGAGGAGTTCATTGCCCCAAGGCGTGTAGTTGATCAGCAGCAGGATGAGTATTTCCGACAACACCCCTAGCAAAATCAGCGGGTTGCCGCTAAGCCCGGTGGACCAGATGGAGCGGGTGGGACTGCGGCACAGGAACACATTCACGATCTGCAGCACGATGATGGTGCTCAGACAAGCCGTGGTGGCGCGCAGATAGAGGGGATCCTGGGCCGCCAGGCTCTGGCCGTAGTGCCAGCCGGCGTCGTAGAGCACAAAGAAAAAGGCCGCCATGGCCGCTGCCGCCTCCAGCAGTCCCAAAAAGAGGTAGGCACGAAACGCCAAGGGCCAGTTCATCAGGCGTTCTCCCTGGGGACGGGGCGGGCGCTGCATGACCTGGGGGTCGGGGCGCTCTACCCCCAGGCCCAGGGCGGCGAGGGAGTCGGAACCCATGTCCACGGACAAGGCCTGGATCGGCGTCAGGGCCAGGGGCACCTTGAAGAGCAGGAAGGCCAGGTAGGGCACCAGCTCGGCCACGTTGTGCACCAGGATATAGGTGAGGAATTTGCGGATGTTGTCAAACACGGCGCGCCCCTCCTCCACCGCGTTCACGATGCTGGCGAAATTGTCGTCCAACAAGACCATGTCCGCCGCTTCCTTGGCCACATCCGTGCCGGTAATGCCCATGGCGATGCCGATATGGGCCGCCTTGAGGGCTGGCGCATCATTTACGCCGTCCCCCGTGACGGCAACGATTTCGCCTTTCTTGCGCAATGCCTCGACGATGAGCATCTTCTGTTCGGCGACCACCCGGGCAAAGATGAGTTCCGGCGCATCGAGGGCCAGTTGCAACTGGGCCGCCGTGTAGTGTCGCAGCTGCTCGCCGGTAATAACGCTCCCTGCCCCGGCACGGACAAGGCCGATTTCCCGGGCAATGGCCAGGGCGGTGACGGGATGGTCCCCCGTCACCATGATGACCTTGATGCCCGCCTCCCGGCATTTTTGGAGAGCTGCCGGCACTTCCGGCCTGGGGGGATCTTCCAGGCCGGCGAGGCCGACAAGAACCAGATCCTCTTCCAGTTTTTTCGGGTCATACGCCGCCGCCAAGTCCCGACTGGCGAAGGCGAGCACCCGCAATCCCTGCTCCGCCATGGCGTCCTGGGCCGTCAGGAGGGCCTGGCGTTCTGCCTCGCCCAAAGGCTGAAGCTTGCCATCGACGAGGATTTGTCTGCACAGGGGCAACACGGTTTCGAGGGCGCCCTTGCAGTACAGCCGGGGGCCTTCCGGCGACTGCTGCACGGTGGACAGGCGCATGCGCTCGGCGTCAAAGGGCAGCTCGTCCACCCGGGGATAGGCGGGAAGCTCCGGCACGCACTGCCGCGCCATATCCACCAGAGCGACTTCCATGGGGTCTCCCAGCAAGGCCGGCTGGCCGGGACTGCCGCTTTCCTTAAGGTCATGGCACAGGCCCGCCACCAGAAAAAATGGGCGGTAGGCCAGACTCGCCTCCGCCCCCATGTCCAGAGGAAAGTCCTTGAGCTTTCCCCCCAGGCACAGGCGCCGGACAAGCATGTGGTTTTGGGTCAGGGTGCCGGTCTTGTCGGTACAAATAACCGTGGTGGCGCCGAGGGTTTCCACGGAGGGCAGGTAGCGGATGAGCACATTACGTTTGGCCATGCGCTGGGTCGCCAGCACCAGGGCCAGGGTCAGGGTCGGCAGCAGGCCCTCCGGCACCATGGCCACGATAATGCCGATAGCAAAGATAAAAGCCTTCCAGAAGGGAATGCCGATCATCCAGCCGAGGGCGAAAAAAAACCAGGCCGATGGACACGGCAAGCATGGCGGTGAGGCGACTCAAATGGGCGATTTCCCGGCGCAGGGGCGACACCTCTTCCCCTGCGGTCTGGGTCAAGTGGGCAATCTTGCCAAACGCGGTGTGCATGCCGGTGGCGAACACCAGGGCCGTAGCCTGGCCAGCCGCCATGGCGGTGCCGGCGAGCACCACGTTTTGGCTGTCACTCCAGGCTTCTTCGGTGGACGCTGCGGCCTGGCGCGCCTGGGGCAGGGATTCCCCGGTGACGGCCGCATTATTGACCCGTGCGCCAAACGCCTCGATCAGGCGGCAATCCGCCGGAATCTTGTCGCCCTGCTCCAGATGGACCACATCCCCGGGCACCAGCTGTTCTGCCGGCAGCTTGATGACCTTGCCCTCGCGAACGACCTGGGACTGTTGCGGCAACAATTTTTGCAGGGCAGCCAGGGTTTGTTCGACCCGATACTCCTGCCAGAACGAGAACATGCCGCTGACCAGAATCACGGTGATGATGGCGTAGCCGACTTTTGCCATGTGCTGGCCAGGCTCACTCCAGTCCGCGAAGAAGGCCAGCCCGGCAGCGACCCACAGGATCAGGGAAAAAAATGTCGTGAACTCCCGCAGGAAACGTTGCCACAAAGGCCCGCGGCTGACTTTTTCCACTTCGTTGGGGCCGAATTCCTGCAAGCGCCGGGCCGCTTCGGCCGAGTCCAGTCCTGCCCCGGTGCTTTTCAGGCTCGCCAAGGCCTCCTGGGGGGACAACTGGTGGATTCTCATAGGATTCCCTCCGGGGGTGAACGCCACGCCACGCCACGCAAGGCCGGGGCCGGGGCCTTATTCCGGGGTGGGATGATTTGCCAGGCTGGCGCTTTTCGCGGCAACGCGCGCCATCAGCTCGCCCCAGGAGCGTGCAAAGGCAGCCGTGCCATCCCGCTGAAGATCGGCCGCCAGCAATTCGATATCGATACCCAGACCCTCGAATTCTGCCAGGCACGCGTCTCCTTGCCCAGACTCCAGCGGCAAGACCCGGGTGGCCTGGCCGTATTCGGCAAAGGCCAGCAGGGTATTTTCAGGCAGGGTGTTGATGGTGTCCGCCGCGGCCAGTGCTTCAACGTACAAGGTATCCCGGGCGGCAGGATCCTTGGTGCCGGTGCTGGCCCACAGCAGGCGCTGGGGCCGGGCACCGGCGGCCGCCAATTTCTGCCAGCGCGGGGAGGCCAGCACTTCCCGGTAGGCGGCGTAGACACTCATGCCGACAGCAATGCCCAGGCGGTTATGGTATGCGGGCGGAACTTTGTCCGCCACGGCCACATCCCAGCGACTGATGAACAGGGAGGCCACGGAGCTGACCTGGAGATCCAGCCCCGCAGCGATGCGCCGCTCAAGGCCGCGCATATAGGCCTCCGCCGCTGCCAGGTAATGTTGCCGGGAGAACAGCAGGGTGATATTCACCGGCACGCCCACAAAGATAGCCTCCTCGACAGCCGCCAGGCCGGCGCCGTTGCCGGGAATCTTGATGAAGAGATTCCGACATTCGCCCTGGACATGCAGTTGCCGCGCCGCCTGCAGGCTGGCGTCGGCATCCTGCGCCAGCAAGGGGGATATCTCCAGGGACACCCAGCCATCCGTCCCGGCCGTGGCCTCGAAGATTGGCAGGAAGCAAGCAGCGGCCCGACTCAGGTCCGCCAGGGCCAGCTCAAAAAACAGGGCTTCGCCAGATTTACCTTCCGCCACTTTCCGGCCAATTTCCTGATCATAGGCATCACTGTTCCTGAGGGCATGTTCGAAGATGCTGGGGTTCGAGGTTAGCCCCGTCACCCCCAACTCCCGGATATAGCGCGCCAGGGTGCCGCTGGCGAGCAGCTCGCGGGTGATATTGTCGAGCCAGAGACTCTGGCCCAGATTCTGAAGCTGGCGGATGGCGTTCATGGTGTCTCCGGGGGTGGCAATTTGCCCGACAGCGGCGCTGGCTTAACAGGGGTATCCGCGTCGAGCTTCATTCTGCGGCGGGCTTGGTGGCCACGGGGCCGTTTGCGGCAAGCCGGTTTTTCACAGCCAGAAACTTCACCAAGCCGTCCACTCCCGACTCGCGGAGTTCCGCAGAAAATATTTGCCGGTAATTGGTCACCAGGCTGACGCCATCCACCACCACGTCAAACACCTTCCATCCCTCCGGCAAGTTTTCCATATCGTAGTCGATGGGTACGGCGCGGGCGCCGGGCCGCATGACCTTGGTCCGCACCATGACCTCGGCAACATTAGCCAGGGCAGGCAGCGGGCTGACGATTATCCTGGTATCGGCATTTTTGCTTGCCGCCAGAGCACCAGTGTAGGTGCGCACTATCAGACTGCGGAATTCATTCACCAGCGCCTGCTGTTGTTCCGCCGTGGCCTGGCCCCAGCCACGTCCCACGGCCAGTCGGGTCATGCGTGTGAAATCGAAGTGGGGCAGAACCGTACTTTCAGCCACCTTGATGAGATGGGCTTGATTCTGATTTTGCCGGATGGCCACCAGCACGGCTTCAGTCGTTGATTTAACGAGGGTATCGGGTGCTATCACCTCCGCCTGGACAAGCCCGCAGGTGCCCAGAAGCGTGGTGCAAATCAGGGTGGAAGCAAGGAAATTCATGAAGGCACTCCATGGTTGAACCTAAAAACCTCTGTTTGAAACGCCGAGGCGCCGAGACGCAGAGGAAAAACAAGAGGTTGATGGGGCAATCCACTTCACCCGTTCGGTGAGACGCCGATTGTTGCTATCTCTTTGTTTTCTCGGCGCCTCTGCGCCTCGGCGTTTAGTCAACTGCCTTTTTAAGGTCGAAACGTGGCGGCGGTTTGCCGTCGGAATGGGCGGGCCGCAAAACCCCGGAAACCCCGTGGCAGGGGGACCAATCCTATCCTCACTGTGGCGGTTTTCTCCGTACGCCAGAGCGCATAGGCTTGGCCGACTCATGCCTCTCACACCTCGTAGGTGTGGACTTTGAAATTTCTCAGGATATTGAGGCCAAAGCTGTTGCTGATGGCCACATCGGCGGCATCCCGGCCCCGGGCGATCAACACGCGGCCGATACGCGGAATGTTGTTGCGGGCATCGAAGGTGTACCAGTGGCCGTCCAGCCAAGCCTCGAACCAGCCAGCGAAATCCATAGGGCCGTAGGGTGGCGACACGCCGATATCCCCCAGGTAGCCGGTACAGTAGCGGGCCGGAATGTTCATGCAGCGACAGAAGGTGATGGCGAGGTGGGCGAAATCCCGACACACACCCCTTCTCTCGTGGAATACCTCCAGAGCCGTCTTGGTGGCCCGCGCATGCTCGTAGCCAAACATGATGTGCTCATGCACATGGTCGCAGATGGCCTGCACACGGCCCCATCCGGTCACGGTATGGCCGAAAAGCTGCCAGGCGATCTCGGACAGGCGATCCGTCTCGCAGTAGCGACTCCCCAGGAGAAACAGCAGGACGTCGTCCGGCAGATCCTCCACCGCTGTTTGCCGCGCATGCCAAGCCACCGGGTCCGGCAGCCCCGGATCCTGCACCAGCCCATCGGTAGATAGTGTCAACAGGCCCCGGGGGGCGATGATGCGGGTGCACCAGTTGCCATAGCTGTCCCGGTAGGCGCTCATGGGCACAGGGGGGGCGGCAATCAGGAGGTCTGGGACGAGTATGTCGGACACCCGCGTGTAATGCACACTCAGGTTGAGGATCATGGGGGTCGGCTGCGGACAGTCGTAAATCAGTTCGTAGCCAAGTCGGATTTTCATGAGCATTCTCGCGGTGGGCACCAGGGTGGCCCAATAATGGCTCTGGCTAATTCTCGACTCGCCATCATCGTCGAATCGCGCAGGCGTGTTCTGTGCGCTGTCGCACGTAGACGGAGCGGAGGGAGCGCTGGGGCTATCCGCCTGTCCCGCCGAACAAGGCCCCCACCCCTGTCGTAATCGCCATGGCCAAGGCCCCCCAGAAGGTGACGCGCCAGGCGCCGACCAAGGCACTGGCACCGCCAACCCGGGCGGATACGGCCCCCAGGACGGCCAGAAAAACAAGTGACGTACCGCTTACCCAAGGTGTCAAGCCCGCATCGGGCGCCAGGGCCGTCACGGCCAGGGGCAGCATGGCCCCCACGGCGAAACTGGCGGCCGAGGCCAGGGCCGCCTGCAGCGGCCGTGCTCTCTGGGATTCGGAGAAACCCAGTTCGTCCCGTGCATGGGCACCGATGGCATCGTGGGCCATGAGTTGCTCGGCCACTTGCCAGGCCAGATCCGGAGCAAGCCCTCTGCCGACATAAATGGCGCTCAGTTCCCGGTGTTCCGCCAGAACATCCCTGGCCAGTTCGGCCCGCTCCCGCGCCAGGTCGGCATTTTCGGTATCCGCCTGGGCATGGACCGAGACATATTCGCCGGCCGCCATGGACATGGCGCCGGCCACCAGGGCCGCCACCCCGGTGACCAGGATGCTGGCATGACTGGCATGGGCCGCCGCCACGCCCAGCACCAGACTGGCCGTGGACACGATGCCGTCATTGGCGCCGAGGACGGCGGCGCGCAGCCAACCGATCCGATCCGCGCAGTGGGTTTCTGCAGGACGAAAGAGATTCATTTCCGTGGGCCGAAATTGCTGGAAGGCGCAGCGGACGCCGCCGGGTGGCGCCTTGTCCTTACCGTGGAAGTCGGCGTAGCCGACTCACGACGCTTCCCTCTCCCGCCGGGAGAGGGACTGAGGGTGAGGGAAACCGCCATGGCTTTCATACTAAGGGGGTGGCGTCCAACACCGTGGCGGTTACGCCTGCTTCCACGCGACACCACTTTCCAGGGCAACGCGCGCCCGGGCCACTTCTTCGGCACCGCCATGCACCATGAGAACGAATTTGTCCGCCTTCAGCGCCGTCTCGTATTTGATGACCTGATCTTCGGGAACGCCAATCTGGGCCAGTGCCGCGCCCAGGGCCGACACGCCCCCCAGGATCAAGGCCCCTTCCAGAGCGCCGACCAAGGCGGAGACGATGGGCCCAGCCAGGGCAATAAGCCCCAGGCCCGGCAGAAAGAACACCGCCGGCGCAAACAGCAGGCCCCAGATGCCGCCCCAGAAGGCCCCCATGCCGCCCCAGGACTTGATGCGATCCCCCGAGGTATAGAAGCCGACCGGGTGCTCTTCACTGTGATAGCCCTTGCCGACCAGAGACAGATTCTCCATGTTGAAGCCGCTCTTGCTCAGGCTGCGGATGGCATCCTCTGCTTCGGTGTGGGTGTTGAAAACGTAGACGGACGATGCTTCCATGATTTTTCCTTGTTTGCTGGGTGCTTGAAATTCAGGTGCTGGGACATGGCGCTCAGACGCGGCCGCGCCCGTTGATGATATTGAGAAGGAGCATCACGACCGCGATGACCAGAAGAATGTGGATGAAGCCCCCCAGGGTGTAGGAGGTGATCAGCCCCAGCAGCCATAGAACGATCATCAGAACGGCGATGGTTTGGAGCATGGTGGAATCCTCACTGTTGCAGTCGGAATGCCCGGCCCGGCAAAGCCGCCGGCCCCCTCCCCGGCGCAGCGCCGCATGGGGCATCCGTCCAGAAAATGCATTGTCTGCCTTCAGGGGCGGCGCCTCTGTTCGGTCAAACACACAGGGGAAAAGGACTCCGGACTCTGAAAGGCGCAAGGCGCGCCCTCCCGCGCCGCCGAATTTCCTGTGCCTATGTTCAGAAAGTCTTCGGCCACATCGAGGAGAGCATCCGCAATATCCGGATCGAAGTGCGTCCCTCGCCCATCCACCATCATGCGCATGACTTGGCCATGGGGAAACGCCGGTTTGTAGACCCTTTTTGAAATCAGGGCGTCATAGACATCGGCCACCGCCATGATGCGCGCAGACAGGGGGATGGCGTCCCCGGCCAGGCCCTGCGGGTAGCCGGTGCCATCCCATTTCTCGTGATGGCTGTAGACGATCTCAAGGACACAGCGAAGAAAACCGATGGACTCGTCCACCGCATGTTCGAACCGGGTCACGGCGTCCCGGCCATACTCGGCATGCCGTTTCATGACGCCCCATTCCTCGGCCGTGAGCTTGCCCGGCTTGCACAAGATGGCTGCGGGAATGGCGCCCTTGCCCACATCGTGGAGCGGTGCCGATTTGACCAGCAGCGAGATGGCTGCGTCGCTCAGTTGCGCTTCAAACCGGGGGTGGTCCCGGAGACGCCTGGCCAGCACCTTGACGTAATCCTGGGTGCGCCGCAGATGCTTGCCCGTTTCGCTGCCCGTTTCGCTGCCCGGCATGTCGGCCAGGGCGCACAGGGCTGCGTCACCGTCGCTCATCGAGATGTCGTCTTCCTCTCGACCTTTCCAATCTGTCATTTGAAATTCCTTTTCACAAAGGCAGTTTCGGGCTGGTGAATAAATTCGCCTAATTCCCCGGCTGCTTATTATCTGTCCCCAGCGTAGCGGCTTTGTTTTCTGATTTATGTTCGGCAACGAACGCCCAAAGGAAGATTTCAACGGGAATTTCCCCATGGACTGAATATGCGTGCCCATTCATAAAGCGCAGGCAATCAATAACGCGCAATGCCAATTTCGTATTTTGTACGCCAACGAACAGAGAATCGATTTATCCCGGGGGATGATGGCCGTAATGACTGAGCGGCAACCGCCGCCCTCCCTTTACCGAGAGCGACCTTCAGTTCAGATCGAGTCACTGTCTGTAATCCCCGCTTTTATGGACAGACGCAGGTATCCAGGCAAGGCGGACCACGCCGCATTTTTGAACAGGAATATTTCATGACAATCGCTCTCATCAACAAGCAAAAAAGTCTCTCCGTGGCATGCACGCTGGCCTTGGCCATGCTGTCCGGCTTGGCAGGCGCCCAGACCCCGCCATCCGAAACGGGATACGTGACAGACCAGCGGGGTGTCGCGGTAAGGAGCGCTTACAACCTGTGCTGGCATAACGGCACGGGTCCCGCCCCTGCTTCGCCAAACGAGTGCGATCTGACCGCCCCGGCCCATCCCATTCCGGCCCCTGTCGCCAAAGCGCCGGAAGCCGCAGCGAAGCCGATGGTGGTGGCCGCTGCGCCGCAACCCGCCGCCGGCAAGGTGACGCTGGATGCGGACGCCCTGTTCGACTTTAACAAGGCCGTTCTGCGCCCCGAGGGACGCAAGGCACTGGATGAGTTTTTCACCAAGATGGCGGGCATCTCGCCGGAAGTCATCATCGCCGTCGGTCACGCGGATCGCTTCGGCACGGAAGCTTATAACCAGGGCCTCTCGGAACGCCGTGCGGACGCCGTCAAGGCCTATCTGCTGGACAAGGGCGTGGACGCGAATCGGGTGAAAACCGAGGGCAAGGGGAAAACCCAGCCGATGACCAAGGCCGGCGAATGCACCGGCGCCAAGAGCGCCAAGGTAATCGCCTGCCTGCAACCCGACCGCCGCGTGGATATCGAAGTCGTCGGTACCCAGATAGCCCGCTAGCAATCCCGGGCACGGCGCCCGGACCTATCTCCAAAAGGATCCAACATGAAGCCCATCACCCTCATTTCGCTTGCCCTTGGTATTGCATTCAGCACCGGTGCCCTTGCCCAGAAGATGACGAACACCGACTACAAGGCTGGCAAGGCGGCAATTTCCGCTGAATACAAGAGCGACAAGCTGGCGTGCAAAGCCCTGTCCGGCAATCCCGAGGATATGTGCAAAGCCATCGCCAAGGGCAAGGAACGGACGGCCCTGGCCGATATCGAAGCGGTCTATCACCCTACGGCAAAAAATCACTTCAAGGCCCGTGCCGCCAAGGCGGAGGCCGAGTACGACGTCGCAAAGGAAAAATGCAAGGACTTCGCGGGTAATGCCCGGAGTGTCTGCGTGCAGGAAGCCAAGGCTGTCCAAACCGCCGCCAAGGCCGACGCCAATGCGCAGAAGAAGACCACGGAGGCTGACTTCATCGCCAAGGCAAAGGCGGCCGAGGTTCAGCGGGAAGCACGGCAGGACGCCTCTGCGGAAAAGAACGACGCCAATTACGCCGTGGCCAGGGAAAAGTGCGAGATGTACGCTGGCGCCGCCAGAGACCATTGCCTGGATAAGGCAAAAGCAAGCTTCGGCAAGTAGCAGATCACCCCCGGAAATTTCACACGCTGCATCCCTCTGAAGAAAACGCAGGGCCACCCCGCGTTTTCTCGCCCCCTCGAGGGGCGGAAGCGCTCGTAGCGCCTCCTGGGGGCACTCAAAAAGAGGTAACACCATGAACACGAATCGAAAAGTCGCCATCAGTGCCATCGCCGCCACGCTCTTGCTTACGCTGGGAGGCTGTGCCGGCATGTCACGGCAGGATCAGAACACGGCCATTGGCGCTGGTGTCGGCGCGGTTGGCGGGGCCATTCTCACGGGAGGCAGTGCCGTCGGAACGGTCGGCGGGGCCGCCGTCGGCGGCGTCATCGGCCACGAAACCAGCAAGCCCCGTTAATCCATGCGGCGTTGCGCGGCGAGCGTGGCCTCACGGCTACTCCCGCCTGCGCAGGAACACTCCCGGAGTACCCTGCCATCAAAACCCTCTGCGCAATCCTGTCTCTCAGCCTGTTACTGGCGACCCTGCCGGCCTGCGAAAATGCGGAAGGCCCACTTGAGCGCGCCAGCAGGGAGATCGACAAAGCCATGGATGGGCGTGTGGACAACGCCGCTATCCCGCCAGACGCTTCCATGGGCCGCCGCCAGAATGAGGAGCGGGAGCTAACTGGCCGCCCCATTGCCATCAGACACTTCCGCGTAAAGCGGGTACTCGCCAGCGCTGCCGGGGAGAACGGCACAACGCAACACCCGGAGCGCCTGACACCGCCCTCTGCCGAAGCATCCCCTCCTCTCATGCAGGCGGAAAGTTCGACGCCGAAGCGCCGGGCTGAGGACCAATAAACCTAAAAAACTCAGTTTGATGAAGCCGCGCGCGATAATTGGGGCAACTTTTCGCGATAATTGACGCAGGCGGAAGTTTAACGGGTTGCAATGAAATTGCGCAGGACAAAAGGCGCGGACCCGAGATTGATCATGCCGGCTGTTCAGGCCACTCCACAGCTCCCGGGAATCCTGCCTGCGCCGTCACGTCGCGCAGGGCCTGGCGGTAGGTTGCCCAGGTGGCGCGGCCGGCTTCCGGAGCGTCGGGCAACTGGGTCCAGTCACAGGCTGACAGCAGCGTATTCCGGCGGGAGCGGACCTGGTCGCCAGTGAGTAGCGGCAGCACGGGCGCGACGCATTCAGCGACGGGACCAAACTCGCCGGCCAAAGCTCGGGCGTAGAGATCGCGGCCGTGGGCTTCCGTGTCGTCGGGCGTGGCCGAAAATGGGATCGGCCCCAGGCCTTCAAAATCTACGGTGAGGAGGATGGCGGTATGTGCCGGGTTCTGCCAGGACGAGCCATGGGCGGTGATGATGTTCATGCGATTCTCCATGCAAAACCAACGGCCTGAGCGCCGCCGCCAGTCCCGCCGATTCCAAGCGTTGTTCCGCCGGCGGCTATGCCTGCATCCCCCGCGCCGTTCAGAACTGCTGAATAAGCCCACGTGCCCCCCGACGGGAGCACCGTGGATGTGTATGTGGCGACAAGGCCGACAAACTGCCCTACCCCTGCCGCTGTCTGCGGTTTCGTGGCGGGAGCGGTAACTCCTCCGACGCTGGTAGCTGTCCCGGCATTGCCGGTGATGTTGGTTACAGTCACATCCCCGGCCGTCGTCGGCGCCGTGCCATTCACGGTCAGCACAGCCCCCTTCCCGATGGATACCCACTTTCCGCCATCGCAATACAGGATGGTGGAGCGCCCAGCGCCGAGGGTGATGGAGGCAACCCCATCTACCGTTTCCGTCGAGTTCGGGTCGATCGTGATCGTTCCGCTGCCGGTGTTTGAGACCCCTACGCAAAAGCCGTCGCCCAGGGTGGCGGCAGCGGTGGCGCCCAGGGTCCAGGTGCCGGCGCACTCGAGCATCTGGCCCCGGTCGGCAGGTAGGATGGTGTAGGCCGTGGCCAGATTGTGGGTGCTATTGAGGGGCGCGCCCAGGGCGGCCAGGGCAACGGACTGCGTTCCTGTGGTGCCGAGGAGGCCTGTCAGGGCGTCGAATAGCTGCCCCATGGCCGTGAGCACGGTCGGACCGTCCAGACCGGCAGCGGCCAGCAGCGATTTTGAGGGAAAGGCGGACATTGTCAGACTCCGTAGAATTTCGGGCGGGCGTAAATACCAGACCCGGCCCACATGTAGAAAGCAAAGTCGCCCCAGAACGCCGTAATCCACGGGCCCAGGGCGGCGCCAATGGCGGCGACGCGGATGCGTGTGGCGTAGCCGTAGATAGCTGACAGGGAGTAGGACGTGGCGGAGGTGTCGCCGCAGCGCGTCCAGCGCACACCATCGCCGGACACCTCGATGAGATAGCTCGTGGCACCAGGCGCCGCTAGCCAGGACAACACGGCACGGCTCAGATCTCCCGGGATCGGCCGTGCAATCAATCCGGTAACGATGGGCTGATCCGGAATCGCCGGCAATTGCCAGCCGGATGCTCCCGGCGTCGCACCTGTGTCGGCGGTATGCACCGCAGCGGATTCCACAACCCACGTCAGATCGATTTTCTCCGGCGATGCTGGCTTGATGGTCAGCACTCGGGCTTGAATGTAGAGGTTGCTGCTGGTGGTCCCCAGTGCATAGCGTGGCCGTTCCCGCAGGTAGGGGTCGGGCCAAGAGAATGACGGGATCGAGTCCAACAGGGTAACGGCAGTGGAACCATCCGTGGCGGACACCTGCCAGGGGCCGGATACGCTGCCATCCATAGCCGAGATTGCCAGCCAACGCGTACCTCCGCCGACCACCGGCTCGGAGAGGGTCAGCACGGACCCCGCCACGATGCCAGTATGAGCGATGATGTCACCGGACACCCCCCAGGCGGGCATGTCGTGGCTGATGGCGATCAGATCGCCGATACGCGGAATCAGCCCCTCCATCTCGGTCTGATGGGAACCGAAGCGCCTGCGGTAGCGATTGCTGGCGGCCATGGTGATCCCTTCGCGCCAGGCCTGGTCGCGGGAGGTTACGCCGGGCAGCTTCAGCTTGGCCGGCTGCAGGTAGGTGCCGCCCGGCAACTGGCACGTGACGGTCTGCCAGGACCAGACATCCCCATCGAAATAGGTGATCTCGACGCCGTCGCACGTGTCCTCGGTAACCAGGGTGTAATCCAGTTTGAGGGAGCCCCGGGCGATATTGCGGGGCGTAAACATGGCTACCGGCAGGGTCTGGGCCTGGTCGCGGAGGGCGTAGAGAATGCCGCCCTGGTACACGGGCATGGCGCGGCCGGCGCGGGCGATCTGGGTCATGGCCTCCCAGCAGGTGCCAAGGGCGTCGAACACGCCATCGTAATGATCGCCCCGGGTAGCCCAGGTGGCGTCCAGGGCCAGGAGGCCCGTCAGGTCAATCCGCGCGTCGGGCAACTTGGAACCGTAATCCGTGTTCCTGGCGGCATCGGCGAAGGCCCAGGCGATGCTCCTGGTGGCAGTCGGGGCGCTCCAGGTGCTGCCGTTCCACACTGGTAGTAGGCGCTGGGCAATCACGTTGATCTTACGTGTGGCGGCGCTGCTCAGTTGGTTGGTGGCCTTCATGCGCAGGGCCAGCAGGGTCACATTGCCATAGGCCTGAGCCCCGGGGATGTAGGCCCGCATGCCGGCCCAGTCGATTTCGTGGGCGGCTTGGGTGCTGGTGTCCTTCGCGTCTGTGCGCGTGAAGCGCACCGTGTAGCGGCCCACCGTGACGGTATAGCGGTAGGTCTGGCGCTGGGGTGTGGTGGTGGCCGCTGAAAAACTTTCGCTGCCAATGGTCACGAACGATCCGGTGACAGTTCCCACGGTATTGATGGGAGCCGCCTCAATGATCCAGGTGATGGTTTTGTTCGCCAGGCTACCGTCCGTATTGGCGTAATAGAGGCCCCGGGGAAACACCACGTCGATGGCGATGGCGTTGCAGGTCCCAGCGCCGGCCGGATGGGAGGGGAACGGCCCGAGGATGGCGCTGGTCAAGGCCTCGGCGCCCGACACGTCCGGCGAGGTAACGACCCGGCTAGGGAACAGCGTTACCGTGCCCCCGGGCGGAATGATCTGGTAACTGATGTCCGTGAATGATCCGCTGGCCACGTGCTCCGCCCCATCATTCACCGGGGCCGCATCGAGCGTCGCATCGGCAATGAGGATCTGCTGAATCTGGCACTGCCCTTGGGTCACCAGCAGCAGCTCGTAAAGGTACTGCTCGTTGCCCGAATACTCTGCGTAAGGCGTGGCAGCGAAATCCGGGAAGACCTGGTGGCGGCCATATAACACTGGGATCGGCGCATCGAGGCGCGCCTGATTGCCCTGGGCTTGCAGGCTGTAGGTTGGGGATGCGGCGGCAATGGCGGCAGATGCGGCGGCGGCGCTGGCCTTCGGTGGTGGCAGCAGGGCATTGATGAGCATGGAGCCGGCCATCATGATGCCGGCCTGCCAGGCAGCGACCGCAAATGCAGTCGCGCCATTCCCTCCCGCCATCATCATTGCCAATCCCGGCGCATAGATCGACAGCGCGATCATGGCGACGACGACCAGCGGATTCGATCCCCCACCGCCGCCGCCCTGGGGCAGCAACAGGAAGGCGAGCGAGTCGCCGTTTTGCAGGCGACGATTCCAGGCGGCCCGCAGGATCGGCTTGCCATTCAGGAGCGCGATGAAAGGCTGGCTCGTTTTCGGCGCCAAGGCACGGATGCGCTGCCGACTACGCACCTCCCGGCATTCCCGGGCGTGCATGGGGCGGAATGGGTCCCGGATGGTCGTGCATAGGGCTTTCATGCGGCCCTCCGGTAGTAGCCGAGGATGCGCCATCCGGCCAGGGCCAGGGCTTGCGGTGTCTGGGCAATCACGCCAGCCCCTTCAACGGCATGCACCACCCTGCCACCATCCACGGCAGCCCACAGGCCGACATGGTGGGGATGCTTGCCGTGGGACAGCAGCACCACGCCCATATCCACCGGGAACGGTGAATCCAGCCAGCGCCCGGCCTGTTGCTGCATGGCGTGGCGCAGGCGCAAGGGCTCCGCTTGGGTAACGTCCACCACCGGCAACTCCACGCCGCGCACATCCCGATAGACTGCCCGCACCAGGCCGTAGCAGTCATAGGCTGCCGGGCCTGATTCGCCAGACACCCATGGCGCGCCAAGATATTGGAGTGCCCAGTGACTCATGCCGCCAGCCCGGGGAAGGTTTGCGCGGTGTACATGAGAGCGGGAAAGCGCCGGCTGCCCAGGTCGCCGAAGCCCGCCTTGGCGGTGATGCGGAACATGTCGGCGGAGATTGCGCGCAAGTACATCTGCAGAGGTGGGTTCATGTGGGGAGCGCTCAAGTCCGTACTCAGGTAGGGCCGGTAAATCATGGTCACTGGCGTGGCGCTGTTGGCGGCGCCGTCAAAGTACGGGATCAGGTCCGCGCCCACGTTGTCGATTGTGATGTCGATTTCTGGCACAGAAGACTCGCCGGCTGAGGGCAGTTTGAAATCGAAGGCGTAGGGCACGAAGGTCACGACTGCGCCAGGGTTTGCCGGGGCCGACGCTTCCAGGGTCGCGGTCAGGCTGGTATGGTCCCGCACCACGCGCAGGGGCGTGGTGAATGAGGCGTGCAGGAATTCCAAGGTGTGCAACACCACCACATCGGCCGGGGCACATGCGTAGGCTTCTTTCAGGGCGGCGGAGAGGGTCGGATCGGCCATTACAGGTAGGGCGCCAGTTCGGTGGCGGTCATGATCGGGCGATCGCGGATTTCCAGGCTGACGGAGACGCCCCACATCAGGCCGGGGCGCTTGGTGACGGCAAAGGTGCCGGACGGGATCCGCGCCGTGACGCTCACTCCGCCCTTGCCATTCCACGCAACGACGGAAAACCAGGCGGCGCCGGACATGGCGTCCAGGTCGAACCAGCTTTCGAACGTGGCCAGCTGCTGCTGCGTGAAAATCCATGCGGCCTTGTACTCGGTCGGCCGGGCGGTGAAGCGCCGGCGCACCCGGCCCGGGCCGGCGTCCATGTCCGTCTTGACGGTGGGCGACGCCGGATCGAAGCCGTAGCCATCGATCATCGGCGGGGGCAATGTAGAAGGCCAGGCGATAGTCATCGCACCGCTCCCATGGCCGGGCTGAGGCCGTAACGGCGCTCCATGAGGCCGGCGAGACTGCCACCCTTGGCGATATCCTGCCCGACGGCACTCTTCACCTTCTCAACCAGGATGGTCAGCACGTCCGGCCCGCCGTTATTGCCCTGGGTCTTCTGCACCTGGCCGCCGCTGCCCGGGCTCTCGACGATATTCACCACTAGTCCGCCGGATTGGCCACCGCCCTGGGAACGCACGCCGAGGCGGCCGGCTGCATCCCGGGTCAGAGGCATGACGGCCTCGGGGCCGGCTTCGCCGAAGACATTGCCGTTGGCGTGAAAAGCCAGGGCGCCGGCATTGCTGGAGAAGAAGGTCGGACGATCAACCACCGTGTTGGCAAACTGGTGCAGGCCAGCCGACTGAAACGCGCCGCCATTGGCCCAGGGAGCGGCGGCGGTGAGATAGGATGTAGAAGTGCCAGCATCGCCCGAAGAACTCCCCGTCAGTGCCGAGAAGATTCCGGAGAGGCCGCCCGCGTTTTTCATGGCGGAGGCGATTGGGCCGGTGATGGACTCCTGAACCTGCATGCGGATCAGGTCGGTGATGATCGAATCCGCCAGGGATTTGAAATCCAGCTTGCCAGTTTTTGTGAAATTGACCAGAGCATCTTCCATGCCCCGGAAGGCGTGGGTGAACAGGTCTTTGGATTGGCTGGCCACATCGCGGGCCTTAGTCAGGTAGTCATCAAGCGCCCCTTTGGCACCGATGGTCCAGTCGCCTTTCATCGCCTCCGCATGGTCCAGCTCAGCATTGCGGGCGGTCTTGGCGGCTTCGGCTTCCTGTAGATACTCGATCGTGCGTTTCTCGGACAGCTTCAGGGAATGCGTGTAGGGATCAATAAGGGCATCCAGCGCAGTGCGATCAACCTGGCGCGCATAGGTCAACTTCTGCTGTTCCAGGGCGGTCTTGCCCAGCAGTTCGGATTGGAAGCGCAAGTCATCGGTAGCGCGATCCTGGCCGAGGGCGAACTGGGAAACGACCCGCCCTTGGTCAAAATCCTGCAAGGTCTTTTCATTGCCGGCGTCGCGCTTCAGCTTTGTGCTCTGGATCTTAAGCGCATCGCGCTCCGCCAGGGCCGCCTCTCTGTCGGCGGAATTTTTCGCCGCTGCGTATTTGCGCTGCAGGATGGAATCCGACTTTGACAGGAAATCCAGCTCGATAGCCAGGCGCGCATCGATGTACTCTTGGTCAGAGAGCAGCCCCAGCCTATGACTCATGTCCGCGCCGGACAATCGATCATCTTCGGCTGCCTTGGCCGCGGTAGTTTCTCGCGTGAATCCCTTCATCGTCGCTTGATAGGCGTCGCTGCCCATCTGTTCGATGATTCCCTTGCGGGTGCGCTGGTAGGACGCCTCCAGATCGGCCAACTTGGCACCATTACCCGCAGCCAGCTTCTGCTCCTCGGCGTACTCCCGATCCAGCATGCCCAGCATTTCGCCCATCTTGGCCTTGGGGGCGTACTGGCTGGCGAGTTGGGCGAATCGACCGGAGGATTGGGTAGCAGAGGACGCAGCAGCAGGAGAATTAGCCTGCTCCGCCTTCATGCGTTCCACTGTGTCCGTCAGGGTCTGAACCAGGCGCCATTGGGTGTTATAGGCGGCGCCCTTGACGCCAGTGTCTTCCATCATTTCCAACCTGGCTACGGCCGCGATGCGCTCCTTTTCCGCCTGGCCCGCTTCGCTGGACCCCCACTTCTGGCGATCCTTGACCTTATCCAGGCGCGCTTCAGCCTCGGCCAGCTTGCTGTTGGCCTGATCCACCGCGCTGCTGGCCTTGTTGCCCCAGATTTCCCAGGCCAGACCGCCTGCAATGACCAGGGCCGTAATGGCGCCGACCGGCCCGCCCAGGGCCGCCAGGGTGCTGGAAAACAAGCCTTGTCCGGCTGCGGCGCCCCTGGCCGCCAGGGTAGCGGCTGCCTGAGCTTCCGCCTGGGCAGTCGTTGCAGCAACCGCCCGCAGCCGGGCTGCAGTTTCAACTGTCTCCGCTGCGGCTACCTCTCCTGCCACCCGGGCATTCAACTGGCCCAGTGCCGCCAGATCCGTCAGCGCCCGGGATTTTCCGTCAGCGGCGATCTGCCCATAACGCAGGGCCGCCGAATGAGCGCCCATCTGTGCCGTTGCCGCCAAGGTCGCGTTGGTGCTTTCCAGCTCCGCCACCGCCCTGCCGCGAAGAGCCGTGACGCTGGCCAGCGTGGCCCGGGCTCGATCCGCTTCCGCCGTTGCCGCCGCCAGATCTGCGGTAGCCAGTTCCGCCACGGCGGTCGCCCGGGCGGCTGCCTCGGCGCGTCCGCCCAGCATTACCGCATTGCCCGTCAATACCGCGCCGTAGAACTCCACCTCGGCTGCGGTGGCCGCTGCGGCAGAAGTCACGATCGGCCCGAACCACGCCCCGGCTTTCCAGGCAAAATAGGCGGCGGCAATAGCCTCCACCGCGTCCCGGTGCTCCCACAAGGCCTTCACTGTCCCAGTCGCACCATTGGTGACGGCCCCCAACCCCTGGGCCACGCCATGCCCCCAGGCCTCGATGTCGCCGTTGGCTTTCATCCGATCCAGTTCGGCATTGGCCTTCTTCAGCATTTCAGACTGGCCGAAGACCTTGGCGGTGAAGGCTTCCAGGAAGGTCTCACCCATCTTGACGGACAAATCATCCAGCAGGCGCTTCATGGAATTGAGCTGCTTGCCGGCCGTGGTCAGGGAGGCTTCATACACGCCGGACTTGCGTTGCCCGTCCTCGACGACCGCATTCGTGCGCGCCTGCATTTTCTCGTTCTCCGTCAGGAGATTCGCGTTGATATGCAGGGTACGGGCCAGCTTCTGATAGGAGGCTTCGAAGTCCACGTTGATGCCGATGGTGCGCAACACATCCACCTGGCCGGACTGGATGCCGTAGATCATGCGCTGGAAGGCTTCTGACGAATTGATGTTGCCGATCACCGCTGCATCCTGGGCAATACGCGCCAGCTGGGCACTCTTTGACAGGTCGATATGGGCGCTGGCCATCTGCGTCAGGGTTGAGCGCGCCTCGATCATCGCGATGCCGTTCTTGCGCAGGCTGCCTTCGAATCCCGCCATCTGGTCCGCCGTGTAGCCCGCGTTCTTGCCCACCTGCTCCATGGCCACGCCCAGGGTCTGGTAGCGGGCCGCATCCTTTACGGCGTCGCCGGCGAAAGTCGCCGCCTGGCGCACTTTCTCCATGCCCATTTCCAGCAAGGCCGTGGCGCCATTCACCAACCCCATGGAGATGGCCAGGCTTTTCCACAGCGGCTCCTGCTGCTTGATTTCCTGGCTGACGCCGGCAATCTCCCCCTTCAGGCTGGAGCCGTCTGCGCGCAGGGTGATGCCAAGTACGATCTGCTGATCCATGTGCTATGCTCAATCCACTATGGGTGAAATGTTCGGCGGCTACGCCATCCTCTACATCGTGCTCTGCCTGCTACCGTCCCTTATTGGAACGGCGATGCGGGTTCCCTTGTGCGGCGTCCTATTCCTCTGGATGCTGCTCACCGGTTGGACACCAATCGGCTGGCTCGGGGCGGTGGCTTACCTCGTCACGATGCGCCGCCTGGCGCATTGAACACTTCCAGCGCTCCCCGCTCCATCGCTCGTACCCCGGCGAAAACGGCATTCCGATCCGCCGCGGCATCTACCAGGTAGGGCATCGCCGCAGTTACCGAGGCATATTCCAGCCCCGTTATTACTGCGGTTTCCCGCCCCGCTAGGTAACGCCACTGGGTCCGACATTCCCAGAACACCGTGAGGGCGGGGAGGTTTTCTTCCCAGACATCGAAATCCTGTTCTACGGCCTGCGCATCCTCCGCCACCACCAGCCCGAAGGCAGCGGCGGCTCCCTCGACTTCATCGGCGCCGCTCGGCTCCGAACACCTGCGTGCCCAGAACCGGCCGGCGTCCGCTAGTTTTTTCGCGCGGCCGCCGATCCGCTGGCCGCTTCGAAATAGGCTTTCAGCAAGGCACCCCGAACGTAGGGAATATCCAACAGTTGATCCCGGGGGGCATCGGCAAACTCGATGGCCACGCCGTCTTCATCCGCCACGCCGTCCCAGCCCAACAGCACCTCGCGCAACAGATCCTTATCTTCGTCGGCACCGCGCTGGCCGCGTACCAGGTCATCGAGACGCGACTGGGGAAGGATGTCGAAGCGGGCAGTTATCTCGTGCTTCTGGACGCGCCCGCCATCCTGGGGAACGGAAATGGTGACGGGCCATTTGACCTGGCGGAAAGGGGTGATCTTGAACATTTGGACTCCTCTGTCTGGAATACCCGCAGGAGCGGGATGACAGGATTTTCCCCGCGCGCGCGACCCATGCCGATTAAAGCCCTTTAGTTTCGGACGTAGAAAAGGCGCCCCGCAGGACGCCTCTTTGACCGGACGAAAGGGTCTTACCCCCAGCGCCGCACCTTCAGCAACGCCGGTAGCTCGCGGATCTCGCCATCGTCTCGGGTGATGGTGGCCACCACCAGGTAGTCCACCTCGATCACGCCGCCAGCGATGCGTTGCAGGACCAGGGCGCCCTGGGACACGGCACTGCCGACCTTCATGTCTGCCAGGCCCGGGTCTGGGGTGCCCGCCAGCTGCTCCACGTTGACCCTTTGCGCGGTGATGGTGCGGGGCGCCGGACACTCTGCCGCAAAGTTGAACGTCAAAGTAATTTCCTCGCCGGGACGCTTGGAGTCGAAGGTTTTCATGCGGACACCTGGAATTTGCGGGCAGTGGAAACGCTGAAATCGCGGCCGGATGACGCCACGGCAAAGGACCGGGCGGTGCTGACCTGGTAGCGCGGATCCGCAATGAGGATGTGCGGCGTGCCGCGTACGACCAACAGAGAGGCCCCGCCGGAGGACTGAGAACTTCCCGATGCTTCCAAGTTGATTTGCGTTGTGAGTGACCCGGCCCCCATGGCCTGCACGAAGCCAGCGGCCGTGAGGCACACCTCTGTTGTGAGCCCCGCTGTAGCCAGGCTAACACTGCCACCCAATGCGGCAAAACGAATCTGGATGACCAGGTCGGTACTGCCGGAGGCCTGCGCACTTCCCGCGGCAAGAAGCTGAATGTGGTTCGCAAGGTCTGCATTACCGGCCGCTTGCGCTGCGCCGGCCCCTGCCAATAGTACGGCGAGCGAAAGCCCCGCACCTGCCGCCGCCGTGGCGAGCCCGGTAGCACTCAACGTGATATTGGCTGACAGATTGCCGGCCCCACCCGAAACGCCATACCCCACAGCGCCGAGGTTGATGCCGGCGGACAAACCTGCCGTCCCTCCGGCCAGGGCCACCCCGACCCCCGCCAGGGCGACCTGCGTTGCCAAATTAGCCGCGCCGGAGGCCAAGCCAACCCCGGGGGCGGCGAGGCTTACCCCCCGGAAGTACAAACTCGAAAGCGCGAGCATTACGCCGCCGTCACCGGAGCAACATAATCATCGCCCGTGTAGACGTAGGTGATGCTGCCGGAAATGATTACATTCTTGGGCGCAGGGGCAGAGATTGCCGTCTTAGCTTCTGGGCTGTCAGTCTTGAATTGGGTTATCACGATGGCAGAACCTCCAACATGCAGGTGTCAAGCATTATCCAATCCGTTGCAGTCACCATGCCTGCAGCAAAAGTAAATTGCTGCGTCAGGGAAGTATCTATCGCCCCCATTGTTACCCCTCCAGTCCCTGCCGTATCGGACCCAAAATAAGGCCATGATTGTAGATTCTGCACTCCCCTATTTCTGCCCGTAACAATAAACGCCCCCCCTGTCGTAGTTACTAAGTTACCCACGCCAGCGACAGATCCGTTTAGGTAGTGGTATGTATATTTTATCCCTGCTGTATTGTTTGACAGGAATCGACTCGTCCCGCGCAACCCCCCGTTCGGCCCCATTGAGCCCCCGGGGACAGCGATATTTGCAAGGGTGATTGTTGCGCCGGTTGTTTGGACATGTGTCCCGGTAGTAGTGGTCAGGTTAGACAATCCTGTGCCGGGGTAGTACGGGGTGAATGGTTGTGAGGTATCTGCCGACAGTGCATACGCCTGCCCAGCCGTAGTGGACGAAAACACGCACCAGTAAATACTCGATGACGCTGGCCCCCCAGTTGATCCATTTACCCCAACACCAGCAAACCGCACCCATGCGCCGATAGCAGAGTATGTCGCCAAAAGCGCGGTGCCAAGAGTGAATGACCCTGTCGTGTTGTTCCACGTTGCATTAGGCGCAACGATTACCGGGACGGCAGATTGAGCGAGGATGATCGGTGAATTTACTGCTCCACCAAGCCGGCAGTTTGTCGTTGCGCTCATGTCACAGACCCATCGTCAGAGTTACAGCAGCCCCCGTGCCACTGATTGCAGTCACGTTGCCCCTCACAAAGGGCCATACGGCATCGCTTGCAAAACCATCTGTTGCAGCAGTCGTGGAGAGGGCCAGAGTCATCGTGCCGAGCGTTAGCCACTCGTTCGTGATCCCCGTATTACTCACCTCAACTCGAACGGTCGCGGTCCCTGTGCCGCCGCTCGTAGCGCCAACGGCCTGAAAAGTCCGCTTTGTGCCTTTCGGCTGAGCCGAGACCCCAGCGCCAGTTGCCGTGACAGCAGAGAGCAGAGTGGTGACAAGACCCCCGCCTTGGGCAACGACCTGACGCTCTAACATATCCGAGCCTGAGGTCCATTCGACGGTCTCGATCTTTTTCCCGGTCGAGTCCGGTGGGATCTGGACATAACCGCTCATGATCAGTTATCCACTTGGATCGACAAGGTGGCCGCCGGGAAGGCGGGGGCGGCATCGCCGTTGTTCACGTTTTTCGACGCACTCAGGGTGATGCACACCCAGGCATTGCCGCCACTCGATGCATCCCAGATCAGCACCCAGCCAACCGAACCCCAGTTGCCCGCGGGTGTCGGGAAGGTTATGGCGCCGTTATTGGATGTGGTGCCACTGGTGCCCGAGCTGGCGATGGTGCTGCCCGCCGATTGGGTGCCGGCCCAATTGACGAGTGAGGCCGTGACTGCTACCCGGGCATAGCCGGTGCCGCTGATGGAGACCTCGGTGCCGGGGCTGGCATCGCTGCAAGCGGTGGTGGCCAGGCCGACATACAGCGTTGCCGGAGCGCCAAGGGCTTGGCCACGGAACAGCGCGTCGGTCAGCTTATTTTCGGCGAAATCGGTGAAGACGCCGGCCAGGGCGGATCCGACAGCGGCCAGGGAGAGAACGGCCGCAAGGGCGAAACTTCTGAGGTTTTTCATGGGGCGCCTTTCGAGAGGAATTCGGCAAGAGGTTTGCAATGCGAGCCCCATTTTCCCCACACGCGCGCGGACCTTCGATTAAAGGCCTTTAGTTTTTGCCATAAAAAAGGGCGCCCCGCAGGACGCCCGACCCCCTTGGCTGGGAGGAGACAATCAGTAGGCGACGATGCGCATTTCGTCGTTGCCGGAGAGCGGCGCGAGATCGAGGTCGAAACCGATCAGGCGACGGCCATTCATGTCGTTCTTGGACGGGTTCATGAGCTGGGCGGCCGGGGCGAAGAACAGGAACTTGTTGCCCGCCACCGTGCCCTGGGTCATGCCCAGGCCCTGCTTGGTCATGGCCTTGACGGCCGCGTAGAGCGTTACTTCCTGCGCGGCCGTCAGGTCCAGCACGATCTTGCCGCTGGGGTCCCGGTCGGTGAAATCCACCTGGGAGAGACCCACCAGTTCCTGATAGACCACCTTGCCCGCCAGATTGGCATTGAGCCCCTGACTGGCGTAGGCCGTGCCGCCAGACAGGGCGCCGGTGGCGTAGGTGCAGCCCAGGGTGAGCTGGCCGGTGTTGGTGTTGGTCACGGCTAGCGGCGCCTGCCAGGCGGTCAGGGTCAGGGACGGGTTCGCTGCGGCCGCATCGCCGCCATCCATGCCGGTGAACTTGAAGGCCATGACGGGCTTGGCACCGATGGGGAGCTTGAACTCCACGGTGCCGCGGGCGCCAAGAAGCTTATGCAGCAGGCCGTCGTCGTAGTAGTAGAGCGTGAGGGATTCGAAGGCGGCGGAAATGGGGTTGTATTCCACCCGCTGGCCGGCAGTGACGGTTTCGGCAAAGGCACAGGCGCGTAGCAGCTTGCCCCAGGCCGGTGCGGTGCCGGCGGCGCCGGAACCGGAGATTTCCACCTCGAAGCTTAACTCCTTGTAGGTGTAGCCAATGAGCTTGTCCGAAGTACCCAGGAAAGGCCGCACCAGGGCGCGATCCGTGTAGTTCGCGGCAAGGGGATTGCTGCTGAAATTGCTGATCAGCAGCGCGTCCGTGGCCCCGGCCGGCGCCGCATCGGTGCCGTAGGTGGTTTCGATCTTGGCCAGGATGGCGGTATTGCGTACGAGACGGCCCATGGCTTACTCCTGATGTTGCGCGTCAGTCGCCACGCCCTCTCCGACGCTGGCCGCCGGAGAGGGGGAAGCGTCTTGCGGCGCGGGGGGTGTATTGGGAATTGGCTCGCCGGACTGTGGGTCGCGGATGTAGCTGCCGCCCGCCTGGGGTAGGGAATCCTGCACCAGATCAACAGGGATATTCTTATTCATGCGGTTCTCCTCTAAAACTCAAACACTCGATTTCGTCATCAGCCTCAGGCGGGCCGCGTGACACAAAACACCCGCGAACAGCACCGGGCCGGATTCCACCAGGGCCAGGCCCTCGCCCTGGGGCGTAATCGTCGTATCAACGACGCCGCCGAGGTTCTCGTCTTGCCGAAACGCCGCGCGGATGGCCTCGATCAGACCATCAAAGATCTTTTCACTCTGCGCCCCATCCGCCAGCGCCATGTAGCCGCGAATTTCCCAAGCGTGGGTGTCGTCGTAGATCCCCAAGGCCGGCGTGATTTCCGTCGTGGTCAGACGCCGCACGAACCAGCCGCGCAATTGCTCCTGACCGTCTATCGTCGCCACATAAATGGCCTTCAGGTCGTTCAGGTTGGCCGCGTAGCGCTCGAAGTCATGCACCCGGCCGATGTCCGGCACGCGCTGCAGCACCGCCACGATGGCGGCCCGAATCGCTTCCAGGCTCATGACGCCCCCGCCATCCGCGCCGCAATGCGCTGCACCGTCGCACCGGCCTGGCGCTCCAGGTTGGCCTTGTTCGCCGCATAGGTGCGGTTGAACATGCCGTAGCCAATAGTGCCGCGCTGGGCGATGCGGTAGGCGATGCCGAAGGCCGCCTTGCGCGCCGCCTTCTCGTCCAGGCCGAATTTCTGCATAGCCCAATCCACCAGGGGTTCGATGGGCGGCATATGAGGTTTCGTGCCCAACTCGACAGGGAGCGCGTAGGCAAGTGACGTACCCACGACGCCTTCCACGCCGATGCCGTCGGGCATGGATTGCACGCTGCTGATAATGGAGCCGCGCAAGCTGCCATGGGCCGTCGGCGTGCGTTGCTGTACTTCGCCCTGCAGGTGCGACACGGCACCCAGCAGGAAGGCCCGGAATTCCTGATTGGCGATATCCGGCGCCTGCTGCAGCATGGCCTGCAACTGGGCAAACCCGGGCAGATCGACGCGGATATCCATCAACGGTCCCGCCAATGGGTCTGACGCGGCCGGCCACGGCTATCCGACATGTCCAGATTCACCACGGCGCCGGCCGCCACGACGAGCTTGGGGTCGATACCCAGCAGGTCAAAATAGCGCTGGCGATAGATACCGGCCTGCTTCGACCAGGTGCGGGATGGGCTGGTGTGATCCACCCGGTCCGCCTGGATCGTGGCGTCCGAATTCGTGGCATAACTTGCCGCCAGCTGGTCGCACAGCAGACTGGCGGCCCAGCAGACCACCGCCTCGCGATCCAGCAGCGGGATGCTATCTGCGGATTCGGTGAGCACATGCGGCGCCGAGAATGTGATGCGCGCCACTGCCTGCGCCGCCAGGGCGTAACGCACCCGCAGGGCCTGTCCGCCGGGCACGGCCAGCACCAGCCAATCTTCCTGGCTGACGAACGTTGGCGGCATGGCCCCCACCGGGCTTTCCACTGCCAGCACCCGGGACACGTCCGCCGACCAGGCCGTGGGCAGTGGCAGATCATTGCCGCCGGCGGCCGTCACATCCTCCACCACGCAGCGCGGCTTGTCGCCGCTGTAGCGGATGCGCGCCGCCTCGATGGCCCGCACCGTGGCCTCAAGGCTCACCTTCCCGGTGCCATCGGGCACCAGGTCGGCAATCAGCTTGCGGTAGTCGGAAAGGGACATGATGGGTCGTTTTCAGAATAGGGCGGGCCGGGGAAAACCCCCGGCCCTGGGGATCAGGCCACCACGGCCTTGGTGAAGCCGCGGTAATCCGTCACCACGCCGCCATAGACATGGCGGATCTTGTAAGTCACACAGTCGTTGTTGAACAGGCTGCCCACCGTCGGCGCGTCCTGCACGAACAACTCCGGTTCCTCGCGGCCATCCAGGAAGCCCATTTCGATGCCCGGGATATCCATCGGCTTGGCCGCGGTCACCCAGTCGTTGGCATCTGTCCAGTACCACACCGGGATGATGGTGGGGCTGAGGGTCTGCAGGAAGGTCTTGTCCAGGTTGGTGTTGCGGCTGAACAGGTCAGTTGCCGCCTGTTCCAGGTCCGCTGGCACCAGTAGGAAAGACGGGGCAATTTCCAGGCGATCGTTGGAATCCTTTTCCGTCTGCTTCAGCATGGCCAGGCGGTGCGCCGCGAACTGGGTCGCGTCCAGGGCTGCGGTAAAGAGATTGCCGTGATCCGCATGGAACAAGGCCTTTCCGTCGTAGATGGCGCCGTTGGCCCGGATGAAATCGAAGGCGAACTTGGCCAGGGTGCGGGCTGCGGCGCGGCTCATCTTCACCGGGATCTGGCGAATCAGGCCCACGTCGTCGTTGCGGATGGCTTCCAGGCTCACGGATTCGATGCCACCGCGCTTGGTGACCGCGTAGCTGGCCTTCTCGTCAGTGGGCGTCGTCAGGGCCGCATAGGCACCCTTTTCGGCCACGGCCGGCAGATCGCCGTAGCCGCCGTAGCGCACGCGCTCGTTGCTGCGGAAGTCGTTGATGGGCACCACGCTGACGATCTGGCGCCAGGCCTGCAGATCCACGGCCGCCGTGTAGTTGGCGATCATGGCCCGGTGCAGGGAATTGCCCAGCACGTTGGCGAAGCCGGCCGTATCCACGGATTCCCGGAAGTTGGCGCCGAAGGATTCCACCAGGCGCGTGCGGTCGCAGTCTTCCAGACGCCCCGTCACGCGGCGATCACCCGTCATCTCAACGTAGCACTCGCGGAAGGAATGGGTGTCCCGGTGATCCTTGTGGGCCGGATCGAAGAAGGCATCCAGCATGCCGGCCAGTTGGGCCGAACGGTCCGCGACCTGAATATCACCCAGGCTGCCAATGACCACGCGGCCGGACTCCACGAACTTCGCCAGGTAGCTGCGCTCGCCTTCGATGGCCGTGGCGACGTCGGCATCCGTGAAAGTGTCTTTCGCCTCGACGAAGCGCGTCAGCAGCTTGTCTTTCGCCGCCTGGGGCAGCGTGCTGGCGCCGATCAGACCCCGCGCCGTGATACGCGCTTCAACCAGGCGCACAGCGTCCAGAGCGTCCTGCCCCGATACACCCGGTCCGGCGCCGCGAAACTGGCCGGCGGTCACCCCGGACACGGCCTCGCGGTAGGCGGTTTCCAGCTCCTCGTCAGTGACGCTTTCGCCGGTATAACCCGGCCGCTTGGCCGCAACGGCCTCGATCATGCGTTGGCGCAGACCCATGTCAGTACCCTCCTGGGTGGAAAAATTGGTAATGGGCGCAGCTTCGACGAGTCGAATCAACTCGCCGCCCGCGCCCGGTTCGACGATCAAATCCACGGATTGCACTTGGGTGATGCTCTGGGCGGTGCGCACCTTGCGGCCCTCGCGCATTTCGGCCTTGCCGACCTTGCCCGTTGCATCAATGGAAAAGCCGAAGAGACCGGAAAGCCCCCGGTCATAGGCTTCCCGCAGCTTCACCGCCTCGGCGCCATCCGCCTCGATAAGCGTGAATACCGCCTGGATTTCCCCCGAGTCGGGCGACTTGCCTTCGATGAAAGTTGCAGCGGACAGCCCGCCGATCAAGTTGCGGACGTCCTTGCCGGCCCCCTTGAGGTGCTCGGCATCGGACTTCAGGAAAACCCGGGCACCGTTGAAGAGCGGCGCGCCTTCGCGCAGCACCGTATCCGGGTAGTAGAAGTTGTTCATGGAATAGCCGGCCTTGATGACCCGGATCAACCATTTTCCGGAACTGGCTTCACCTTCACTGCCCACCGCTTCGATGAACACGCCGCGCACCGGGGCCGCCGCTTCCTTCAGCGGCACGTATTGCTCTTGCACCTGCACGGCGTCGCCGAGGACAACTTCAGTCCCGCTGATCGTGTAGGCATAGGACCAGTATTTGCCGTCCAGCTCGATGACAGCCCGGTCGGCGTACATCGCCTCGATGCACACCCAGGGCGGCTCACCGGCGGGCATGGCCGCTGCAAGCTTCTTGCTGACGGCCTCGCGCACCAGGTCCATGACCTGACGCCACTCCAGCACAGCCGCAGCCTCCCGCAGCGCCACGGCGCCACGGATGCCGGAAAGGGGGATGGGCTTGACCATGGCTTACTTGCCCGCCTTGGCGGCCTGGGCAGTGGAGAGGGCGGCGCAGAGTTTCTGGCCGTCGGTCGTGACCACCACCAGCTGACCGCCTTCACCCAGCCGAAAGGACAGCACTTCGTCGGCGCCGACGTCCTTATCCAGCATCTTGCCGGTGGCCTTGCCGTCCTTGATCTCGGGGATAACGCGCTTGACCAGCCGGGCCGCGTCGGCCTTGGTTAACTCCGCCATGTCTGGCTCCTGTTGTTGGGAACAGGCGCCAGATTGCCGTGCGCGCGCGACGGCGGCGATTAAAGAGTTTTAGGTTTTGATCGGCGCAGGAACCATATCGAGGGAAACCTCTATATGGTCAAAATCGACTTGCGCAAATTCGCAAACTGGCTTCAGTCCGCTGTCTTTGGCAGCGTCGATTCCCAGCCCGGCACCACGGGTACCGCCACGCAGCCGCAGTTGATGACTTCGCCGGCCGGCGCCGTCGGGTCATGTGGGTGCAGCATCTTGAGGGGCTCGCCCCGGGCCGTCACCAGGTCGAACTTGCCGGCCGCCGGGCGCACCTGACCATGGATGGCGTCATGGTTGGCCCGGGCGTGCAGCTTGCCGGACTTCAGCCACTTTTTCTGCAGGCCGGGTACCTGCTCCAGGGCCTGATCCATGCGCACCTGGTTGGCCGTGGAGTAGGCCTGGGCCAGCTGGGTGTGCACGATGGTCACACCCCGCCGCGTTGTCTCTTCCTCCAGCAGGGAGGTGACCGCCTCTACCGCCGCATGGGGTGTCTGGCCACCGATCATCACCAGGCCCAGCTGGGTATTGATCTGGTCCGATAGCGCCAGGGTGATACCGCCAATCTTGCTGGTGGCGAAGGCGCGCATGGCCGTCAGCTGGGCCGTGTCCAGGATGGGCAGGGCCAGGCGCAACCCGCCGGCGGCCAGGGGCGCGTCCACCAGGGCGCGGCCGGCGGCAATGGCGCCGGTCATGGCCACGTCCATCACCTGGGCGGATGCCCCAGCGCTGGCCTGCAATACCCTTTCGATCTCCGCCTGCAGCTGAGGCAGATACCAACGCTCGTAATCCGTGGGCTGGTCCAGCAGGATCGCCTTGATGTCCGCCGCCGCTTGCTGCAACTGGGCCGTGATTTCCCCTGCGGTGTCGTTGATGAGGCGCGTGCGCTTGTGCAGCTCGCCTTGCGCCGCGGCCCCGGCCATTTTGGCGGAATCAGAGGCCATGGCTTAGGCCGCCGGCACGGTCGGCGCCGGCGGGAACACATCGGCGGCCTGCTTCGCCGCCCGGGCCGCTTTCGCGTCCGCCAGCTCCAGGGCCGGGTCTATCTCTACCCCCAGCCGGCCGGCGATGCTCGCCACCACCGCCACGGCGGTTTCTTCGGTAATCAGGCCCTTGTCCACCGCCAGAGACACCGCCACCACCGCCTGCTGCAGGGCCGCCGCGTACTTGGTGGTGTCCCGGCTCGTCAGTTCGGGGAACACTGCATCCACGTCCAGGCGAGGATCCTCCCAATCCGGCTCAGTGCCGTCGAGAGCAATCAGGCGTTGGCGCAGCACGTAGCGCCCGACGCTCTGCAGAATGTATTTCCACGTTCCCTGGCGCATCGAGAAAATTTTGAAGGTCGGCTCCCCCATTTCGCCCGCCGTGGCCCGGTTGGTGTCCCCGCCGCCACCGAACCAGTGTTCGGGAATCGTCGCGCCGCCCAGGGCATGGTTGCGGAACAGGCGCGCAGCGGCGCCGGCATCCGTGGCCTGCAGGTCCGGCGAGACGGCGGTCCATTTCTCCGCCTCGTTATGCACCCGCACCGAACCCGGCTTCGGCGCCATGATTTCCTTCGCCTTGGCTTTCACCGTCTCTTCCGTGGCGCCGGTCATTTCCACATCCCAGACAAAGGCCCGCAGGAAGTTTGCCCGGTCCAGTTCGCCGAAGAGAAATTCGTCGTAGGCATCCACCCAGTCCGCCGGCGCCCGCAGATCGGAGCGCCCCCGACGCCCGTTCGACAGATCATTGACGGTGAAGAAAAACGCCTCGCCATCCGTGAAGGTCGCCCGGATGTCCTGCGTGCGCTGGGTGAACACGCTTTCCGGGCCATTCACGATGATGCGGTAACGCCGCGCTGCACCCTTTTTGTCTCTGACCGAGACGATCCCGATGGCCTGCTCCGGGTTGTCCGGATCCACCACCACCGTGGCGATCTGGGCCGGGTCCAGGTAGCCCAGGCGCACATGCCCGTCCACTTCATTGACGAAGGCCGGCCAGCACTGCTCGCCATACAGACTGAGTTCCCGCACCTTCTTCGGCAGCTTCAGGTCCATGGAGTTGATCGGGTCGCGCCAGAAGCGGTTGAGGATGCGTTGCATCTCCTCGTCACCACTGCGCACCGCCACCCCCTCCGCCAGCAGGTACGCTAGGGGCAGCTCGACAATGCGGTTGGCCAGCAGGTTCGAATCCCACAGATAGACCGCCGTCTCCTGCATCCGCGCCTGGGATAAGGGCGACAGATCCCGGCGAGAATCGCCGGAGAGGCGGCGCCAGCCGTCTTCCTCATCCGGATCGATGGTGGCTCCGACCGCTTCCCGCAGGGGTTGCCCGACAGCCGGTTTCGCGCCGCCGCCGAACAATTTCAATGCCTCACCCAGAATTCCCATGTCGCTACCCCGCAGCAATGCCGCAAAAACCTTTTTATAAAACCCGCCAAGGGCCGTAGCCCCTGTTCCCTATCCATCCGTAGCCTGCCGGGGAGAAAATGGCCCTGGCGGCTTAATGCAGGCGCCGCCGAAAATTCCTGTCGGAGCGGTAACTATCCGGCTGAGGATCTACCGTGGCGCCTGCCGCCGGTTGGACGTTGGTGCTCTCCAGCCAGTTGATGGCGCCGGACAGGGTATCGACCTGGTCGTCGTGCTTGCCGGTTGGGAAGTTCTCCAGTTCGTCCAGCAGTGCCTTGTTCCATGGTCCCTTCACCAGCTTGATCTTGCCGGCTTCCGCCTGGGCCGAGGCCGGTCGGGACCGGACCTGCTTATCCCCCTGGGGGGACTGAATGCGTACGTCGAATCCGGCCAGGTAGGTGACGTAGAGTTCGGCCTCGACCTTGCCCGCCTGCGCCGGGTCTTGTTCCAGTACCACGGTGCAGGCAACGCCATCGGCAGCAGCTGTCCCTTTGATCAAGGCCTTTACCCCGGCTGGCCGCTTGCGGTCCCGCGCCACGTGGCCGATGTAGTACGTACCCTCGCTGTCCTTGCCCAACTTCAGGCCGGCGGTCCAATCCGGATCGGTGTTGCGCGGATTCGGTTCGGTGGCGGCCCGATCCCAGTAGCGCACCCAGCGGCATCCCTCCGGCGCCCGCTCGACTTTCTCGAACCACTCAGCCTTGAAGTAGTCTCCGGCGGCAGGGCGGATCTTCCAGTTGCCTTTCTTCAGCTGTTCCTGTTCCACCAGGGGCAGTGCATCCAGGTTGGCGATGTAACCCGGGTCTTTTGCCAAGCCGATCTTGTTGTCCGAGTAGCTGGCGCCGATGAAGGTCAAGCTCTTGGGCTCCAGCTCCGGGAACTGGTCTTTCAGTTCCTCCCGGGTGTCGCCCCAGATCAGTTCGTTGCGATAGCGCACGAAGTAGCGCACCACGCCGGAACGCTCGGGAATCGCGTAACCGGTTTCTTGGTCGATCCACCAGGAAATCAGATCGGCCACCCAGCTATCCGGGTCCGGATTCGTCGTCGCCCGCACATAGGGCGCCACACCGGAACCCGAGCGGTTACGCGAAAGTAAATACCAGAACTGACCCGACGTGAAATGGGTTAGTTCGTCAAAACCAATCATGGCCAGCTGGGAACCCTGCCAGTCGAGCTTGTTCTTTTCATGCTCCAGATGGGCGAACGTCACCCGGGCACCGCTGGGAAAGGTCCAGGATAAAGCCGACTGATTCGGCTCCGCGTCCATGTCCACGTACAACTCTTCCGCCGTGTCCCACAGACCGCCTTCGGCCCGCACCTGTTTGGTGGTACGGCGGAAGATGACGGCGCCGAACCCGGGATTATCGGTATGCCGTACCGTCTCCAGCAGCAGCGCAAAGGTTTTCCCGCCGAACGCAGCCCCCCCGTAGATGACGATATCCGCCGGGCTGGCCAGAAACGCCTCCTGGGGTCCGGCCTGGGGCCGGATCATGCGGACCGGCTCGTCTGCCTGGCGTGGCCCTTGCGGTTGGCGTTTGGCCATCTCAGCGCCCGTTATCCGGCAAGTAGATCTGAATGCGGCTGGCCACTGCCGCGCCCACCCGGGCGGCCTGCTCCGGACTCAAGCCCTCTGCCGCCGCGCTGGCCACGGCAGCCGCCTGGGCCTCGGCGGTCAGCTTTTCCTCCTCCTCGGCACTCCAGCGTTCTGCTGCAATCGACATCCGGCCGATCTGCGCCTGTGCCTGCGTCAGCTTTGCCAGCAGCTTGGCGCGCTCGCCCGGATTCGCTTCTTTGCGGATTTCCAGGACGGTGCGCACGATGTCCGTTTGCAACAGCGTCGATGCCGAGCGCGCCAGCTCGCTGCCCGATTTCCCCAGATCCCCTGAAGCCCGGGTCAGGGCCAGCAGCCCTCGGGCATCCGCCATGGCCTCGTCGTAGTCCGCCTGCAGGGCGAAGCCGTGACGATGCACGGCGCTCTTGCTGATCTCGAAGCCCTGGGCCTGGAGCCATTCCGCCAGGGCGGCATAGTCGGAAAATCCGGAGGCTACCAGGCGCTCGTCAAGCTCCCGGCGGACGCCGTCGGGCAGAGCGGAAATAACGCTGCGGCGGCCCATGTCAGAAACCCGGCAAGGGGCGATCCACCCCCGGCACCACGGCTGCTCCCCGCGCCACATCCAGGCCTCGCCCGGTCAGGGTCAGGAGTGCGGTCGCGCCCACTTGCTGGCGGATCAGCAGGCGCTGCTCGTCCAGCCAAGCGCTTGATGCGGCCATCTGATCACCGGACGCCGTGAGGCCGTCATGCCCAAGCGCTTGCCGGGCCAGGCTCTCCGGCAGGGTGTATTCCCCTGCGGCAGCCAGTGCCCGCAAAATGGCCAGGCGGCGGGCAGATTCGACCAGGTCGGAAAAAGATTTCGTCATGCTTTATCCAGTAGGTGGCGGTTGATGAGTTCGAGAGTTTTTTCCATGGCGTTGACCTTTCCGAGCGCCTCGGCGGATTTGGCGCTGTTCTCCCGAATACCATCCAGGGCGCCCGTCAGCTCCGAAACCTCCCGTGAAATACCGTTGAGCCGAGAAAAAACCCCTTCGAGGTCTGATCGGCTCAACAGCCCGCTGCGGGCGTTCTCCACGGCGGTTACACGCAAAGTGGTGGCCGCCAGATCGGAGGCCAGCTTGACCAGTTCCTTGTCCAGATCGGTGAAGCGGGTATCCCAGTGGGACACGCCGCTCTTGCGGCTCTCTTCCAGGGAGGCAAAGCGCACGTCCAGCAGCTTCTCTTGCTGTCCTCCCAGCACTTTGGCAAAGGCCCAGATGCAGGTCATGAAGGCGATCAACAGCCCCACCAGGGCTGACAGCAATTGCCAGAATTCGACTTGAATCGTCATTTCCGCCCCTCCGCCACGGCGATGGCGTGGGCGCAGGGTACGCAGCAGCGCACGCCCGGGACGGCTTCTCGGCGGGCCTGGGGGATAGGATCGCCGCAGGCATCGCACTCGAAGGCGGAATCCGCCAGCGTCTTGCCCCGGGTCGGGTCACGCAGCCGCTGCTCCTGGAGGGCGTCATCGAGCACGTCCTGTTCGCGCTTGACGGCGTCGTCGATCCAGTCGCCGACCTCACGGGGTTCAATTTCGGGGAGCGTCACCGGACCGGCCCTCCAGCGTCGGCCACACCTGGCGCAGCCAGCGCACCAGGTTGGCCTGGTGTTGCGCCAGCTGGTGATAGGCCAGCATCGCGTCCACGTGATTCGTCAGCAGGTCCGGCAGGCTGCCCGAGGCCGGCGGAGGCAGTTCCGGGGCCGGCTGCATGTCCGCCGCTGGCAGGCTGGGCAAGACGGCCGGCATTGGCGGCGGACCAGAGCTGCAGGCCGTCAGGATCGAGACGGCAATCAGGAGCAGCAGGATGGGTTTCAACATAGCGGATCACCTCACGGGTAATGGGGGTCAGGTCGGCTTCTACCCGGGCGGATGCGGCGGCGCCGGCCTCAGAAGCCGTGGTGGCGGCCTGGCTGGTGACGACGGCAGCGGCCTGGGTGGCCACGGCAGTCTTGAGTTCGACGCGGGCACAGTTTCCGGCGGCCAGGCGGTAGCCGCCAAAGCCACCCAGCAGGGCGCCGATCGCCAGGGCAATGATTGCGGTGCGCAGCGTCCCGAGCGGATTCATGACTGCTCCGCACGCATGGCAGCAAGGCGATCCCGCAGCGCGTAGCCCATCAGCGGCCACATTTTTTCCACCGCGTTCTGCCGGGCGATCTTGCGGCCAATCTCGGCGTTGAAGTTCTCCGGACTGGCGCAGGCGGACTCGCCGGTGACGGTGAAGCCGTTGCGCAGGATCAGGACGCAGAACGTCAGCAATATCAGGCTCTCTCCGCCGCACAAGAGGTCGCCCGGGTGATCTGCGCCGCAAACACCTTCTGCTGCGGTGAAGAAGTGCTGGTGGACAATGTTCGCTTCAATGTCAGCGGGCGTCACCCGAGGTGCGGTCAGGCCTTTTTCCAGAATTTCTTGCTCAATAGACTGGTTGGTCATTTTCGTTTTCCGAGGTGGGGATTTACAGACTGACGCCCGTAGTGGTGATGACGCGCAGGGCCGCATTAACGACCGGCAGCAGGGCCGCCAGGACGGCGTAGAAATTCATAGGCAGGAGCGGCTGCAGCAGGCCGGTGTTCGCTTCCAGCGCCACCAGGGCAGCAGCCAGGGCATTCACGATCATGGTGCGGGACTTCCACCAGGGCTTTTTGTCAGCCATTTACTCGCCCTCCCCATATTCAGCGGCGATGCTGTCCGCTACATCAAACATGTTCTTCCCAGTCTCGTAGCCATCGCGCACCGAGTCCTCGTCACGGAATTCAACCCCGGTCATATCCAGGACAAGTGCCGCCAGGTTGTCGAACCACGTTTGAAAATCAAATTCATCCTTCGTCATTTGATTGACTCCTGGATGTGTCCTGCGAGGGGTTTCCTGCCACCAGCCAGCCAGGCGTCCACCGAGTAGCCGGGGCATTCCTTGTGCACGTCCGGCAGATCGCGGTGGCCCCGGATCCACAGGCGACCGTTGGGGCCGGATGCGTAGGCGGCTTCCAGCTTGCCGACCAGGTAGGCGAGGCTATCCCACTGCTTGAGGGTGAAGGCATCGGTGCCGAGCATGCACACGCCGACCGACTGGCTGTTCCAGCCTTCGGCGTGGGCGCCGATCTCAGAGAGGTGACGGCCAGTGACCACCGTCCCGTCCAGGTAGATCAGGTAGTGGTAGCCGATGGACGTGAGGGACGGATTGAAGCGGCTGCGCCAGGCCGGCTGGCGCTTGAAGCCGCGTGCCTGGTGCATGGCATCCAGGCGTTCGATGGGAGTGAGGAAGTTGGGCTTCCCCAACTCGCCTTCAAAGAAGTCCCGCCCGTTGGGCGTGGCGGCGCAGTGGAGGACGGCGAGATCGACGACGCGATTCTCGCCCCGGAAGAGGGGCGCGGTAAGCCGGCGGGGCAGTAGGAGTTCCATGGCACGCAGCCTACGCGCGCGCGGGAACCCGGCCGATTAAAGGGTTTTAGGTTTTGAAAAAACAAGGGGCCGGAAACTCCGACCCCTCAGCTGTTAATACTTCAATCTATTTCTTCCCCGGCTTATCGAGCTTGGCTAGTTCCTTCTCAGTCTTCTTGATGCCCTTCCTGACTTCGCGGATGTCCTGATGCAACGGCAACCTTTCAGGGCGGTTTCCGCTGATCTCAATCATCGTTTTACGCACCGTCTGGCCCACAGCCTCCGCCACGTTTTCCAAAGGCTTTTGTCCCATGATCCGATCTTTGCGAATCTTCGCTTCGGTCTGGGTGACGCGGAAGAGATTGGCCGCCAACTCTTCCTTGCCCATGAAATCCAGAAGGCTGCCCGGAGTCTTCAGACCCTTGTGGACCTTGAGGGCGGCGAGGTTCATGTTGTACATGCCCCGGTATCCCGCATTCTGGAAGAATGCGTAATTCTCCACCCCATGTTGATGCGCGATGCCAGAGAGGGATTTTTCATGCTCCGAGACTTCCCCTCGAATGAGAACCCGCTCAACCCCTTCGGCCTCCTGTAGGTATTGGCTGAATGCCTCGGCAAGTCCGACAAAATAGGCTTGTGCCCGCGCTACCTTCTCGTTGCGCGGGTCGCCGTTCATCACCGTCAGGTAGCAGGCGAAGCGGGAGAGTTTGAAGTCATGCCGATCCTCCGCGGTTTCGATTTGCTGAAAATTGTCGATCACCGGGATATTCAGGGTCATGCACACCGTCATGGCCTTGTTGATGGCCTTGCGTGTCGCGTCCAGATCACCGTAGCCGAGCATGTGGGCCAGCTCAGACCCTAGCCAATGGCGAAAGCCGTTCTCCCGCCCAAAGCTTTCGAAGCTGGGGATATCTTCCTCGCGGTGAAAAACGTCGATCTGGGTCATGGGGTGCTCCGTGTATCGGGTCATTCTAGCATCCTGAAATCAATAAATTTTGCTTGTTCGTCACGCCGTAGGCTGACTCATTTGATCCGCTGAACAGCCGCTCCGGGCCGACAGCAGTCCGATCCGAAGGGCTTTGTCCGTGGCGTCTATCTGTTCCAGTTCGATACCCGTCCATCGCTTTCTCCGATGGTGAGGCAACCGAAATTACGATCACAGTCCTGCCAGATGCGGATCGAGTTTCCGGCTTCGCTGGCCAATCGGAAATTGTCACCTGAGCAGGCCAGCGCTTTCTTGATCGGCCAGCCGATGGCGATGCGGTGGTATTCGTCCCCACAAAGGCGCTTTTTTTCCGCCTTGCTCAAGGAATCGATATTGAGCTTCGAGCCGAACGGCGCGTCGCGCTGGTCTTGCTCTTCCTGGAGGCGATGTTTCGCAGCTATCTCGGCTTTAAGCGTCTCCAGGCGTGCTTCGGCGACTTGCAGCTCAGTCTGCTTAGAGTCGCAGCCGGATAACGCGATGCCTAATAAAATCGCGATCGCCAGAACTGGAACGCCTTTCATACCCTCCCCTTGCAGGCTCCCGCCCGCGTTGAATTTGCTTCCTGTAAAGCATCACCTATCTCGACCGCTTTGCTTTGGCGTTGGCAGCTACCCAGGCCATCTGGCCGTCGCCGGCCCTGACACACTCCCGAGGCGGCGTGCTGTTGAGGATGCTACCTATCCCGTAGCCCTTGCCTTCGAAAGCGCAAATGGTCAGGCGTGAGTCCGACTCCTGGGCGTGTTGCCACTGACTATACGCAACGAATCCGCCAACCAATGCGGTCACCAACGACATCCAGAACAGAGGGCGCAGCCAACCCACGCGCTTTCGGGCCGTCGTCAAATCCGACTGCACCTGCTGCAGGCGATAGGTCAAAGTCGTTGCGGCCTTTTCATGCTTCTCTGCCGCTGCAACCACCATCTCATGGCGCTTGAGCAAGCTTTGCTTGGCCGAAGATTCATCTACAAGTCGTTGCCTGAGGCTGTCCAGTTCAACCTCCAAGCGACCCGATGCATCGTCCCGTTCCCCACCCTTCAATGTCGCGACCTGAAGCAATAGCGCAAGCAACGCCAGGGCCGCACCCAAATGGTCAATGCGCATGTCTTCGATGTTTTTGACCTCAATCGCTTGGTGCAAAAACTGCCAGGTCTTCCAGGTCGGGTCGCCACCTTGATCTTCAATGCGCTTCACCGCCCGGTTTAAATCAATGCGTTCATGAGGCATCAGGGGGCGGCCATGACTATTTTGGATGAACGTCTCAGCCTGGATGACCTGCCCGGCTCCGCCGTGAATTGCTTGTGCCTGGGTCATCTCTTCCGCTTTCCGCCCACCGAGAAACTGACACCGCTCTGGTCCAGATTTCCCTCAACCCTGATCTGCTGGCCAACATCGCCATGAATGGTCTGACTCTGCGACTGCCCCCCTGAGGTGGCCGACTCCCCACCGAACACAAAGGCCAGCATCCGCCTCCTGGTGGCGGCGTCGAGCGCGCGAAAACCGTTCAGGAGGAGCTGCTCCTCGGCTGACAACGGCGGAGGGGGCGCAGGAGCATCCCGGTCTCCTGTGACGATGTAACGCACGTCGGCGCCAGCCCCGGCAATGGCCGCCAAGTACGAGGCATTCGGGAATGAAATTCCCTTCTCGTAATCAATCTGACTCTTCTTAGTTGTACCAGCCAACGCGGCCATATCCGTCTGGTTTACTCCCAGCCGCTGGCGTTCCTCTTTCAGCCTGTCGCCGATGGTCACGAAAATATCTCCACAAACACATTGACAGGTAACGAAATCGTTACCATAATTCACCACATCAACAAACGAAACGCCTGTTTTATCCACAACAGAGGGCAGACCATGACCCAATCCGACCTTCAGAAAAAGCATGCCGAGTTACGTGCCCTCGGCATCAATCTGCGCCTGTTCTGCGCAGAGAAAAACATCAATTACCAAGCGGCCCGCGATCTGCTACGGGGCCGGGCCAAAGGCCACCGTGGCCAGGCCCATCAAGCCGCCGTCGCCCTGGGCCTCAAGCCCGCCCCCGAACAACTCGCCGCGTGAGGCTGACCATGCGTACCCCGCCCATCACCTTTCTCGCCGAGCAGACCGCCGACTGGTCCGACCTGGCGCTCGACTTTCAACTCGCGGCCCTGGACGTCTGGACGTCCGACGGCTACCGCGCCAAAAACGTTTTCTGCCTTGGAGCCTGATATGAATACCTCCGGATTCCCCCTCTATCGCCCGATCATTGGCGAAAGCTTTGCCCGTGCCAACGGCAAGGCCCCGATGAGCGCCGCCACTGCCGCCGAACTCACGAGCCTGGCCCGCCCGCCGGAACCGCGCCGTGTTTTAGCCGACATGACCATCACGTTCAAGGGGCTGCGCTATTCGGTACCGGGCGTTTTGCCCGGCGACCTGGTGCTCGTTCAGCCGCTTGCCGGATCCAGTGCGCTGCAAGTCCAATTTCCTTATGCAGGGCCACAAAACACTTCTGCATCACCTGCCCATTCTCGCAATCTTCTGCGTACTGGCCGTGCGTCGAGCAGGCCTGCGCATTCGGGCAGTTCGACCAGCGTTCATAAAAAAGCTTCCAGAACTCCTCTGCGCCTTTCTCCCGGACATTGTCCAGCCAGGCCACCGGTGCGCACGCTCCGCCGCAATGGGGACAGCGGAAATGCTTGTAATCCCGAGGTAGCGGAACTTCACCCGCTTGAGAACTGGTAACGAGCACATCCGTATCTTTCGCGCAGGAAATGCAGCGATAGACCACCTGAAAGACATTGGCGCTCATAGCCATCTCCTCGGTTCTTTGACGCCCCGGATTTTACGCCCGTGAAAAGCCTTTTCATCTATTCCAAAAGTATGAGTTTTCAGAACAACCGGTAAACGAGGTTTTCCAATGACATCACGAAATTCCCATGCCATCGCCAGCAGCCTGAAAGCGTCGTTCGAAAACGACAAGGGCACGGCCATCCGGGAGAAGCGCCTCTCCGTGGAACGCCTGGCGGACATCATGGCCAGCACCCCGGCCACGCTCTACAAGCGCATGGAGGAATGCACCATGCCGGCGAACCAGCTGGCGGGCTGGTTCCATGTGACGGGGGGCAAGTCGGTGATCCGCTTCTTGGCGATCCAGGCCGGGGGCCTGTTCATCCCGCTGCCGACCGGGCGCCTGTCCGGCCCGGCGGACATCCAGGCCCTGCAGGGCGTGCTGCATACCTCGGTGGGGGTTCTGCTGGGCTACATGCAGGGCACGGCCACCAAGGACGAGGCGATTGCGGCCCTGTCCGCCGGCCTGGAGGCCCTGGCCTTCGAGCGGGAACAGGTGAAGAAGTCCGACCAACCGGAACTGGAGTTCTGACATGGACAGCGACTACAGCAACGAATCCCAACAGCGGCTGGTGCGCCTGCTGCTGCTCCTGGCCGGCAATGAGTTCCACGGCCTGGCGCCGGGGGAGATCGCCAAGGCCCTGCAGGTGAATCCAGCTACCACGACCCGCGACCTCTTCAACCTGAAGGAATCCGGTGTGGCCGAGCAGATCGAGGAGACGGGCCGCTGGCGCCTGGGGCCAAAGCTGGTGCAGATCAGCCTGGCCTACCAAACCAATATCGCCCGGGCGAAAAGCCGCCTGGCCGAAGTCGATCAACGTTTTTCCAGGGAGCCCTAAATGGCCCGCAAACCCAACAACACGACCAACACCGCCGTGGTCCCAGTGGTGAATGAAGCCGCCGTGCTCGATGCGGCTCAGGCCGCAACCACTTACGGCACCAATCTGGCCAAGGTGCTGGAGCAGTTCGGCGACGGCCTGTCCTACGACCGCAGCCGCTATATCGACAAGGCCCGCTACCACATGAGCCGCAGTGCCGATGAAATGATGGAACTCGGCCGCTGCCTGATGGTGATGAAAGAGGCGGAAGTGCAAGGAGACTGGCTGATTTGCCTGGAGTCCATCGGTATAGCGCCGCGTACGGCCCAAACCATGATGCAGGTGACGGCAAGGCTTACAAATACGCCGACGTCGGCGCATCAGTTGATAGATAGCATTAAGAGCAAAAGCAAAGTAATTGAATTGCTTGTTCTTGACGATGAGCAGATCAAGGAACTTTCTGACGGCGGCTCCATCGCCGGCCTGACCCTGGACGACGTGGATCGCATGCCGGTCTCACAGCTTCGGGCCGCGCTACGGGAGGCGAAGCATGGCGCCGAAGCCAAGGACAAGCTGCTGGCCGACAAGAACGCCAAGATCGACGAACTATCGACCGACATGTTCCGCACCAACCTGGTGACGGCGCCCTTCGACCAGAAGCTGAAGGACTACAAGACGGAACTGTCGGCCCACTTCGACATCCTGGACGAATCCTGCGCCCGCATGCTGTCGTTCAATGATGCTGTCCTGCAGGACGACTTCACCTGCCCGGAGGACGAGGCCCGGCAGCAGCAGGCCCTGCGCACCATCTCGACCCTCTACGGCGACCGGCTGCGGCGGGTGGGTCAGGCCCTGGCGGAGGTCATGGATCGCTACGACGCGACCCTGGGGGGCTGGGCGGCGGAACTGGACAACCGGGATCTGCACCGCTCCCTGGCGGACGCCGACACCGTTCCCGTCACCGCCTGACCGGGAGCCCGCCATGGCCATCCAAACCAACCCGACCCGCGATTACCTGTGCGCCCTGGCCCTGCGGCTGGATGGCGCCGGGCATGGCGAGCGCGGCGGCCTGATCGACGAGGTTGCCGAGCTTTATCACTGGAGCCCGGCCAAGGTCTATGAGGAGCTGAAGCGCCAGGCGGGCTGGAGTTCCGGCCGTAAGGCGCGAGCGGACAAGGGCAGCAGCCGCCAATCCGAAGAGGTACTCGCCACCATTGCGGCCCTGACGCGGGGTTCGGTGCGGCAGAACGGCAAGCAGACCATGCACACGCCCGTGGCTTCCAGTATCGCCCTGATGAATGACTGCGAGGTCAGCGTGAGCCCGTCTCAACTGAACCGGCTGATGAACGCCCGGCGCCTGTCGGTAGGCAAGCAGCAGTCTGCCCGGGCGTCCATCGAACTGCGCAGCCTGTACCCGAACCATGTGCACCAGGCAGACCCATCACTGTGCCTTGTGTATTACCTGCGGGGCCAGCAGCACATCATCCGGGACGACGAGTTCTACAAGAACAAGCTGGAGAAGCTGGCGAAGGTGCAGTTCAAGTGCTGGCGCTACGTGCTGACGGATCATGCCTCCGGCACCCTCGTGCCTTGGTACGTGGAAGCGGCCGGCGAGAGCCCCCTGAACCTGTTCAAGTTCCTGATGTTCGCCTGGGGAAACCAGGTGGGGCGAACCTTTCACGGCGTGCCGAATATCCTGATGTGGGACAAGGGCAGCGCCAACACGGCGGCCAGCGTGCAAAACGTGCTGGCGGCTCTGGAGGTGCAGGGCATCACTCACGCGGCGGGCAATGCCCAGGCCAAGGGCGGCGTGGAGAACGGCAACAACCTGGTGGAAACCCAGTTTGAATGCCGCCTACGCTATGACCCGGTGACGACGGTGGAGGGCCTGAACCGGGCCGCCACGCAGTGGGCGGAGGCTTATTGCGCCAATGCCTTGCCTGGGCAGGATACGCGCCTGCGCCGGGAGGGCATCGCGCCCATCGCCCGCTATGACTTGTGGCGCCTGATCCGCCAGGAGCAGCTGCGCCTCTTGCCGGATGAATCGGTATGCCAGGCCTTCCTGGAAGGCCGCCTGGAAACCCGCAAGGTGTCGAAAACCCTGGAACTCAGCTTCCGCCACCCAAAGGCGTCCAGCCCGCGCAAGTACGACGTGGGCCACCTGGCGGGCGTGTGCGCCGGAGACATAGTCGAGATCGCGCCGCTGCTGTTCGGCGAGTGCGCCATCTCCATCCGGGTGCCGAACTACAAGGGCGAGGACCTGCGCTACAAGCTGGAGCCGCTGGCGGAGGACAGGGATGTTTATGGGCGGCCCATGAGCGCGGCGCTGATCGGCGAGGAATACAAGAGCCGGCCGGAAACGGATGCGGACCGGCAGGGCAAGGCCCTGGACCAGGCGCTGTTCCCGGGATTGGACGCGGCGGAAATCGTGCGGGCCAAGCGCAAGAACGAAACCCCCTTCAACGGCGAGATGAATGCGGTGCGCTACCTGGCGGACGTGGAAGTGGCCACGACGCTGCCCAAGCGCGGTACCGAGATTGCCATCCAGGCGGCCAAGTTCGAAGAACCCACCCTGACGACGATGGAATCCGCGCGACGGCTGGCGGACATGGGCATTGATGCGCCCTATGCCTGGCTGCTGACGAACCGGCCGGAGGGGGTGAAGGAAGCTGACCTGGCAGGCATTGCCGAGATGATCAAGCGCACGCCGGTGCTGAAAGTGGTCGGCGGATAAAGGATACGGCCAGTCGAGTTCGAGCTCGACCGGCCGCAGGTGGGGCCTCTTACCGGAGGCTCCGATTTACACAAACGCAAGGAGATTTTACATGAATGCCCTGCAGAACCAGACCGCAATGGGAGGAAATCATGCCTGCCACCCTGCGTAAATTGGAGTTCGATTTCATGCCGCTGAAACTGAAGGCCGTCCTGGCCACACATGCCCTGCGCCACGGGGAAATGGGACATGCCATCCAACAGACTGATCACGAGACGCTGTCCGCTGCTTCTGTCTCCCTAATGCTGAATTGGAACCAGTGGCCGCGGCGCACGCCGGTGGCAGACATCAAGGCCCAGGTGGAAGCCTGGCTGGCGGCGAACGGGGTGCCGGCGGCGGAGATCGCCACCTGCTGGGAAGCCGATACCGAGGCCGCTACCCAGGGGGCACCGACCCGCGGCCCGCTGCCGGGATCCGCCCCGGTGCATATGGCCCGCCTGCCGTCCCTTCCCCCGCTGCAGTCGGCTGTTTTGCCGACAACGCGATCACTTGACGATTTCACCATCGAGCCCGAAATGCTGACTCCCCAAGCCAAGAAGCACTTTTCCCTGTTCCGTGATCCCTTCGCCGATGACGTGCAGGGGCCGGACGATCTGTTCATGTCCGCCGATCAGCGCTACGTGCGGGAAGCCCTGTGGCAGGCCACCAAGTCCGGCGGCTGGTTCATCGCCGTGGTGGGCGAATCCGGCAGCGGCAAGACGACGTTGCGGCGCGAAACCATCGACCGCGTCATCCGGGAAAGCCTGCCGGCGGTGGTCATCCAGCCCCAGGCCTTCGATAAGACGATCCTGACGGCGCGGCACATCTGCGAGGCGATCCTGGCGGAAGTGCGCCCGGACATGCGCCCGAAGATGAGCCTGGAGGCCCTGGCGCGCCAGGTGCAAAAGGCCCTGGTGGAATCCAGTCGCGGCGGCCAGACCCATGTGCTGATGATCGAGGAGGCCCACGACCTTTCCATCCAGACCCTCAAGTACCTGAAGCGCTTCTGGGAGCTGGAAGACGGTTTCAAGAAGCTGCTGTCCATCGTGCTCATTGGCCAGCCGGAACTGAAGGCGAAGCTGGACGAACGCAAGTACGCCGAGGCCCGGGAAGTCATCCGGCGCTGCGAGGTCGTGGAACTGCTGCCCCTGGACAATGCGTTGGGCGACTACCTGGCGCTGAAGTTCCGCCGCCTGGGCCGGGACGTGGGCGAAGTGCTGGCACCGGATGCCATCGACGCCATTCGACTGCGTGAGACCTATGCGGGCCGCGGCGCGCAGCGCAGTTCCGCCGTGTCCATGGTGTATCCGCTGGTGGTGAACAACCGGGTGACTTCGGCCATGAACGAAGCCGCCCGCCTGGGCGCCCCGAAGGTGACCGCCGACATCGTGATGGGGTGCTGATCATGACTATCCATTTTTCCGAGTTGAAGGAACTGCACCAGCGGGCCATGTCCGGTGGCCCGAAGTCGAACGCCTTCGCGTCCTTCGCCGCCACGATGTACCAGCAGTTCGATGCCATCTACACCGCCGCCAAGGCCCTGCAGGACGACAACGATGCCCTGCGAGACGCGGCTTGCCGGCCGACCTTGAAGGCCTCCACCCGCAGCATGGATTCCGACCAGGTTGGGGCGCTGCTGGAGGCGGGACAGGACACAGACCCGACAGCGCTGGCCAGGTCTATGCAAGACGCCTTCCAGGAAGCCAATCGGGTGTTTGGGAACGTTTTCCCCGGCCACGTCTTCATCGGCATGGACTTCCAGCCCGTAACCGAGGGCCTGCCGGATGACGGCACCCTGGTCTTCATGCTGCTGTCCCCGACTGAGTTCGAGCCCGTGTTGCTGGGCTACCACGAGGCCGGCTTCTGGTATTTCGCCGACAGCATGGCCGTGGGGTATCCGTTTTCTGTCACCCACTGGGCCGACATGCCGGAGGTGGAAGCATGAAAGCCGATCCCACCGGTTCCCCCTCGGAACAATGCTTCGCCCGCATGGGCTGGGTGCCGCCCAAGGAAGCCAAGGCAAGAGGGCTGAAGCCCTGCAGCCAATGCCACTATTTTGAATTCGGTCACATCCCGAATGGTGATGGTGGCGCCTCCTTAATCATGCGCTGTTTCCACCTCATGACCTTCGGCAACCCCGGCAAAGGCCAGGCGACCAAGGAAAACGCCTCCTGCACCCAATGGACGATGAAGGAGGTTGGCCGTGGGTAATGTGCCGAACATCGACTTCTCGCGGGTCACCGCCGGGCCGCGTGCTGGCCAGAATCGGACCTCCATCGAATTGGCCGTGGATGCCGCGTTTCGCGTCGCCAAGTGCCTGCTGATTGCCAAACGCAAGGGCGTGGTCGTGGTGTCCTTCAGCTGGGGTGACCCGGCAGAGCGCGGGGCCGCGAATGTGTGCCTGGTGGCCTGTGACGAACTGCGCGCCCTGGTGCGCTCCCGCTACTTCCGCGAAGGCCCCTTCGGCAGCGATGCCGGCGGCGCCTACCGCACCTGGGTGAAATACGAACACGCCGTGAAGCTGTGGTGGAAAGACTACGAAGGAGAAACCGTATGAAAGCCCTTTTCTGGAAACTGATGGCGCGCTTCTGCGGCCTGATCGTGGCCCTCAAGCTGGAAGAGGCGCGTCATGCCGCGAACCTTGACACCTGGAGCGTTGCCCGTCATGCGGCCCTGCGCTGGGACCACCGTGAGTGCAACTGCCTGCGCCGTGCCCAGGGTTTTGCCCCCGTGGCCCTGAGTGCCTTCGAGCAGCGCTTGATTGAAAAGGGCATGAGCGCCGATCTGGCGCGGATCGCCGGGAGGAGTCTGTAATGGGCTACTTCGATTGCGCCGACAAGAACCGGACCAATGGCCTCGTCGCCCTGGGCAAGCGCCCCTGGACGGCGGAAGAAGACACGATCCTGTGGCAAATGCTCGCTGCCGGGAAAATGCACAGGGAGGTCGCCGCAGCCCTGGGCCGGCCCCTGTCCTCCATCGCCAGCCGTCTGACCTGGCACCAGAACCATGCTGCCACCGCGGCAAAGGTGCCTGCCGCCAAGCCGGACAAGGAAGTCCTCATTACCCGTCGGGCCTGGACGGCAGCTGAAGATGCGGAGCTGCTCGACCGTCGCGCAAGGGGGCAGAGCAAGGCGGCCGTTGCGAAGGCCATGGGCCGGGCCCAGTGCAGCGTGATCAGCCGCCTGGAGTTGCTGCGTGATCGCGGGGCCCTGGCCGATTTGGCCGATGTCCCCGTGGCCACCGGCTACCAACCCAAGGCTGGCAGCGTGGCAGACCTGACCATCGCGCTGCTGACACACGAGGGGCCAATGCTGCGGGAAGACCTGACGCAACGCCTGCTCGTCTCTCCTCGCATCCTGTTAAGCGCCCTCGGTTCGGCGATTCATGCCGGCCTAGTGTGCAGCCGGGAGGAAGCGCGGCGCTATGGTACGACCACCCGCCTGCTGTGGGTGCCGTCCCGGCCGCCGGGTGAGGCCGTAGCGACGGTGTCCAATGAGGCCCCCGCTGGCGGGGCATATGCCCACGCTGCGCTGCGCACGCCCGGGTCAATTTCCAGTCGCGGCAGCCTCTCGCTCCGCACCTTGGGTGCGATCGCTTCGGCGGAGACGCTGGCGCTGCGCCGGTCCCTGCGACCGGCCTGAGAAGCTATTTTTCCATCTTCCTCCGCACTATTTTCCCCATTAAGGAGCTGCACCATGACTACCCCCACCATCCCCGATGGCTACATGAAAAACGCCAGCGGCCACCTGGTTCCTACCGCCCAGGTGCGGGAGCAGGACAAACTGCGCGACCAGGTTGCCCGTGACCTGACCACCCGGGCGCTGCACCTTTCCACCGCCCTGAAGGCCTTCAAGGAAGCGGCGCTGGCGGATATCGCCGACCTGGTGAAGATTTCCGGCGAGCGCTACGGCGTGGAGTTGGGCGGCAAGAAGGGCAACGTGACGGTGTCGACCTACGACGGCCGTTTCCGCATCCAGCGCGCCCACTCCGACCTGATTTGCTTCACGGAGGAGCTGGAAGCGGCCAAGGAACTTATCAACGGCTGCATCGAGCGCTGGAGCGAGGGCGCCAACCCGCATATCCGGGTACTGGTGGACAGAGCATTCCGTACCGACACCAAGGGCCAGATCAAGACGGCCGCCGTGCTGGAGCTGTTGCGCCTGGAGATCGAAGACGACGAGTGGCAGCGCGCCATGGAGGCCATCAAGGACAGCATCCAGAGCACCGGCACCGCCGTCTATATCCGAGTCTATCAGCGCGTCGGCGATACGGACCGGTATGACCCGATTGTGCTGGATTTGGCGGGGGTTTGAGATGAGCTGCGATTGTGTGAAAGACCTGGAAGGTAAGCTGGCGGAGCACATGCGCCCCAAAGCCGGTGAAACGGTAAAAGCGACGTGCATGGCGACGGGTATCGCCATAACGCCGGATCTCGGGTTGGAGGCAGTGTTCAATATCCCCTTCCGCATCTGCGGGGACAAGAAAGGCTTCACGTCCTTGAAGGGCAGAGAAATGCCGGTGAGGGCAAACTACTGCCCGTTCTGTGGCAAGAGCATGAAGAAAGAGGTGGCGTGATGTGGTTCAAAAACCTGCAACTCTATCGCCTGATGCCCTGGGCAATGACTGCCGCCGATCTGGAAAAGGCCCTGACCACCCATGTATTCCAGCGCTGCGGCAGTTCCGACCGGGAAAGCCTTGGCTGGCTTCCGCCGAAGAATCGGGACGATCGACTGGTGATCGAGCTTGGCGGCCAGTGGTTGCTGTCCCTGGGAAGTGAAACCAAGCTGCTGCCGTCTTCGGTCGTGAATGACTTCGTCCGCGTCAGGATTGCCGAGATCGAGGACAAGGAAGGCTACCGCCCGGGCAAGAAACAGCAGCGAGAGATCCGGGAGCGGGTTGCCGAGGAACTTCTCCCCAGGGCCTTCAGCCGCAACACCCGCACACAGGTATGGATCGACCCCCAAGCCGGATGGCTGGTGATTGACGCCGCCAGCGTGCGCCTGGCGGAGGATGTCATTCAATACCTGAGGAAGTCCCTCGATGAACTTCCGACCAGGCTTATCCATACCCGCACCTCTCCGACCACCGCCATGACCGAATGGCTGGTGTCCAACCAGGCCCCTGCTGGATTCTCGGTGGATCGGGATTGCGAGCTTCGGTCAGAGTTGGAAGAGAAGGCCACTGTGCGCTACGCGCATAGCCCCTTGGACACGGAAGACGTGAAGAATCACATCGTCACCACCGGCAAGACGCCCACGCGCCTGGCCATGACTTTCGACGACCGGATTTCCTTCGTCCTGACCGAGAAAATGGAGGTGAAGAAGCTGACTTTCCTGGACATCCTGCAGGAACAGTCGGAGAAGGCGGAAGATGCTTCGTCGCACTTCGACATGGATTTCACGCTCATGACCGGTGAGCTGCAGCGGATGCTGCCGGCGCTGATGTCGGCCTTGGGTGGGGAGGTGGAAGCGTGACCGCCGCCGCTCAATCCAAGCCTGCCGCCCGGAGCGCCGAAGCGCTGCGGGCCAAGGAAATCACCCTCATTCACGTTCTCTCCGGCCAGATTGGCCTGGATGAGGATACCCGGCGGGACATGCTGGCCTTGCTCACGGGAAAGCGCAGCTCCAAGGACCTGACCTGGCAGGAGCGGAAGCGCGTCATCGATCATCTGGTGTCGAAAGGCGGCAAGGTCACGACGCCCAGGAAATCGGGCCGCAAGATCGGCACGCCGTCCCGTCCGCTGGACACCAGCGCCATGGCCAGCAAGGTGCGGGCGCTGTGGATCGCGCTGCATGGCCTCGGCGCCGTGCGGGATCCGTCCGAGGCGGCGCTGGCATCCTACACAAAGCGCATCGCCAAGGTGGACGCGCTGCAGTGGGCGACGGGCGAGCAGCTTGAAACCCTGATCGAGACGCTTAAGAAGTGGGTAATTCGGGTCTGCGCGGAGCTGGCGCCTGACCTGATGTCCCGGGCTGATTTGTCGGGCCTGGATGATCAGACCGCCCAGGGTTTGAAGGTGGCCTATGCCCGCCTGGTGGAGCAGCGTCTCGGCGCCGAAGCCGCCCAAGACTTGATTGCCCTGCTGCGCCGGGCGCCGCAATAGGATTCGCCATGGCCCTGCAGATCGATGACAACTATCCGGAAGTCCTGGCCCTGATTGCCACGACGGCCTACGACTGGATGATGGATCGCCTGAAGATGGACCACCAGGAGGCGGCGGTGGCGGCTTTCGAACTGGCGGAGAAGGTGCGCCAGGTGTTCGGTGGAGGAATGATCTACATTTCGAAGGCCGTCTCCTGGGTACTTTCCAAACGCAACCGGGAAATCTACGACCAGTTCGACGGCGGCAACTATGCCGCCCTGGGCCGCCAGTTCGGCCTTACCGAAATGCAGGTCCGCAACATCATCAAGAAGCTGCGACAGGCCGATCTGGCCGCCCGCCAGGGCGGTCTTTTCTGACAATCTCCGGGCGCCCGCCCGGTTTTCACCCCGCGTAATCCTTTTTCGCGGCCCGTCCCGTAGAATCCACCCCAGTCCCGTCCCTTCCCGCAATTATCTCGGTACTGGGGTGGGGTTTATCTCTCCTCTCTTCAGTTTGAAACGCCGAGGCGCCGAGACGCAGAGGAAAAACAAGAACTTGACGGCGGAATCGGCCTCATCCATCTGGTGAGGGACCGGTTGCTGCGAAGCCTCTGTTTTCTCGGCGCCTCTGCGCCTCGGCGTTTGGTCAACTGCCTTTTCAAGGGTAGATTCGCCGAGCCGCGTCGCCGCCTGAACCGACAGCCTTTCCGAAACACGCTCCAGAGCAGGGAGACGGCACGCCGTCTCCCCTTGAGGCTACCTCAAGCTACCGGGCCGGGCCATTTCCAGTCGCGGATTTCCGGCATGTCTTCACCGTTCTCGTGGATGTAACGGGTGTGCTGGTTCAGCTTGTCGCGCATCTGTTGCTTGATGTGGGCCGCCCGGGCCTGCAATTTGGGTACCCGGTTGACCACATCCATCACCAGGTGAAAACGGTCCAGGGTGTTCAGTACCACCATATCGAAGGGCGTGGTGGTGGTGCCCTCCTCCTTGTAGCCGCGCACATGCAGATTGGGACTACCGCCGCGACGATAGGTGAGACGGTGAATCAGCCAGGGGTAGCCGTGATAGGCGAAGAGTATGGGTTTGTCGGTGGTAAACAAGGCATCGAACTCCTCGTCCGACAGGCCATGGGGATGCTCCTCCCGGGGCTGCAAGGTCATCAGGTCCACCACATTGATGAAGCGAAACTTCAACTCCGGCGTGAGTTGGCGCAGCATGGCGATGGCCGCCAGCATTTCCAGGGTGGGCACATCCCCCGCCGCCGCCAGCACGATATCCGGTGCCCCGTCCTGATCATTGCAGGCCCATTCCCACAGACCTATGCCGGCGCTGGCGTGGTTGATGGCCGCCTCCATGTTCAACCATTGCTGTTCCGGCTGCTTGCCGGCAACGATGACGTTCACCAGATTGCGGCTTTTCAGGCACTGGTCCGTGACATACAGCAGGGTATTGGCGTCAGGCGGCAGATAGACGCGGATGATGTCCGCCTTCTTGTTCACCACATGGTCGATGAAGCCCGGATCCTGGTGGGAGAAGCCGTTATTGTCCTGGCGCCAGACATGGGAGGTGAGCAGGATGTTGAGTGAGGCAACGGGCCGTCGCCAGGGCAGTTCATTACACACCTTCAACCACTTAGCATGCTGATTGAACATGGAATCAATGATGTGGATGAAAGCCTCATAGCAGGAGAAGAAGCCATGGCGCCCGGACAGGAGATAGCCTTCCAGCCAGCCCTGGCAGGCGTGTTCGGACAAATACTCCATGACCCGGCCATCGGTGGACAGATGGTCGTCGAAGTCGAAACGTTCCGCCATCCAGGCCCGGTTGGTCACCTCGAAGAGTGCCCCCAGACGATTGGAGTTGGTTTCGTCCGGACCGAAAACCCGAAAGTTTTGCATGTTGTTGCGCATTACGTCCCGCAGAAAAGCCCCCATGGCCCGGGGTGACTCCGCCAGGGTGGCCCCCGGCGACGGCACCGCCACGGCGTAGTCCCGGTAATCCGGGAGCCGCAGATCCTTCAACAAGGCGCCGCCATTGGCGTGGGGATTGCTCCCCATGCGCAGCTCTCCCCGGGGGGCCAGGGCAGCCAGTTCCGGCATGAGGCAGCCTTCGGCATCAAACAACTCCCCCGGGCGATAGGAGAGCATCCAGCGCTCCAGCAGCAAGAGGTGCTCCGGCTTGTCCATGTCACTGAAGGGCACTTGGTGGGAGCGCCAGTAGCCCTCGGTTTTCAGCCCGTCTACTTCCTTCGGCCCGGTCCAGCCCTTGGGGGAGCGCAAGACGATCATGGGCCACAGGGGGCGGTGTAGCTTGTCTCCTTGGCGGGCCGAGCGCTGAATGTCGCGAATGCTGTAAATCACCGCATCCACGGTTTCCGCCATCAGCACGTGCATGGTTTCCGGATCGTCCCCTTCGACGAAATAGGGCTGATAGCCATAGCCCATCAGGAGACTGCGCAGCTCCTCGTGGCTGATGCGCGCCAGAACGGCGGGATTGGCAATCTTGTAGCCGTTGAGGTGCAGGATGGGCAGCACCGCGCCGTCGGTGCGCGGATTCAGGAACTTGTTGGAATGCCAGGAGGTCGCCAGGGGACCGGTTTCCGCCTCGCCGTCCCCCACCACGCAGCAGGCGATCAGGTCCGGGTTGTCGAATACCGCGCCGAAGGCATGCAACAGGGAGTAGCCCAACTCCCCCCCTTCGTGGATGGAACCCGGCGTTTCCGGCCCGGCGTGGCTGGGGATCCCGCCCGGGAAGGAAAACTGACGAAACAGCCGCCGCATGCCTTCCGCGTCCTGGGAAATATCGGAATATATCTCGCTGTAACTGCCTTCGAGCCAGGTGTTCGCCACCACCCCCGGGCCACCGTGGCCGGGGCCCGCCAGAAAAATCATGTTGATTTCCTGCTGGCGAATCACCCGGTTCATATGCACATAAATGAAATTCAAGCCCGGTGTGGTGCCCCAGTGGCCCAAGAGGCGCGGCTTGACCTGGGAGCGCTGCAGGGGCGCTTTCAGCAGCGGGTTGTCCAGCAGATAAATCTGGCCCACGGACAGGTAATTGGCGGCACGCCACCAGGCGTCCATGCGTTTCAGTTCAACAGCATCCAGTGACTCGGCAACAGGGGACAAACGATTTCTCCTTGAAAGGCGGTGCCCACGGGCCGCAGGCCATTTTCCACGCTCATTAGTAACCCTGCTGCCCTCCCGGTGTCAGTGCGCTGACGTACATGATTTATTGACGGCACTGTTGCATAAACATTCGCAGCATTCGGAATCTATGAGCGCTAGCGTACAGAAGATGACTGACTTAACGCCTAGTCTTGTTTCCGGTAGTGTTGAAACAGGACAGACAACATCCTGTTATGGAAACCTGCCGGCGGCCATGAACGCAAGTCCATGATTGCTTGCCAAAAGGTTTCCAATATATGCGGCACCTGTCGGCTCGAATAATCCAGCGAGAGCCCGCACTCCAGCCAGGTGTGTATTTTCTGTTAATTTGTTTAATTCCAATCTCAAAGGAAAAACCATGACCAATATTCGCAGCCTTATCAACAAATTCCTGCTCGTGGCGGTTGCCACGCTGTCCTTTGGCGCCATCAGCAGCCAGGCGATCGCGGCCACTGCGGAAGACCTCGACAAGGACGCAGCCCAGGCACTGCAGAGTCTGTACAAGAGCAACCCAGCCGCAGAGACCATGTCCAAGAAGGCCCGGGCAGTTCTGGTCTTCCCGAAAATCCTCAAGGCCGGCCTCGTCTTCGGTGGCAGCTACGGTGAAGGCGTGTTGAACAAGGGGGGCAAGGTTGCCGGCTACTACAACTCCGTTTCCGCCTCCTGGGGCTGGCAGGCGGGCGCCGAATCCTACGGTTACGTGGTCTTCCTTATGAGTGACAAGGCCGTCAAGTACCTGGACAAGTCCAAGGGCTGGGAATTTGGCGTCGGCCCGACGGTGGTCGTGGTGAATGATGGCGTTGCCAAGAACCTGTCCACGTCCACCCTGAAGGAAGATGCCTATGCCTTCATCTTCGACCAGCAAGGCCTCATGGCCAGCCTGAGCATCGAAGGCACGAAGATCTCCCACATCAAGCGTTGAGGCAAGGCGGGCTGATGGCCCGCAATGAAAGGCCGCGAGCCGTGACGACCATGCCACGACTCGCGGCCTTTCCTTTGGCACCGCCGGACATCCGAGCCCTGCACTGCAAAGAGGTGAACCTTGAGCACATTGACGACCAGCGACGCTACCCAGATCTATTACAAGGACTGGGGCACCGGGCAGCCGGTGGTATTCAGTCACGGCTGGCCCTTGAGTACGGACAGTTGGGAAGCCCAGATGCTGTTTCTCGCCGGGAGAGGCTATCGCTGCATTGGCCATGATCGTCGCGGTCATGGCCGCTCGAGTCAGCCGTGGCTGGGCAACGACATGGATACCTACGCGGATGATCTCGCCCTGCTCATTGAAACCCTCGACCTGAAGGACATCGTGCTGGTGGGGTTTTCTGCGGGAGGGGGCGAGGTGGCGCGCTATATCGGTCGCCACGGCACCAAGCGGGTCGCAAAAGTTGCCTTGATCGCAGCGGTTGTACCCTCGATGCTGCAAACCCCGGCCAATCCGCAAGGTTTACCGATCGGGGTGTTCGACAGACTACGGGCCGATTCGCGCCATGATCGCTCCCAGTTCTACAAGGATTTCGCCAGCGGCCCCTTCTTTGGCGGCAACCGGCCCGGCAGCAGCATCTCCCAGGGCATGATCGACACCTTCTGGCATCAGGGCGTCATGGCCGGGAGCCGGAATGCCTTGGAATGCATCAAGGCGTTCTCCGAGACTGACTTCACGGACGACCTGAAGAAGTTCGACGTGCCGACGCTGATCGTGCATGGCGATGCGGATCAGGTCGTGCCCATCGGCGCCTCTGCGCTCTGCTCAGCGGCCCTGGTCAGCCAGGCGGTGTTGAAGATCTACCCGGGCGCCCCCCATGGACTCACGCACACCCACCAAGGCCAGCTCAATGAGGATCTGCTGGCGTTCATCAAGGGCTGAGTCCTCCACCATCCTGTCGCCCGTCAATCCGCTCCTTATTGCCCGCTCACCCCAAAAGGAAAAGACCATGTCCGCCTGCATCAAACGTATTTCCGCCCTGGAGATTCTGGATTCCCGCGGCTTCCCCACGGTGCGCGTCGCCGTGACCCTCGACGATGGCACGGAGGGATTGGCCTCCGTGCCATCGGGTGCCTCGACGGGGGCCAATGAAGCCACCGAGTTGCGGGATGGCGATGCCGCCCGCTACGACGGCAAAGGGGTGTTGACTGCCGTACAGAACGTGAATACGGAGATCGCCGCAGCCCTGATGGGCCAAGCGGCCATGAACCAAAGCGCCATTGATGCCGCCCTGATCGAATTGGATGGCACCGAAAACAAGTCACGGCTGGGCGCCAACGCCATCCTGGGGGTTTCCCAGGCCGTGGCCCGGGCCGCAGCCCAGTCCTGCGGCCTGCCGCTCTACGCCTATCTGGGAGGGGTTGGCACCGTCCATCTGCCGGTGCCCATGATGAACGTACTGAACGGCGGCAAGCATGCCGACAGCAGTCTGGACTTCCAGGAATTCATGATCGTGCCCCGGGGAGCGCCGACCTTTGCCGAAGCCCTGCGCTACGGCGCGGAAACCTTCCAGACGCTGAAAAAACTCCTGCACAAAAAAGGCTACGCCACCGCCGTCGGCGACGAGGGAGGATTCGCGCCTCAGCTCAAGGGGGGCAATGAGGAAGCCTGCCAACTCATCGTGGCGGCCATCGAACTCGCCGGCTATCGTCCGGGAGAAGACATCGCCCTCGCCCTTGACCCTGCTGCCAGCTCATTCCACCGGGACGGCATCTATTCCCTGGAGCGCAGCGGCGGCGGCCAGAAAACCAGCGACGAGATGATCACCCTCTTTGCGGACTGGGTGCAGCGCTACCCCATCGTTTCCATCGAGGACGGCCTGGCGGAAGACGACTGGGCGGGCTTCGCCCGCATGACGGCACAAATGGGCACCCGCATCCAGATCGTTGGCGATGACAATCTGGTCACCAATCCAAAATTCATTGCCCGCGGCATTCAGGAAAAGACCTGCAATGCGGCCCTCATCAAGCTCAACCAGATCGGCACCGTGAGCGAGACGGTCACGGCCATTCATCTATGCCGCAGGGCGGGCTGGGGCTTTGTCATCTCCCACCGCTCCGGCGAGACAGAAGACGCCTTCATGGCGGACTTCGCCGTGGCCATGGGCGGCGGACAAATCAAGACCGGCTCCCTGTGCCGTTCCGAGCGCATCGCCAAGTACAACCGCCTGTTGGAAATCGAGGCGGAACTGGGGGATGCGGCTGAATTCGGGGGCTGATCCATCAAACAGGAGCACTCTACAGGCAACGGCATCTCTCCACGTGAATAGCCCATGGAAAAGGCCGGAAAACCGGCCTTTTCCATAGGCTATTCACGCACCCTCAACGGTGGCGTGCGTCCAGGGGGAAAAACAGGCTTATCCCGGGGGACGGTTGGGGTGCGTAATAGACCGGAGGGGGAACGTACACCGGCTGGGCATACACATAGGGCTGCCGGTAGTAATGGCGATGGCGATTTTGCTCACCGCGCCCGTCCCATTGACCATGATCCGCATGGGGGTTGCCACGGCCATGCCTGTCGTTTTTTGCTGCAAAAGCGGACCCGCTGGCCATGGCCGCAACGACCAGCGCCAGCACGCCTGCTTGCCGAAACAAGGATTTCATTTTGTATTTTCCTTCCTGGATTGCCCGGCCCACTGCGCCTCCCTGAGCCGGAAGGTCAAGCGTGGACTCACTTGGCGGGGGCAGCCTTGTTGGCATGCTTGCGCATGTGCTTGCGCTCGCCATGGCGGAACAAGCCATCCGCCTGGAGTTTCTGGGCATCCGACATGCCGGCGTACAAGGTGGCAAATACCGGGGTGAGTTTCCTGAGGCCTTCCGCATGGGCTTCGGCGATTTCACCGTAGGACTTGAGATCGTCCACTGCCGTGGCGTCCTTGGCATGATCCTGTCTGGACTGGGTCAAGGTGTCCATGATCTTCGCGTTTTCCCGCATTACCTGGGCGACCGCGCTCCACTGGACTTCCTCGGCTTCGGTAATTTTCAGTTTCCCGTGCATGTCCTGGATGCGCAGCTCCGCCCGGTCCTTGTGGGCAGGCGGAGCTGCGGCGAAAGCGGGGGCCGGCGCGATGACCAAGGCACTGGCGAGAACAAGCGCTACCACCAGACGGCTTCCGGCAAGCGTGAATTGAAGGCTAGCGTGCTGCATCGCTTTTCTCCCGATAGTCCAGGCTCTTGTCCGCAGAAACATTCCGGGATAAATCACCTGTAAATCAATTATTTCCGATTCTCCGACGGGACTCTGTTCGGCAAGGAACACAAGGGAGAAATACCACGGGAAAAGCGGGAGGGGCTGCCCCCGGCGGCCTTTCAGGCACTGCCGGCGATCCTCAGCCTTGAGCGCAGGGTGTCCATCTCTTCCAGCAATTGCAGAACCAAGGCAGCTCCGGCGAAATTTACCCCGAGATCCCGTTGTAAACGCAGGGCCACCCGGGCGCGCCCCATGTGGATGCCGCTGAAACGCCAGCGATGGGGTTCCCGCCCAAGGGGCGCAAGAACGCCTTCCTGCACCAGCTCGACGATGCAATCCACATTTACGGCACAGGCCCGGCTGACTTCGGCCAGGGTCAGTTCGGTGAAATCCTCGAGGATGGCACTACTCAGTTGGGGGAGCATTTTCTGGTTCTCCACGGTTACACGCCGAGTCCGGCGCGGGGCTGGAAGGAGGGGAACTGGTCAGCCATGTAAAGGTAGAACGCATTTGCCGCCTCCGTACCCGCCGGCGGCAGGGCGACATGGAGCACCACAAACAAGTCCCCCGGTGTCGTTCCCGGGATGCCCCGCCCCTTCAGGCGCAGCTTGCTATCGGTCCCGGAGCCAGCCGGTATCTTCAACTCCACCACACCGCCCGGCGTCGGCACTTTCACCGTGGCACCCATGGCCGCCTCCCAGGGCGCAGTCGGCAAATCCAGGTACACGTCCCGCTTGTCGATGCGGTAATGGGCATGGGCATGAAACTCGATTTCCAGGTAAAGATCCCCGGGCTTGCCCTGCCCGACTCCCGGAGCCCCCTGCCCCGCCAGCCGGATATGCTGGCCGGCGCAGACTCCCCGCGGAATGCTCACGTTAAGCTTATGGGGGCGCATGCTCACCCGGCCCTGGGCATCGGCTTCCGGCGTGTGCAGGGTGATGGTCCGCACAGCCCCGGCATAGGCATCTTCCAGGGAGATGCTTACCTTGGCGTGATGGTCTTCGCCACGCCCGTTAAAGCCGCCATGGCTCTGTCCGCCCCCACCTCGTCCATACAGGGACTCAAAAAAATCACTGAAGTCAGCCGCCTGGCGCGCGCTGGAACCGTCACCGGAAAACTCGAAGCCGTCATTCCAACCCGGCGGCGGTCGGAATTCCTGGCCGGATTTCCAGTCCTTGCCCAATTGATCGTAAGCCGCGCGCTTTTCCAGGTCCTTGAGCACAGCGTAGGCCTCACCAAGCTCCTTGAAGCGCTGCTCGGCATCCGGCAGTTTGCTGACATCCGGATGGTACTTGCGGGCCAACTGGCGATAGACCCGCTTGATTTCGTCCTGGGTCGCATCCCGCGGCACACCCATGATCTGGTAATAATCTCTGAATTCCATGAAGATTCCCGCTGGTCAGGGCGTCAAAAATCGCAGCACTCGATTACGCGCAATGGGCATATGCACAGTCGCCCCGGTGGCGACTCGCCTGCGTCAGATGCTGCAGTGCCACCAATAGCTTGCGGATGAATTTTCGTGTTGTTTCATCGCTCAGCCGGCCCTCCGCATCAAAGCGCTGGGGGGCCTGGCCAATCATTACTTCCGGTTGATTGACCACCGACATATCGAGGCAAACCAGGATTTGCCGCAATTGATGCTGGGCGCGGACCGTACCGAAGGCGCCTGCGGAAACCCCCATCATGGCGGCAGGTTTTCCTGCCCAAGCGCTGTTGCCATAGGGTCGGGAGGCCCAGTCAATGGCGTTCTTGAGACCGCCCGGCAGCGAATAGTTGTACTCCGGCACGGCGAACAGGATGGCGTCCGCCGCCAGAATCTGGCGCTTGAATTCCACAACCGTGGCCGGCGGTGTCATTTCCTCGTCCTGATTGAAGACGGGTATACCGTGGAGTTCCACCAGATCCAGTTGCATGCCTTCCGGTACCAGTTTTTGTGCCGCTTTGAGGGCGTAGCGGTTGTAGGACTCCTTGCGCAAACTTCCCACGACGCCCAAGACTGTCAGTTCGGTCATTTCAATGCTCCCTGTTGTCCGGAACCCAGCATGACAGCAAGGTCAATACGCCACCGTTCGTCAGCGAACACAGGACCGCACGGCAGGACACAAAAAAGCCGGGAAATATCCCGGCTCTTCGGCACCCTGGTTTCTTAGAACAGGTATTTCACGCTCAGGCCCACGTTCTTGCCGTTGGGGTTATCCCCGGTACCCACGCTGGACAGCTTGCCGAATTCCTCATACTGAAGGCGCATGGCCACATTCTTGTTGAAGCTGTAGCCCACGCCCAGACCGAGAAGCAGGTCCGTCTTGCTGCTCGCCTCAAGGAAGTGGGAGCGATTCTGGGAGGCACCCACTTCTGCCAGCAGGGACCATTGCTCATTCAGGGGCAAGGTGCCCGTCAAGGCCAGGGTCCAGGTCTCGACTCTGGCGCCACGATTCTGGCCCAGGTCGTTGTAGCCCACTTCCATACCCACGATCGGCGTGAACTGATAACCGGCGTAGGCCTTCCAGGAAGTTTCATTGGAGTCTGTCCGCGCCGCGCCCGCGCCGGCGCCCACGTAAAACTGGGCACTGGCCGGAACGGCCACGAGAGCGCTGGAAATAGCCGCAAGCATGAGTAGTTTTTTCATTTGTTTCTCCAAAGTTGGCTGATTTGCAGGCCCGAGTATGGCCGTCGCGGATCTGCCTGTATGTACGCTATCCAACACAGAAACCGGAAAACAAGACCCGCTTCAGTCGTCCACGGAAGCAAAGGGATTGATTTCGAATTCGGCGCGGGAGTGCCCCGCTGCCTCTGCGGTGACAAGCCAACTGGGGGCGCGGCCGTGCCCGGACCACGTCATATCCGATTTAAGGTCATGGTATTTGGCAACACCGCTGCCGAAGGAATGATTGGCACCCGTGGCCTTCTCGCCAAGATCTTCCGCCGTCAAGCCCAAATCCGCCATGCGGCGCTTGATTTCAACGATGGCGACAGAAACCTCGTGGCGCCGACGGGCCGCCGCCTGATGCTCCAATTCCGTAATGCGGGCATGAAGTTCTGCATATGAAGACGTTTCCGTCATGATTAACACCCCTGTGTTTAAGTTAACTACCCCGACACAATCTATTCAACAAATGCATATATAGACTGCCATGTTTAATAAAACATCGGAGAGAATAATATTCGATTATTCAGTTACCGTCTGTGCGCCACCAAACACAGCAAACAAACTTGGTAGTCCATTGCATATTTGTATATAGGGTGAATTCGCGGCACGTCCCACAAGCGTGTTGCCCAACGTACAGACTGTTTTTCCCCGGTGGCTAGGATCACCGGGATTGCACTTGTTGGCTGATCTGGCACCGCCAAGGAGACATGGGTGCTTCATGCAGGATTGACAGGAATTTCATGGTGACCGAAGACATGTCAGATCTGGCCGGACTTAAGCAGCAACAACCTCTGCGAGAAACAGACGTTCTGCAGAAGGCGATTTTCAGCAGTCCATTCTTTTCCGGTATCACCACCGATGCGCAGGGCCGGATTCAGGCAATCAGTGCAGGGGCCGAACGCAGGCTGGGGTACACGTCGGCTGAGGCGGTAAACAAACTCACTCTAGCCGGGATTTCCGAACCGATGAGCAATCCGTCCCTGGTGCGCCTGGCCACACCCGGCATCGGCGCTGATGGTGCCGCGGACAGCTGCGCCCTCTGCTACATCCGCAAGGACGGGCAGCGCCTGCCAGTGCGGGTTTCGGTCAAGGCACTGCAGGATGCGCAAGATATCCCTATCGGCTACCTGCTGATCGACCAGGACGAGAGTCTGGACGCAGAGCACCGGCCGCTGGATGCGCTGCTGCAGGAAAGAAACGTCGAGTTGGAAAAGGCCCGCTATAGCGCGGAACAAGCCAACCTGGCCAAGTCGGAATTTCTGTCCAGCATGAGTCACGAAATCCGTACGCCAATGAACGCCATCATCGGCATGTCCTACTTGGCCCTGAAAACCGAGCTGTCCCCTCGCCAGCGGGATTACATCGGCAAGATCATGCGTGCCGGCCAACATCTTCTCGGCATCATCAACGACATCCTGGATTTTTCGAAAATCGAGGCCGGCAAGTTGACGGTCGAACAAACCGAATTCGACATGGAGAAAGTCCTCGACAACGTCGCCAATCTCATTGCGGTCAAGACCGCCGACAAGGGACTGGAGCTGTTCTTCGATGTGGACAAGAGCGTGCCGCTCAATCTGATCGGCGATCCCCTGCGGCTGGGGCAGATTCTCATCAATTACGCCAACAACGCCATCAAGTTTACCGAGCAGGGGGAGATCGACATCATCGTGCGCATTCAGGAACAGACTGAAACAGATGTTCTGCTGTACTGCGCAGTGCGTGATACCGGCATCGGCATGACGGCAGAGCAGATGGCGCAGCTTTTCCAGAGTTTTTCCCAGGCAGACGCCTCGACTACCCGCCAGTTCGGTGGCACCGGTCTGGGGCTGGCCATTTCCAGGAAAATGGCGGAACTCATGGGGGGCCAGGCGGACGTCATCAGCGCGCCCGGCGTGGGCAGCACCTTCTGGTTCACCGCCCGTCTTGGCAAGTGCCTGAACCCCAAACCCACACTGCGCCTGGCGTCACATTTACAGGGCAAACGGGTGCTGATCGTGGATGACAACCCGCACGCCCGCCTGATGCTGTGCGAGCAGCTCGCCAGCCTGGGTTTCAGGACGGACGAGGTGGAGTCCGGCAGGGCCGCGCTCAGCGCCGTGGATCGGGCCGAAGCCGAGGACGCCCCCTACGCGATTGTATTTCTTGACGGGCAGATGCCGGACATGGACGGTCTGGAGACGGCCAGGCTATTGCAGGAATGCCTGCTCAGTCATATTCCGCACCTCATCCTGGTCACCGCCTTCGGTCGGGAGAAAGCCCTCGACGGTGCCGAGAAGGCTGGTATCGAAGACGTGCTGATCAAGCCCGTCGGCGCTTCGGCACTATTTGATTGCGTACTGCGCATTCTGAACGGCGGGGAGGAAGCGACCCGCACCACGTCGGCGACGCCGAAGGATATCCAAAACCATATATTCCCCCTCAAGGGTGCCCGTATTCTTCTGGTGGAGGACAACGACCTCAATCAGCAGGTAGCAAGCGAGCTATTGGCTGACGCAGGCTGCAGGGTTGACCTTGCCGAGAATGGCCGAATCGCCCTGGACAAGCTCGGCACATCCGACTATGACTTGGTCTTGATGGATATACAGATGCCGGTGATGGACGGCATTAGCGCCACCGTGGAAATCCGCAAGGAAGCCCGCTTCAAAAAACTTCCCGTGATTGCCATGACAGCCAATGCCCTGCAAGGCGACCGGGCGCGTTACATCGCGGCGGGCATGAACGACCAGATCACCAAGCCCTTCGATCCGGACGACTTATGGCGGGTGCTGCTGAAATGGCTACCAGGGCGGCCGGGAAGTAGCGCCGAGCCGGCAATATCCGGCGCCGTGGAAAATATCGACCTGCCCCGGGATATCGATGGACTGGATATGGACAAGGGCCTGCGCCGTGTCGCGGGCAAGAAGCAGGCTTACCTTGAGATGTTGAGCCGCTTCCTGGCAGGCCAAACGACCGCCATCGGCGCTATTTCCCGCGCCTTGAAGGATCTCGATTGGGATACCGCAGAGCGCCTTGCCCACACCCTGAAGGGCGTGTCGGGCAACATCGGGGCGAGCACCATCCAGCAGTTGGCCACGAATATCGAGGCCGCAATCCGGACTCACCAACCCCGCCAAGTCCTCCAGAACCAACTCAGCGCACTGCAAGCGCCGCTCACGGCCTTGCTGGGGCAACTGGAACTCAAGCTACCGAAACCCCGGCAGGAGCAGGGGATCCAAGTCGCGCCGGAAATAGTTGAGGATTTCCGCCTGCACCTGCATGCCCTGCTGGAAGAAGGTGACATGGCGGCGGTGAAGTGGCTGGATACCCATCCAGGCTTTCTCGCAGCAGGTTTTCCCCTCGACTCCCGCAAGATCGAAAACAATATTCGCGCCCTGGATTTCGAGGCGGCACTCGCCGCCCTGAAGGCAGCGGGCAGCGGCAGACATCAGGAAACCTAGCCATGGGCATGTTCGGCAAGAAGACCATATTTCTCGTTGTGGACGATTTCGAGCCCATGCGAAAAATCACCGAAGGCCAGCTGCGCATGCTGGGGGCGAGCACCATCCTGGTCGCCAACAACGGGGCCGACGCCCTGCGCATTTTGAAAAATCAACGGGTGGACATCGTGCTTTCCGACTGGAACATGCCGGTCATGGCAGGCCTTGAGTTGCTCAAGGAAGTGCGTGCCGACAAAAAATTGTCCAGCCTGCCTTTCATCATGATTACCGCCGAAGCCGCACGGGCGCGCATTCAGGAGGCCATTGGGGCGGGTGTCAGCGATCTGCTGGTGAAACCCTATACGGCGGAGCGATTTGCCGCCCACATTGAAAAAGTGCTGAGCGTGCCCCAACGGCCGAGCCCGTCGCTGGTCACGCCCCGACGCAAACCGCTCGACCCCAAACCCGTGCCGGCAGTGCTCTCGCCGACGCGGGGGGAAACGCTGCGTCCCTGCATATTGCTCGTCGATGACACCCCGGACAACCTGCTGCTCCTGGCCCATCTGCTGGAAGATGAATATCGCATTCGCATCGCCCACAGTGGCGACAAGGCCCTTGAAATCTGCGCCTCCAGCAGCCCGCCGGATCTGGTCCTGCTCGACATCATGATGCCCGGCATGGACGGCTTCGAAGTGGCGCGACGCATGCGCGAACACCCGACCTCAGAACACATACCCGTCATTTTCGTCACCGCCATGAGCGACGACGATGCGCGCCTGCAAGGCATGGAACTGGGCGCGGTGGACTTCATCAGCAAACCCATCAATCCCCAAATCCTCAAGCCCCGCGTGCGCAACTTCATGCGCTACGTCGAACTGCAAAAGCACCTCCAGGCCGACTACGACGGCATGTTGGAACTGGCCCGCCTGCGGGAAGACGTGGATAACATCACCCGCCATGACATGAAAGGCCCCCTAGCCGGGGTGATCGGTCTGGTCCAGGCCCTGGCGACCGACCAATCCATAAGCCGCAAGCAAGTCGGTCAGTTACGTCTGGCCGAAGAGGCTGCTCTGCAGGTGCTGAACATGATCAATTTGTCCTCGGAACTCTTCAAGATCGAGACAGGACGCTTCACGCTTGACGCCAGGCCAGTGAAGATCGGCCACCTTCTGCATCGCATCGTGGAAATATCACGCTCAACTTTTTCAGGCAAAAACATCACCATCGCCGTGGATACGGATGTGCCCACCAGTGACGAGGTTCCGACCGTGCGGGGGGATGAAATGCTGTGTTACTCCCTGTTTCAGAACCTCATCAAGAATGCCTGCGAGGCGGCCCCCGAAAACAGCCGGGTAAACGTCACCTTGAAAGACGAAGCGCCAATCCGGGTCATCATCCAGAACAATGGCGCGGTTCCTGGCGAGATCCGGGAAAGTTTCTTCGGAAAATTTGTCACCTGTGGCAAGCAGGGCGGATCGGGCCTTGGTACCTATTCGGCGAAACGTCTTGCCGAGGCGCAAAACGGCAGTATTGCCATGAAAACCTCCGACGCGGAGAACAAGACCACGATAACGGTGATACTGCCCCGATTTTCCGGAAAGACGCCCTGAGAAGCGGTGATCACGCCAGGCCCCGGCCATCATTACAAGCCGATATTCCCAGCAGACCTTTGATGACCCGTGGACATGTCTACCGGCCATGGGTGCGCCAGCGAACAGATGACCAGCAAACAGATACGGGATGATGGCGGGACACGTTGAAAGGAGTTTCACCATGTCGCAGAAATCCGCCTTACGCCTGTCCGCTGTCACCTTATTTTTCGTTTCGGGGACGGCACTTGCCGCCTCCGCCAGCACCACGCTGCCGGTGTCGGCATCCGTCTCCCAGGCCTGCGCCATCAGCACCACGTCGGCCCTGGCCTTTGCTGCCTATGACCCTATCGGGGCCAATGCCGCCGCTGCCCTGAATGCCACAGGCCAAATCAGCGTTGCCTGTTCGAAGGGGGCCGCCGGTCTGACCATCGGCATGGATAACGGTACCCATGTGGCCGGCACCCAGCGCCAGATGCTGGGCGGTAGCGCCGCCGGCCTGCTGCAATACAACATCTTCCAGCCCCCAACGAATGCGCCGGGTACTGCCTGCACTTTCCCCGGCACCACCCCATGGGGCAGTACCGGCGCCAGCGTGCTGACCTTGACGTCCGCGCCCGCCAAGGCGGCACGCCTGTACAACGTCTGCGGCACGATCCCCGGTGGACAGGACGTGGCGGCGGATGCCTATACCGACGCCGTCAGCGCAACCATCAACTTCTGATAAAGGTGAGCACCTTGAACAACACCATTTGCAATACCCCTGCCCCGACTCGCCGGCAACGGATGACATCCGGCCTGATGCTATGTGCCCTGGCGCTGCTCATGCCGGGACTGGCCGGAGCCGCTGGCTGGGAGATCGACCCGGTTCGCGTCGAACTGATTCCAGGGCACCAGACCGCCGCCATTACCATCAAGAACGCTTCGGACCTGGCCACTTCCATACAAATCCAGACCGTGACCTGGAGCCAGACGGATGGCAAGGACGTCTATGCCCCAACCAAGGACGTGCTGGTTTCGCCCCCCATCGTGACCATTCCGGCAAACGGGGAACAGGTGATCCGCGTGGCCCTGCGGCGTCCGGCGGATACCCTGAGCGAGTTGAGCTACCGCATCAACCTGCAGGAAGTCATTCCCCAGCCGGCAACGGGATTCTCCGGCGTACAAGTGGCGTTGCGCATTGGCTTGCCCGTCTTTGTCCAGTCGAAAGCCGGCGACGCGGCCCCCAAACTGGTCTGGAAGCTGCAACGCATGTCCGGCAACACACTCAAGGTGGCATTGGAAAACAAGGGCAATGCACATATCCAGATTGCCGACTTCGCCCTTTACGCACCGGGCAGCAGCCAGGCCCTCGCCAGCGAGGCCAGTTCCAGCTATGTGCTGGCGGGGCAAGGCCACGAATGGTTGCTGAAGACCAGCGGGATGGAATCGCTAAGCGGCGACCACTTGCTGATCAAGGGGTTCACCGATGGCGACAACCTCGATACGGAACTTGTGCTGGACAAGCCGTAATCTCGCGGCGGTGTTCCTGATCTGCGCCCTGCCCTGGCCGGCAGGAGCAGGTCAGGGAGACAAACTCCCCACCACCGGGCAGACGACGGGGAGCGAGGCCGGCATTCCCCCGACAAGGGAAGCCCCCGGCGAAGAAATTTTTCAGGAACGTCTGCTGCTTGTGGATATCAACCAGCAGCAGCTGGACCAGACAGTGCTGGTGCTGGAAGACCAGGCCGGCATGCTCTACCTGTGGCGTGAGGACTTGCTGCGCTGGCGCTTTCGCTTGCCCGGGGATGAGCGGGCGACACTGCACCAGGGCGAAAAATACTTTGCTCTGGCAACCCTCTCTGACATTGCCCACGTCTACGACCGGCAACAGCTGACCTTGGTGATGACCGTAGGTGCGGACGCCTTCACCGAAACCACGCGCCTCTCCGGCAGCGAAGAAATACCCCAGCCGACGAAATCCCGGCCGGGCGCCTTCCTCAACTACGATCTGTCTGCATCCCAGGCTCCGGGGGCGAATCAGCGCGCCGGTCAGTTTGAACTGGGCTATTTCAATCGCCTGGGTGTGGGTACTAGCAACTTACTGGCGACGGATCTGGAAGGCCATGTCCGGGCGACCCGTCTGGACAGCACCTGGACCATGGATTTTCCCGAGAAGCGTCAGACCCTGCGTCTGGGCGATGCGGTCAATGTCACGGGGAGCTGGGGTCGGGCGGTGCTGTTCGGCGGCATTCAGTTCGGCAGCAACTTTGGCACCCAGCCCGGTTTCCTGAGCTTTCCGCCTCAAAGCCTGGCAGGCCAGGCGGTCTTGCCTTCCACCGTGGACGTATTCATTGGCAATGCCCTGGTTTCCAGCCAGAGCGTGCCCCCCGGCCCCTTCGCCATACGCAACCTGCCGGTAATCACCGGCGCCGGAGAAGTGCAACTGGTGGTGCGGGATCTGCTGGGCCGGGAGCAAGTCATCGTCCAGCCCTTCTATGGTAGTCAGGCCCTGCTGAAGAAGGGCCTGGCCAGCTTTTCCGCCGAACTCGGCTTCGTCAGGAAGAATTTCGGCATTGCCAGCAACGACTATGGCAGTTGGCTCGGCACCGGCACCTACCGGCGCGGCTTGAGCGACCGCTTCACTGGCGAAATCCACGCCGAAAGCATGCGCCAGCAAGCAACTGCCGGCATCGGTGGCGACTATCTGCTGCCCCGCTTCGGCACCTTCAAGGCCTACATCGCCGGCAGTCAAAACTCGCTTGGTCGCGGCCACCTGGCGTCTTTCGGCCTGGAACGGCAAACCCAGACCTGGAGCTTTGGCACCCAGCTTCAATGGGCCAGCAGGGGCTTCAGCCAGGTCGGCTTGCCCACCTCACAAATGGCCCCCGCCCGGGTCAGCAGCCTAAACTTGAGCCACGCGGCACCGTCCGCCGGGGCCATCAGCGTCGCCTATATCTGGCAACACAACCGGGACCGGCCCGATTCCCGCATCGCCACCCTGAGTTACAACCGCTCCCTGGGGAAAAAGCTTTCTCTGGGGATTTCCGCCATACGCAATCTGGTGGGCGACACCAGCACCATGGCCTTCGTCATGCTGAACATTGCCTTCGACAACGCCACCAGCCTGAGCTTCAATTCCCAGCTCAGCCATGGCGGGAACGGCGACAACCGTCAGGAATTCAGCACCACCTTGCAGCGCAACCTACCCGGGGGTGAAGGTTACGGCTATCGCGTACAAGCCCGCAGCGACAGTTCAGCGGAAGTCGCCTATGCCTTGCAGACCAATGCCGGCACCTATTCCCTGGACCTTGCCCATGGCCGGGACAGTAGCGCCACACGTCTGGGGGCCACGGGCGGGGTGGTCATGCTCGGGGGCGAAGTGTTCCTGAGCCGGCGTATTGATCAAAGTTTCGCCGTGGTGCGCATTCCGGATTACCCGAACGTGGGGATTCTGGCGGACAACCAGGCAGCCGGCCGCACCAATGCAAAAGGCAGTGCCCTGATTCCCCGCCTGCGCGCCTATGACCGCAACCTGATTTCCGTGGATCAGCAGGATCTGCCGCTGGATGCGGAAATCAAGGCCCTCAGACTCATCGCCGTGCCCTATTTCCGCAGCGGCGTGGAACTGACATTTCCCATCAATCACGCCCGGGGCGCCACCTTCAGCGTGCGTCTTGAAGACGGGCAGTGGCTACCGGCCGGTGCCGCGATACAGGAAGTCGGCAAAGAGGCCAGCTATAGCGTGGGCTACGCAGGCGAGGTGTATATGCCCGGCCTCGGTCCGCTCACCCGTTTGCGCGCCACCTGGGGCAAGTATCACTGTGAATTCCAGCTAACTTTTACCCCCAGTGCCGATCCCCTGCCGGATCTCGGCAGCTTCATTTGCAAAGGAATTGAGCCATGACCTGGACAAACCGCCGCCATGGACTGGCCCTGATGGCCGCCCTGGCCCTGGCTACCGAGAGCGCCTGGGCGGCCACGTCCTGCATCTTCAGCGCCGTTACCGGCGTCAGCTTTGGTGTCTATAACGTCTTCTCAAACACACCCAACAACGATGGCGTGGGCAGTCTGAGCATTCGCTGCCAGGGTGGCGGCGGAGCCTTCAGGGTCACATTGAGCACCGGCCAGAGCAACCGCTACGCCCCCCGGCTCATGACGAGCGGCGCAAAATCCTTGAACTACAACCTGTACACCACAGCGTCCCGCAGCCTTGTCTGGGGTGATGGCACGGGCGGCAGCAGCGCGCTGAACATTCCCAGGAACAGCACCACCAACCTGGAAATTTTTGGCCAGATTCCCGCCGGTCAGGATCCAGGCCCCGGCATCTACGCCGACACTATCGTCGTTACGGTCAGTTTTTGATCTACAAAGGCTACAAAGGCCGAACCGATAATTGCAGAGGCCACGGGTAGTCGCCCGGGCGGGTGCCCGGCCGCAGCATGAAGCGAAAATTCAATTCGTGGGACAAATCCGGCTGAGGCGGGCCGCGCCGGGCGACATCCCCGCCATCGGCGCCTAAAGCCACCGTAGCCCCCAGGCCGTCAATCAGCACCAATTCGAACAGATTGCCCACGGGGAAGAACTCCATAAGGTAGCCCGCCCGGCTATTGGTACTCACTGTGAAGCGGGACGCAGCGGCAATTTCCACAAAGCCCCGGGCGATATCGGCCGCGTCCACGTGGAGTTGGGCCACCTGGTAGCTGCTGCGCAAACGAGCGCTGGCCACCACCGTGACCGAAACCCGCATGGCCGCACTCTTTTGACTCGCCAGGGCCGGGGACAGCACCAAAGGTGCGAAACCAAGGGCAGAGGCGAGCGCATAGACCATGAGTTTGCGCTGCAGCCGCAGACCGCCTTCAACCTGGGCCGTGCTGGCATGCCCCGCCGTTATCAACTCCTCACCGAGATAGCGGCCGCTCCTTGTCTGGGCAAGCAAGGCACCATCCAGTTGCTGCTGGTTGATTTCGCCTGCGGCGAGGAGAATCCGCCCCAAGGCATGCCCTCCCCTGTCGGGGGGCAAGCCAAGCTCGGCGCGCCCCAGACCCAGCAATACAATTTTTTCATGTGGTGTAAACATATGGATTTTCCTCTCGGCATGGTGGTCATGCGTGCCCCGTCCATGCTGGCTCCTGCAACGATCCCGGTCTGGACGCCCGGCCACATGCTGCCGCCGGATGGCGCCTTCAGGCCGGAAAATCAGCGCTGGCGCTCAGTCCGGTCCCGTCCGCCAGGGCAGAAACACCGTAAAAGCTGAACCCTTGCCAGGCTCGCTTTGCAGGCCCACGCGCCCTCCGTGTAACTCGGCCAGGCCCTTCACCATGGCCAGCCCCAGGCCCGTGCCTTCGTAGCGGCGCGCCAGCGTGCTGTCGATCTGGGTGAAAGGCTGAAACAATCGTTCCTGGTCGGCAGTAGACACGCCGATGCCGCTATCCCTCACGCTCAGCTCAAGATAGGCCGCGAAGGCACCGTCCGCCACAAGCTCGGCCCCGACACGGCGTGCCGTCACATGCACGGATCCCCCCTCGGGCGTAAATTTGACCGCATTCGAGAGAAGGTTGTAGAGAATCTGTTTGGTCTTGCGCTCGTCCAGCCAGATATCCCCCAGACCGTCGGCAATTTCGGCGCTCAGGTGCAGCCTATGGGCAAGAGCCTTCTCGCGCACGACTTGCAATCCGGCGTGCAATAGCGGCGCCACCTGCAGCTGCTCCAACTCCAGACTCATCTTGCCGGCCTCGACTTTCGACAAATCCAGGATGTCATTAATAAGCGACAACAAGTGGCTACCGCTGGCGAAAATATCCTCCGCGTATTCTTTCTGTTGCGCCGTGAGATCCCCCATCAAGCCGTCCTTGAGCACCTCGGAAAATCCGATGATGGCATTCAGAGGCGTGCGCAGTTCATGGGACATATTGGCGAGAAAGGACGACTTCATGCGATTCGCCTCCTCCAGGCGGAGATTTCTGGCCACGATTTCCTGAACGGCGAGGGCCTCCCGCGTGCGCTTGGCCACTTCCAGCTCCAGAAAATTATTCTGGTTACGCAAGAAGTCTGCCGTAGCCTTGAGCGCCAGATGGTTCTTCACCCTGGCCCTGACGATGGGCGGGCTAATGGGCTTGGTGATGTAATCCACCGCACCAAGTTCCAGGCCTCTCTCCTCGTCCGATACTTCGGATTTCGCGGTGAGAAATATCACCGGGATACTCATGGTCCTGGGATCCCGCTTGAGGCGCCGGCAAACCTCGTAGCCATCCATATCGGGCATCATGATGTCGAGCAGAATCAGATCCGGCGGCGCATCGGAGAGCGAAATTTTCAGGGCTTTCTCGCCACCTTTTGCCACTCTTACCTTGTAGTCCTCGTTAAGAAGACTGCTGAGCAGGGCCAGGTTGTCCGGCGTGTCATCCACCACAAGAATCGTGGCTTTTTCACTGCCATTCAGTCCGTTCATCGAGGTGCGCATGGCGGCGTCCCCGTCGCTTCCAGCAGGGCCGCAAGCGCTTGTTCAAAGTCGAATTTTCGGATGCCTTCGTCAATCCTGGGAAAGTACGCGGGGAAAGCCATGTTCAGCAGATCCCCATTCGCCTCCAGAAAATCCGCCACCTTTGCGTCGTCATCAACCAGCAAGGCCTCCAACTGCTCACACACCTCCTTGAGTTTTGCCGGGTCAACCAGAATCGCCGTCTTGCCCTGCTCTTTTGGCAATTTCTGCGCCAGTTCGGCGATGAGGTACTTGAGCGGCGCTTTCAATTCATCCAGCCGGGCATCAATCAGGGTGCGGGCCTGGCGCTCACGGATGGCGGTTTCGAGTTTTTCCGCCAGTTGCTGCAAATTGGTGGCACCAATGTTGCCGGAAACGCCTTTAAGCGTATGCGCAATCCACTCGGAAGTGTCCCAGTCATTGGCTGCCAAGGCCTCGGTAACCTCTGCCATAGCCGACTTCTGCCCCAGCATGAATTTGCGCAGCATGGAAATATAGAGTCGTTTCTTGCCCAGGACACGACGCAAACCGTTGGCCACATCCAGGCCCGCGATGCCGGAAGGCAACTCTGCATCGAGCGCCACGGGCGCCTCCTGCGCGGCAACGCTGGGCTGGGGCAGCTTGATCCACTTCAGCAGCGCTTTCCACAGATCTTCCGGCTCGATGGGCTTGGCCACATGATCGTTCATGCCAGCCGCGATACAGCGATCCCGATCCCGTTGCATGGCGTTGGCCGTCATGGCCACTACCGGCAGATTGCAAAAACGTGCCACTTTGCGGATTTCCTGGGTCGCGGTGATACCGTCCATGACCGGCATCTGCATGTCCATCAAGACAATGTCGTAACTGGCGCCGCCGAGTTTATCCAGGGCCTCCAGACCGTTTTCTGCAAGATCAACAAAAAAGCCGGCATCCCGCAGTAGCTCGGTGGCCATTTCCTGGTTGAGGTCGTTGTCCTCCACCAGCAGAATGCGCGCGCCGGCAATGCGGGCCAGGCGCTGCGCCAGGGTGCCGGACTCTGCGGCCCCTTCAGTCCCTTCGCCGGGGGCGGGCTTGCCGTGGCCAATCTCCAGCTGCGCGGTGCACCAGAAGGTGGAGCCGCGGCCCAGCACCGACTCCACACCCACACTGCCATGCATCAGCTCGGCCAGACTTTTGCTGATGGCCAAGCCCAGGCCGGTGCCGCCGTATTTGCGCGTGGTCGAGCTGTCAGCCTGCGAAAAGCTTTGAAACAAGCGGCTGATTTGCTCGTCCGTCAGGCCCAGTCCGGTGTCGCGAACTGAAAAGCGCAGCAGCACGTCTTCAAGCGTGACATCGGCCACGCTGACGCTGATCATGACTTCGCCCGACTCGGTAAATTTAACCGCG